>JBEPZU010000005.1:0-73805 GCA_041640715.1 Thermoproteota archaeon | reverse complement strand
TAATAGCTAAAATTTTAGAAGCGCTTAGTTTCGTTATCTTAGTTAAATCTTTCAAAGCATCATCAGTCCTTAAGGGTAAAGGCCTGGCTATGATTTTCTTTTCTGTTCTATATTCTTTTACCTTAGCGATTTTAATTTTTTTCAAAAGTTCATAATATTTTAAAGCTTGCTCTTTCTCCTTTATATGAGCACTATATGCTTTGAATTTGACGCCGTTTTTCTCTAAATATACTTTAAAATACCAGTATTTTTGGGGCTTGAAGTTCATTATCTCCTTCTCTCTTTCAGATATGAAGTAAAGAGTACATGTTTGACAAGAACCCCAGCTTATCAAACCACGATATCCTTTTTCAGAACTTTTAAGAGTAAGCAATCTTGTGAATGCGGCACCTGTAATTAAGTCGAAATTTCTTCTAAATATAGCCTTATCGACCCATCTCCAATTGAGATCACTTTCAAGATTCCTCCAGGCTCTAAGCAACTCAGCCTTGCTAGTAGAGTTAAAACGCATTCTATAAAACTTAGCCAAAGAACCTTTGGTGGATCTATATATTGATAAAATCTCAAAACCGATCAATTCACCTTCGTGATCATTATCTGTAGCTATGACCAAAACACCTTCATAAGTCTTGAACAGTTCGGTTATGTTCTGATAAGATTCCTTGTCCCTAATCACAGTTATTACCTTGTTTATTTTGAAAATTTCAGAAGGATCCACATTCCTCCATTTCTTGAATTCAAAGGGCAAATCTGCATCGAAGATATGTCCTCTAACAGAAGACACTATAGCATTTATTTTCATCGAGTTGAAAAAGGATCTAAGAGATTTAGCTACACTCCCTTTCTCTGCAACTACAATATAGTTCATTTTTTCAATGATTTAAGAGCTTTGTTTATACAACCATATTTAGGACTAAAATAAAGGCTGAAAGCGAGATTAGCCAAGGATAATATTAATAGAAAAGATCCTGCTAAGGTTGAGCCAAAATGGAGCAAATAAAATGCAGGTATGAAAGGCATTATTAGACTAGCTACAGGACCTGCAAGATACATTGCGAAATAACCCTTTTTAGAGGCAGTAGTAGAAGCCCTATCTATTTTCAGTCCAAAGGCTATGATTAATAATCTAATTCTTTCAGGTATCCAATTAATTCTAAAGAGATTGGAAAGGCCTATGTAATAATTGGAAAACTTCACACCCACTAAATTACCTACTAAGAAATGAGCTAGGTCATGAAAAGAATACCATATTAAAAACCAAGAAATTAATCCTAATATTAAATCAAAAAACAACCCTCTAGGAATAAATAACAAAATAAATAGAGAAAAGAAGAACATAGTAGATAAAATTAATGTTCCGCTAAAAATGCTTATTTTAAATGGATCTTTATATTCATATGATATTTCTTTTCCGAATGTCTTTAATAAAAATTTATTTCTGTAATCAATTATTTTTTCTATAAATTTCTTAATTAAAATATCTACTAAAAAACCTAATTTAGTTTTATAATATATTTCGTCCTGCATTAAAGATCCTTTTTCTGTTTCTTTTATCACATGCACGTTTCTCCATTCTTTAAACAATGTACCTTTTAGCTCATCAACTATTTTCGTAGGCCTCTCGAGTTCTTTTATAGATAACACCCATTCGAATCTTTGACCTAGAATATAAGCACTTATTTGATATTGACCGTCAAGACTTTTTACTTTTACTTTTAAGTCTTTTGGATAAACCTTCTCTATATTTAGAGGATTCGATAAAAAATCGAAAAGAGCTTCTTTATTTATTCCTTCAAAGAATTCTTCTTTTCTTATTATCATCAGGATTTCTTTTTAACGCAAAGATATCCTTCTATTACTTTAACATCGTAGATCGGTTCATCTTCAAGGGGTTCTACGAATTCTCCTTTACCAGTTTCGAGATCCCAAAAAGCACCATGACCGGCGCATACTATTTTGGTATCGCTCAATGTACCTTCAGAAAGATCCCATTCTTCATGTTTACAATAAGCACCTATTCCATAAAACCTGCCCTTGACTTTAGCTATAACTATTTCTTCTCCATCCACCTCGACCTTGATTAGAGAACCATCCTTTACATCATCTGCCTTTAAATTCGTTTTCCTATACTCTTCCATATAATTCTCTATCCCGAGAAATATTTATTAATTCTATCTAGGAAATGTTCTCCCAATCTTGCAACCCTTTTCGCTTCTTTTACGTCATGCACTCTGATTATGTTAGCAGAGTTGATTATCGCCAAAGCATTTGCTGCGATCGTTCCTTCAAGCCTTTCCTCAGGAGGAAGATCTAGGATTTTTCCTATGAAAGATTTCCTAGACAAACCTATTAATATGGGTCTTCCTATACACTTAATTTCTTTGAGCCTTATTATCAAATCTAAGTTGTTCTCCAAAGTCTTACCGAAGCCTATTCCAGGATCTATTATTATATTCTCTTCCTTTATCCCTTTATATTTGGCGAATGAGATCTTGGTCCTGAGAGATCTTATTACGTCAATGACCACATCATTATAGCTTGGGTTGATTTGCATTATTGCAGGGTTTCCTCTTATATGCATAATGACTAAAGGAATTTGGTATTTACTTACTACATCCCCCATTCTTTCATCGGCAATCAAACCGCTTATGTCATTTATGAGATCTGCACCATGGGATATGGCTTCTTCAGCTACTTTGCTTTTGTAAGTATCTACAGAAACTATTACATCGAGCTCGCTTTTCACCCTCTTCAGTACTGGTATCACTCTTCTAAGTTCTTCATCCTCAGATATCCTAACAGAACCTGGTCTAGTAGATTCACCTCCTATATCTATTATGTCTGCCCCTTCTTTCCACATGAGCTCTGCTCTTTTGAAAGCTTTTTCGTGATCAAAATAGAGATTTCCATCGTAGAAGGAATCGGGCGTTATGTTCAAAATTCCCATTACGTAGACTTTGTTTTTGAAATCGAAAACTCTATCACCGATTTTCATAGGAGGAGGATTAGAAATAAAGTTATTATAAGAAATTTTTATTTCTTTAAATATTTCAATATTTTCTGGTAAATTATTTAAAATATCTTCATCTTCTAATATTAATGAAAAAACAGAATTTTTTTCTTCAATTACATTTATCTTTTTAAAATAGTTTTTAATTAAAATTAATTCTTCTTTTTTTACTTCTTCTATATATATTCTTGACTTTTTTAGAAGTATTACTACGTTATGCATTATTGTTTTATCTCTAAGGTATCGCTTACACCGATTTCATCGACCTCCTCATCAACTAAAAGTTCTCTTGCTTCTGCTACAGTGAAAACGGAGCCTGTTACTAGTATTGGTCCTTCTAAATTTTCTATTGAAAATCTAAGAGCCTCCTTCACATCTTTAATTAAGTCAAAGGATATGCTTAAGCCTAAATTTTTTAAGCAATTAGCTAGGATTTCGTTGCTTATAGCTCTACTCATCACTTTATGTTCTGCAAATACGAAATGCTTTGTTATATCCTTTATATTGTTTAACATATTTATGTAATCTTTATCATTAGAAATACTTATTACAACATTAAACTTTTCTTTAATATTCTTCTTAAGAAAATCAGACAAAGTTTTAATCGCAAAAGGATCTTTGGCACAATCTAAAATTATTATTTTGTTATTATGCTTGAAAATTTCTAATCTACCTTTATGCTTGACATTAATCAAGACCTCTCTTATTTTGTTTTCGTTCATATCATAACCTAGCATGTCTAGAATTTCTAGAACTGCCAAAGCAATTGAAGCATTCCTTTGTTGATGTTCTCCTAATAAAGAAAGCTTAAGATCTTTCAATTCAACATCTAATCCATAGTAGTTGAAAACATTCTCTTCGAGATCGCTTTTTATGTTTTCATAAAAAACATCGAACCCTTTTTTATTCGAAACGGTTATCAGTAAACAATCTAGCTTTTCACATTCATTTCTTACAACATTAGTAGCATTTTCTCCAGAATAACCATATACTAAATAGGCATCTGGCCTAGCTATTCCTACTTTGTTCCAAGCTATTTCTTCAACGGTATTGCCTAGAATTTTGGTATGTTCAAGGTACACAGCGGTAATAGCAGAGACACAAGGGTTAAGGACGTTCGTAGCATCATATCTACCTCCTATTCCTACTTCATAAACACAAATATCGACATTCTCTTCTAAGAAATAGAGCATCGAAAGCGCTGTCGTGAATTCAAAAAAAGTAGGATGGTAATCGCTATTTTTAATTTTATCATAAATATAATTAGCTAGTTCAAGGACGCGCTCTTTACTTATCTCTTCAGAATTTATGGATATTCTTTCAGTATATCTATGCAAATGAGGTTTAGTGAAAGACCCAACCTTATACCCATGCTTTTCTAAAACATAGGAAACCAAATAAGTCACCGATCCTTTTCCTCCACTACCGGTTATTAATACTGAATTGAGTTTTTCATGAGGATTGCCCAAAAGCTTAAGTAGCTTCTTTATGTTATCCACTCCATAGCTCATTCCGAAACGTCTTAGATTATACAACCAGTTCAGGAATTCAGGATAGCTTTGAAATCTATCCATGTCAATGTCTGAAACTTCTTACTCCAGTGAATACGAGAGCTAGACCATGCTGGTCAGCAGCTTCTATCACTTCCTTATCTCTTATAGAACCTCCTGGCTCTATTATCGCACTTACTCCTTTACTTGCTGCTAAATCTATGCTATCCCTAAAGGGGAAGAAACCATCCGAAGCTAATACCGAGTCTTTTGCCTTTTCTCCAGCCCTAGCTAAAGCTATCTCAGCCGCATATATTCTGCTAGTTTGACCACATCCTATTCCTAAAGTAACTTCGTTTTTAGCCACTACGATAGCATTGGAAAAAGCATGCTTTACTACCTTCCAGGCAAATATTAGATCTTTCATTTCTCTCCCATTAGGTTTCCTCTTAGAAACAAATTGTAAATTAAAATTCTCTATCTTGCTCAAATCCCTTTCTTGAACTAGAATACCGTTAATCAAGTCTCTAATCGAATAAGATTGCCCAAGCCCTAGCCCAAATGATCTACATTTAATCAATCTAGCCTTCTTTTTAAATAGAATCTTCAAAGCTTCTTCTTCGAAATCCTTAGCTATTATTATATCGAAGAAATGTTTAGAAATGATTTCTGCTAATTCCTTATCTATCAAGCCATTGATACCTAAAATTCCTCCATAAGCAGAAATTGGATCTGCAGAATAGGCCTTTAAAAAAGCATTTTTTACATTTTCATCTTTAGCAGCGCTAGAAGGATTTGTGTGTTTTATTATTACACATGAAGAAGGACCTAGTTCTTCTAACAAAAAGATGGCTCGATTCGTATCTAAATAATTATTGTACGATAAATCTCCTTTTAAAATCTCAATCTCAAAATCAGGATCAGTATTATAGGAAAATATGTAAGCCTTTTGATGAGGATTCTCTCCATACCTAAGTTTCTTCCCGTCTTTCAATAACATGTAAAGCGCTAGTTTTCCTGTAAAGTTTTCATAAAGAAAAGTATATGCCTTTGCTTCGTAATCTATCAAATATTCGAAAGCTCTTAACGCCAACATTTGCTTAGTCTCAAAGGACAAGGATTCTTTATTTCTCAACTCATTTATAGCTATTCTACACCCTTCTTCATCTACGATCAAAGCTACATGTTTGTAATTCTTTATCGCTGAATTTATTAGTAACCTGCCTCCTATATCTAGCGATTTGAACAAAAGATCTGTTTTTTGAAAATCTAAAGAATAAAGATTAACAACGACGAAATCTATAAAGCCGTAGTTCTTTATTTCTTCGACTTCTTCTACCGAATCTCTGTCACAAAGAATCATCGAATGCAAAATATGATTTATCGACTTAATTTTACCCCCTAAGAGCTCATTAAAACCCGTTATCTTGCTCAAAGGATAAGCTTCTACGCCGTTTTCTTTTAAGAAATTCATCGTGCTCTCTGTAGCGAGTATTTTGTAGTTTTTACTCACCAGCTCTTTAGCTAATTCTAAGAAAATAGGATTTTTCTTTGAAAGTGAGAATAAGGCATATCTTTGCATATTATATTTTACTCTTCGATAAAATAACCTTAAGATTAAAATTTAAGAATAAAGATGTTAAACCTGTATGAAGTTAATTAAAATAGGTAAAGTAAAGAACATATACGAAATAGATGAAAAAACACTCCTTTTCGAATTTTCTGACAGAATTTCAGCATTTGATGTAGTACTGCCTACACAAATACCTATGAAGGGGAAAATCTTGCTGAAGTTTGCAAAATTTTGGTTCGAGTATCTAGATTACCCAAACCACATGATAAAAACAGAGGAACCTAACCTTATGTATGTAAAGAAATTGAAGATGATCCCGCTAGAATTCATCGTCAGAGGATACATTTATGGTTCTCTCTACGAAAGAATAATTAAAAAAGAAATAGAAGGATTTCCAGCGATTTTGGCTGAAAAATTGCATAAACCTTTCTTCGAAACTACGACTAAGTATGAAGAAAAAGACTTGCCGATTTCAAGAGAAGAAGTAATTAAAAGAGGTTGGCTGAGTTATGAAGAATACGAGAAATTAAGAGAAATTTCAATAATGCTTTATACAAAGATGTATGAAAAGGCGTTGAAAGCTGGTTTTATACTTGCTGATGTCAAATTCGAAATTGGAAAAGATGAAAATGGAAATATAATTCTAGCAGATAGCTTAGGTCCTGATGAATTCAGACTTTGGTCATTAGCTAAATATGAAAAAGGAAAACCGCAAGAAAGCTTTGATAAGCAACCTGTGAGAGATTGGTTGATAAAAATAGGTTATAGAGATGCACTTGAAGAAGCTAGAAAGAAAAACATCGAGATTCCTAAACCTCCAGAATTACCTGCTTGGTTAGTCGAAGAAATTAAGAATAGATATATAGAAGCCTATGAAAAAATCACAGGAGAAAAAATTACCTAGGACATATAAAGAAGCAGGTGTAGATATTGAAGCAGTTAGAAAAATCCATAAAAAGCTAGGAGAAATGCTCGAAAATAAGGTGGAAGAGTCAGAGTTTGTCCCATTACTTCAAATAGGCCATTACGCAGGAGTAATATGCCATGGAGAACATTGTTACGCGCTTCATGTTGATGGTGTAGGAACCAAGATACTAGTTGCACAAGCCATGAATTATTTTGAACCCATAGGTTATGATTGCGTAGCGATGGGAGTTAATGATATAATATGCGTAGGTGCAAAGCCCGTAGCATTCTTAGATTATTTAGCTGTTGAAAAAGTCAATAAAAAATTGATAACGCAAATCGCCAAAGGAATTAAAAGAGCAGCAGAAGAAAGCGGAGTCTATGTAATAGGAGGAGAGACAGCTATAATGCCTGAGATGATAAAAGGGGCTAGGAAACAGGTAGGCTTTGATTTGGTAGGGATGACCTTTGGCTATTTGAAGAGAAATGAAGTAATAGACGGTTCAAAAATAACCACGGATGACGTCATAATAGGGTTGGAAAGTAACGGTTTACATAGCAATGGATATACCTTAGCAAGGAAAATTCTGCTAGAAAAATACAGCTTAACAGAAAAAATTCCTGAGATAGAAGGTATTTTAGGAGAAGAACTACTAAGAACTACTAGAATATACGTGAAACCTATACTTGAACTCAAATCTATGATCCAAATAAAAGGTATAGCCCACATAACTGGCGGTGGTTTTACTAAATTAATGAGATTAGCAAAAGATAGAAATATTGGGTTCTTATTAGATAAGTTTCCAGAATTCCCTCCTATATTCAAGTTGATAATGAACGTAGGTCGCGTTCCTTTAATTGAGATGTTTAGAACCTTTAACTGTGGAATAGGTATGTGCATAGTCATAGATAAGAAAAACGTAAATGAAGCTATAGATATGTTCAAAAAATATAATATACAAGCTAAGATGATAGGAAGGATAATAGATAAAAAAGGAGTCTTTATAAAGTATAAAAACAAGAAACTCGTGATCATCTAAGAAATGTTGAAAGAAAATTGTGGAGTTTTAGGCACTTATTTTATTGAATGTCAAAACCCCCATGAGGTGATTTATGCCGCATTATTATCTCTTCAACATAGGGGGCAAGAATCTTTCGGAATAGCCTCCATAAAAGGAAATAAAATAATTCTAAAGAAGTCCTTAGGGTTAATAAGCTATCATTTCGATGAAGAATTTTTAGAAATAGCAAAAAATGAAAAAGTGATAGCACATGTAAGGTATTCCACCACTGGAGATACAACAATAGAAGATGCCCAACCCTCTTTAGTAGAATTCGAAGGATTACAAGTAGCTCTTGCTTTCAACGGCAACATAGTGAATTACATGCAAATAAGAAAAAATCTAAAAGAAGCAGGGTACGTTTTTAAAGGGAGAGGAGATGGTGAAATACTAGCAGCTTACATAGCTAAGAATCTGAAAGACACCAAAGACATAGAAAAGACCATCGATAGGACCTTCGAAGAAGTAGAAGGTGCCTATTCGTCGGTATTTCTTACAAACGAAGGAACTTTGGTGGCATTTAGGGATCCACATGGATTTAGACCATTAAATCTTGGTTCAGATGGGCTTGGAAATTTACTAATAGCCTCAGAAACAGTGGCGCACGATGTGAATAATTTCATTAATGTAGAACCCATAAAGCCTGCTGAATTGCTTGTTCTTTCAGATAATGGACTCATAAGAAAAGAATTAAGGAAAAATATTAAGAGAAACCACTGCATGTTTGAGTTCGTTTATTTCAGCAGGCCTGATAGCGTATTTGAAGGTAAGACAGTTTATGAAGTAAGATGGAAGCTAGGACAGGAATTGGCAAGGACTTATACTACTGATGCTGACATCATAGTTCCCATCCCCGATTCGGCAAGACCAGCAGCTGAAGCAATATCTAGAGAAACAGGGATACCTGTTGTCGAAGGTCTAATAAAAAACAGATACATTGCAAGGACTTTCATAATGCCTACACAAAAAGAAAGGGAAAAGAATGTGAAGTTAAAGCTCAATCCTGTGAAGTCTTTAATAAAAGATAAGAAAGTGCTCCTTGTAGATGACAGCATTGTTAGAGGAACAACGATGAAAAAAATAGTTGAAATGATTAGGAATAATGGAGCTAAGAAAGTTTATATATGGATAACATGTCCTCCGATAATATCACCTTGTTTCTATGGCATAGATATAGCAATGCATGGGGAATTGATAGCTGCAACCAAAAAAATCGAAGAAATTGCTAAGGAAATAGGAGCAGATGAGCTTCGCTACCAAACTCTAGATAGTCTTAAAAGAGCTATAGGACTGGGAGAAAACATATGCACTGGATGTCTAACAGGAATATACCCTACTCCTCTTGCACAAAAACTTTCAGATAAATTGAGAAATAAGGAGAATAAAGAACGAATAAGATATTGGGAAATGGAAATCGATGTATAAATTTTTGCTAATAGGTGAAGGAGGAAGGGAAGCCGCTATAGCTAAGGCCTTGTATTCTAGCGGTGCAAAAATCTATTCTTATATGGGGTTCAAGAATCCGGGAATTTCTAGGATTTCAGAAAAGATAAAAATAGGTTCTTTGAAAGACTTTGAATCGATCTCAGAATTTGCTAGTAAGGAAAGAGTAGATTTCGCAATTTGCGGACCCGAAGCTCCATTGGTAGGAGGATTGGTTAATTTCCTAGAAGATAAAGCGAAAATTCCCTGCATAGGTCCTAGGAAAGAATTAGCCATGATAGAAGGTAGTAAGTCTTTCGCAAGAGAACTAATGAAAAAACATGGAATAAAAGCATATCCTGAGTTCAGAATAGCTGAAAACCTAAAAGAATGTGAAGAAGCGATCGACGAACTCGTAGATTATGTGATAAAGCCTGATGGACTTACTGGGGGTAAGGGGGTTAAGGTCTTAGGAGAACATTTTCGGAATAAAGAAGAAGCTTTAAAGTATTGCGAAGAAGTATTAGCTTCGCATAAAAAGGTTGTTATAGAAAGGAGAGTTGAAGGCGAGGAATTTGTATTACAATGCTTTTACGAAGGAAAGACGCTGATTCCTATGCCTTTAGTTCAAGATCACAAAAGAGCTTTTGATGATGACAAAGGGGAGAACACAGGAGGAATGGGATCGATAAGCTTCAAAGATCATCTATTGCCTTTCATAAACATGAATGTATTCGAGAAATCTTATCATATTTTAAAACAGACGATGCTGGCTTTGGAGAAAGAAACTGGATATAAGTACATAGGAATAATATATGGTCAGTTCATGCTAACGAAAGCAGGTCCTCTTATAATAGAATATAATGTTCGCTTCGGAGATCCTGAAGCTATAAATGTACTTTCAATTTTAAAAAGCAATTTTTCTGAGATCTGTGAAAAGATTGTGGAAGGGAATTTGAGCAAAAAAGACGTGGAATTTGAAAGATCGTCTACAGTCTGCGTTTATTTTGCTCCTTTAGGTTATCCTAGCCATCCCATGAAAGACCAAGAAGTTGAAGTTCAAGAAGATGAGATAAAGAAACTAGGCGTGGAAGTTTACTACGCTTCCTTGAGGGAAGAAAACGGCAAGCTTTATACCACAGGTTCTAGAAGCTTAGCCTTGTTAGCTAAAGCAGAAGAAATAACAGAAGCAAGCAAACTTTGCTATGAGGCCGCTAAATACGTAAAAGGAAATATCTATTATAGAAGAGACATAGGTACTGATAAACTTCTTAATAAAAGAATTAATAATTTAAAGAAATTAGGAATAATTTAAAATGGTTATAGTTTTTGATGGAAATAAAAGGAAAAAAGAAATACTAGAATCATTGAAAAACGATATTGAAAAAATAAGAAAAATGAACGTGAATCCTAAGCTGGCAATAATTAATGTCGGATCAAATCCAGCTTCCCTTTCATATATAAAAATGAAAATTTCAGCGTTGAAAGAACTAAAACTGGCATATGAATATTATAGTTTCGATGAAAACATTGAGGAAAAGGAATTATTGAAGAAAATAAATGAGCTAAATGATAGAAAAGACGTAAACGGAATAATAGTACAACTCCCTTTACCTCCCCATTTGAGAACACAAGTAATCTTAAACGCGATCGATCCAATTAAAGATGTAGATGCTCTTAATGAAATCAATCTAGGAAAGCTGATGTATAAAAAAGAAATACTCACACCTTGTACTCCTAAGGGTATAATTGATATACTAGAATATTCTGGGATAGACGTCGAAGGTAAAAACGTCGTGATAATAAACAACAGCATATTAATAGGAAAGCCTCTTTCCATACTTCTCACCAATAGGTTTGCTACGGTAACGATGTGTCATGTTAAGACTAAAGATCTATCTTACTACACTAAGAGGGCTGAAATAATAATAACTGCTACAGGAGTACCTAATTTGATAAGAAAAGAACACATATCTGAGAATGTAGTTTTAATAGATGCTGGTTTCTCTAAGATAAATGATAAGATAACTGGTGATGTTGAATTCGAGGAAGTAAAGGATAGTTGCTATCTAATAACTCCTACGCCTGGAGGTGTTGGTCCAATGACGGTAGCCATGCTGATCAAAAATCTCATTACTTGCACTGAAATTCAATTAGGGCTTATTAAAAATGAATAGAAAACTGAGAATTGCAGTCTTAGCTTCTACAAGGGCTACCGATATGCAAGCTATAATAGACGAAATAGAGAAAGGAAAATTAAGCGCTGAAATAGTTTGCGTAATAAGCAACAATAAAAATGCTTATGCTTTAGAAAGAGCGAGGCAACATAACATAGAAGCGATTTTCATAGATCCTAAAGGTAAAACCAAAGAAGAATACGACAAAGAAATCCTCGAAGAGCTAAATAAAAGGAATGTAGATCTTATCTTGTTGATAGGCTATAACAGATACGTAACGAAGACCTTATTGGATCCTTACAGAAATAGGATAATGAACATACATCCTTCATTGCTTCCTGCATTTCCGGGATGGGATAAAGAAGTACACAAAGCAGTTTTGGAATACGGTTGTAAGATAACAGGTTGTACACTACATTTCGTAGATGAAAGATTGGATGCAGGACCTATAATACTTCAAAAAGCAGTAGAAGTAAGGGATGATGATACTGTTGAAAGTTTGAAGGAAAGGGTTCAAAAAGCAGAACAAGAAATCATAATAGAAGGCATAAAATTGTTCATGGAAGGGAGACTGAAAGTAGAAGGAAATAGAGTTATAATTCTTAAGTAAAAGCGTTTCTTCTAAAAAGAATCATATTGAATTCACACAAAAAATTGAAATGAAAATGTGGGCCCGCTGGGATTTGAACCCAGGACCCCCCGGTTATGAGCCGGGTGCTCTACCTAGCTGAGCTACGGGCCCTTTTTTTAATATTCCTTAAAGAATTATTTATTTTCTTCTTCTTCTAGCTTCCTTTCTTCTATAACTTCGATCATCGATTTCTTTTTAGGACCTTCTTCTATCGGAACTTTACCTCCTTCTATTGTTATTTCTGCACCCGGATATCTCTCTTCTAGCTCACGTCTTAGCTTAGCGACATCAGTATTCTTATCTGCTTTAACATGAACCTTAGTCTTTCCTCCTGAACTAATCACGCTTATAGAATATCCTCCCACGAATCCTTTAGAAAAATTATCGAAATCGCTGAATAGATCTTCGAACAAATCATCGAAGATACTCTTCTTTTTCTCTCTTTTCATATTTTGATATTATTTCAAAACTGCTTAAAAACTCTAAACAATGCTTAGTCTGAAGTCGTTGCAATATCGTAGAGAAGCTTTACGAAAGAGTTCTCCATTGTTCTAAGACCGCTGGTAGGTCCTCCTTCTCCTACTACTAAATATTCATTAGGACTATGGGCTAATCCTCCATGACCAAGTCCTCCGACTATGAAAGGAAGATTTAGAGGAGAATCATGGAATAATGAAAACGGAGCACTGCCAGCCAAAGTAGGCCATAGTTCTGGCTTTTTACCGAAATATTCTATTGTCTTAATTAAAGCCTTCACATACTTATCTTTGTAACTCATCCTCGCTGGATTGTAACCTCTTTCTAATAACCTTATTTCTACTTCTTTAAAGCCTTTTGAATCCAAGTGCTTCCTTATCATAGGTATTATGTCTTCAACTTTCATATTAGGAACCAATCTAACATCTACC
This sequence comes from Thermoproteota archaeon, assembly GCA_041640715.1. GTDB lineage: Archaea > Thermoproteota > Thermoprotei > Gearchaeales > Gearchaeaceae > DSFO01. The sequence continues at coordinate 60,627 of JBEPZU010000005.1, read as the reverse complement.
TTAGCGGTTACCTTACTAGGTAATAAAGTCTTAGTACCAACTTGTGTATACCCACCCCAAATCCCGTTTATGTTCAAAGTTGGAGAGAATAGATAAAGCTTCAAGGCTTCTACTCCTTGCTTATCATCTATGAAATGCTTTATTTGTAGTTGTTCCTTAACAGCTTCCTCATCAAAGGTCTCAGATAGCTTTTCGAGTAAATATAGATCTTCGTCTGTAGGAACAGCGACCTTATCGTAAAATCCCTCTATTAAAACTTTATTTCCATCTTCGCTCGTCATCGTAGCTAAGGCATGTATGAATCTCCAAACAGGACTATCCACCCAGGCCTTGTTGCTTCCATGTATTCCAAACTTAGTTGGTCCTTTGCCCCAATTCTCTCCTGAAAGCTCTAGTTCAAAGTAAACTATTCCCTTAACACCTAGATGAATTATAGGCTTCCCTTTTCTGTTTTCAGAAGGGAAAGGAAAGAAAACTACATCTGCTTTTTTCAACTTATCTTGGTATGCCTCTATGAAGCTAGGCAGGTTTCTACTACCTAGTTCTTCTTCTCCTTCTGCTACAAATATCAAGTTGACAGGCAACTCTTTTCCTGCGTTTTTAATGGATTCAACTGCATTCAAAAATGCACCTAAAGGTCCTTTTGAATTGACAGCACCTCTTGCTACCAACGTTTCTCCGAAATAATCCGTTTTCACTACTTTCCCTTCAAAGGGATCTACGATCCAGCCTTCCTCATCAGCAGGCATAGTATCATACATCAAATAGACTAGAACAGTTCTCTCAGCGTTGCTATTATATTCTCCATATACTACGGGATTACCTTTGGTTTCTACCAAACTAACATACGAACATCCTATTTCAAAAAGCATTTCTTTTACCAAATCAGCACATTCTCTTACTCCCATATTCAAAGGACTCACAGAAGGTTGTCTTACCAATCTTTGAATTCTTTCTAAATGTCTCTCGTAATTCCTATCCACTTCTTCAAATATCCTGGACAATTCTTCTTGCATAAAACTAAATTACTAATAACCTTTATTTTTTAACGCCCAAAAATGAACAGCTGTTACGAATTAGGTGGACTTCTATCTAACTATAAGTCGGGATTATCTCTTTACCTGCATCACACAGTAAAGTCCAAAACCATATACCTCGTGACGGCTTTACGAGCTAAGTGATCTATTTAAATTGATGATTAAGAAAGGCTTATAAACGATTACAAAGCCCAATGAAAAATTAAGAACAAATTATTTTATTAAAGCGATTAAAAAATTATGCTATTGTTATTAAATAAGATCCACGAAAGATTGTGCGTATGTTTTGAAGAAAACGAACAGTTGGCCTAGCGCTGCAAATGATTGAAGAGAAGAAACATTAGAATCAGACTAACATGGGATTGAAAGATTTAACTTATAAAACTAAATGTAAATGTGGTGGAAAAATGCTACAAGACGTATATCTTGTAGATTTTCTAAGAACCCCCTTCACTAGGTTTTCAAGAAAAGAACCTCAAAAAGATCCATTTTACAATATTAGGCCAGAAGAATTGGCTGCGCTTGTTATTAACAAGTTAATAGAAAAGAACGGAATAAAGCCAACCGAAATAGATGAAATAATAACAGGCTGCGCACTTCAAGTAGGTGAACAATGGGCTTATGGAGGAAGACATGAAATATTCGCGGCTAAACTACCTTATAATATTCCAACCATAGCTGTGGATAGACAATGTGCATCATCGATAACATCTATCGCGATAGGTGCGATGGAAATCTCAACAGATATGGCAGATATAGTAATAGCAGGAGGTGTGGAGAAAATGTCCAAGACTCCTATATTCGATAATCCCCATATTGAAATTAACGTTAACTTCATAACGAGCCCTGAATACGCTGAATATGATCTAGCTACTGGTTATATCATGGGACTTACTGCTGAAAAACTAGCTGAGGAAGCAAATATAAGCAGAGAGGAAATGGATAGATGGTCTTTGAGAAGTCATCAATTAGCTTGGAAAGCTATACAAGATGGTTATTTTAAAGACGAAATATTGCCTGTCGAAGTTGAAATAGATGGCAAGAAAGTTAACTTAGATATAGATCAATCTGTAAGACAAGACACGAGTTTAGAGAAGTTGTCTCAATTGCCACCCGCGTTTAAACCTAATGGTAAGATAACTGCAGGGAATTCTTCCCCCCTTAACTCAGGCTCCTCTTATGTCCTTTTGATGTCTAAAAATGCAGTTAAAAAATATGGATTGACACCGATGGCCAAGATAAGAAGTTTTGGATTCGCTGGAGTACCACCAACAGTAATGGGCAAAGGTCCAGTTCCGGCTTCTAAAAAGGCCTTAGAGAAGGTAGATCTAAGCGTAAAGGACATAGATCTTTGGGAAATAAACGAGGCATTTGCTGCAGTGGTACTTTATGCTATAAAGGAGTTGGAATTAGAGGAGGAGAACGTGAATAAGAGAGGGGGAGCAATAGCCATAGGACATCCTCTAGGTGCTACAGGAGCTAGAATAGTAGGAACATTGGCTAGGCAGTTGATTTTGGATGGGAAAGATTACGGAGTGGCTACGTTATGTGTAGGAGGAGGACAAGGGGGAGCAATAATATTAGAAAAAGTATAATTTTTTAATTTACCATATTCATAAATATTATATTTTAAAATATATTTAAAATTATGATTGTATACTCTAAACGATTATTAAACAGATCAGCTTTTAAATCTACGAATATCAAAATCCTGATCACATAATTAACCCCTGGTAGATTACTCTTTTACTTCTCAGACATAAACTCACTATTTGAAGGGTCTCTTTATCCTAGAAGGAGTACTTGGGAATCCAATACAAATGATTTAAGTTAGACGATGATCAAGTTTTTTAGCAGGAGATTAAGAGATTATTTGTGACTCCAAACACAGGAGTGCTATTTTTGAGATGGATGATACCGTTAGTATTGCTCTGGGGATTATCCTATCCTTTAACAAAACTCGTCACCTTTTATTCTTCACCAATGATAATCAGTTACGTAAGGGTAATGGTCGCTATGATATTCTTCTATATAATTGGGAGAAAAATAATCATAGGCTTTAAACAGTTCATAAATGCCCTATTGAATTTTGTAGGACTCTTGACCTTCCTAAATTTGGGGATATATTTTTCATCCAGTCCGGGGTTGGTAGCTGTCATGATATACACCCAACCTTTATTCATTGTAATAACCGAAATCCTCTTAGGTAACAAAATTAGAACGAAGAGTATAGTAGGAGTGGTATTGGGTGTATTGGGAATAACAGGTACAGCCTTTTTTAATTTCGATCTCGGTTTACTATTTGGAATATTGGGAGGACTATCTTGGGGCGTTGGCGTAGTTTATTATCGGAGGAATTTGCTAAAGGAGGATTTGATCAAACTTAACGCATCTATGGGCTTACTTTCTTTGCCAGTACTTCTCGCTTTAACTCCTATAGGATATTACTTCGACTTAACTCTCACAAATATAGGATTATTATTAGCTTTAGCTTTGATAGCACAAGTAGGAGGGTTTTATTTTTGGTTTAACGCAATTAAGCATTTAGGTAGCGTTAAGGCGGGTTCAGGTTCATTGCTTGTCCCTATAATGGCGTACGTGTTTTCATTCCTATTTTTCCAAGAAATTCCAACATTGGTTGAGATGATAGGTTCTGCGATAACCTTGCTTGGAGTGTATTTAACGATGACTAGCTAGTGAAAGTTTGTAACACATACTTTCATTCTCTTGATATTTGCCAAATCTAAATTGTTTCAAGAGCTTAATGTTCCAGCTAGGTCTTTCCCATCAATTCAAGTCGTGTGACAAATTCATAATGCACAAATATAGGATTTTGCAAACATTTGGATAGTTATTGGAAGCCATGCGTTATGATATCGGCAATGACTATTAAGAAGAAGGTCTAGAGAATAAGATAAAATGATAGATTAACCTGTATTTTAGCGTGAATGAGAGTTTTGTAACTCCTTTCAGAAGCTAGGAGAAAATAAAAACTTTTTAACGGCTGAAAAGCAACCATCAGTTACATAACGTCACTATTGAGAGGCTTATCCATCCTTCACGCTAAGGTAAGACTCCCGCTGAACTAGGTTGGATAGAGATGATTAGAGAAGGTAGAGAAGCATTAAAGGAAGTTATAGAAGGAAAAGCAAGAGGAGAGCTGAGCTGCTACAACCATGAAAAGAGAACTCACTTCATAATACTTGATGTAAAACTATTCCTAAGAATTTTACACACCACACAGAATATTAAGCATAGGTTATTCTGATGCATTATTCCTCGTATAGTTCCAGGGACACCACTCTCCAAACCTATACTTCATAAGGAATCAACAAGCCGTTCCTAATAAAGGAATCAACATCGGCCGTCTAATCATGTTTCAAAGAAGAAAAGAATCATCTAAGTATACTATAGCGCGACTTTATGGAGATAAAATTTAGAAATGAATAAATGGAAAGAAAAGCAAACATGTGAAAATCTGGGATTTGCTTAAATCCAGTGGACCGGGAGGGATTCGAACCCTCGACCTTCCGCGTGCAAGGCGGATATTCTACCACTGAACTACCGGCCCACTTAATTTTTTTATACTATACTCTTATTTTAACCTTCAAGCATTTCCTTCGCTAAGTCTAAGATCAAATCTTCTTCTTTCAACAATCCTTGACTATAAAGTAAGAGCTGAGCACAAGCTGAACCTTTCTTAGCGATAGGAAAGAATATACTTAAATCTTTGACCCAAGCTTGCTCAGAATACTTTAAATTGCTATAAACATCGGGCTTTCCTTTCTCAACCCTAGCTTCGTAGAGCAAAAGGAAAATTCTATAGCTAGGTCTATTTTGAGCTATCGCGCCTAGAAAACAAATAGGTTCTATTTCGCAATTCAACTTTTCCTTAGCTAATCTCTTAAGAGCACTTTCAGGCATTTCAGGAGGCTTAAAGGACAAAGCGGGCAAACCCCACATATCAGGATGTTCCTTTTCGTCTTTCCTCCTTTTAACTGCTAGGATCTCACCGATTTCATTTTTGATCACTGCCGAAACTACGTATTTGAACATGTTTTTATAAATCTAGACGATAATATAAAAAAGGGGATGAAGAAGCCGTCCCAGAATGAATGATGATTATCTCGCGACGAACTGACCTATCTAACTAAAGGATACTCTTTTAGCAAAGATCTTTTCCTAATGAAATAAAATATTGCGATGGAAAGCCATATCGAAAGCCATTTCAAGTAACCGTCTTTTTCAAATCTTCTAACAGAAGCTATAGAGAAGCAATCTTTTGCTAGAAATATAGGAGTAAGCTTAGAGAGCCTCAGCCCAATATCTATATCTTCGAATACAGCTAAGTCTTCCCTGAATCCTCCTACTTTAAAAAAAAATTCCCTTCTTACTGCGAGAGTAGATTCTCCAGAAGTATGAACCTTCCTTAATTTAGAAGACAAAAATATCAATAAATTCCATAAAGATACAAACACCATAGCTTTCAGGCTATTTTCCCTAGGTTTTATTAATCCATGAACAGCTCCTGCTTTTTTAGAATTAAAGTAATCTAAAACTTTTTCGAGCCAATTTTTTTCTAGAATAACATCGGCGTTCAAAAAAACTAAAATGTCTCCGCTAGAAATCTTAGCACCTATATTTTTACCCTGTGGGATGTTGCTTTTTTCAATAACTAGTTTATCTACTAAGGGTTTGGCTATTTCAACAGTTTTATCAGTGGAACAAGCGTCGACTAAAATTATTTCTTTGTCTACTTTAGCAGATTGGTATAAAATTGATAAGAGTGTACTCTTTATGTAAGCCTCCTCATTCTTAGTGGTTATTATGAAACTAACTTTAACCAAGCGGTTTTATGGTTATTTTATCGACGTAATTGCACTTTGGAAGTAAAACGTGCTTAGGCAGATTCTTACTCACGATCAATTCTTTTACATTGACTATTTTATCTACCTTTTCTTGAAACACATCTTCAGTAACGTCCTCTGCAAATTCAAGCTTATTTATGTTCATGAAAGATACCTTCTCCTTAAATGCTAATAGATCTTCCTTATTCAAGCTCAATTCTCCTATGTTTTTTATCACCGTCACGTTTGCAGCTATTAATTCCTTTGTCGTGCTAGTTATGGTTTCAACAGTCTTAGAACCAATTTCTCTAGCAGCTACGTATAACCTCAATGCTTCTCTTACAACATCGCTAATCGCCTTACCTGAAATTTCAGCTACTTCTTTGAGAGATTCTTTTATGTCTTCTTCTACTCCTTTAACGATTATTACCGATTTTGCCTTTTTCTCTTCCTTTTTTTCAGGTTTCTCTTCTGCCATATTCAAATAATCTTTTTACTTATATAAAAAGTTATCTGAATACCAAGATAAAAAAGTAATAAAGGAATCAAACCACCATGAAATCTTGGGATATATGATGCTATTCTTCGAAGTATCCACAATCAATGTAGATTCATCAAACCTCAAATCTTCCTTTTTTATTCTTCGGGATTTAACACCGTCAAATTCAAAATAATGCTCGCCTAAGAAGAGTATCTCTTTAATTTTTTCATCTTTTTTTAATATGAAAGAACAAGCCTTTTTTAGAAAATCTTTTTCATCGTTTAATAATCTAATCGTTTCTCCAATTCTATCGATCACAAACGCAAGTTCAGCTTTATATGCATTCATCGCCAGCCTAGTAGTCTCAACACTCCTTTCGAAATCTTCTCTCAAAGTTTCTTCTTCGCTAGCTTGCAAAGTTGTCAGCCTCAAAGATATATTGCGTAAAATATAAGGAACCACCTTACTAAGTGGACTGAAATTCAAATTAACTACTATATGCCCTAGCCTCTTTGTCTTTAAATCGAAAAAATCTTCTATTTTTCTCCTATAAAATTTAGAAATCTCTACCCTCTCTAGGATACCTATCTCATTCCATCTTTTGATCTCATATTCAGAGCTTAAAGATGGCAATTCCATCATTGGCAAACCTTTCTTATCAAAAACCATATAATTGTTCTCTAGGAAAAAAACACCGTAATCGACATCAAGCTCTTTCAAGGAAGAACTCATCATGGAAGGTGTAGAAGAATCGCAAGAGACCAAGTTTATTCCTAGCGATAACATGAAGCTTTCGAAGAGATTCTTAGAAGTATATGCCCTACTCGTCCCATCGTAAGCTGTGGCTAAGCTCTTAGGATTTAAAAAAGAAATCTTTTTAACCAAATCTTCAACCATCTTTTAACTCACCTATTAACACAGGAGATACATCTAGTAAGGCGTAACGATTTGGGACGCTATTAGAAGTTATAATCGATTCCAGTCTTAGAACTTCTAATTTTTCCAACGAATCTGCTACAAAAAGACCATGGGTTGCTGCTACATGAATTTTATCGACTCCTTCTCTTCTGAGGAATTTAATAGCTTCTATAACCGTTGAACCGGTGCTTATTATGTCGTCTATTAATATCACGTTCTTGGTCTTAACGTCTATGCTACAATTAAAAACTTTAACCTCGCTGTCGCCTATTCTCTTCTTTTCTATAAAACCTGAATCAAGCTCTAATTCCTTAGCCAAGAGATTCGCTAGTATGTATGAATCGTCGTCAGGTCCTATCACAACATAATTAGGATTCGCTTTAATGTTCTCGAAAAAGATCTTGAAAAAAGGAGAAAGCCTTATGTTCTTAATTCTTAAGTTTTTGATTTCTGGAATTCCTTCATGAAAATGAGCATCTATAGTTATTAGCTCGTTGATAAAATTCCCCAATAACTCTAAGGTTATAGTTTGGCTTATCACTTCGCCTTCTTTATATCTCTTATCCTGCCTAGTGTACGCTAAATAAGGAATGAGAGCAATGATATTTAAGACTCCCATCTCTTTTAATGTTTTTGAGACAAACAAGGTTTCTACCAATCTTTCATCAGGCTTACCATACATGCTTTGAACAATTGTCACGCTATCTTTAGGTTTAAAAGGTATTCTAATATATTGTTCATTGTCAGGGAAAAACCTTTGTTCTATCAAAAAGAATTCTCCTTTTTTTAATATCTTCTGAAAATATTCGTAAAGATGTTTAGCGCCTGAAAGAAATAATATCTGCATCTAAGGATAGCGAACAAATATCTCTCTCTTTTCAAAAGTGAAGGTAAAATAGAGATCGTAGATCTTCATTCCCGCTTTGCCGTTAAGAGCATCAACGTATATTTGAGTACGAGGAGGAATAAGACTCCCGTGAGGAGGTGATACTAGGTGTAGCCAGTTAACCACTACTACATTTACTGGATAAAGTATCGCTATGCTTTTACCGCCCACTAGTTGTTGATTAGCGTACCAGCCGTACCCAATATAAAATCCAGGATGCGCTTCTCTTTGGGATTCATATATATCAAAGGTTATCGTTCTGTTGCTATTCTGTATGTATGTAATGTATACAGGGAACTTAAACGGATTATTAACTCTTACTTCTGCAACAGCCGAGATCCCATTAAAGGATATTCCTGTTATGATAATTCTTGTTACATCGACGTTTATAGGAGTTGTTACATACTCATGGGTTAAACCTTTTATAGGCACGTTAATGATGTAATCATAAATTTGAACAGTAGCCATTATGTTGCTCAGCTTGAAGACTACTTTGCCATGATTGACCACTTGGGAAGCAAACCAAGCCGCCTTATCTGGATTTAGAGTGAAGTTTGCTTCAATAGTTACTCTACCACTCATTTCATTAATCTCAATAGGACCCTTTACATTGCCTTTACCTAAGTATTCATCAGCAGTGTTATAAATATCCATAGTAGCACTCAAAACCTTGAAGGGTGCGTTTAAACCGTTAACTATTTGATAATCAACAGTAGCGGTTATAGGAAATATAGTACCAGGAGGAAGCGCATTTATGTCTGTTATCATGAAATTATAATCATATCTAAAATTGGTAGAGAGTTGTATAAGATAAATTTCATTGCTATCGAAAGCTATGTTCACCCCATTAACTGTAGCAGAGAACCTAAACTCTTTGAAGAAAAGTGAAATTGCATCGCTCAGCATTACGGTTTTGGCTAATGCGTTAAGACCTTCTTGGGTTAATTGAAGTTCAGCAATCCCTTTGAATAAAAGACCAGGTGAAGTATATATTGAGATAATTCTAGCAAAACCTAGGTATACGTCATTAATATCATAAACCTTGGCTCTTATTTCACCTATATTAGTGATTTGAAGATTGAAAACAGAGGAGAAGACTTCCACTTCAGCTTCCACTAGATTGCCAGGAGGTTTGATTACAAAGTTTGTTACTTTAATAAGCAACTGAGGTAGCACTGATATATCGAAGGAAGTAGTAGCAGGCAAAGTCAAGGCATAAAGCTCATTTATCAATCTAACGGTCACATTAATGTTCTTAACGATAAGAGGAATTGGTTTCTGTTGTAAAATATATTTAGCGATCTTATTAGCGCCTTGATCGTTAACTAATAAGTTAACCTCACCTCCATAATTGAAAGTCGATGACAAGAGTCTTTGATTAATAGGCAACCTAACTGTACCAAGTAATGTATTATCCACATAAATTTGAGCACTAGCATCTATGAGATCTATGTTTCTTATAGAAATTCCCTCTATCATGACTGTAAAACTGGTTGTTACTACAAAGGATTTAGGTGAATTGCCTATGGTTACGCTTATCACCCTAACATTTGTGCCTTTCAAGGAAATCGGCGTAGGTACATCTAAAATAAAATTCTTTTCAAGATTAAATACAAAAGAAGAATCTAAAAACTTAGCTTGACCTGTTATATTTTCCATTATTATCCTCACATTTCCTTTCTCAATAGCTTTGTTTATTATGCTAGTAAGCTTATCTTTATCGAATTCTAAATCGAAATCGCCTTTAAAGCTTGAATTTAAATAAAGAATTAACGGACTATTTATCCGCATTTCTCCAATGTACCCTAGCTCACTTTCTTTGACCTTAAAGTTAAGCGATGATATATAAACAGGTAAATTGTAAACATTCGAAACGCTAACAAATGCTGAAACTCTTAGCGCTAAAGTTCTTTCATAATTTGTTCCTTTTACCTCTATTATTTGACCATCGTATATATTAATATCAAGATTGATTGGAGAAACGGCAACATCTAGAGCATCGGCCAATTGTATTTCTACAAATACATTAGCAAATTCGATGCCAAAGAATGGTTCCTTAAGCTGAATATTCGTTAATCTACCGTTCAAAATTGCAGATATTACATCGCTTAAGCTATTCTGATTTAGGATCAGTCGAATTCTTAATTGAGTTGGTTCGTTCAAAGCCAAAGAAAGCTCTTCAGTTAATAAGCCTCTCCCTATTTTATTGCCGTTAAGATAGACATCAAAAACTGCATTGGTTATTTTTATATTAGCTTGTATGTTATCTTCTGAGCTTACCAATAATTGAACTTCGGCTTCTATGATGTTCGAAGAAATATATCTAACACTGGATAAAGAGGAACCCAGCTCAAAATTTAAATTTATCTTTCTTTGAACTTGAATATCTACAGTCACAGAGAAATCGAAGAGATTTATTGATACTTCCAAGTTAGCGTAAGGAGATACGCTTCTTTTTTCTATTAAAGTCTTTATAGCATCAATTAAATTTTCTTTATTAAGATTTACTGGTACTACAAAGGTATTTTTCACATTGGGCATTAAATTCAAGTTTAGCTCAGAATCTATAAAACCTATAATGGTATTATTAAGATAAACAGGTCCTTTAACTTTATTTACAAAAAATTCAATACCTAATGAATTGTTAAAGCTTGCTAGAACATAAACGTTATTTTCATCTGCGATTATTTTATCTATGTTTATTTGGTTAATGACATCTTCAATTGAATATTCTTGTCTTCCTGTGATTGTATAGTCAGCTTCTACTAGATATAAGGGAGAAAAAACTCTTAGATCTGCTCTGTAAGTGACAAATGTAGAATGATCCCTCACCAATTCCTGTATGGCTTCTTTGAGCAAATCTTTGTTTACGATACTTATATATACAGATACAGACTTACTTTCTCCTTTACCTATGGTGAATTCGTTTGTCAATCTTCCTTTGCCCAGCAATTTGTCTTTATAGTATACTGAAATATCAGAGCTTCTCACAGTAACATCGAGCGTAGAGAGATTAGTAGCCATCACTTCAGCTAAAATTTCTAACGTTTCATTGGTCCCTCCTATAATCTGAATCTTTTTTAATGAAACGTTCCAGGCTATATTAGTAACGAATTGGCTTAGAGATAATGTGTACTTGCCTGAAAGGTTTACGGTTTTCTCAAAGGATAGGAATAAGAAGCTAGCTGAAACTAAGGCATTAACTTTATAATCTACCTTCAATGAAAGACGTGTAAGAAGATCAACGATTACATTATCTAACGATTCTCTTCGGCTTTTCACAGTAATATCGATAACTATAGGAGTAGAGCTAGGAAGATATATCTGATCCTCAATCGAACCTGTACCTATTAAATTATCTTTATAATATATTTCGAAAGATGCTGATTTCAAATATACTGAAATAGCGGCGTTATTTATTACCTTCAATTTAGCAAGGAAATTAATCGTATCGCCCTCTATGCTTTTTCCTCTTAGATCCACCAATTCTATGGTAGGATCTTTGTATAAAATGAAGTAACCAATATCGGGGAGATAATAAAAGATAACAGATAAACCAAGGATTGTTAATACCAAAACGATTATAAGTTTAAGTTTAAGCATAAAGAATTATAACTCCGTTAACTTATAAGTCTATCGAACAGGCTTGTAGAAATAGCAATCTGCCATCTCTGCTAGTTTATCGTATATTATATCTAAAGGATGTTCAGTTTTACTCTTAAAACCAAATATCTTAATGGTATCTTCTGTGATTACAATATACTTGTCTAATTCGAACTTAAGAATAGGATCCTTCTCGAATATTATCTTGAAGTTTAACTTATTATTAATTAAAATTTGTGTTATCTCTTTAAGTAATTTTTTCCTTTTATTATCTAGTTTTTTAGTTTTTTTACTCTTTATTAACGATTTAATATCGTTTGTATCAATCTTTTTAATACCTTCATAGGGTACCACTAAAGCTTCAGCACCTTCGAATTTTACATCGAAACTATTCAAAGCATCTATATATTTTAATACGGTCTCCAAAACCATCCTTAAATATACTTCCTTAATTTTATTTAAGAGTTACGTCGTGAATTCCATCATCCTTTATAGAAAAAAAGGCTACATCAGAAGTTTCTTCGAATCCTTCAAAAATTTCAGCATACCTTTTATCTTTAAATCTGATAAATCTCAAGGAAACCTTACAGTATTTGGATATAACATTACCCCCTACGGGTTTTTCTGAGAATTTTTCTTCGATGCCCACTGGACCGCTAGTAACCTGATTCGTTATAACTCCAGCTATATCATAATCTACACAAATATCTAGAAGGGTTCTTAAATGTGATTCAAGCACTTTTTGCCTTATGATGAGAAGATCTTGATTGAACTCTCCTCTAATATGCGTAGATATGTTATCTATTACGATCAATCTAACCTTAAATTTTCTTAGATAATCTTGGACAATTTTCAAGGTTATTCCTTGTTCTTCAAGATTCCAAACCCTCTTATAGAGTATTCTCTTTAAAGATATAATTGGATCTAGACCGAATCTAGTAGCGATCTTCATAAGCTTAGTAGGATTAAAAGATCCCTCACTATCAATGAAAATTGAAGAAGGAGTCGTATTGGTTACAGGGATATCTAATTGAGAAGTTATGCATAGCTGTTGAGCTAAAGTGCTCTTGCCTGTACCAAAACCTCCAAAAATCTGGGTTATTGCTCCACTATCAATCCCCCCGCTCAACAACTTATCTAAGCTACTAACTCCTGTAGAGATCTTCATTTAAACTTATGAAGTTTTGCGAGGAATAGACCTTTAGAGGTTGGAGATAATTTTTTGATGCCTCCTACGATCCTCTCTTCTATAAGGCCACCACTGATTAATTTATCTAGTAATTCGTCAGATTCTTTAAAATAGCCTAAGGATAGAGCTAGATTCTTGAATTCTTTTTTGCTTATCATATTATTCTCCATGCTTTGAATTAAATCAGCGATCAAGTCACTTAGATCTCCGTAGAGCATTTCTAGTATGCTTTTATTAGTAGCATAATTAAAAGGCTTAGAAGGTCTTTCTATTAATAAAATTTCTTCATCCTCGAGCTTAAGTTTCATCATATCAACTCCAACTTTATAAGATAAAATTTCTGTACCAGGAAAACAGAAAACTCCATCATGTTTGATTAGGTAAACAGTCTTGAATCTAGAAATTATTCTTGGATCCAATTCACCGTGATTGGCCGTAAAGTAAACCACTACATCATTAAGGATTAAACGGTCGATGAGCTCAAAATAGAAATCGCTAGCACGATGATTGCTCAATAAAGAAGATCCTTCAGGGCCTTCTACAAATATGTGGAATCTCGTGAAAGGATTTTTGTTGGAGTAGGTTTCAATGAGAATCATGATTGCTAATAATTTACGGGCCTTGGTTGAACAGATCTTTGACAAATCTATTATGAGATTTTCCTTTTCTGCAACCAAATCATACAATGAGGGGCCTGTTGTATTTATACATTGATCTATTTCTGAAAATTCCTGAAGACTGAAAATCAATCCTTCAATGGAGATCAAATCCAAGGGCGAATGAATAAATGGATTCGAAGAAGAAGCCAACCTATTCAACAGATTATTTATGCTTATTTCATCTGCAAATAACTTGTTCAATGCTTCTCTTAGATGCAACTTTTCATGAGATGTGAAGTTTATTTGAGAAAATATGGCTTCTGTTAAAATGGACTTAGAATCTTTAAGAAATTCAAAGGTAAGTCTCTGAGTTGGAAGTTCAAGCTTAGGCAAATCTAAAATCTTGGATAGAATACCAGTACAGTCTATTATCAGTAAAGCTTCATCGCAGATAGATTTCATTAGTTGCTTAATTAATATAGGTCTGCTTAAAATATCACCGATTATCAAAAAGGAATCCGTAGCTACCATAGTAAAGCGTTAGCTTCGACGAGCTCAGATTCTATTCCTCTACTACTTAAATAGGAATTAATGATTTCTATTTTATTAGCTAAACTAGAAACTTTAGCCTTTATCAGAGAACTTGAAAGTTTAAAACTGAAGAAACTCTCCTTTATTATCACTGCATTAATATTAAGACCTTTCATAAAATAAACCCCCTCTAAAGGCAAGTTTAAATCACCAATTTCGGACTTATTGATCTTCAAAACAACAATAAAATACCATCTTATTCCTTGTTTTAGAGCAATTATATATTTATCAAGTCTATAGACTTCTATTTTGTTTTCAAAATAAATTTTACTAAAATTCTTTGTAAAAATATTTTCAATAAATAATTTTATATTCTTAATATTATTTTTTAGAAATTTTTTAGAACTTCTTTGTCGATTTTTTTGATGCATAATATAAATTAAATAAAAAATAATTAAGAATATACCTAGAAGCGGTAGAATAAATAATATTAATAATATAATTAATGCTAAAATTATTTTTTTCATATGTAGTTTTAAAGAAAACTTAAATAAATTTTTAATTCTACTCAAAAAGAGACTCCTTATTAATAGAATATGCTTCTTTTAAGGGGATTAAGTATGAGTAACTTACTGATTTCGAGGAGAACTTACTACTCTCGATAAGAAGATAAGATTATAATAATTAATAAGTAAATAATAAAGAAATTTTGTGAAGGATGCTAGGAAAATCTTAGAAATAATATCCGAGGAAACGAGATATGAGATACTCAAATTGCTGAATTCATCTGCTAGATTCCTCACAGTACAAGAAATTTCTGAGAAAATATCTAAAGATAAGAAGACTATAGATAAGCATCTAAGGATCCTTCTAGAGAATGGATTGGTAGAAAGGAAATACCTCGAAAACGAGAGAGCATATGGTTATTCATCGACTAGATTTTGTAACAATTTACTTTATTCTATAGAAAAAGCGATGTCTCTTCAAGAACCAATAGAAATGTTTGAAAAAAAGGAGGAAACTGTTAAGGTGGTGAAACGTTTTAAAGGGGCTAGCTTCTTAGTACCCATCGTAATGATTTTTTCAGCATTAATCATAGGCTATGGTCATGCATTAGGTTTGTTTGATAAAAATTTTTTAGTAATAGAGAGACTTCTGATATTCCTTACGCTTTTAAGTCTGGGATTGACTTATCTATATTATACGCTGAGGGGGAAGAGGATTGGTTAGCAGGGCCGTAAAAGAAATAATCACGAGCATATTCCTAGTGCTTTTCTTATTCTTCTTCTTTTCAATAGGTATTAAAAGCGTGCTAGGAACCGACGTGCCTTTAGCTGTGGTAGAAAGCAGTAGTATGAAACCTACTCTAGAGATAGGAGATATCATAATAACTAAAGGGGTGAATCCTTATGAATTGAAAGTCGGAGATATAATTGTCTATCAAAGGACTGGCAATAACATATTGATAGTACATAGGATAATTCAGATAATTAAAACAGATGAATCGTTAATGATAAGAACCAAAGGAGATAATAATCCTTCTCCTGATCCTTGGTATATTAATGAGAAAGAAGTGAAAGGATTAGTGATATTTAGAATACCTTATTTTGGTTATATTCCCTTAATCTTCCAAAAGTTTCCTCAACTATATATAGCTTTGATTCTGCTGATGATAATAACTTTGCTCTTACCACGTCGAAAATAAGGTCTTTATATAGGTCTAAAGAGGATTTATAAATAGGAATTCTATGATTATTAGAAAACCTAAATATAAGTATGAGATACAAAATGTAGTTGCATCTGTCTCTTTTGGCGAGAGAATTGATTTACAAAAAGTTGCTGCAACGATGGAGGATATGGTAGAATATAGACCTGAGCAATTCCCTGGCTTAGTTTTCAGATTGAATAGACCTAAGACAGCTACTTTAATTTTTGGCTCAGGCAAAATGGTTTGTACAGGAGCTCGTTCAGAGAAGGAAGTATACAAAACAATTGACAATATAATAAGTAAATTAAGTGCAAGAAACATAAAATTACCTCCTAATCCTAGGATTCAAATCCAGAATATAGTGGCTTCTGCTCAGCTTAATGCTGAGGTTAACTTAGAGAAAGCGGCTCTATTGTTCGAAAATACTATGTATGAACCTGAGCAATTCCCTGGCTTAATATTTAGATTGCAGAACCCTAGAGTTGTATTGTTGATATTTAGCTCAGGAAACATGGTCTGTACAGGAGCCAAGAAAGAAGAAGATGTTAAAAATGCGGTGGAGATCGTATACAAAATGCTCAAAGAAAAAGGAGTTCTATTCGAACCAGCCTAATATAAAAGAGTGAAATTCTCCGATCAGCAACCATTTTTTTCCTATTCGTTAGGATAATGCTAAAAAATAGTCCGAATTAAAGCGAATCCGCCTCTTATATGAGAAATCCAGCGGTTTATTATTTTAGCATTAACTAACCCAAACCCTTCATCGAGCCAATGTTTATTAATGAACTTATGTATATTATGATTAAAGTGAAAAGCGAGGTAATATATATAAGAAAAGCGACGATAAAAGATATACCTGCTGTTATTGAAATAAACAGAAAATGTTTACCAGAAAATTATTCCGCAGACTATTTTTATTATCATCTCAATGAATACCCTGATCTATTCCTGGTAGGAGTAGTAGAGAAAGACTTAGAAGAAAAAATAGTCGGTTACAGCATGAGTCGAACGGAGTTCGGCTTTTCAAATTTCGGTTTCTCACTGGTAAAAAAAGGACACCTCATATCGATAGCTATACTCGAAGAATTTAGGAGAAAAGGTATTGCAAGTGCACTACTAAAGGAAACGATAGAATATTTGAAGAAAAAGAAAATAGATGAATTGTATTTAGAAGTAAGGGTCACAAACGAGCCTGCTATAAACCTCTATAAAAAATTCAATTTCGTTATCACGAATAGGATACCCTCATATTACAGTGATGGAGAAGATGCATATACGATGACCGTTAAGTTAAAATGATGGAGAGAAATTCTACGATGATAGCTAAAAATATAGATCCTATTACAAACCTTCTACCTTTATGTGGTTGAAGCCCAGATAACCAAAGTATTAAACCTATTATAATTACGACTGCATAAATCATCCTTGAAAAAAATAAAAGGAATTTAACTAACCTTCCGAGAAAATAACTTCCCAACTCTTCTATAGCCGCAATTCCTTTATCAAAGATGTTTTTAAGCCATTGAAAAGGATCGAGCGTGCTATTAGTATCATCAACGATCATTAATGGCTCTAAAATTACTAACGCTAAAAGCAGTGATGTATAGAAATTATACATCAAAACTGATTAGATTCAAGATATTTAACTACCTTGTAATTTAATTTTTTAAAATTAAAAAAGTAAATTTTTTATGATTTACTCAAATAATTTATAATAGAAGCTAAAAATGAAATAAAAGTCAAAGATAATAAAAGATAAAAAAGATCTAATGATATATAGATTAAATTTAAATAAAATAAAATCATTATAATAAAAAAGATAACAAGAAAAAGAGAAGTTATAAAGATGGTTATTCGTTTAATCCTCTTATCGTTTGACTCCATAATAGTCTATTCACGAAAAAGTTTAAATAATTAATTCAACAAAATATGAAAATGACTATGGCGGCGCAAGCTTCTACTCAACCTATTCCCTTCTTGATATTAAAAGAAGGAACAAAAAGAACCATTGGTAAGGAAGCCTATGAAATAAACATCGCAGCAGCTAAAGTATTATCGGAGACTCTAAAGACCTCCCTAGGACCAAGAGGGTTAGATAAGATGATGGTAGATAGTTTAGGAGACGTCACTATAACAGGTGATGGAGCAACAATATTGAAAGAAATGGAGATAAATCATCCTGCAGCTAAAATGCTAGTTGAAGTATCTAAGGCGCAAGATTCAGAAGTAGGAGATGGTACTACAACCGTAGTAGTATTAGCTGGAGAACTTTTAAAGAAGGCCGAAGAATTATTAGCGCAAAACATTCATCCTACGATAATCATAGACGGTTATAGAAAGGCATTAGATTACGTAAATAGGGAAATCGATAACCTCGCTATAAAGGTAGAAAAAGAAGACTATGATATGCTAAAGAAAGTGATTATGGCATCGATGTATAGTAAAGCGATAAGTGAATATAAAGAAAAACTCGCAGAGATAGCAATGCAAGCTTGTCTGCTTGTAGCTGAAGAGGTTAATGGTGAAACTAGGATAAACCCTGATTATATAAAATTAGAAAAAAGAAAAGGGCGATCTTTGGAGGATACCGAATTGATTAAAGGTCTAGTATTAGACAAAGAAGTTGTCCACCCAGGAATGCCAAAGTTGGTTAAAGGGGCTAGAATAGCGGTGATAAATGCACCTTTGGAAATAGAGAAGCCTGAAATCTCTTCTAAGATAAGCATCACTTCCCCTGAACAAATGAAGAGCTTCCTTGACGAAGAAACAAGGATCCTTGCGAAAGCAGTAGATAAGCTCGCTTCTACAGGAGCTAATGTAGTAATATGCCAGAAAGGTATAGATGATACCGCGCAATTTTTACTTAAGAAAAAGAATATCTTGGCTGTAAGGAGGGTTAAAGAAAGCGATGTAGAAAAGGTTGCAAAGGCTACAGGCGCTAGAATAATAACAGATATCGAGGATATTAAACCGGAGGACTTGGGTTACGCTGACCTCGTTGAGGAAAGAAAAATAGGTGAAGAAAAAATGCTCTTCATAGAAGGTTGTAAGAACCCTAAAGCTGTGACTATACTAATAAGAGGGGGTTCTGAGCTGATAATTGATGAAGCTGAAAGAGCTTTAAGAGATGCGATATATGTAGCCAAAAATACTCTAGAAAAAAGAAAAGTATTCCCAGGAGGAGGAGCGATAGAAGTTACTTTAGCGCTTAAAGTTAGAGAATTCAGTAAGAACTTGTATGGCAAAGAACAACTTGCCGCATTGAAATTTGCTGAAGCATTAGAAATTATACCCTCGATATTAGCTGAAACGGCAGGTATGGATTCGATAGATACTCTAGTAAAGTTGAGGGCATTGCATTCAGAAAACAAGTATGCATACGGAGTGAATGTATTAGAAGGAAATATAGAGGACATGGCTAAGAAAGGTATTTTTGATCCAGCTAATGTTAAGCAACAAGCGATCAAAGCAGCCACAGAAGCTGCTATAATGATTTTGAGGGTAGATGACATAATTTCTGCTGCTCCTACCAAACCTTCGAAGCATGAAGGGAAAGGCGAAGAAACAGGAGAAACATAATGATAAAGAAATTTTTTTACAACTCCCAGTCTTTGTGAACTTACCCCCCTCACAAATAAGATACGAGAAAGCTAGGATAATAGGCATTAGGGCTTTACAACTCCTCGAAGGAGCGGACCCTCTGATAAAAGTACCAAAAGAAATAAATGATCCAATTAAAATAGCCAAACTTGAAATTGAAGCTAAAAAAATACCTTTCTTGATAAAAAGAGGGACAGATGCAGGCTTGGAGAAAATAGAAGATATTTCCGGTTAATTTTTCTTAAAAGAAATTTCTTTATTGTCTGAAAATCTAATAACGATCTCATCTCCTATATCTGGTTTATTTTCCAATTTCTCCCATTCTTCTTCTCTTAAAACAAGAATTAATCTTGGCAACATTGCTGACTGTGGTATTATAGTACGCATTATTTGCTGAAAGAAAGGCATTAGATTTTGTAGGTTTAAATCACCAGGACTAGCTACCATAGGTGGTAAACCTTTTTCTTGAGAGAATTCCAGTCTTACATACCATTCATTGTTATCCTTAAACATGGTTTTAGATGTTAAAAGTACATTGAGAACAACTTCCATGCTAAACTTATAATATATCATCTCTCTTAAATCTTATGCAAAAAATTTCAGAGAAGGCTAAGTTCTTCTTAGAAAATCCTCATAGTATAAGAGAAATAATGAATTTAATAGAAGAATATTCTAAGACTAAAACAGAGAAAAAAATTATTTATTTAGCAGGTGGTTGGCCTCAAGATCCACCTCCCCCTTTTCTCAAAGAAGCAATAAAAGACATTTTAAGCGACGAATCGAAATTTTTGAGAAGTACTCAGTACGGTCCTACTAGAGGACTTACTGAAACTATCAGTTCGATTATTGAATACGAAAAAGAGCTCTTCGGAAGAAAAATAGAGGATGAAAACGTAACTATAGGCGATGGAAGCACAGAATTGACAGCTGCGCTAATGGAGAATTTAGCTCATGAAAACAGCGAAATAATACTTACCAGACCGCATTATTTAAACTACTTTAGACAAATTTTGTTGGCAAGCAATCTAAAGACTAAAATAAAATACTGGAATTTATTGAAAGAAGACAGTGTAAGATATGAACCAGATTTAGAGGAATTAAAAGAGTTGATTACTGATAAAACCTCTGCCATATTCCTTACCTCGCCTGGAAACCCAGATGGTCAAGTTATAGATGATAAGTTATTTCGTGAAATATCAGAGATAGCCAAAGATAATAAAATCTATTTGATAACAGATCTAGCTTATAGAGGATTTTGTTACGTAGAGAAACCTTATTATTTCAGTAAAAACATCGATGAACATGAAATTTTCATATGTACCTTCTCTAAAGAACTAAGAATACCGGGACTAAGGATGGCTTACATTTTAGCTGATCGAGAAATAACGAAATACGTTGAAACTATAAGACAAACTTCAATTTTGTGTCCAAACAGTTTTTCCCAGAAAATTATAGCTGAATTATTGAGTAAGAAAGAAAACTTAGAAAAAATAAAAGAGTTCATTTATAAAGGAAAGGAAATCTATCAACGAACAGCTAGAATTACTTATAAAACACTAAGAGAAGAAATTTCCGAATTTGAAATGTTAGAACCTAAGGGAGCTTTCTATCTATTCTTCAACCACAAAAAAATAATGGAAGATTCCAGGAAATTCTGTGCAGAATTGCTTAATAAACAACAAATCGCTTTAGCCCCAGGAGTTGACTTCGGTCTTGATGGTTGGACCAGATTATCTTTCTCTCCAGCCGTTTTAAACGAGGAGATGATATTTGAAGGAATAAAACGAATCAAAGAATTCGTAACTAATCTTAAAGTTTATAGTAAACATTTATAAAGAACAATTACCTTAATTTTCATTAACGAGGGAGAAGCATGACCGAAGAAACAAAATCCGAAGCCATACCTGTAGTTTCAGAACAACAAGCAAAAAAGAGAACACCGATACCTGAGAATACAGTACTAATAGGTAAAAAGCCGATAATGGGATATGTAGTAGCCACTTTAATGCAATTCCAGCGCGGTTCTAATAGGGCTACTTTAAAAGCAAGAGGAGCAAATATATCTAGAGCAGTAGATGTAGTAGAAATTCTGAAGAACAAGTTCCTACCTGGTGCTATCAGCGTTTCTAAAATAGAAATCGGCACTGAAAGAGTAGGAGAAGGAGAAAAAGCAAGAGACGTATCAACCATCGAAATACACCTAGAGAAAATAAAGTAAAATTGCAAAATTTTTAATTTTTTTATGATCAAATTTTTTTCTAACTTTAAAGAAGGTTTTTTTGGAACTTTAATCTTAACATTTCTTTTTCCTTTCTCAAATATTTTCTTGCTTAACTTACCCTCTCAACTAGGTATTATCGATAGAATAGTTCCACTCTATTTTTTGACCTTCTTATTAACTCCTTATTTGCGAAAACAATCTGTTCTTGCTGGAGGATTTTTGGGGTCGATCATATATGCTATATTAATAAAAATGCCGATAATCTTGGCCGTTACATTAGGGATAATTTTTGCTATAACTTTACTGATTTATAATCAAGTTTTTCATAAAGAGCCCGAAAATAAAATGCACATATTTTTGAATGCATTCTCTTTGTTTTTGGTTAGCACTTTTATTGCATGGTTGTTCTCTTTGACCAATTCGGTCTTTTATTCCAGTAGCTTCATTCAATATTTCAATGCATATTTTTATTTTGGAGTTACATCAAGTTTGGTTCTCGTGGGTTTATTGACGAGTTTATATGGTATAAAAATCAACGCGATGACTGTAAGATTAAGAAAATAAGCAAGAAAAGATAAACTCTTTATTATGACTGAAATAAAGCCTGTATACTCTTTAGAAGCATCTAGCATAGCAGACATAGCGAGATTTGCTGCCATGATGATAAGCCTAGGCCAACCGGCATACCTAATTCGGTTTACTCATGAAGAAAAAAACTATTATGGAATGTTTGTGATATTCCATGATTATTTCAACTTAAACGGCGTACCTATATTCTACTATTGTACTAACGAAAACGAAGGAAAGTATATTCTAGTAAGGGTCGATGAAGGAGGTGAAACAATATTATTTTCGGACAGAACGAAAGCGGGTTTCATATCGATACCAGTAATATCATTGGATAAAAAACCGCCCTTTGTAGAAATAAAATAAGAAGTACCTTCAACTAATATTGTCCTTTTTCTTAATTTGTTTTAAATTATTCTTCTTTTTCCAAATCGAGAGTTACGAACATTCCTGTTTTAAGTTTAGACAGATTTGATAGACCTTCAGATACTCTTCCTATGTTTTCTAAATTATCAGCTTCGCTGCCTAGGTAAATAATTAGAGCCTTATTAAAAGCGTCATAAGCTACATTGCCTTCTTCATGATTAAACTTACCTTTACTTAAACCATAGGCTATCGGGATATTAATTAACACTTTATTCTTTGAAACGAGGACTAGACCTTTTATCGGAAGAGCTCTAACGATCCTCTCTATAAGTATAGGACTAAGATATCTAATCATCTCTAGCTTGCATATCACATTTCCTTCATAGAGGAGATTTATGATGTATTTCTCAAGAGAAGCAAAACTCATCGATGCCTTCCTCTAAAAATATCTTTACTGATACAATATATCCTGTGGCATTTAAAAATTTAACAAATTCTTCAAGAGCATTCTCAATAACCTTACTTGAAAATTTGCAAATCTTACCTCTGGCAGTATCTCTTAGTATTTGAGCTTCCTTTGAATTCAAACCATAAACAAGATATAGTACTTTTTCGAAATTATCTCGGTTCAAATCAACGCCATAAACTAATGGGATTATTTTTATTAAAGAAATAGCCTTAAGCTGGAGGTAGATCTTTTCAATTTCATCATTTTCGGCCATCTCCCCATTATTTTTTTATAAATTGACATTTAAGCTTCCAACCTTTTGAGTTAGATTTTCTAACCGAGATTTCACGATCCTTCCATTGACTATTTCAAAAGAATGCCATTTGCTACTGTGCAAAGAACTTCTCAGCTTCCTTATCCTTATTTGTTTAACGAGAAAACCGTATTGCATAGCAACAGGATCGTAACGAAGATCGAATATTCCATCCACATGATAATCCAAAACCTGTTCGAAATCTTCGAAAGTCTTTATACCGAAATGAGAAGTTGCAAAAATAGGTATTTTCTTTTTCTTACAAATTTCAAACCTCGCACTTTTAACGAAATCAAGGACAGAATTCATATCTAACTTATTCAAGAGTTCTGTGAGCGAATCTATGACTACCAACGCCTTATTATAAGTCTGAATCAAAATATTGACGTGAGAAAGCAGGAGCGAAAGCAAACTTTGCCAATTCGTTGGATAATTCACTGCTATTATATTTTTAAGTCTAACAACTTCCTCATTTGAAAGATTTAACCGATAAGAAAACATATCAACAAAAAGCATTTGCCCCTTTTCACAGTAGTTTTTTATGTCGAATCCTTGAAGAATCATATTCTGATAGACAGATAGAGGATGTTCGTCTATGCAGATATAAAAACAACCATACTTTGACTTAAGGAAATTAAAGACTATGTTTTGTACCATAGTTGACTTAGCTATTCCGCCCTCGCCTGAGATCAATATGAAGGAGTTTGAGGGGAAACCTTTAGGCACAAGTTCGTCTAAAAGAGCTATTCTGAATTTGATCCTTTGAGTAGAACCATCGAACTTACGATTGTTCTTTTTAGATGTTGGTAAATCCATCTTAAAATATCTTCTTTTCATAAAATGAAAATTCTTTTATTAGGAAATGAAAGTATTACGCGGGTATTATGAAAATAATATCTATTAAATTGCCTGAGGCCTACTTGCGGGAAATAGATAAGCTGATAGAAGAAGGAAGATTCACAACTAGAAGTGAGCTCATAAGATACGCTTTAATGGATTTCTTCAGAAAAGAAAAAAACGTTGATTTGCTTCATGAAAAAGCAAAGGTATTATTGGGACCTTAAAATTCTTCTATTAAAACGTCTCCGTTTAAATCCCCTATATTCATCAAGATTTTATTAAATCGAAGTTTAAGTCCATAAAGCACTTTCTTATTTACATTTAAGGTTAATATAGCATCATAGTTCGCCTTCATTAAATTCTTATATAAACGTCGATTTAAGGTAAGAGCACCCTTAAAATAGCCATAGCATATTATACCTAGTTCATTTTCATAGAGAAATTTTGATATATTTTTGTTTAAAATATATTCTGGATCGAGAATCAAAGCGTCTATTCCTAAATTAATAAAATATTCTAATATTTTTTCATTCAAAAAATAAGTTAATATCGGAAACATTAATATTGATTTATAATCCATTCTAAAGATATCTGCTAAAAAATCGGCCAAATTTTCTCCAAATTTTAATATAATGTTAAAATCTATGATAATACCGCAATAATAAGGAGATGAAAGTTTATTTATTACTAAGAGAAAATCTTTTCTCTTTTTTATATTTCTTACATACAAAAGTCTAAGCCTTGATCTTGAAGCTTCTAAAAGATACTGGCTAAATTTCACATGAAATAGTAATTCCAAGATATTAATATGATATTCAATTATCTTACTATGGATAGAGAAGAACTCAGAAAATTGTTGGAAAATCGCGGTTTATTTTCAGGCTTTATCAGTGATTATGAAGTAGAAATTGTAAAAAGAATAGTAAGTATTGAGAAGAAATTAGATTACCTAATAAAGAAAATTGAAGAAATTGAAAAGAGATTGAAAAATGAGTAAGATTAGGGTTTCTAAATGCCCTAATTGCGGTGAAATAATGGCTTATTATGCTTACTACAAAACGAAGGTTTGTGTAAGATGCGGTAAGAGATTCAATGTTAAAGAAAGTATTCAGTACGGAGTTTTCGATAATGCTTACAAAGCTTCAGAAGTTGTAAAGAAACTAAAACTTAGCTTAAAACATGACCTTGAAAGAAAATGAAGATGTCCTTTTAATACTTGATGATAGACGAAAATATTTAATAAAAGTAGAACCGGCTAAGCGATTCCATACTCATAAAGGCTATATCGATACGCAAGAACTTCTAAAGAAAAGTTATGGAGAAAAAATAAAAAGCAATATAGGTGTCGATTTCCACATCTGTAAACCTACACTAATAGACTATATTCCAAAGCTCATTAGAAAAACACAAATAATCTACCCTAAGGATGCTATGTATATAGTTTTGGTAGCGGATATAAAAAATGGTTCTAGGGTAGTTGAGATAGGCACAGGTAGCGGTGCTTTAACTTGCGTATTAGCTAACTTCGTTAAGACTGAAGGACATGTTTATTCTTATGAGATTAAGGAAGAACTCATAAAAATAGCTTCTAAAAACCTTGAAAGATTGGGATTGCAACAATACGTAACTCTAAAGAATAAAGACGCATCAACTGGAATAGAAGAAAAAGAAGTGGATAGCTTAGTGATGGATGTGCCCAATCCTTGGGATTTCCTAGATAAAGCTAAAGAGGTTTTAAAACCATCGGGAATATTAGTAGCGTTCTGCTTGACGATCAATCAAATGGAGAAATTGGTTAAAGCAATGCTAGAAAAAAAATTCATAGATGTGCATGTTGTAGAAATACTTGAAAGAGAATACCAGGTCGATCCTACAAGACTTAGACCTAAGACAAGGATGATAGGACATAGCGGTTATATTGTATGGGGCAGAAACGTTTTATAGTGTTTAGATGAGCTTATACTAAGATAAAGCTCTGTGATAGGTAGAATGGAAAAGCTAAATTTTGGGAAAGACGAGAATAAAGATTAACATATTTTTTATACGCTTCATATTTAATAACTAATGGAAAAAAAGAGCTTGTTAGAGAACTTCACCGAATTACTGAAATTAGCCAAGATCTATGAATATGGCAAGTACCCTATAAAAGGTTGTGGAGTTTGGCTTCCTTATGGGTTTGAGATAAGACAAAAAGTCTTGAATATAGTAAGAGAAGAACTTTATAAAACGGGTCATAAGGAAGTCTTATTACCTCTCTTAATACCTAGAGATATGTTAGAAAGAGAGGCAAAGCACATAATAGGGTTTCTAGAACAAGTATTTTGGGTTACCAAAGGGGGGGATAATAAATTAGAGATGGAACTAGCGTTAAGACCCACAAGCGAGACATCAATGACATATATATTCAAAGACAAAATCATGTCCTATAAAGATCTTCCTTTAAAGGTCTTTCAAATAGTTAGCGTATTCAGATACGAGACCGAAGCCACCCACCCAATGATAAGAGTAAGAGAGATTACTACATTCAAAGAAGCCTTTACTTTCCATGATTCAAAGGAAGATGCTCTAAAACAATTTAGAGATGCATACGAAGTATATTGTAAAATTTTCACTAGATTGGGAATACCTTTCATAACTCCTGAAAGGCCAGCTTGGGATAGATTTCCAGGAGCTGAGATTACGGTCACCTTTGATACAATTCTGCCCGACGGAAAGAGCCTACAAATAGGTTCGATTCATTACTTAGGACAGAATTTCGCTAAGGCTTTTGATGCGAAGTTCATGAAAAAGGATGGAAGTTATGATTGGCTACATCAGCTTAGCTACGGTATTTCCGAAAGAGTAATAGCATCACTACTAATGCATTATACAGACGATGTAGGGATCATGTTATTGCCAAGCATAGCGCCTATACATGTGGTTATAGTACCTATATTTTATGAAAAAGAAAGGCAAGAAATCTTAGAAAAAGCAAAAGAGTTAAAAGAATTGCTAGAAATTGCCGGATATAATGTAATACTAGATGATGATCCTGAAAAAACTCCCGGTGAAAAGTTTTATGAATGGGAAAGAGCGGGCATCCCCCTTAGGATCGAAATAGGCCCTAAAGAAGTTAGAGAAGGGAAATTAACCCTAGTTACTAGACTTAGAGAGAGGATAGAAATAAATGAAAAAGAAATATTAGCCTGGATTAAAACAACTTTAGGTGAACTAGAAGAGAAACTTAGGAATAAAGTCAGAGAAGCTATGAAAGAAAGAAGCGTCAAAGTTGAAATGATGGATCAACTCGAAAAAGTAATCTTGGAGAATAAAGTAGCGATTTTCAATATTTGCGAAAGAAACGAATGCAAAATTAAAGTAGATGAGTTAATTAAGGGTACTAAGTTCTTAGGTGTAGACTTTAGCAAGAGAGAAAAAGGAAATTGCATAGTTTGTGGAAAGGATTCTGAAACAATAGGATATCTGGCTAAGAAGTATTAATTAAATAAATATTAGAGTGCGTTAGTATCTTATTGGTGATCAGCATTGCCTAAGAAAAGGAAGAGTAGGGGCAGAGCTAAAGGGGCAAAGGGAAGAGATTCGCTATTAACATGTGATGGTTGTGGAAGATTAATCGCTAGAGGTAAAGCGATAAAGGTTACCAAAGAACAATCTTTCTTAGATCCTCAATTGGAGCTTGAACTAGAAAAGAAAGGCGCTAGAATAGTCAAGACACCTGTGACAGTCGTATACTGCGTCTCCTGTGCAGTATTCAGAGGAATAAGAAAAGTTAGAGCAGAAGAAGAGAGAGCTAAAAAGAAGCTATTCTGATGATTAAGACTTGGCTTGAAAGATTCGTAGAAGAGATACTAAAAGAAGGTAAAGAGCGGTACGTAGTTAGTGGAGGAATGGCTGTCTCAGGGCCAATACACATAGGTAAACTGAGAGGAGAAGTAATATATCCTTCTGCTGTAACTAGGATGTTAAGGAAGGAAGGAAAAGAAGTAAAGCATATAGTAGTGATATATACACAAGATCCTTTGAAAGCCAAGGAACCTTTAGTGACTAAAAAGTTCATAGAAGAATGGAAAGGAATTAGGATACTAAACGTAGAAGATCCTAACGGTTGTCATGAAAACTGGGTAGAACATTTTTATGAGCCTTATAAGCTTTCTTACGAAGCATACGGAATAACTGCAGAACCAATTATGACCCATGAGATATACGAGAAAAATCCTAGGATGAAAGAAGCGATAAAAATTTTCATAAATGAAAAAGAAAAAGCAAGAAAAATCCTCAATAAGTATAAAGGAGAAAAGCTCGGTCAAAATTGGACGCCTCTGAAGCCTCTATGCGATAAATGCCATAACATCCTAACCACTAAAGTAACAAAGATAATAGATGATGATGTTTTTTATATCTGCGGTAGATGCGGCAACGAAGGGAAAACGAAAATAAACAGTGGAAAACTTGAATGGAGAACAGAATGGGTTAGTTTATGGTATACCTTCTTAGTAGACGTAGAATTCTATGGAAAAGACCATGCAGCTGCAGGAGGCAGCAGAGAAAGTTGCAATGAGCTCTATAAAGAGATCTTCGGACTAAATCCCCCAAAGGGTTTAGCTTACGAATGGGTTAGTCTAGTTATTGATGGCAAAAAAGAACCCATGGGAAGTTCTGAAGGAGTATCGTTCGACATAGACGAATGGTTGAGAGTAGGTAGACCTCAAGTGCTCAAATATTGGTATTTCGTCATGAAAGAAAAAACACATTTAGATTTCAATCCTAGTGTGACTATACCCGCGCTTCATGAAGAATACGATAAAGTAGAAAGGATATATTTAGGTCTTGAAGAGCCACCGAGAAAAGATATGATTTTCGATATCAAATTCAGCTACGAAGCAGCCAATGATTTCAATCCACCTAAGAAACTAGGCTTGCAAATTCCCTATCATCTAATGGCGATCTTGGTTCAAATAACCCCCCAAGAAGATAGAACAACAGAATTGGTCAAGAAGCTGATGAAAATAGGATATTTAAAAAGCGAACCTGATCCTGAAGAACTCAATTTCTTGGAAGAAATGTCAAGAAAAGTAGAATATTGGGTTAAAAAATACGGGGGAGAGAACATGCAAATAAAGATAGCCGAGAATGTTTTGCCTGATTTTAAAAAGAACCTAAACGAAAAAGAGATAGTCATGTTAAGAAATGTTTACGAAAGCGTAGAAAAATGGGAAGGTAAGGACGTTGTAGAGTTGGAAAGGAAATTATATGATTCGATGAGAAAAACAGCCATTGAACCAAAACATGGGTTTAAGATATTGTATCGAATAATTTTATCAAAAGACAGCGGACCTAAACTCGTTTCCCTGATTCAAGCCGTAGGAAAAGAAAAAATTTTGCAACTAATTAGAGAAGCGATTTCTTAATGTTAGGCTTTCTTAGAAATAAATCCGAAAAACTCTTTCAATCGTTGGCAACTATACTGATTAAAAACGGCGTAAGCCCCAATTCGGTAACGCTTTCTGCGTTAATCTTAGCTATCATATCTGGAATATTGTATTATTTCAAGCATCCTATAATAGCTGCTCTATTACTCGCTCTATCTGGTTTCTTAGATATGCTAGATGGAATGATCGCTAGAACTGCTAAAATGGAAACCAAATTAGGTAATTTTCTGGATTCTTTAATCGATAGATATTCTGATTTCATACCGATAATAGCGATTGGCATCGCAGGTTTATCAGGATGGATCTATGTAGCTCTAGCGATATTCGGATCTATGATACCTTCGTATACACGAGCTAAATTGGAGCTTAATCTTGGCCAAGAAAGGACTAAAGGCAATACGGTTGTAGGAGAAAGAGGTGATAGGTTGCTTTTGATAATTCTAGCCTCCTTCATTTATCCCGTGTTCAAGAACTCTTTCGAAGTTGTTTTTTTACTAATCTTCCTCTTAGGTAATTTAGCGGTTATACTCAGGACGATTTACAATCTCTCTGAGCTAAAAACAACCCAAAACATTTAACCGTATTTCACACAAACACATTTATACCGCAGAAAGATTAAAACTTAATGGAAGAACTTTTTCAGAAAGTTATAGATTTTGCATCTAAAGAGGGCGCTAAATTCGTAGAGGTCAGATACCAAGATGCAAAAGTAAATCATATGGAAATATTCAACGGCAATATGAAAAATTACGGCATTGCATCTTATAGGGGAATAGGTATAAGAGTCTTGGTTGAAAATTCATTCGGATTCGCTTCAACAAACGTCCTTGAATTAGAAAGCGTTCTCGAAAGTTGCAGGAAAGCTATAAAAATGGCTAAAGCAAACGAGAAGAGAGGAAGCAAAATAGAAATAGAAAAAGCCAGAGCTTATAGGGATATATGCTTAGTTAAGCCCAAACAAAATCCAATAGAATTCGATTTGGAAGAAACTCTTAAATATTTTAAGGAATTGGACAAGAGGGTAACTTCTGCTGAGAAAAGAGCCTTAATAAGGGTTTTCTTTTTGATTACTTCCCTAGATAACAGAACATATGTTAATAGCGAGGGTTCACACATAGAGCACAGAATACCTCGCATTGCTGTCACTAGATTCTTCACAGTCTTAGACCCACAAAAAGGGATTTTACAAAGACAAAAATCTGAAGGAGGATCTTCAGGACTAGAATATCTGGAAGAATTGAAAATTGAAGATAAAATAGAAGAAGAAGTCAAAATTTTAGGTAAGATATTGGACGAAGGAGAGAAATTGAAAGAAAGTGGTTATTATGATGTTCTAATAGACGGAGAAATATCTGGACTTATTTCCCACGAAGCTTGTGGTCATCCTTTTGAAGCAGACAGGATTCTAGGAAGAGAAGCTGCTCAAGGTGGCGAATCTTATGTAAATGTAGAGATGCTTAAAAAAGAAAAAATTGGAAGTGACGTTTTAACAATAGTAGACAATCCTCTGATAGAAAAATCGTTGGGCTTCTATGTTTATGATGAAGAAGGTGTACCTGCCAGGAAGAAGTATTTAATAAAAAATGGCATCGTAGAAGAATTCCTGTTAAATAGAGAATACGCTTCTAAGCTTTCATTGAAGAGTAATGGATCTGCTCGTGCTACAGCTTACTTTAATGAACCTCTCATAAGGATGTCCAACACATTCATAGAAGCTGGGGACCATAGTTTTGAAGAATTGCTAGAAGATATAAAGAAAGGTGTTTACTTTAAATCCTACATGGAGTGGAACATTGATGATAGAAGATGGAATCAAAAGTATGGCGGTCTAGAGGTATATTTGATAGAAAACGGAGAAATCAAAGGATTGCTCAGAAATCCTGTGCTAGAAGTCACCACGGGTAAGTTATTCAAAAGTATAGACGCAGTAGGAAAAGATTTGAAGTTTGAAGCAGGGATATGTGGAAAAGGAGAACCCATGCAAGGAGTTCCTGTTTGGTTTGGAGGACCTACTATAAGAGCAAGAAATATCTGGATAAAATGAGTATTGAAAACAGAATAGAAAGTTTAATCAAGAATTTACAGAATAAAAATGCAAGCGATGTAATAGTATCTTTAAACAAAACAACTACTAACATAATTAGATATGCTAATAATGAAATAATGATACCTATTATGAACGATGATTCTATATTATCTATATGCGTAGGTTATAATAAAAGAAAATTAATAACAGAATTAAATAATTTATATTTTGATCCAGCACAACTTTCTAATGAATTAATTAAAATTGCATCGCAACTCGAAGAACAGGAAGTATATGCGAGCTTGCCCAATATTAAATTCCAGTATGATGATATCCTAGAACCAGATGAAGAAACTGCGAAGATCTCTGAGAAAAGTTTGGATTTTGTAGAGAACATAATAAATGAAACCCTAAATTTGAATGCGAAAAAATGCGCAGGCACATTGAAGGTGACTTATTCAGAAATTAAATGTTGGACTTCCAATGGGATTTATGCAGAAGACAAAAGAACTGGAGTCATGTTGAATCATAGGTGCTTCATGGATTCAAATTCAACAGGCCAATGGGCATATTCAGCAAGGAGCATAAAAGATTTGGATTGGAAAACCGTAGTAGAAAAAGCTGTATACTATTCCAAGCTCAATGTTAATCATAAAAAAATCGAACCTGGGAAATACACAGCAATACTATCGCCAATGATATTTGCAAGCATAGCAGAACACGTAGCAAATGCAAGTTCAGCCCATAGTGTGGAATTAGGATATTCATTCCTAGCAGGAAAGATAGGCACAAAAGTTGCAAGCGACATATTTAATTTAATAGACGATCCTAAGGAGAAAAGTTCAGCTGGATATGCAAGATTTGACCAAGAATGTATACCTACTCGGAGAAAAGAAATAATAAGTCAAGGTGTACTTAAGACATATTTGCATAATTTGACCACAGCTAAGAAGTTCAATACTGAAAGCACAGGAAATGCAGGAATAAACTTTCCTTTACCTTGGAGCGTACATGTAAAAGAAGGAGATTTCAAAGAAGATGAAATGATAAAAGAAATGAGGAGAGGACTGTTAATCGTTAATAATTGGTATACAAGATTTCAGAACTATCAAACAGGAGATTTCTCGACAATAC
The DNA here is from genome assembly GCA_041640715.1 of Thermoproteota archaeon. Taxonomy (GTDB): domain Archaea; phylum Thermoproteota; class Thermoprotei; order Gearchaeales; family Gearchaeaceae; genus DSFO01. The sequence continues at coordinate 27,884 of JBEPZU010000005.1, read as the reverse complement.
TAAGAGATGGTGTTTTCTTGATAGAAAACTCTGAGATAAAACAAGCGTTTTTAGGTGCTAGGCTGAGCGATAATTTCTTGAATGTTTTACGTAATATTAAAGCACTTTCTAATAGGGTTTATCCTATACAATGGTGGGAAGTCAATGTGCCTACCTATGTACCTTATGCACTAGTAGAAGCAGTTAATATAACTACTTCGGAATAATTCTTAAGTCGCTATTGAATATTTTATTTTATAATCAAAATTTCTTTTTTGAAATATAGAAATAAACAAACAAAGAAGAAATTAATGATACCAAGAATTGAGGTAATATAAATAATATATAAATAGGGTTATATGATAACCACAATAAGTATAAAGATATCGAAGGTAAAACTCTACTTAATAAATCAATTATTTGATTATAATAAAAAATTGGCAAATAATAAACAAAAGTTATAGGTAAAATAATTAGTGCAAAAAGATAGATGTGCTCTCTCATTCTCGTCTTTCCTTCTTCAATAACAACTTTAATGTAAAGATTTGAAGACAAAAGCAATAGAATCAAGGAGGAAATTGAAGTAGCTAAGAAGGTATAAGAGATTCCTGTCTTAACAACATTATATACGTAGATGGTAGAAAGTGTATGTAATGAAATTACATACATTAACACTAATTTCCTGAGCATCTGCATAAAATAGGAAACTTAATAGGTTATAAAAATTTTCAAATTATGGAAATTGTCTATCTCTACAAACTCACTGTAGTTCTAGTGATCATGGGTATTGCGAGCTATTTCGATATAAAGAAAAGAGAAGTCGAAGATGAACTATGGATTTTATTATTGATTTTGAATTTGCCTTTTTCGATAATAGAAGAAGGTTTTAATCTTTTAATCATTCTTTTACCATCTTTTCTATTCGGCTTAGCTTTGTTTTATTTATTTAAATTTGGGGGTGCAGACGCTAAGGCGATATGGAGTTTAGCATTAGCATTACCTAACTTTCCTTTTGAACCGATATTTTTTAAGCCGCTAATCCTTCCGCTTTCAATTGCATTCAACGCAATAGTATTAAATTCTTTTTACATATTCGTGAATATAGCTAAGAATCTGAACTTTTCTTTGAAAAAGGGTAAATTATTTGAGACCGAATTGAGCTTTAAGGACAAACTTTTGCTTTTTCTGTTTGCCCAGAAGCTAACAAGAGAGGAATTTGAGAAAAAGAAATTCTACATTCCCGTATTGATAAACGGTAAAGTCAACTTCAAATTGGATATAGAAAACTTTGAAGAAACTAAAAGTTTAGTTCTTAACGAACATTGGTGCGAGAAAATCCAACCTTTTTTGGTATACATGCTAATATCAATACCTGTAACAATCATAGCAGGGGATATAATTTTTTCCTTGATAACTTTGTTATTAGGGGTTAAGTTAAAATAGAAGCAAATTGAATCTTTACTATGCCCGTTAAGAAAATAATAGCCGTCATAGCTGAGTGGGAAACATCTTCAAAATACGTTAAAAAGTTGGTAGAAGAAGTCTCCAATGAGACGAACTTAGAACTGGAAATAAGGCAAGAAGATTGGGAATTCTTAGTTAATTACGGTCAAAAGGATGAATACGGAGGTGTAGAAGTACCACAAGTTTTCTTAGTAGATGACAAAGGAAACATTAAGCACATCATGGGGAGGGTTCCTTTGGACGAAAATGGAAAACCAGATCTCGAAAAAGGTAAGAGAATCTTAAAAGAAGCAATAGTTTCTACATGAACTTGCCTAAAGAACCCGTTCCCAATACTTCTTCAAAATCTATGCCTGCTGGTTCAAGTAATTGCTCTAAGCTACTCCGCATAAGTTCTACGTATTTATTTGTATCTATTTCGTCCATTCTGGCAAGCTGAACAGGCTTAACACCCTCTAAAGTTCTAACCTTAACATAGGCTATGTTTTGGCCTGCCTTTATTTCTAATCCAAAGTTTCTTAGTTGCTGAGCTGCTTTGACATGCTGAGGCGTAGTTTTCTTATAATCTTCTATGTTTTTATTCATCATTACCTTTATTGCGAGTTCATTAAGCGGTATCCTTCCAAACTTAAGCCTTGAATATTGCGAATATGTTAACTTCTTGATCTTTTCCTTAACGCTCTCGAAATCTTCTGGTTTCTCGATTCCTTTAAGAAGATCGACTATCTCATAGAAAGTTTTTTTAACGAATTCAGGAATATGTTTTTTCTTACCAAGAAGACCCTTTATATCTACATTATTGTCATAGGTTACTCCAAAATAATTTTTCTTCCTTTGAGAAAATGCTACATATTTATAAGTCTTATCCATTTCCAAATCTACCTTCAAAGCTTCTTCGACTTCTTCTATGAATTTCTTTAAAACATCCTTAGGCGGATTTTTAATGAATAAAGAATCAGTATCGCCGTATATTATTTCAAGACCCATTTTTTTGGCTATTTCTATGGTCTTGTCTATGTTATATCTTCCGATTGCGGTAATGCTCTCAGCGGCAGCAGGAGAATACAAATCCGATGTTTCTGCACCCAAGACGCCATAGGCAGCATTCAAAATTACTTTCATGGACGCCTGTATAACTTCATATTGAGACTTTAAGGTTGGATTAAGATTTGGATTTTTGGCTAAACGTTTATACCAACCAATCCTTAAATCTCTGAGACTACCTATAATTGTGCTGAAAATTCCCTTCCTTTTCTTGCAGGTCCAATGTGGTACTCCAGGCAATTTCTCGGATTTACATTCATCATGGACACAATCAATGGTCTCGTAAGAAATATTCCAAACCTTTATAATTGAAGGATAAAGTGACGCGAAATCTACCACAACAACATTGAAATGTATCCCAGGAATAGGCTCGATTACCTTAGCACCTAAATATTTCTTGCCTTTTATTATTGCAGTGGTAGCAAGTCTTCCTTTAACTTCCTCTATCTCTTTCTTATTCGAGATTAAAATCCTAGAAGAGCGAAGCTCAAAGCTAACCATGCTTTTTATCCAATTCGATATGCCTATTCTGGTTACATCTTCGAGCGGTAGTTTGGTTATTCTAGCCAATATTATAAACAACTTCAATACTAACTGATCATTGTGGTTGACTAACAAATACGTCAACCAAGCATCTCTATAACAATAGCTAGCAAGTTCATAAAGAGGAATGATGTTTATGAATTCCTTAAGAGTTTTCTTCTCAACACCTAGCAAAGCTTTGCTTATTGAATTGAGATCTACTTCATCATACTTTTTACCAAAGGCGTAAATTTGAATAGCTTTGTTGCGGAAGAATTTGTAAAGATCTACATGAACACCAGGCATCACTAAGGCTATTTCTCTACCTAGAGCTATCGGTATTCTTTCCTTAGCAAAACCAAGTTTTTGTGCTCTATGATAAAGATAATTAAGATCAAAATTGTCTCCGTTGAAAGTTATAACCAAAGGATAGGAGGAAATTATATTAAATATTTTATTTAAAAGCTCAACTTCATTTTCTGAGATCACAACTTCTACATCTTCTAAATCTTGAGGTTTTGTTCCCATCTCTACATTACTTCTTTTAAGTAAGAAGACCTTTTTGAGACCGTCACTACCTACACATGCTGCAGCTATTATCCTGTTTTCAGCTTTTCTAGGAGATGGCATTATCGAAGGAGATTCCATTTCTACTTCTATATCAAGGGTCACATGTCTAATCGGAGGAATTTCTTGATTTAGAAATTGGACCCATTTTTTCAGTGCAGAAAAATACTCAGGATCTTCTCCTTTGAATCTTTCTTCCAAATCTTTTAAGGAAACTTCATCAAAGTCTGGAAGAAGCTGACCGTCTATAATTTTATAAGGCGCCCCTGGTATTAGACCTCTATCGAAAATGTAGTTAGAATGATATTTGATATTGGCTTCCCAAACATTCCTGCCTGTTTTAAGAGGAATCAGCTCTCTTAAGGAATTAGTAGAACCACCTATTGCTAAAGGATCACGAGCGATTACTTTAGTTAGTTCAACGACCCTATCATGAAGAGCATCATATAGTTTAACTTTTTCAAAACCAAGCAGACCTTTATGTAATGCGATCGAAGATGTATTTCTAAGTATATCTTCTTCCGCATCGGTATAAAGATAAGGCTTGTGTCCCGTATTATCATACCAATAATATATTTTTCCGCTTGAAGGATTGTATAGTTTAACTAATGCACATCTCCTTTTACCACTGTAGGTAACTGATATTATAAAGCTCCTTCCTAGATTTAAAGGAGCTTCAGCTTCGTATATTGTAGCTTCTTCTATAAGTTCTTCTTGTTCTCCTTCAAATTCCTCTTCTTCCTCGAAATCTATTTTATTTGACATCCGAATTAAAATATTCCGAAAGTCTCTTTATCCCTTCTTCTATTCTTTCAAAATTTTCCGAGACAAAGGTTAACCTAAAATAGCCTAACCCGCTTTTACCAAAATAAGAACCTGGAATTATCGCTAAATTCTTCTTCCTGAATATGTCCATTGCTAAAGATTCATCATCAAAATTTTCCGGTAGATATTTCTTCAAGCCCAAGAAAATATAGAAAGCGCCTTCTGGAACAAACATCCTGCTATCTGGTAAGTATTCTTTTATCATTCTAACCATGAAATCTCTTCTAGCTTTATAGGTAGGAATTACTACTTCATTTAGATATTTCTTTTTAATATCGCCTGTTAAATAGTATACTAACATCTTTTGACCTACCATATTTGAACAAAGCGTTACGAATTGTTTTATTTTCTCCAGTTGCGATATCAGCTCTGAATTGGCACAAATATAACCTAACCTAAATCCTGGTACTGAAGCTTCTTTTGAAAAGGAACAAACTGCTATCACAACGTCTTTATCATAACTTTCTAGGAAAACATTTTCTTTTTCGTATACAATATGCTTATAAGCCTCATCAACAATAACAGGTATACCTTTATCTTTAGCGATTTCAACTATACCTTTAGCTATCTCAGGGTTTAATATCCTGCCCGTAGGATTTTCAGGTGTATTTATTAGAATAGCCTTTGTTTTATTGCTTATTTTATTTTTTATATCCTCAAGTGAAGGTTGGTAACCATTTTCTTCTTCCTGCAAAACTCTTACTTCTTTTGCGTCAAAAAAAGATATCACCTCAGAATATCCCAGATAAGTAGGATCTGTTAGAATTATTTCGTCCCCATCTTCGAGCAATGCTGATAAAACTAAGAACAATCCTTCGGTAGAACCTTCTGTAATTATGATTTCTTTAGCGGGATCATATTCAACTCCTGTATATTCCTTAACATCTTCAGCTATCTTCGTTTTAAGTAACGGATAACCCTTCGTAGCAACATATCTAAAGAAATCCCATGTATTTTTCTTCAATTCTTCACTAAAGATGCCTATTAACTCTTTAGGAGGTAACAAGCTAGGAGCGCCTCCTCCAAAGGATATTACTTCAGATCTTTTTGTCGCTTCTTCTAAGAGTGAAGCTACCTTCCTTATAGGAGAAAGCCTTACTTTAGAAATTCGCTTAGAGAAAAGCTTAGTTAACCAATCTCCTTCCATATGTGAAAGTAAGAAAGCTTTTTTAATAACCTTTCTTTTGAAGATTGACTAAATATCTTTTCAATTTACCTTCTGAATAAAATAATACAATTCTATTTTCTTTTAACCATGAAGGAATATAATCGAAAACATTCTTCAAGAGAAATCTGCTATCTAGGAATATAACTATTGGACTTTGACCTCTCAGGGATCTACCTATCGCTTGGATAGATTTCCTTAGCGCGGGCAATAAACAAGCGTAATCCCAACCTCTCCCTGGAAATTTTTTTTCAAAAAAGTTTATTTTTTCTTCTAAGACAGGCGAAGGTACTTCATAAGGTATTCCTGCCAGAATAACAACTGAGATTGCTCCTTCAGGGAAATCTTCTCCTTCAGATAACCTTCCTCCTTGAACAGCAAATAAGATTGATTGGCTTGGCTTTTCTTCAAAATCTTCTATGATTTTTTTTAATTTTTCATCACTCATGTCTTTATCTTCAACATAAAGACTTCTTTTAATGCTCTTTTCTAATCCAATCCTCAATAAGTTAGAAATAATTTCATAGGAAGCTGCAAATACAGCCACACCTCCTCTTGTAGCTACTGAAACTTCTTTGATAATCTCCGCCATTATATAGTAAAGCTCATCATTTCTTTCTACAAACCTAGTAGTTACGTTATTCACGAAAATCGTTTTGACTATTTTACCTACTAGACCTATTGAAAGCTTATCGTAATCCTCATTTCTCATATTTAAGACATTTACGTAGAAATCTATAGGTTCCAATGTAGCTGAAGCCAAGATCGTCGATGTAAAATTTTGAAAAATTTCATGAAAATATCTTGAAGGATTAAGTGTCACCAAGTCAATAAAAATAATCCCGTCATAATTTCTCGCCAATAATATCTGAGAACCCGGATCAAAGAAACGAAGTTCTCTAACGAGCTTATACAAATCGAATAAATTGTTTTCAAAGACCTCATTTCGCAATAAAGCAATTATATCATGAAATGTTAAACCGAGTTGATTATAAATAAAAGTAAAAAAGTTATATACATCCAGTCTTTTATAATTAACACCTTTTAATTCATTTTCCAAATAATTATTAATTACATTAATTAAATCTATTATTACACTTTGAAACTGATAATTTTTTTTAATATTTGAAAAGTTTACAGAAACGCTATGCATACTTATAACATGATCAATAATATTATGAGCTTCATCAATTATTAATATCTTATGCAAAAACCTATTAAACCAATTTTTTAAATAAGAAATTATATCGTTAGAAAGAATAAAATTGTAAGTAGTTATAATTATATTCGAATAGTTTACAAGTTTCTTTTGAAACTCATAGGGACATATATAAAGATTAGCGCTTAGATTATATATCTCTTCTGGAGAATAATATTTATTTTTGTTAAGAAACAGATCTAGCAAAGTATTTTTTTTATAAAAATTTTCAAAATAAATGCATTCGTTTTTAGATATTTTGCTGTCGCATATTAAACTGAATCCTTCATGCCTCTTTATTTTCTCAGGTATTGTTTCATTTATACATCGTTCCCTTTTACCTTTTAGTATTACGCTATTGAATTTAATGCCCAATTTCTCTTCAAAATTCCTCAATTCCTTTACAACTCTCTCAATCTCTCTATATGTCCTAACAGCATAAAGCAGAGCATAATCTTGATAAACAGTATAAGGTAGTGAGCCACAGAGTAAAACGCTGGTCTTGCCAAAACCACTAGGTGCTTCTAAGAATAATTTTCCAGCTTTGGCTATTGTATTGTAGACTTTGTAAATCGCTTCTTTTTGAAATTCTCTCAGATTAGAATATGGGAAAAATTTTAGAGGATCCAACTCAAATTTATTTAATAAACAAACTATAAAGCAATATGAAAGAATTTACTCTTAAAAATTATCTTGCTTCTGAAGAAACTAAAGGCAATTTAATAAGAATAAAACAAGAAGTAGATCGCGAATATGAAATAGCAGCTGTATTGAATTATTATAAAAATAAAATAGTTCTGTTCGAAAAAGTGAAAAACTTCAGTATGAATGTCGTAGGAAATGTATGCGGAGAAAGAAATAGACTTTTGGAGGCAATAGGAGGCAATGAGGAAAATTATCATGACTTAATCCATAACGCGATGGAAAATCCATTGCCTTGCGAAATATCCAATGGACCTTATTTTGAATATGATAAAGACATTAAAATAAGTGATTTGCCTATACCTAAACATTATGATAGCGAAAGAAGTTTCTATATAACTTCGGGGATAGTTATAGCTAGAGATTCTGAAAAAAAGTTCCAGAACGCTTCTATTCATAGATTAATGATGCTAGATGAAGAATCCTTTGCTATAAGGATAGTACCTAGACATCTTTATGCTATGCTCCAAGAAGAGAAAAAAAGGAAAAGAACCCTAGCTGTTGCAGTTTGTATAGGAAACCATCCAGCAGCTTCCTTAGCTGCAGGTCTTTCGCCTAAATATGGCTTAGATCACCTTCATGTAGCCAATAGATTCCTCAAAGGAGGTTTAACCCAATTTAAGTGCAAAAATGGAGTTTACGCATTATCCCAAAGCGAAATTATAATTGAAGGTTATATTGATCCTTTTGAAGAAGTTGATGAAGGTCCTTTCACGGATCTAACTGGTACTCCTGATATTGTTAGAAAACAACCTGTCTTACATGTTACGAATGTTTATGCAAACAAAAACTCGATATACCAAGATATACTCCCTGCTAGCGATGAACATTTTTTGTTGATGGGTCTAGGCAGAGAAGTATTAATAAAGAAATACGTAGAAAGAATAGTACCTTTTGTTAGAAAAGTCAGATTGACTAGAGGTGGATGCGGCTGGTTAATAGCTATAGTGTCTATAAGGAAACAAAGAGAAGGTGATGCTAAGAATGTAATAGCTGCTTGTTTTGCAGCCCATCCTTCATTGAAAATAGCTATTGTAGTTGATGAAGACATAGATCCTGATGATCCTGATCAAGTTCAATGGGCACTCGCTACACGACTTGTCCCATCTAAAGGGATCTTAATTATAGAAGATGCTACAACTTCCACCTTAGATCCTTCGGCTGAACAAGAAATAGGTCTAGGCAGTAAGTTAGGTATAGATGCTACGATGAGTTTCAGAAAACCGCTAGAAAAATACAAACGTTCGAAAATTCCTATTAATGAGGAAAGATTAAAAGAAATAATTAAAGATGTTGGAATTAACTAAAGAAGAAGAGAAGATTTTAGAAGGAGAGCTAGGAGAGGGCTACAGAATAGCAATGAAGTTAATCGTAGGCATAGGAGAAGCTTTTGAAGCAAAAAAACTAATCGAAATAACAAGAGCTCATATTGCAGGTATTTCCTATGAAAATATAGGCGAAGAAGGTCTTCAGTTTTTAAAAGAACTTGCGGATGGTGGAGTGAAAGTCAAAGTACCGACAACTATAAATCCTTGCGGCACCGACTTAGAACAATGGCAAGAAATGGGAGTTCGAGAGGAATTTTTCTTAAAACAAAAAGAAGTAGTAGATACTTACTCAAGATTGGGGGCTAAAACAAGTTGTAGTTGCACTCCTTACGTTATTGATAATCTACCTTCCCCAGGAGAGCACGTAGCCTTTGCAGAATCTTCAGCAGTCATATATGTTAATTCCTTCTTAAATGCATATACTAATAAGGAAAGTGGACTATCAGCATTGGCTAGCGCTATAATAGGTAAGACTCCATATTACGGCTTACAAACCGAAGAAGAAAGGAAAGCAACCTGTTATGTTAAAACGGAATTTGAAGTAGAGGGGCATCTGCTCTATGGTGTTCTAGGATATTTGGTTGGAAAATATCTAGCGAATGATGTGCCTATATTGTCTCATAGAAAACCTAGCTCGTTAATAGAGAAAAAGGAATTCTGTGGAGGACTTTCAGCATCAAGCGGAGTAGGCTTGGTCTACTTTGAAGAAGATTTGAAAAGAGAGGTTGAAGTAAAAAACAGACTAATCTTAAAGGAAGAAGATTTGAAAAGATTATTAAATGAATTCAACTATAAAGTGCCTGAAAGGATTGATTTCTTCTTCAGCGGCTGTCCCCATTTATCGCCAGATGACGTAGAAACGATATATAGACTTTTAGAAGGAAGGGAATTGAAGAGTGGGAGTAAATTCTGGTTGTTCGCTTCAAAAAGCACCTACGAAAAAGAAGCACTCATCATAAACAAGCTTAAGAAGAAAGGTATAAGCATATTCGCAGGAGCATGCCCTGTAATAGCTCCATTGAATTATAAAGGTATGAAAATAGCTACCGATTCCATAAAAGCTGCGCACTATCTAAGAAATCTTAAAGGAACCGAAGTATATTTGATGGATATTAAGGACGCAATAAAAAACGCATCGAGATGAAAATAAAAACAAGAGTAATACATGCTGCTGACGTAGAAGGAGAGACATTAGTTTCGAACTTTCCAATTTCCTTTTACGGAGATATAGACAAGAGGAGCGGAATGGTGATCAATCCTAAAAGCGATATTTACGGCGAAAGTTTGAAGGATAAGATATTAATATTCCCTTATACTGTAGGTTCAACCGTAGGTTCTTGGGTAATCTATGCTTTAAAGAAAAACAATTTAGCTCCTCTAGCAATGATTGTAGACAAAGCTGACATGATTTTGGCTTCAGGATGTATAATAAGCAATATACCTCTATTCGATAAACCTGAATTGAATGTGAGGTCCATAATTAAAAGCGGATCTAGGATAAGAATAGAAGGAGGTTACATCATACTAGAGAAATAACTATCCACGAGTATCTTCTTACAAGCCTTCTCCACAACCTCTCTGTTTTCTTTTTCTGTATAAACTCGTATTATATTTATGTATCCTTTTAATGCATTCACCCAAGGAGCATATTCAGAGAACTTACCTATTCTTCCAGTTTTACTGTCGAAAATTGGAAACTCAAAGGGATCTCCACTGTATGAATTATGGTAGGGGACAGAGGGTAACATAGAAAGATCTACGAACACTTTATCAGCTTCAAAATTCGCGGCCTTAGCTATATCGTTTTGAATTTCTTCTAAATGTTTAAACAAGTCTTCTTTTTTCTTTTTTATTATCACTTTTTTTTCGAAAACGCTTTTTAGAAGATCTCTTTTTTCTAATTTTTCTAAATATACTCTACTTTTTTCACCCCTAGAAATCTCAACCCACAACTTATAATCGTCCATCATTAAGAAATCAGATATATTCAAGGAATTCTTCGAGTTAAATTCTTCAAAGAATTCTTCAATCGCTTTTAATAATAAAAGTTGAGCGGCCCGTATAGTTCGATGGAAATAAATTGCTTCGAAGCTTTTAATTCTAGCCATTATAAAAAGCTCAAACGTTAAGAGGGCAGTGACATTTATGGCCAGTTCGTCTTCATAGACCTCCATTGTGTTTACAAGCCTATCTATATCTATTCCCCCGTAGCCTGCACCGCTATGGTAATTATCTCTTTTAATGAAGTCCAACTTATCAGCATCTATACCGCTGTTAGTTATTTGATGAAGAAAACGTTTCAAGAAAAATTTCTCTCCAGTTATTATGTAACCTATTTCTACGGGATCTATACCTATGCTTTTTAAAACATCCGCCAGATAGCTTTCTTTAACTACGCGTTTACCTATTTCTTCGTGATTTATGCCATAATATTTAAACGTTATAGATTCGAAGAGATGAGAAAAAGGTCCATGACCGATGTCGTGCAATAACGCTGCAGTTCTTATAAGTTTAGCATCTTCTTCATTTATCTCTACAGGTAGATTTTCCATCATTAAGGTGGCTAGATGCATGACACCTAAAGAATGTTCGAATCTAGTGTGAACAGCTGCTGGGTATACATATTCTGCGAGAGGTAATTGTTTAATTCTATGCAATCTTTGGAATTCCTTTGTATCTATTAGCATTTTATCTTCTTCAGTAATCGGTATATAACCGTGTATAGGATCTTTTATGAAACCCCAAGGCTTCATTTTCTTTTTAATCATTTCAACAAACCTACCTCTTCAAGGAAATGTTTAACCACGTTTTTAATATCGTTTTGAACCAAATCCAATCTTCTTTTTGAGGGAATAACTACGAAACCTTCTTCAGAGGCGATTTCTAAGAACTTTAGTCTGACTTTTTCTAAAAATTCTTTCTTTTCATAAAGTTCCTTAGATTCTCCTTTTCTGATGAGAGATATACTAGGGTCTATGTCTAGGAGAATAACCATATCTGGTTTAGGAAAACTACGATTCAACTTTTTTATAAATCGCTCATCTACACCATGGACTGATTGATAGGCCAAAGTTGAATAAATATACCTATCACATACCACGATGTATCCTTCATTGATTTTTGGAAGAATCTCTTTTTTTACATGTTCTTCTCTATCAGCCGTGAAAAGCAAGCTCAGAACAAAGGGATCAGCGTCTCTCTTAAGCATTTCTCTTATACATGTACCTATAGGCCCTTTTGTGGGTTCTTTTGTGTAATATGAATTGAAACCTAGATTTGACAGCCATTCTGCTAAAAAGAGACTATTGGTAGTTAATCCTGCCCCATCTATTCCTTCAATAACTATTAAGAATCCTTTCCTCATCAACCAGAAGTCTTAATCTTAGAAAGTTTTTCGTATGCGTCTAATAAAGAAATCATTAAATCAACTTTATTTTTTAATTTAATATCATCATATTCGTTAACTATCAAAGCTTCGAGTTCGCTTAGCTTATAAATGATTGTAGCTAATAACCTCTCGATTGCTTGATATTTAGCTACTGCTAATTCTTCTCCATGCTTGATGTAAATAGCCACTCTATTGCAAGAAGGACATATTATTTTACCATCCTTCATCCTAAACAAAGGAACTTTACAATCCGGACAAACGTCAGCTAACATCGCATTGCCGGCCTTAAGTAGCTCAGCCATTCTTTTATAGACTTTCTCTTTCTCGCTTTCTACCACAATTATATTTATTTTACACATATTTTTATACGAAATAGAAAATATCACATAATATCATGTTAGAAAACGAAGAAAAAATAAAAATGGCCACAGAGATACTTAATGGTCTGCTCAAAGATCCATCTCTACCAAGGAACATTAAAGACACGTTTAAAGAAGTGATTGATAAATTATCCGATAAAAAAATAACCTCTTATTCGATCAAAGCTGCAATTGGAGTTAGCAAACTTGAAGAAGCTATGCAAGACCAAGCTTTGCCTATTTATGCCAGGACTGCGATCTGGAAAGTTATTAGCATCCTTGAGCAGATAAAAGACTAATGCTAAATAAATGCGTCTACATCCAAGGTATTTATAGCACAGCTCTTTCTAAGTTATTTAAAGATGCTGGGTTTGTTCTAGCCTTCCCTTCCAAGACGATATCTAAGAGACTTAATTTAGAGATAACTGCTTCAGATTGGACTTCTTCTATAATATCGGATCCTCAAATTTTTGGATTAAAAATTTTCGGAGAAAAAGAGAATGTAGAAGAAGTACTGAAGGTCATTAAGGATAATCTCGAGCCGATTGTGGTAAGGAAGAGTAAGGTTAATTTGGGTATGACAGCAATAGGTACAATAGAGAAAGAAGATGAAAGGAAATCTTTGGTTTCTGTAAAAAATATAAAAGGATATGTGTTAGGTAGATTCCCGCAGGGTAGTAAAGTATTAGTTTCCACAAGAAAACCTGTATTCGAAGAAGAAATCTTATTCTCAAACGGTATATCCCTAGCAGGAAAGTATTTAATGCTCGTCCAAAATGGAGATGTGCAAATACCCAATCATATAATGAATAGCCCTAAAGGGAAGAAACTCTTAAAAATCACAGAGGAATTGTTACCGAAAGGTTGGGGAGTTACGTTCTTTGAGAGTTGCATAGGCAGCGATGAGAAGGATATAAAAGAAGAACTTTCTCTACTCATTAGCAAAAGCAAGAGTTTAACGGATAAAGATACATCAGACACGATTTTACATGAAGGTATAGCATATATCGAAGTTTATTTAACTTATGAATCCAAGAGAAGACTTGATGAGATAAGAAACGATGTTCTACCTACCATAAAAGATCATCATTACTTGAGAAATTTCGGTCAGGAGTTCAACGTTTTAATACATTTTGCAGAAAATTTATTGGCCAATAACGTTCAAAGAGAGCTTATAGAACAGAGTATTAACGAAAGTCTCTTTGAAGAAATCTTCAAAAAAGGCAAATTTCTAGAGATTAATCATTATAAAGCAGACGGTAAGTTGATAAAACTTTCACCTGGAAAAATAATAAGTACAAATAAAGAAGAAAAGAGCGTTACCTTGATGAGAAAAATTAAAGGAATAGGATACTATGACGGAATAGGAGCAAAGAAAGAAATAGGAGACTTCGCGATAGCTACTTATAAGTTAGGTTCATTGGTCTCTAGAACATATTATTACAGAAAAGACAAAAGTCTGATAGGTACGTATTCTAATTTTTCCACACCTATAGAGATATATCCTAACGCTATCACCTATGTAGACTTAGAAATAGATATAGCGATGAATGATAAAGGAGAAATAAAAATAATAGATAAAGATAAGCTTGAAGACCTCGTAGTCAAAGAGATAATATCAGAGAAACTCTATTGGAGGATAATAGAGCTCGTAGAAAAAGAGAAAAAAGAACTTCTTAGCTTAATCAGTTAAGTGAAAAATACCCTTTTTATCTATCCTCTCAAAACCATGAAAGCCAAAATAATCTCTAAGAGCTTGGGTCATGTTGGCAGGCAATCTTTCATGCGCTAAATTGATCAAATATTGATAAGAAGAAGACATCACAATCGAAGGTAGTTTGTTTTTTGTCATAAAGCTAACAACCATAGCAAGGGGATCAAGCTTGTCTTCAATTTGTTTCAAAACGAAATCAGAAAGTAAAAAATCTTCTTGAATATTTTCGTAGTATAATTTTTCTAAAAGATCGCTCCTTATTATGCTTCCTCCAGACCAAACTCTTATCACTTCTTTTAAATCAAACTTGTAACCATAGAAATCTGCATTTCTCAGCAAATCTAAGCCTTGTAAATAAGCAGAAAGATTGGCGAGAAATAGCGCTTTTGGAATGATGGAGATTTGGAGATCTTCTAGTATCTTCCTTCGAAGATTTAAAACCCTTGAAATGTTTACCCTTCTTTCCTTAAAAGCGGAAATAAACCTTGAAATCACAGCCGCTGAGATTGAAGGAGAAGGTATTCCCAATTCCAATAAAATCTCCGAAGCCCACTTACCCGTCCCCTTTTGCTCAGCCTTATCTAAGATCAAATCTAACAGATAAGATTCTCCTTCCCTAACCTTTAATATGTTAGAGGCAGCGGAAATCAAAAAAGAATTTAAGCCTTCTTTTTTCCAATCTTCAAAAATTTCCGCTATTTCATAGTTTTCCTTTCCAAGAGTTTTTAAAAGAAAATAACACTCTGAAATATGCTCTATTAAAGCGTATTCTATCCCGTTATGAATTATTTTAACAAAATGACCAGCACCGCCTTTTCCAAAGAAGGCATGGGATGGTCTTGAAGCGAAAGAAGAAGAAATAGAATTTAAAATCTCAATGACTTTAGCATAAGCCTCTTCTTCTCCTCCTACCATTATGCTTAAACCTTTTCTAGCACCTTCTATACCTCCGCTTATTCCCAATCCTAGAAAATAGATCCCATTTATTTTGCTCTTTAAAAACCTCCTTTCGCTATCTTTGAAATGTGAATTACCAGCATCCATCACTATATCTCCCTTTTCTAGTTTAGGCAATAAAACATCCATAATCTCATCAACAGGAAGGCCTGCTTTGATTAGAAGCATTATTTTCCTAGGTCTTTCTATCTTATTTACGAAATCATCCAAATCATAGCAGGGAATAACGTTTAAATGAGGAAAACGTTTAATAAAATCCCTCAATTTTTCGGCTGTTCTGTTGTAAACAGCAACCTTTATTCCTTTATATGATAGCTGCAGAATTAAATTCTCGCTCATAGCACCTAGACCTATGATTCCCAAATCGGCATTCATAACTTTGCTTTATTATAGTTTAATTTGTTTAATTGTTTTTCGCTGAATTATTTTGCAACAACTTCAAAGAGCCCCGGGCGGGATTTGAACCCGCGACCTTCCGCTTACAAGGCGGATGCTATACCGGCTTAGCTACCGGGGCTTTCTAGATAATATTGAAGAAGAACAAATTAAAGATTTAATGTTATTTTTTCTCATGGGCTTTGAAGATTTCTTGAAAGACATTTCGCTAATTTTATCATTAGGCTTTTTATTAACTTTTTTCTTAAGGAAACTTAATGTTCAAATAATAGCTTTGCTAATAGGAATCGCCTTGAGCGATCATACTCTCTCTATATTCGGCTTTAATTTTATAGGAAACAGGGACGCCATTTCTATACTTTATTTTTTCGCTTCAGCTTTGTTAATGTTCATAATAGGAATCAATTTTCCAGTTGTTAGAATAAAGAAATATTCAGGAACAGTCTTCGTTGCTTCAATGGTAGAAATCTTCTTTTTGGTTTCTTTCTTTTACATAATAGGAGTTTATCTCTTTAAATGGTCTCAATTAGAAGCTGCTTTACTTGCGGTTTTTTTGGTTCCAGCTGGAGTTCTGATCTTGGTAGATTCCTTCTCAAAAACCAATTTGATCAGAAAAGAATTTGCTGCTATAACTATAGGGATTGCGATGATAGAAAATATAATTGGAGTGATCACCTTATCCATTCTAGAAATAGCAATAAACACAGGTTTATCTTATATAGATTTTGCGACCTCCTTAACTTTATTAACGCTATTTATAGGCACTCTTATGCTTGGAGGAAGCTATGCGATACCTAAAATAATAGATAAAATAAGCGGAAATAATCTTTTAATTTTCGTCATAGGGTTTGTCTTCTTGACATCCTATATAGGTACATATTTAAAAGCCAGCATAATAACTACTGCTCTGATAAACGGAATAGTTTTCGCTTCTACAAAAGTCAAGAGAGAATTGGAAGAACTTCTAGTCCCTCTTAAAGACCTAACCCTTATACTATTCTTTTTCTTCATAGGATTTTCCCTCAATATTTGGGCTTTAGGGAAGAACTTCTATTTTCCTTTTCTATTATTTTTCTTAATGTACTTCATAAAGTCTATAACTACATTTTTCACATTGAAATCTCTTAGATATGACACCCCAACTTGTTCAAAATCTTCATCGACGATGACAAATCCTGGCGAAGTATCTTTAATACTTGCCTATACCGTTACTACCATTTTAGGAATAGAACCCACGATATTTTATTATGTGATAATCATGAACTTGATCAGCGTAATTTTCTTCAACATACTACAAAAAATTTATTTGAAATAAATTGAGGAGAATAGATTCCTGCATCTTAGGAGCTAAAATGCAAAGATGAACAGAAATAAACCTGGTCGATCTTTCCAAACATTTCCTAAGGAAATTTACAATATCGCCATAATGAAAACAACCTCGAATATTTCCAAATATTTATTCACAATTAAGTTAAAGCGAACAAGCGTAAACGATCCTTAACGCTTTAAGGCTTCACCAATAATGACGTTTAAAATAACAGCTTATGCGGGGGGTGGGATTTGAACCCACGAAGCTCTCCGCACAAGCGCCTCAGGCTTGCCCCTTTGACCTGGCTCGGGAACCCCCGCTTCCATTCTTATTTTAAGGAAATAAACACTTATAAAAATTCCATTGCGTGACTAAATACCTTATTTAAAATTCCTTTTATGAAAAAGTTAATCCTTATCCTATTTGTGCTCATTCTTTCATTACCCAGCGTTAACAGTAGTTCTGAAAAAGAAATCAATGTTGAAAGAAATTTAGTTTTCAACATATTCTGCATCGAAATTCAGACCAATTTCGTCTTCATTGAGAGAGCCAGTCCTGAAGAGGCCAAAATATACTTTGGCGGAATACCTTACGAAGATTCTTCTGAGATACCCTATAGAATAGGAGATTATAGCTTAAGCGCATGGTTTATTGATGAATTTAAATTCTTGCTTTGGTACTCTTCAGAAGATATAATCATAGAGAATAGATTTTCAATAAACACGAGAGCAATTCTTACAGGAGGGATCGAAGAGCCATTACCTACGGTAACGGATTTGACTATTTATTCTCACATAACCTTAGTGTTATTAAAAGGGAATTTATTTTTAATCCCCTATTATAATAATAATTCTATAATATTTGGTAATTTAAATAACAGTCAAATTATAATAAAAAATAAAATAAACAATGAGCCCAATTTTAGATTTTTACCTTTCGAAAATATTAAAATATATTTAGAAATAGCACTAAACGAAAGTAAACCTAATATAAGGAATTTTGTTAATGCTTCAACATATCTCTCTCTTATAAATTATATTTTTAATAATAATTTATTAATTAAAAAAGAAAATCAAAGTTTAAAAAACATCACCGTAATAAGCTGGGAATATACAAAAGAATATGAAGGATTAGTAGATGTAGAGGAAATAATAACGCATGTATATCCTGATTCTGACTACGAGCTTGGTTTTTCCAATAGGACTGGACAGGCTTTCTTAGCTTCCTATACTTTAGCTAATATAACATGGAGTTGGTGCGAAATAAGCTATCGAGGATATGAATGCAATACTTTAAGTAAGATCCTATTTGAGATTCGCGTAATTTCAATTTACATTTCAAGCGCCTTGGCTACCTTAGAAAAAGTTTACGATCTAGGAGACGAATTCTTGCTCAAATTTAGACTGCTTTGGGTTGACGATTTAGAATTGGTTCTCGGTAAGTCTAGAATTTTAGCTGTCCATGTATACGAAATGAAAAAATCTTTAGGAGAGAGCGATAATAAAGGATATATCAACTTCACACTAACCAAAGAAGAAATCGCTGAGCAATTCTGGGGTATAAGCGGCCATTTAACTTTTATTCCTCATTATAAAGGAGGGGCGCTTCTAGAAGGAAGTATTAAAACCTTCGTAAGACTGACTAAATTATCTACGGTGATCCTCTCAAACGATTTCAGAGAATTGAGAATCAAAATCATAAAGCTAAGTGATTTCTCTAGCGTCAGAAAGGCAACAATAGAATTAATTATAGACGGAAACTTAGCACAAAGAACAATTACCGATGAGAATGGAGAGGCATTGCTATACATAAACAGAAATACCTTCGAGAGAATAGAAATAAGAGTAAAAGTTGAGGAAAGCGATGAAATACTCCTCAACTCGGAATTCTCTGATATAATAGTTTACTCGAAAATTTGGCCATGAATATATCTATACCTCTCATCAAAGCTATGAGCGTTGTTTCCATACTCATTTTAGTTTCTTATTTAACGCTGAATTTCTTTTCTTCAAATAAAAATTTGTACGAAAGCAAAGTGATGGAAATAGAAGAACAAGAATTAATTAACATATTAAGAGAAATTTTGGTTGATACCTATTATGAAAGAAACCAAGAAGAGATTAAAATAGTTAATTTAGGCAATAAAGAGCTACGATTAACAATCATCCCTGCAAATTTTTCGATAACACTATCTAGAGAGAAATTGGAATGGGAAATTAACTTCGTTGTAATTTGTTTGAATAACCCTTGCTCTGCACATGACAATGATTTATACTCGTTAGACAAAAAAGTTGTTAAGGAAAAAACTTCATCATTAATACCTACACTAAATATCTTAGTAAACGTCACTGTAATAAACGGTATAAAAATTTATAATTTCTTTTTAAAACATTTAACAACATATTCTTCCTTATTATTAAAAGATCAAAATAATATAAAAATAGAAACCAAAAAAATTCATGAAAAAATTATACGCACAACCTTGGATAACATAACAATAAGTTTTGCAATTAATAAGAAAGAAATCTATACATACCCTATAGAGAATAACTCTTTAGTAATTCTTAACTTAACCAAAATAATTCTCATTCTAGAAAATATTAAAGTCTAATGGATAGGGCTATAATAGAAATATTAAATACAAATTCTTTAATAATAATCTCAATTTTTATAATATTTTTTATTCAGAATTTTTACTTTATCACTTTATATAGCAATGATGCATTAGAAGTCCAATTAATATATATTAAAATAAAAAATATTATAAACGAAATCGATTTAAATGTTAAAGAATTTGGATATAGCAAAGATATCACTGTTTTTTTTAATAAATTCATATATCTCAAGGGAGAAAATTTCACGCTTAAAGTAAAATTGGGGAATACTGAACTAATTATGAAAACCCCTTTAAAAATAAGGGGAGAGGCAAATTCTAAACTTATAACCTTCTCCTACTCTAATGGAAGTATTTTGATCAAATCCCATCACCTCTTTATATACCCCCTATTTAGTAGAGATGAAGAAAGTACTAAAGTCTAAAAGAGGAGACATCTCAACACCTGTAATAACAATACTGCTAGTAGTAGCTTCATTGAGCATAGCGGCTCTAGTGATATCTTGGTTATTCGGCGTTGGTATCTCAGCAAGCAAACAGGCTTCCTTAACTATAATAGGAACACCTGTGCTCCAACCCAGCGGAACAGGCTATACCCTTCACATAATACTTAAGAATACAGGCACTGCAGATGCTATTGTAAAAGAAATATCCCTAATCGCAGACGTGCCTGTATCAATTCAATTAACAAACGATGTAATTGTGAAAGCTGGGGAAACGAAATCAATGAAGGTTCCATTTAGTCAATTAAATTTAGGCAACAAAACAAGAGTAAACGGTTTAGTGATAAGCGATTCAGGAACGATTCCTTTCTTTGCAGTAGTACAGTCCCCTTAATATGATGAAAAAATATTTTTTTTCTAATAATTTACTTTTTAAAGTTAATCGCTCTTCTTTAGCTAAGGAAATCGTGATAGACGAATATAAAGTAGGATTATCTCATATATTTATAACCGCTAGCGGGAAGTATTTGGTTGAAGATCCTCCTATTACAGAAAGAGAAATATCTGCTCTTACAGAAACATTGGAATACTTATTATTCAAAATAGATTCGGTAGAAACAAATGATGCGAATGACTTCGAAGAAAAACTCAGAAAATTAGGAATAAAGGATGACAAAGTATTGTATTATCTCAAAAGAGAAATATTCGGCTTTGGTGCTTTAGATCCCTTAGTCAAGGATCCTAAAGTAGAAGATATTCAAATACCAAGCCCAGATGTTCCTGCTAGAGTCATCCACTCAGACTATGATAAACTTATAACCAACATAGTACTTAAGGAAGAAGAAATAGACCTTTATGTAGAGAAGTTTATCTATAAAAGCGGGAAGAATATAAGTACCTATAGACCTTTATTATCAGCCAGGGGTTCTGAGACTACTAGGATAACTGTAACATACAAAAGAGAAATAGGCCATAAAGGGAGTAGCATAACGATAAGGAAATTCCCAGAGAATCCTTGGAGCATAACTAGGCTATTAGTTAATAACACAATAGATCCTTGGATAGCCGCTTTGGCTATGATGCTAATAGAGAATAGGAAAGCCATAATGGTACTAGGCTTAATGGGCTCTGGTAAAACTAGCTTGATAAACGCTCTAGCTAATTTAATCCATGAAAGAGCTACGATAATAACAGTAGAAGACACGCCTGAGCTAAGGCTTGCTCATCCATACTGGATCCCTTTAGTAACGAGAGAAAGCTTGACCATAGATGAAAAAGGCAGCATAGACATGTTCACGCTTGTAAAGCATGCTCTAAGAATGAGCGGGGATTATTTAATAGTAGGAGAAGTTAGAGGAGAAGAAGGAAGGATTTGGGCCCAAGCTATAATGACAGGACATGGAGGGATAACTTCCTTCCACGCTGAGAATCATATAACTGCAATAGAAAGATTAATTTCAGACCCGATAAGAGTAGATACGGGAAGTCTGTCTTCTCTCCATTGCCTGATGGGGATAAAAAAGTATGTAATGATTAAAGAGGATGAAAGAGGTGTACCTAGGAAAGTTTTCCTAAGACGTGTTTCAGACATTTATGATTTAGAGATTTCTTTAGAAAAGAAAAAGGTAAGATTCCACAAAATAACCAATTTCGATAGTTTAGAGGATAAATTTCATACTATAAGCTCAGAGGAATTGCTAAAAATTCCTTCAGTAAGGATGATAATGGAAGAAAAAGGTATAGACGAAAAGAAATTTTTGGAAGAGTTCAATTTAAGGTATACATTATTTATGGATCTAAAAGAAAGAATTAAAACAGATCAAAGTTTACTAGATTACAAGATAATAACTCAACTAATATGGAAATTTTACGAAAATCCAAAACAGTTTAAATTAAGAGAGATAAAAGTCGAAAATGAAAATAAAGAACAGCTTATAACAGAAGAAAAAAGTATAGAAATTAACGAAGAAGATGAGCAATGATATAATAATAATAGAAGATAAAAAAATTAGAAAGATAATTAAAATAGATTCACTAAGTATTTTTATTAAATCATTTGTCCTATTTTTTTCTATTGCTTTATATATAATGTTTAATGAATATTTAATTATAATTTATGGAATTTTATCTTTTATTTTATTATTAATAGCTTCTAACTTTTTATCTTATTTTATAAAAAATAAAATAAAAATACACGAAGATACTATTAAAAAGCTTTTCTATACTGAGATAAGATATTCTCCTACACAATATCTTGAAGTTATTTCAGATTTGTTATCAAGTGCAATTCTTTCGACAATATTAAATTTAGGTTTATTTATATTATTTTATCAGTATTTTAACAATTCTTTAAGCTTATTGTTATTGATAATTTTCCTGATCACACCGTTTATTCTTTTAATATACTTTGTTATAATCCCTAGTCTTAAGGAATCTATGTATGATTCAAGAATTGAAAGAGAAATGCCCGCTGCTACGATGTTGATTACTGCACTAAATTCATGTAACATAAATCCCTATACTTCCTTACAAGTACTTAGCAAATCCTACTTCTTCAAAGAATTCAGAAGGATATTCAAGCTAATAGAAAAGATGAGAGTACTCATGGTACTTAATCCCATAGATGCGATATTCCAATTTTCCAAAACGGTGAGACAAGAAAACTTGAAAAAACTCTTACAAACTATGGCAGCAGTAACACTAGGTTCTAACACAGGCTCATTGCTCAAAGAACACATGAAAGAAACTTACTACCTTTTCGAGAAAAAAGTTGAAGGTTTCGTAGAAAAGTTTAATATAATTCTAGCTGCTAAACTCTTAAGCTTCATTCTTTTTCCAATAATAACGATGCTGATATTGACCTTTACACAAATCCAAAATATTTCAATTCTATACCTTTCCCTTTACTTATTACCGCTGATTTTCTTCATAGTTCTGTATTTAATGAGCCAAAATCTTATACCATTATCGATGAAATTCAGCGTAAAAATAAACACAAAAAGTCTTCTAGTTCTATCTACTATGCCGGTTTATATAGTATTAGCTTATCTAGGACTAATTAGACCTCATCTAGCTTTTCTTCTCTCGGCTTCTACTTTTTTCCTTGGATACTATTTACTTAACAAAAGAAATCTAATTAATGCGGAAAAGTTACTGAACGAACTGCCTCAAATTGTGAGCGATATCGCTGAGGAAAGCAAAAAAGGTAAGGGATTATACCAGGCCATAGAAGAAATAAAAGATAGGTATGATAGCTCTAAAATTCTGCTTAAAAAAATAACATTCTTAAAAAAGCTTGGCTTCTCGATGGAAGAAATACTCAAAAAGGAAAATATACCTAATTTCTTCAAACAAATTCTAATAGTTCTTGAAGAATCAGATAAAGCAGGTATAGATCCTAGTGTTGTAAAAGATTTATCTGAATTCACTGAAAGATTGGAGAGGATCAGAAAAGCGTTCAAGCTAAGGATTAGATTCTTTAAATTCGCAAGCTATCTGCTAACTGCTTTGCTTGGTCTTTCACTGGGAATAACCGTAAACATCATTACAAACTTGCTATCAATATTTAAAACCATTCAAGAAGCATCTTACTATTCCTTAGGATTTTTCAATACCTCAATAGATGTAGCTATGTTTAAAGAAATAACGTATTCTTCAGGAATTTTGAATTCGTTTTTATTAGGTTTTTTAGGTGGAAGTGCAGACTCTAACACTGTTGAAGCCTCAAAAAACGCTTTAATATGTTTATTATTATACAGTCTAACCCTTTATTTGACTGAAACGCTAGGATTCTTCATAATTGCATAATGGAAAGCAGTATAGAAACGGTTTTTTCAGTTTTAATATTTTTGTTTATTTTAAGCTGGTCATTGTTTAGCGTATATATCTATCTAAACGCTAACCTAGAGTATACGTTACACTCTATTTTGATCGAGTACGCCACAACCATAAAAAACAAGCTGATAGAAGAGAAGAAATTTTGCAACGCTAGTAGTAATCCAATTTACTATAACATTACTCAAAGCATTTCGATTTTCATAGAAGTAGTTGAATATGAGTTAAAGGGCGGTATAGGCATAATTGAAAAAAGATATTGCATTAGCGGAAAACCCCCGGAGAAGTTCATAGACAAAGCAGAAGTTGTGGGTGCTTATGTAAATAATTCATTAATAAGGATTAGAGTAACGGTTTATGGACTCCCTTAAAGCTCAGGCTAGAATTTTAGAATCTCTTTTAGCTTCATTCATACTCATTGCTGCCTTAATAATGGCCAATCCTTATTTTATGAGTTCTTCTTTGATAAAGAAAGATGATTATAAAGAAGAACTAGCATATAAGCTACTTAGCTTCATGATTTATAAAGACATTTTGAAACAGATTTACTTTGAAGATTACTTTTTAATAATCGAAACTTTAGAGAAGACTATTCCTTTGGATTATGGATTCAAAATATCAGTCTATGATGATAACATGATTTTAAAGTGGAGTTATCAAAGAGGTAACTTTGATGAAAGAAACGCTAGATCTGCACAAGTTATTCTAAACGGGTGTGAGGGAAATGTATACACATATTTTTTAATCGTATCTTTAGCTATAAGTTAAATGAGGGTTAAAGCCCAAGCTTTAGTTTTAACATCTTCTATCGTCGCAATGGTGATAATATTCCTTGCAATTTCTATAAACAATACAGAGATATTCATAAAAAAAGAAGATGAAACACTTAAAGCAGCTATGACGTACTATTTTTATTCTCAATCTTTGGCTTACGGAACCAAACTGGCATTCGAGGAATATTACAGGATTATGAGTTTTAATGATGAAGCGGCAATCATAGCGAGCGAATATGCAGAGACTAAAAGTGAGGAATATCTATATGAAACATATCTTCGAGCTAAAAATTTGAGCCTAATGAATCTAGACGATTTGAGATTTATTGAAATTAAAGTACAAAGTAACGGGATTAGAGGCGAAGGGTCTATGTTTTTAATACATGTTTTTAATAATATTAGAGATTTAGCGAATATTTCCATGAAAATTACTAGTGCCAAGTTGATATCTACAAATGAAAGCATTCAAATATATTACAGAATTATAATCAAATATAAAATATTATTTTTTATAAAGAATTCATTTAAAATTGAAGACGTAAAGATTAAAGTAAATGTGATTTCGGGACAAAATAAAATAGACCTTATAGCTCAAATTTATGAAGATGAAATCATCCTGACTGTTGACGCTAAATACAAAAATAAAATAGTCATAGTTCTTGAAGAGAAAAACGGTATAATGGGTTGGCTATTAGCATAAGCCATGAATATCATAGCTGACTTAATGATTTCTTTAGCCTTAATCGTACTAATAGCGCTAACTTTTGTATTATCAATGCCTTTGATTTACAAAATGGACGAATATAACTCAGAAATAGCTTTATCAATAGCTTTGAATAAATTGAACAATGCAATTCAATTTTTATACAAAAAACCTCTCTCAGCTCTCTTCCTAGAGATATATCTTCCAGGAAATACGTGGATATACATTAATAACAATAAAATTCAATTTAGCGCCAAATTTAAATTGTTATTATATGATCCAAACGAAATTATATTAGAGATAAAAGAAAATGAAATTATATATAATCAAAATAAAATTAAATTTAATAATTTTATTATAAACAAGAATATTAATAAAGTAACTATAATATGTATTAGTATAACAGAAATTTTAATAAAAGAAACTTATTAAAATATTTGAAATAATTAACTCCTTTGATGATAATAGGTATTGGAAGACTCTACTAAAAAATTGATCTTGGATAAAGCGCCAAAAAAGAGAACAATTAAGAAAAGATTGAAGATATGCACTTAAGTTTCCTAGATTTGGATAAAAATCCTGGAGATATTCAAACCGATGAGTAGTTAGTTTAATATCATCAATAGTTTAAATAAATTACTTTAACCAGCTGTCTATATAGGAAATCAGATAAACCTTGCATTGGTAAGTGAAAAGTTGTAGCATATACCCTGCGATTAGAAAAATTAACAATAACATATTTTGTTATCTTTATTGAAGCCTTATACCTCTTCTATAATACTTTATGATGGAAACGATACGCTTCAAGGCATTACTCTATAAATCTTTATTAGAATTAGGTAAGGCAACAGCTGAAGATATAACTGCTTATCTCCTAGCCAAAGGGATAGAGACTACACCCCAGAAAGTTAGCCAATATCTCATAAAAATGCCTGGAATCAAGTATGTTAAGTTGTCTTATAAGACGATTTACTATGTGAATGAAAACAAATGAATAATTGCGAAGAGTGTGGAGGCGAGTTAATAAGAATATACGACTCTGAATTTCTGGTCTGCAAAAATTGCGGATTGATAAGCTCTATAGCTATTTTTTCTACAACAAAAAACAAAAATAATGATCTTAAAATAAAAAAGAGAGTTAAACCAAGTTCAACTCTCCATACTTTGTTAAAAAAATTAGGTTTACCAGAAAAATATAATAAAAAAATTGATGATGAGATTTTAATTAAATTGAAAGAATTTAAAGAAAAAAATAATAATTTAAGTATTGTTAGAAAGAAAGCTTACGAATTAATCAAGGAAAAATACTATAAAAATTTAGATCCGATATATTTAAAAGCTATAAAAGAATACAAAAATATCGTTAAAGTATTCTTAAACGGAAACGGTTCAGATGCAATATTCGAAGCAATAGCATTAATATATTATCTAAAAAAAATACAAAAACCTATATCTTATGAAAAGATAGCTAAGATGATGAATATAGGTAAAAATAATTTATTTAGAAGATACAAAATTTTTGAGAAAAAAATAAAATTATATGAAAAATTATCTTTGAAGAAATTAATTATACTTAAATTGCTAAATCAACCGCGATTAAAAGATCTAACCTTAAAAGAAATAGCTTTGATAGCTGGTGTGAGATACGATAGCGCAAGAGCTGCTCAAATGAGAATTAAAAGAAAATTATCGAACAGTGTTGATGAAAAAACTTTGTTAGGTTATTTGATAGGGGACCATTAAGCCCTTCAATAAGCTTAAGATATTGGTCACGATGCAGGGGGTGGGATTTGAACCCACGATGGCCTTTAGCCACGGGATCTTGAGTCCCGCCCCTTGGACCTAGCTCGGGCACCCCTGCACTATTATTAATATACTAATGTCCCAATATTTTCATCTCTTAAAACCCTAATAATGTTTTCGGGATTTCTCCCGTCAAAGACTCGAACAGGTATTTTTGATCTCTTGATTATCTCTAAAGAATGATAATCGAATAGCTTATATTCGCCAGCTCTAAAATCTTGGGTTTTGCTTAATAAAGCAATCAACTCCTCTACACTCAATTTATCCAAAAGTTTTGCGTCTTTATAGAGCTTTGGATCCTTATCAAAAATACCCTCCACATCAGTAGCGTATAAAATAATGCCGCCACAGAGTTCTGCTAAAATACTAGCTACTGTAGTCGTAGATATTGAAGGAAATAAACCGCCGCATATGACTTTCTTTCCAGAAACAACATTATTCAGCACTTCTTCGAAATTTTTTACAAAAACGATCTCAGTAGTTTTGCTCAGATAGTTAAACATCAAATACGCATTAAGTTGGCTAATTATTATCCCTAGATGATCTAGGACAGATTCGTTCAAACCTAGCTTTCTACCTATTCTTATATATTCCCTAGCCTTTTGCCCACCTCCTACCACGATGTGAATTTTATAATTAGGAACGACGTTGACTAGTGTTTTACAATACGTTTCGAAAGAATTCTCGTTAGAAAATAACACATGTCCACCTAGTTTTAAAACTATCGGTTTATCCATATTTAGAATTTAAGTATGCCCACAATACTACCGAAAGTCTTAGCTAAAGAATAACTCTCG
>JBEPZU010000004.1:0-92550 GCA_041640715.1 Thermoproteota archaeon | reverse complement strand
AAAGCATTGAGAATGTCTAATCTAGAAAATAATACTCCTAAAGAAAACATATCAGAGCTTCTTATTAATGTTTCAACAAATTGTTTAATTTGTTTGAAAAATAATTTTTCATCGTTTTGTTTAAAGCCCAAACTTCTGAAAACTTGCCTCAGATTTAGTCGACCGTCTACAAATTTATTAAAGAAGCTATCAAGACCCGCTATATAAAAAAAATCTAAATGATTAATGCTTTCAGGAATCTCATTTACTAATAAATTTAATATATTATGCTTTAAGTTATTTTTATAATAATTCCTTTCAACATTATCATTATAAAAATTTTTATATAGATTTTTTTCAAGCAATATATTTAATATAAGGCTATTTAAAAGATTATAGTTCAATACATTTATATTATATTTTCTAATCTTTTGTATCAATTCATCAGCAACCATTACACTATTATTAGCGTCTAAATTGTAATTCTCCATTATGATTCTTGCCATTAATCTGCCACTTAGTGATTTTACGTAAGGATATTCGAATAAAAGAAGTTTTACTTCCCTGTCAGTAGTATATAACTCATCTAACTTTTTGATTTGTTCGACCAATGCTCTACCCATTTCCGTCAAAAAATAACGCTTGGATCTATCACGTTGGATTAAACCTTCTCTTTGAAGCATGTTTAAATGATAGAGGAGGTTAGGAAGTTTGGACGGGCTCAGATCAAGTTTCTCTAAAATATCAGAAGCGTGAATACTTTCCTGATGGCTAAGGCTTATCAAAATACCAAGACGAATCTCATTAAATAAGAGCGAAAAAAGTTTAAGTAAATTTTCCATATAAGAAATTGGGAAAAAATATAGTTAAGTTTTTATAAATAATCAACAATACGGGACCGTAGGATAGCATGGTAGACTGCCAGGCTCGGGCCCTGGTGGCCCAGGTTCAAATCCTGGCGGTCCCATTTATAATGTGCAAATAAAGAAATTAAAAAGGAAGATTAGACAATACATAAGGAGATACAATACTGCTACTTTCAAATCTAAAAAAATTCTTAAAGCTTTAAAGGTAATTAGCGAGAACAGAGTGATACTTATTAAAACACCAACGCTAAAAAGCGAAATCTTCCTGGTAAAAGGTGAAAGAAAAATATACATTACAATAAAAGGATTATACTGTACTTGCTATGGTTTTAACAGTACACTTTTAAGAGACAAAATTTCGCCTTGCTACCACTTATTAGCCTGCGAAATAGCGAATAAAAATAAGCTGCCCAAGCTAGAAATGGATTTAAAAACTCTCTTCAACCATCTTTTTAATTACTCTCTAGAAAAGCTCTGGTCATGATAAATTTTTAAGGCTCTTAGGAGTATCTACATCAATGAGCTTAGATGTCATATTAAACTATATATATTATATTCTTACTCCGCTATCGTTATTCGCTATTATTATCTATGCTTTATTAGAGAAGGAGTGATATGGGAAGAAGGAAAAAGAAAAAGATAATTAAAAAAGTCAAAAGAAAAATACCAAAAATATTCCTTTGTCCTAATTGCGGAAAGCAAACCGTTTTTGTAGAGATAAATAAAAAAGAAAATAAAGCTTCAGTAAGATGTGCTTCTTGTGGTATCTCTGCTGAATTACAGCTCAGATTAAGCGAAGAACCTGTAGACTCTTATAACGCCTTTGTAGATGCTTACTTTAGCGGCAAATTATGAAGATAGGTAGGGTAGAGAGATATTTGACTGAAAAAATCAAAGAAAAAAAATGTCTGCATTTAGCATTATTAGATCCTGATAAAACATACAATGCTCCCTTAGGCAACTTATGTAGGATATTGGAGAAGGCAGGTGTTGATGCGATCTTAGTAGGCGGCTCTACTGGAGTTACCGAATTGATAACTTACAATATTATCGAAGAAATTAAGAAAAACACCTCTTTGCCTGTAATAATATTTCCTAGCGGCTTGAATTCTATCACGAAAAATGCAGATGCAATATTTTTCATGAGTTTGCTAAATTCCCAAAACCCTTATTATTTGATAGATGCACAAATGCTAGCAGCACCTATCATAAAAAAATACAAATTAGAGGCCATCCCTCTAGCTTATTTAATCATCGGAGGAGAAGGGGTTGTTAGTTATGTAAGTTGGGTAAGACCGATAAATCCTAAACATCACGACATAGTTGTAGCCTATGCCATGGCAGCTGAAATGTTAGGTTTCAGAATGATTTATCTAGAGGCTGGTTCAGGCGCAAGTTCTCCTGTGCCTGAAAGTTTAGTGAACAAGGTCAGAGAAAACACAGAGCTTAAGATCATAGTAGGCGGAGGTATAAGAGATGCTGAAACGGCTAAAAGATTAGCGAATGCAGGCGCAGATATGATAGTGACCGGTACATTGATTGAAAAATTCGAAAGCTATGATAGTTTATACGCACAGCTAAAGCTTCTTAATGAAAGCATCCATAGAAGCTAGAATAAAAAGCAAAGTCTTTAGGAGTGAAGTTAAAAGAAAAAGTTTTCATATTGTACTAGGAACACTTTTACTTTTAGTTTATATTTTTTTAGAAAAACTTGTAGTGATAGCCTTATATAATTTTTTACTTATTTTAGCTATAATTTCTGATATTATAAGACTAAGGATCTACATTGATTATCCGCTTAAAAAATTAGCTGAAAGCCTTTCTAGAAGTTATGAAAGAACATACGTAGGAGCTCATACCTTTTTTTTAGCAGGAATACTTCTTTCAGCTATATTTTTTGAAGCTCGACCTTTCATAATAGGGGCCATAATTGTTACCTATATAGATCCTTTAATGAGTTTAACAGGTATGTTATGGGCCGATATAAAACATCCCTATAATAAGGAAAAAAGCTTAATAGGTACTCTCATAGGTAGCATCGTTGCTTTTTTGCTAATATTTTTATTATTTGATTATGTCACAGCTTTATATGTTGCAATTTTAGTTTACATACTAGATAGCCTTCCAATACCGGTGAGCGATAATTTCATATACCCTTTTACGGTAGCATTCGTGGTTAAACAGATATGAGTCTAGCAGAATTGAAACAGGCAGTTGAGGATTTCGGTAGAGATTTCTTTTCCCATAAAATTCTATTCCATAAAAACATTGATTATACGCTTATAACTAGTAGAATTTTTAACAATACAAAAACATCAGAACTAATAACAATCTTAAAAGGAATGCCTCATATCAAGAATAAATTAGATTTTTGTATAGAGATAATAAGATGGATTGCGATTAAAAGATTTACTTTTACCAACGACTATTTTAAGGATTTAAAAATCGCATTCAAATTATCGTTGCTTTATTTTTTCGACTTCAAAACCATAACCCCTGTAAAGATCATAAAAGAAGTTTATCAAGTAGAGTTAGAACGAGGAAATCACGTATACTTATGTTTTGATAGCAGGCATGCAGAGTCTCCTGTAATAATCCTTCTCTTAATATTATTAGCACAAAAATTAAGCGAAATCATCGATGCTTCACCCTTCTATTTAAAGAATAAAAGAGCAAAATTAAGAGAATATGTAGATAAGAGGTTCCCTAATCTAAGTACAACCTATAAATATATTTTAGTAGATTTTTTGGAATATTTTGAGGAAAAAATAACAATACAAATTAAAGATTATAACGACGAAGAAATGGCATCGAAATTTTTCTTAGAGTCATTAATTGAAAATTACGATTTAGTTATGGAATTATTAGAAATAATAGAAAAAGATTTTTGGATAAAGAATATTATTAAAAAATATATAAAAACTATTAAAAATTCAATTTTAGAAAATTATGAAAAAAATTGTAAAATAGCTATTGTAACAAGAGAAAAATATAAAAGAATTTTAGTCGCTAAAGAGGCTGAAGATTCTGACATAGGAGAGATTATCATTTTACCAAATGAACTCAAAAAAGCTTTATTGATAAAAGGTCAGTTGGGGGTTGAGAAAAACGAGGAAATAAAGCTTTATGTGATATTAGAAGAAGTAGAGAAAAATAAGAATACTTATAACGTAATCCTGCCCTTACAATTAAAAGACAAAGGGAATACTACAGAATTATATCTTTTCATATGCGAAAAATGCAATAAAGTAGATTATACGTCTTACTGCAAAGAATGTAAAAGGGAAAAAAGAATTGCTTACCTTTGCAGAGAATGCGGAATAACCAATCTAACAGATAAGTGTATCTCTTGCGGCAAACAAATAACTCTGATAGCAACAGTTAATACAAACCATTTAGAACTTTTCAAAGGTCTAAAGGACGATATGAAAATATCTTACAAGAACATAAAGTATCTCGAACCAAATGTTAAACAAGAACTTAGAATAAAGCATAACATAGAAATCTCCGAAAAAGGTGTTGCAGAGATTGAACTAAAAGCAGTGCCTTCTACTGAATTTGTTGTTGATGATACCATCATAGAATTGAAGGAAGACGAAATCATATTGCCAAGTGAAATCATCCCTTCGATAGAAAAAATCCTAACTTACACTAAGGAAATGACAGAAATGCTCTATAATTTAAAAGAATTGAAAACAATCAACCTTAGAATTGATGAAGGAAGTTATTTATTTGTTTCAAGCGACAATGGGATCATTCACTACAATGTTAAAGTAAAGAAAATTCTGAACTCCAAATTTGCGATAATACACCCCGTTTTATATGAACTACTTTTCGATGACTATTTGGTTGGGAATACAATTAAGATAGCCATCCCTCTGGATTTCTTACTAAATGCTTCTGCATTATATTTTGATGAAGAAGAAACATGCTACATAATAACTGAGATTAATCATAGCAAAGAAAAGCAAATACCTAAATTAAAAACAGAAATAGTGTTGAATAAAAATGAGGAAACAGGCAGGTTTAGCGCAGCAATTCTTAACTTCCGTCTAAAGTATAAGTTGCTTAAGATATTATCTGAAGAAATTAAAAACAAAATCGAACCCTTAATCAAATGCCCAAAATGCGGGGCGGTAATAGATAGGCCTCCAATTTTCCTAAGATGTTTTAAATGTGGAAACAAGTTAAGTTACAAATGGAGCAAAAAGGAGTTAACAAACATAATTAAAGACCTCAATAGAATCTTGGAAGATCAAGAAATGTTTAAGAAGTATAGGAGAACCAATAGGAAAATTAAATGGTTCGTATCGGACTATTTAAAAGAAGAAGAAAAATTCGAGCGATTAGATAAATTTTTTAGTCAGTAATTGTATTTGAAATTATCATGTCAAGACAAAGAAAAAAGAAAGAAGTTTCACCTATTAGCTCAGCAGGTCTTATAACGTATTACGAAGAAGATATCTCTAAAATTAAAATAAGCCCCGGCCTGGTGATATTCTTGAGTATTTTGCTAACTTCAATTGTAGTGTTATTGAACCTCCGTATACTTAGTTTTTAATAATTTATGAAAAAGCCTATAAATAAATTTTATAAAAATTTATGGAATTTACCTGATCAAAAAGTATTAATTATATCTTCAATTATAGTAACTTTTTTGTTAACTACAACGCTTTTTTTAACAGATCCTAATAAAATTTTATCGCTTTTAATAGTTAGCTTAAATTTACTGTTTGGTTATTTTATAATTAAATTAGATAAACTTATCACAATCAAAAGGTTTTTTGGTTTCTTTCTTTTTTTTAACAGCGGACTCTTGTTATCTGTACTAATCTTTGAATTTTCCCCTTTTTACCCTAAACAGTTAAGTTTAGCTACTCTCGTTTATTTTTTGGCAATAGGTAATATACCGCTCTACTATATCACAACTCTTAGAAAGTTATTCAGAATATTTTTAGTTGCAATTCAAGCATTCCCTTTCATACTTTCCTATAGTTTTATTACCGCTAGAAATCTCTCGAGCATTTTCTTTGAAACAACAAAAAATTATTTGATTTTCCTAGGAACGTTTTGGTTACTAGAATTTTATTTATTTTTAATCAAAATAATGATAATAAGAAAATATAATATTGATCTAATAGAACATTTTCGTGCTTTTTTACATACTTGGCTAACAAAGGAGAAAGAATATTTTGAAAAAATTTTAACTAAAACTAAATTAAGAGTAAGGAAATTTAAATTGAATATTTTAACTCTTATGCATGACAATGAAAAATTAGCATTATTTTCCTTGCCTATCCATCCTGGACCTTTTCTTACCGTAGGAAGCTCAGACTTACCCAGCTTACTCATGAATAGAAATCCCTTACTTATGATGCCTTTCCATGGCTTTTCTACGCATAAGCAGGATTTGATTGTCGATGAAGATAAAAACTTACTAATGGAGGAGCTGGAGAGAAGATTATTAAATGTAAATGAGGATAAAATACTTACTTGTTCAAAGTTTTATGAAATAAAAACGGAAAATTTCTTAATTAAAGGTTTTTTGATCAACGAAACGCCCTTAATAATAGTAGCTCCGAAACGGCCAGGAGTCATAGATGACATCGCCCCAGAACTCGATGGAAAAATAAGAGATTTAGCCAAAGTCGAAGGATTCCAAGACTTAGTATTAATAGATGCTCATAACGCGCATGGTTCTGAAATTAAAGAAATTATTGGATTAGAAGCTGAGATATTGAATGGAGTAAAAGATCTATTAAAACTTCTAAAAAACGCTAAAACAGAAAAAGCTTATTGGAGTTTTCAAAAAATTCAGTTGGCAGACATATCTGCTTTGAAAAAGGAAATTTGTCCTGGAGAGGGTTTGTTATTATTGCTTGCAACTGAAAACTTTATGAACTGTTTAATACTCCTTGATGCCAACAACATCGAACACACGCTTAGGAATAAGATAATAGAAGTACTCAGAGAAGCAAAAGTAGACTGTGAAGTTTGTTCAACAGATAGTCATTTCATGACAGGAAAACTAAAAGGTAATGATGGTTATTACCCCCTTGGAAGCAATAAAGAATCTCATGAATTAGTAATTAAAAGAATTATCGAAGCATTAGAAAAAGCCAAAAAAAGATTAAAGGAAGGTTATGTTGGTAAGTTAGTTTTTTTGACGCCAGAGTTTAAAATTTTAGGTAACTTGGCAGAGATATACGAAAAAGGAAGCGAATTTGTAAAATTTGGGAAATTATTACCTTATCTCGCATTGGTTTTCTCTGCAACCATGGCTTTCTTAGTTTAGCCTTTTTTGTAACCTATTTTTCTTAGAAAATTAATTCTTTCTTTAACCCTCACTTCGTCTTCAACACCAAGCGGTTTTAAACCATCTGCAACGCCTAATAAAGCTCGTTGTTCACCTTCTTCATAGATTACGAATAATAAAGGATTTGCAGAAGCACAGTAGATTGTTGCCACCTCAGGAACTTGTTTAAGCGCATTTAATATATTTATAGGGTATCCTTTCCTTAAGCATACAACGAAGATGTGTCCGCAACCTATTTGGGAGACATAATCTACGGCTAAGTTAATCATCTCCTCATTATTTCCTTCTTTCCTTATCAGCCTAGGTCCTGAAGACTCTGCAAAGGCTACTCCAAATTCAAGATGCGGCGCAGTATTTACTATTGCTTCATATATATCCTCTACAGTTTTAATGAAGTGAGACTGGCCTACGATGACATTAACTCCTTCAGGAGGTTTTATGCTTACAGTAATTAATTGTCCCATAATAAAGAACAAGATTAAAGATTTATATCTTCGCAAAGAAAAGCGTTTATGCAAGAAAAACTTCCAAAAATTTTAGTAACTCCTCCGGGTCCTAAGGCACTTGAAATTTTAAAAGAGGACGAAAAATATGTATCGCCTTCTTATTCCAGATTTTATCCTTTAATGGTAGATAAAGTAATAGGCACAAAGGTAATAGACGTAGACGGTAATGAATACATAGATTTCAACTCCGGCCTTCTTTGTTTAAATATAGGATTACATCAACGAGTAGTTAAAGCAATACAGAAACAATCCGAGAAATTGCTACATTACAGTATAACAGATTTTTACTATAAAGAAGCAGTAGATTTGGCAAAAGAAGTAGCGACAATACTTCCATTCGAACCGAAATTTCACTTTGCTAACAGTGGAACTGAAGCTAATGAAACTTCTCTAAAACTAGCCAGATACTATACAGGCAGGCCTTATGTTATCAGCTTCATAGGTTCTTTTCATGGTAGAACTTACGGTTCCATGAGTTTAACAGCTTCAAAACCTGTTCATAGAAAGAAGTTCGGGCCTTTTTTACCTGGTATAGTGCATGTGCCATATCCTTATTGTTATAGATGTCCTTTTGGAAAAACATACCCAGATTGCGGAATTGCCTGTATAGATTTCATTAAAGAATGGATACTGGAAAAATATATCCCGCCTGATGAAGTAGCAGCGTTTTTCTTTGAGCCAGTACTAGGGGAAGGAGGCTTTGTATGGCCCCCCTTAGATTACTTTAAAAAACTAAAGAAACTTGCTGACGAGTATGGTATCTTACTAGTAGATGATGAAGTTCAAGCAGGAATAGGAAGAACAGGTGAATGGCTTGCAATAAACCATTATGAAACAGTACCTGATATAATATCTCTAGCCAAGGCTATAGCAAGCGGTCTTCCTTTAGGATTGACGGCCGCAAAATCACAAATTATGACATGGGAAAAAGGGGCTCATGCAACCACTTTTGGAGGAAATCCTCTTGCATGTGTTGCAGCGATAGAAACTATAAAAGTAATAAAAGAAGAAAGACTGCTTGATAGAGTTAAAGTATTGGGTTCTAAAATGCTTAAAAGATTCGAAGAAATGAAGGAAAAATATGAAATTGTAGGAGATGTTCGAGGTAAAGGATTTATGATAGGTATAGAACTCGTCAAAAATAAGAAAACAAAAGAATACCTAAGTGAAGGAGCTAATAAGATAATTATAAATTGTTGGAAAAGAGGGCTTTTGTTGATCACTGCGGGCCGCTCGGTGATAAGAATAGCTCCTCCCCTGAATTTAGAAGAAGAATTAATCGATAAAGGTATCGAAATCTTAGAGGAAGAAATAAAGAAAGTCAATCAAGAAAATGAAGGGGCCTGACCCCTTTGTTTCCACTGAAAAAGTGTTTTTGAAAAGCACCTCAGACAATTGCTTAATTTTTTAAATTGCAAAGTTAGAGAGATGGATTTATTTCGAAGTTTTCCACTCGAAAAAAAGGGGTCTTTTCCCTCTTAAAGATTTATTAGAAGAAGCACAAAATTATATAAATGGCATAGCGGGGTGGGAAAGCCAGGCATTCCGCTGGGCTCATAACCCAGAGGTCGGTGGTTCAAATCCACCCCCCGCTACTTCAGGATGAAAAAAGTTAGTTTGAAAGATCTTCTAAAAAATGAAGTTCCAGAGGAATATCTCGATTATTTACCTTCAAGTTTTGTTCTGGTAGGTTCTAAAAGTGGGCAAGTAGCAATAGTATACATTGATGAGAGGGTTGATAAATATGAGCAGAAGATAGCTGAAGCTATAAAAAGCATTCATAAGAATGTTAAGGCCGTCGTAAGGAGGTTTGAAGCTCGCAAAGGAGAGTTCAGGCTTTATGACTACAAAATCTTACTTGGTAACGATACTGAAGTTTTACATAAAGAATATGGTTATTATATAAAAGTCGATCCTGTTAAAGTGTATTTTTCGCCTAAGGATGCTGAGGATAGGCAGGAGATTGCAAAACTCACAAAGCCTAAAGAGAATATAGTTTATATGTTTGCAGGGGTTGCACCATATGCAGTAGCTATTGCTAAGTTTAATCCTGAAGTTAATAAAATAATAGCAATAGAGAAGAACGAGATTGCTTATAAGTATGCTTTGGAAAACATCAGGATTAATAAAATTGAAGATAAAGCGGTTTGTATTCTAGGTGATGTAGCAGAAGTAGCTAATCAATACGCTAACTTTGCTGATAGGGTACTTATGACCCTACCGTTAGGTGCTCATAGTTTTCTTAACAGCGCTTTGAAGGTTATCAAAAAAGAGGGCGGGATAATTCATTTCTATTATATAGCACCTGAAGAAGATCTTTATAGTGAAGCATTGAGATTGATTTCTGAATATTGTAAAAATAATCAGTATGAATTCACTATTCTGAAAACCAAGATCGTAAACGAATACGCGCCTAGAAAATATAAAATAAGAATAGATTTCTTTTGCAAAAAAATATAGGATAATTAAGTAATACACATATGGAAAATTTAGAGAAGTATAAAAATAGACCGATTTATGAAATTATAGAAAAAGGGTATTATGATCCTTTAACGCGTACAGTTCATGCTATAAAAGGTTACGAGTTAAATGTCAAAAGCCAAAATTGGTTTATCGAAGCTCCATTGCGTATGCTTTTTAATGTTTTAGATGTTGATGTAGCCAAAGATCCTAAGAATCTCATAGTATATGGCGGTACAGGGAAGGCAGCTAGGAACTGGGAATGTTTTGAAGCTATAGTGGATTCCTTATTAACAATGAGTAGCGATGAAACGTTAATAATTCAAAGCGGAAAGCCTGTAGCTATTTTTAAGACTTATAAACATATGCCTAAGGTTTTGATCTCGAACGCCATGTTGGTTCCTAAGTGGGCCGATTGGCAATATTTCCTGGAGTTGGAAAGAAAAGGACTGACAATGTTTGGTCAAATGACTGCTGGCAGCTGGATGTATATAGGCACTCAAGGGATACTTCAAGGCACTTACGAGACTTTTGCTGCTGTAGCTAATCAATATTTCAACGGAAGCTTAGAAGGCCGTTTTGTACTTAGTGCGGGCCTTGGAGAAATGGGAGGGGCCCAGCCTTTAGCTATAACGATGAATGGAGGCGTTGCTCTAATCGTTGAAGTGGATGAAGCAATGATAAAGAAAAAAATTAGACAAGGTTTCCTTGATATTTTCGTAGATGATCTTGATAGAGCCCTAGATTTGGTTATATCGCATGTTAATAAGCGGAAACCAATTTCAATAGGTCTCCTTGGAAATGCGGCCGAAATTTACCCAAAGATTTTGAGTAAAGGTATAATTCCTGATGTGATAACCGATCAGACCCCAGCTCATGACCCTCTCAGTTACATACCTGTAGGGCTTTCTTTAGATGAGGCAACCAAATTGAGGCAAGAAAACCCTGAGGAATACAGGAAGCGGTCTCTACAGAGTATTAGAATGCAAGTTGAAGCAATGGTAGAATTTAAAAAGAGGGGCTCAATAGTCTTTGAATATGGCAATAACGCTAGGCGAATGGCATATGAAGCAGGGTTTGATCAGGCTTTCTCTTATCAGGGTTTTATACAAGCTTTTATAAGGCCTCTTTTCGCTGAGGGTCGAGGGCCGTTCAGATGGGCCTCGCTTGTAGGAGAACCTAGTGATATATATAAGCTAGATGAAATGGTGCTCTCTGAGTTCAGTCATGATAAAAGGATAGTTAGATGGATAGAACAGGCTAGTAAAAGGGTAAAGTTTCAAGGCCTCCCTGCAAGAGTTTGTTGGTTAGCTTTGGGCGAACGTGCTCACTTTGCAATTAAAGCAAATGAGATGATAAGGAAAGGAGAGATAGGGCCTATTTGGATAGGCAGAGACCATTTGGACACAGGAAGCGTTGCTTCTCCTTATAGAGAGACAGAAGGAATGCTAGATGGCAGCGATGCAATTGCAGACTGGCCTATCCT
The DNA here is from genome assembly GCA_041640715.1 of Thermoproteota archaeon. GTDB lineage: Archaea > Thermoproteota > Thermoprotei > Gearchaeales > Gearchaeaceae > DSFO01. The sequence continues at coordinate 80,937 of JBEPZU010000004.1, read as the reverse complement.
TAATGCTTTGCTTAACTCAATAGCTGGGGCCGCTTGGGTAGCTGTTCATCATGGTGGTGGAGTAGGAATAGGGTATAGTATACATTCAGGGGTAAACGTGGTGCTTGATGGCTCTGACATTGCTAAAGAGAGGGCTGTTAAAACTCTCACTACAGATCCAGGAATAGGGGTGATTAGACATGCAGATGCGGGTTATAAGACCGCTATCGAAACGGCAAAAAAACATGGTCTAAAAATGCCCATGTTAAGAGAATGAGAATATATAAATTTACGCCAAAGCACTTTCCGCTCTTAACGTATGATATAGCTAAGCAAATTTTAGAAGCTATCAATAAAGGGATGACTTCTATAGAAGTTAGTTTGGACCTTAATATGTCTAGAACTATGCTTAAACTTGTCGGAGATAGTTTGTTAAATTCTAACTTCGAATTTAAGTTAGAAGATATAAAGGATATAGTCGACAAAGGCGACAATACAAAGGTTTATGTTTATTTGAAGAAAGGTTTTTTTGCTTTGGAATTATATTTAGGGGCATTTTATAAAATAAGAAACGTAGAAGGTTCCGCTCCTACCTTAGAGATAAATGGAATACATATGCATAGAATAAAAGATATCGTACCTTGGCAAGATGCTTTCTTAAAGGTGAAAGCATTGTCCCTCACCAAAAGAGATAAAGTACTTGATATAGGCACCGGTCTTGGTTATACAGCTATTCATGCTCTTCATTATAACCCTAGAAAAATTGTAACGGTAGAGAAAGATGTCAACGTACTTAAACTAGCTGAATACAATAGCTGGTCAAGAGGCCTTGAAAAAGTAAATATAGTCAATGAGGACATACTTGATGTTCTTGATAATTTAGAGGAAGGATATTTCAATAAAGTAATCCACGATCCCCCTACTTATAAAATTGCTGAAGAATTGTATTCTAAAGAATTTTATTCTAAGCTTTACGAGCTTCTTCCTAGAAATGCTTTGGTTTATAATTATGTAGGTAATCCAGAGGAAGGTGTTAAGCGGATTAGAGCTAATGTACTTAGCAGATGCAATGCTGCTGGTTTTAAACTAATTAAGGAAGTTAACCAGGGGTTTCTCCTTCTTAAGCAATAATTCTTTAGAAAAGAAATATTTCATTTCGAAAGGCTTCTGGACAGCTTTTTTAGTTAGCTCAGGTGGTTTTGTGAGATGTCTTCTAGACCTAGGAGGAGGAAGGAGTATTTCTCCTTCTTTTAAAGTATGCTCTAGTTTAGCGAGAAGATGAACTTCAAAGTTTATCCTAAATTTACAGCTTGGGCATCTTAATCCTTTACCTGAACCTATGCTTTCCATCTTCGAACCACAATTAATACAATGAAGACCGATTTCCTCAAATCGCTCATTTATTTTAATTATTTCTATTTTTTCTGCGTTAATTCGCAGACAGTCATCTCTCACTTCTCTTATCGATCCTCCTACTTTTATAATATCGCCTTTCTCTAAGAGTCTAGCCTTTTTATTCATCGTTCCACTTTCTCTATAAACTGCTATTTCAACAAGTTTATCTTTAAAAATGCCTTTTAAAATGACATGGCCCCCTTTAATTATTCTAGGCTTATCTAAGATCTCAACTAAATCTGAGAAGACACAATATTTATCCAAGAATTTGAGTTTTTCTGCAGTTTTTAAATGTGCATCGGTTCCTTGATTTGTCTTAAATATAAGCCATTTCTCGGCTTTTGGATTCAAAATATTGAAGGCCTCGATTAATTTATCCGGGTCTATACCTCTTATGCCTACTAGCACGGGGTCTTTGCCATGAGGGGTGATTAATATTCTCTTTTTTTCTCTATCTATATTCGCAAAAGTAAAATCTTTAAACATATTGTCCATCAAAAGCACTTTCTCGTAACTTATTTCTCTAATCTTCCCTTTTTCAAGTGGATCTCTATAAGCGAGCAGTTCATAAGTGAAGTCTTCTAATTCTGCTCCTATAGCTGCAATAGCGCCTATTAATCCTCTTAGACTGCCTCTAGAAGCTACATATCTTATCTTTAGTTTCTTCGCAATACTCAAGGCTTCATTTATGTTAACCTTTTTGACAAGAGCCCTCTCGTAGAATTTCTGTAGTTCTTCGTTTTTTCTTTCAGCAAATATAGCTAAAACGGGGGAAGGTTTATCAGGTCTTTTCGGGTCTTCTATAGAGGCTGTAAGTTTTTTGAAGAAATTTATTAGATGAGGTAAAAAAGATTCGTCGAATTCCGCTTTAATTGATACTGAAGCATTGCCCCTAGTTTTGTGAGGTATATTAGGATTGAGCCTTATTAGATAAGGGAAATCTAACAATTTATAACCGTTTTTTGTTAATTCCTCAACCAGAAGAGTAGCTATATATGTTGTACAATAACTAAATGATGAATCTGTATCATCGATGCCCAATCTGTATTTTTTCATAAAAACTTTAAAACTAAACAAGTAGATAATTATAACGGTGCAAGGTGTATTGAACACCCTTCGGTGAAAGACCGAGGAAAGTCCTCTGTCGCCAAAGGGTTTACGATACCTCAAGGTATAGGCCGAAAGGCCTGGTAGATTACAGAAATGACACAAGCGTAGCAGGATGTTGATGAAGACGATCCTACTTTGGTAACAAAGTAGGTAGTCAGAATATTGCTATTGCTTGGTGAAACATAATCCCCCGTAAAGACAAAGGTAGGGAAGAACGATGAGAACCCTTTGCGAGTTCTCCTACCGACTAGATGAATGGTGTTGAAACAGAAAGAGGCTTACTAATACACCTTGCACCAAAATTGTATTATCAGAAGTTTCTCATGCTTAACTGTCAAATCATAATTTAAGAAAACATTTCAAAAAGTTAATGTTTAGCTAAGCATGTATTATTTAAACACTTTAACGCCCAAGAATTGGTTGGAATAAAAAATTGGCAATCAAATTTACAGATGAAGTTTCTCGTTACTGGAGAAATTATAAAAAGGCAAAAAGTTAAATAAGTCGATCAGCATTCTTAAAGGAAGTTGTTCAAAATATTATGGGCCGGATGGGATTTGAACCCATGACCTTCCGGTTATCAGCCGGACGCTATAACCAAGCTAAGCCACCGGCCCTTCAATCCTCTTATTTTTATTCAATATTATAAGCTTTGCTTTTTAGCTAAAGTTTTTATATTTGTTTGCTAAAATAATAAATGCGACTATAAGGGCGGTGTTAATACCGACATAGCGGTTGCTAAGGATGAGGTATTAACCTCCACTTATAGTCGAACATGTATGAGGACCTAACTAAAAGGTTAGGTCTAAGGGAACCATCACATAAACTCGCGGCTGACCCCAGTTGATCCTGCTGGACCTGACCGCTATCAGGGTGGGTAGCCATGCTAGTCAACGTGGTAGGGGTATCAGCTACCACGTGGCGTACGGCTCAGTAAAACATGCTCAAACTACCCTTAGGTCTGGGATAACCTCTGGAAACGGAGGATAATCCCGGATAGGCAAGGAGTCTTGGAATAGCTCCTTGCCGAAAGATGAAGAGTCGACTACTCTTCATCGCCTAAGGATGTGAGCATGGCCTATCAGGTAGATGGTAAGGTAACGGCTTACCATGCCTAAGACGGGTACGGGCCGTGAAAGCGGGAGCCCGGAGATGGGTTCTGAGACAAGAACCCAGGCCCTATGGGGCGCAGCAGGCGCGAAACTTCTGCAATGCGCGAATGCGCGACAGAGTCACCCTGAGTGCTACCCGCTGAGGGTAGCTTTTGCCCTGTTTAAAAAGCAGGGCGAATAAGCGGGGGGCAAGATCTGGTGTCAGCCGCCGCGGTAATACCAGCCCCGCGAGTGGTCAGGACGATTATTGAGCCTAAAGCGTCCGTAGCCGGCCTTATAAGTCCTCCCTTAAATGACACGGCTTAACCGTGTCGCTGGGGAGGATACTGTAAGGCTAGGGAGCGGGAGAGGCGGATGGTACTCGAGGGGTAGTGGCAAAATACGATAATCCCTCGAGGACCACCAGTGGCGGAGGCGATCCGCTAGAACGCGTCCGACGGTGAGGGACGAAAGCTGGGGGAGCAAAAGGGATTAGAGACCCCTGTAGTCCCAGCTGTAAACGATGCGGGCTAAATGTTGGGTGAGGTTAGTCCTCACCCAGTGTTGCAGGGAAGCCGTTAAGCCCGCCGCTTGGGGAGTACGGTCGCAAGACTGAAACTTAAAGGAATTGGCGGGGGAGTACCACAAGGGGTGGAGGCTGCGGTTCAATTGGAGTCAACGCCGGAAACCTTACCAGGGGCGACAGCAGGATGAAGGTCAGGCTGAAGACCTTACTAGACGAGCTGAGAGGAGGTGCATGGCCGTCGCCGGCTCGTGCCGTGAGGTGTCCGGTTAAGTCCGGCAACGAGCGAGACCCCCGCGCTCATTTGCTAAGGCACTTCTATGAAGTGCCTGCACTATGAGCGGACTGCCGGCGCAAGCCGGAGGAAGGTGGGGGCTACGGCAGGTCAGTATGCCCCGAAACCCCTGGGCTACACGCGGCCTGCAATGGGAGGTACAATGGATTCCGAACCCGAAAGGGGGAGGTAATTCCAGAAAACCTCCCGCAGTCGGAATCGTGGGTTGTAACTCACCCACGTGAATCGCGGAATCCCTAGTAATCGCGCGTCACTATCGCGCGGTGAATACGTCCCTGTTCCTTGCACACACCGCCCGCCGCTCCACCCGAGCTGAACTTAAGTGAGGCGTAGCCCTCGTGGTTACGACGAACTTAAGTTCGGCAAGGGGGGAGAAGGCGTAACAAGGTTGCCGTAGGGGAACCTGCGGCAGGATCACCTCTAAGGCGTTAGCCGCGAGTTTATGTGATGGTTCTCACGTTCATCTTTTCATCTTGATGAGACTTGAGATGCAAATCCCAAGTCGATTGTGGAGCAAACTCTATGCGATGAAGCTGTATATACCAGAGACAATAAGCGCAGTGCTTATTCGTAAAGAAGCCTCTTGGTGGATGGCTCGGCTAGATAACCGATGAAGGGCGCGGCAAGCGGCGATATGCCGCGGGTAGGCGCAAGCAGCCTTTGATCCGCGGATCCCCGAATGGGAATCCTATAGCGGTATTCCCGCTATATCCCCTAAGGGAGGGGAACTCACCGAACGGAAACATCTTAGTAGGTGAAGGAAGAGAAACCAATTGGGAATCCCTGAGTAGCGGCGAGCGAAAAGGGATGAATTCAAATCGAACCCTTGTTAGATGATAACAGGGGGATGTGAGGTTAAGGAATATCTCTAGATTCCTAATCCAGTTAGCCGAAGTAGGCTGGAATGCCTCTCCATAGAGGGTGATAGACCCGTAGGCTAAAACTGGATGGAATCGATGTGAGATATTCCGGAGTACCATACCTTGGTTTTGGTATGGGAAGTTGGGAGGTACCAACTCCCAAAATTAAATATTCATCTAGACCGATAGCGCACCAGTACCGTGAGGGAAAGCTGAAAAGCACCCCGGGAGGGGTGTGAAAAGAGCCTGAAACCAAGAGGCTACAGGCGGCATGGGCTGAAAGAGATGAAGAATGTAAAACATTCAGATCAGGCTCATGCCTTACGTCTAGAAACACGGGCCAGGGAGTTCACAGTTGTGGCGAGTCTAAGGGGAAAACCCCTGAGGCGCAGGTAACCCGAGTCCTCGCAGTCTATGCCTCTATGTAGTATGTATATCATGGGTTGGATCTATGAAAACTCATGATATACATACTACACAAGCATAGACGAGGAGGAGGGTCTTAAAGGGCCTAAGCCACAACTGTGAGACCAGAAACCGAGCGATCTAGGCCTGGGCAGGGCGAAGCTGGGCGAAAGCCCAGTGGAGGCCCGAATAGGGGTGCTGACGTGCAAATCGCTCCCCTGACCTGGGCCTAGGGGCAATAGACCAATCAAGCTCGGTGATAGCTGGTTCCCCCCGAAGCGGGTCCCAGCCCGGCCTTCCCTGAGATGCACTAAGGTGTAGAGCACCAATTGCGGACTGAGGGTCGAAAGACCCTCATCTGCAGTTGAACTCCGAAGCCTTAGTGATCGAAGAAGGGAGGAGACGGGTTTCGCGGGATAAGCCTGCGAGCCGAAAGGGGGACAACCCAAACCAGAGTTAAGGCCCCTAAATGCTGGTTAAGTGTCAATCCAAAAGGGCGTCATCGTCCTGAGACAGCCGGGAGGTAGGCTTAGAAGCAGTTAACCTCTAAGGAGTGCGTAACAGCTCACCGGCCGAGGACGATGGCCCCGAAAATTGACGGGACTTAAACCAGCTGCCGAGACTCTGGAGCATGCCCCGAAGTGGGGCATGTCTGGTAGGGGGGCGGTACGATCGGGTAGAAGCTGGGCCGTGAGGTCCAGTGGACCGATCGTATTTGCGAATCCTGGCAGTAGTAACAGCTAAGCCGGGTGAAAATCCCGGCCGCCGGAAGGGCCAGGGTTCCTCGGCAATGCGTCGTCAGCCGAGGGTTAGCCGTTCCTAAGGGTCCCTTAACATGGACACCCGAAAGGGAAAACTGTTAATATTCAGTTGCTAGGGGTTTACGTTTCGTGGCAACACTAAGCCACGCTCCAGACAGGTAAGGGTAGGCTGTGCAGGACCTTCGTCCTGCTTAACTCGCGAAGTACACGGAGTGTCGTAATGACGAGAAGTGTACGAAGCGAGGAATAGCCCTCTGTATAGGGGGTACAGCCGATCCCTTGCCTCCTTGAAAATGGAGCGTGGAAGGATAACCCCTAAACGTACCTAGATCCGACACAGGTGTCCCTGGCTGAGAAGGCTAAGGCGTCTCCGGCCACCCCAGGCCAAGGAACTAGGCAAATTAGCCTCGTGGCTTCGGTCTAAGAGGTGCCTAGGAGCTTAGCCTTAAGGCTGGGCTTCTAGGTCGCAGTGACAAGGAGGTCCCGACTGTTTAATAAAAACATAGGTTCCCGCAAGCCCGTAAGGGTGTGTACGGGAGCTGAATCCTGGCCACTAGCGATACGCGAACCCCGGGTTCAACCGGGATAAGCGTCGCTGAAAGCCGGGAGTAACTCTGACTCTCTTAAGGTAGCCAAATGCCTTGTCGGGTAAGTTCCGACGTGCACGAATGGATCAACGAGGGCCTCACTGTCTCGGCCTGGGGCCGGGTGAACCTGCAACCTAGTGCACAGTCTAGGGACCCCCGACGGGGCGAGAAGACCCCGTGGAGCTTTACTGCAGCCTCAGGTTGCGGTTTCATTTCTGTTGCGTAGAGTAAACGGGAGCCTATGAAGCATACTCTCCGGGGTATGCAAAGGCGAAAGTGAAACACCGTTCAACAGAAATGAAACCGCTTAATAGGGCGAAAGCCTTATGACAGCCTGAGGTGGGCAGTTCGGCTGGGGCGGCACGCCCCTGACAAAGAATCAGGGGCGTCCAAAGGTCGGCTCAGGTAGGTCAGAAACCTACCGTTGAGGACAAGGCCAAATGCCGGCCTGACTGGTTCCTTAGCTGCACGGGAACCAGGGGCGAAAGCCTGGCCTAGCGAACGCTGATGCCCCTTTTGGTAGGGGCTCGGCATGACGGAAAAGCTACCCCGGGAGTAACCGGCTCGTCGCGGGCGAGAGCCCACATCGACCCCGCGGTTTGGTACCCAGACGTCGTCTCTCCCCATCCTGGGGGCGCAGCTGCCCCCAAGGGTAGGGCTGCCCGCCCGTTAAAGGGGACCGTGAGATGGGTTTAGACCGTCGTGAGACAGGTCGGTCTCTACCTGTCGGGGGTGCTGGCTATTTGAGGTGAAGGCATCATCAGTACGAGAGGAACGTGATGCCGCTGCCTCTGGTGAACCGGCTGTCCGAGTGGGCAAGCCGGGCAGCCACGCAGCAGGAGATAAAGGCTGAAAGCATCTAAGCCTGAAGCTCCCACCGAGACTAAATAGCCATTTCCTCTGGCCAAAAGCCGGAGGAACGAGGCCTCCCGCAAAAGACGGGGTTGATAGGGTGGGGGTGTAAGCACCGAGACCGAAAGGTCGAGGTGTTTAGCCCGCCACTACTAATCGGCCGAGACGAATAAGCGCTGCGCTTGTCAATTCTGGGTATATACAGCTGATTAATTTTCTAAGAATTTTTAGTTAATTTATTCAAAGAAAATTTCTAAGTCTCCATTAGAAAAAATTTTTGAGAATTTATTTAATTTATTCTTTAAATCTTTTATCGGTTCTCCTTCATAAGCCAATACATAGCCGTTTTTCTCCATTTGATTATAAAATACAAAATAAAACTCCTGATGGTCTTCTCCATGATTCAACAAAATAATATATCCTTTAATTACATCGCCTCTTAAACCAAAATAACTCAATAGGTAACTCATCTTCCTATCTGCTAACATAGGATAATTTTCGCTTAGATATTGATGGGCCCATTCGATACCTAGCACTTCTGTTTTATAATACAACCATTGATAGCCTGTGCCGTTAAGCTCTAGCGGATGTATTGCCAAGTTTTGCACGATGAATATAGACAGCATGAAAGCTAAAATTGGAATTGAAATTCTTTTTTTGAATCTAATTAGAGCAATTGAAGCAAAAGGAAACATTAGAGGTAATATGAAATTCAATAATCTAGTTGAAATCATCGTTGTTTGTAAAGAATTGGCAGAGAGAACCAAGTATGTATAAAATGCTAAAAAAGGTGTAGACAATGCAAATAATAATACTCGCTGAAAATATTCCAGTCTTTTATAACCGAGAACTACGAATACTAATAGTAAAAATCCAGAAGCAGCGAACATTAAGAAAAATGGGGATGAGAAAACGTTAGTGTATATAAAATTAAATCTTATGCTTAATATGAACCCTATCATTAACAGAATTATAAATAAAATACCTAATCTCAAATTATTCGATTCGGGGTTTATTATTTTTAACTTAGTAAAAAGAAATAAGAGTAAAAGTTGATAAAAAATAAAATTTATGATCTCATTATATGGAACAACATAAGTTATTTTAAAACTTACATAGAATTGATAATATATAAAGGCTAAGAGGAAGCTAAAGATAGGCAAAAGCAATATATCTTTCCTGATATTTCTTTCCTTTATTATATCGTGCATCGATATGCCTAAGGCAGCAAAGGTTATGACTAAAAGCAAATTCAGTAAAGTAAAATGATGAGACAAAAGTAGCGTTATGAACAGCAGGGTGTATATGGTTTTGAATTTAGGTTTTTTTAGATTTAATACGAATACGAGTAATATTTGATAGAAGAACATAAGGGCAAAAGTCTCCTTTGTTACTCCTCCACCGAAGAAAACATTGTATCCTGAAAATGCTAAAAGGAGTGAAGCCACCAAACTTGCCTTTTCTCCTATTATTCTTCTAAGAAAGAGGAAATATACTGCAATAGTAAAAGAACTGAAAAGAGGAAAGGAAAATCTCATGAAATCCAATATGTTTAGTTTTAGCAAGCCAGCGATCATCGCGCTGAAGAATTGGCTTGAAGGCCAATTAGCGTTATAAGGATCTATTTCTTCACCGCTAAGTTTTCCTCTTTCGGCTATTATTTGCGAATTTTTTATCAAAGGCCATGAATCAGTAGAAAAAGGTTCCTCTGTAATAATCGTGAATCTGATTCTCAATATTAATGCTAAAGAAAATATTATTAAAAAATAAATTAAATTTTTATTCTTTTTTAACATTTAAGTATAATAATATAAATGATAATATCAATGTTATTAAATAAACTATTAACAATTGTAAAGGTTCAAAACTTATATTTAATTGATAACCCCATATTTTAATTTTTAGATAATAATTAAAAAAATTAACTATAAAGTAGACCGTAATTAAACTTAAAATGCTAGCCATAGCGAATATTAAAATCCATGCTTTTGAGAGATATTTAAAAATAGAATATTTATGACCACCAATTACCTTAAATACTTTTATTCCATCTTCTAATTCTTTTCTGTAATATTCTATGATGCTGTTAAGTAAAAGAAGCGTTAAAAAGATTATGGTCAAAGAAAAGCCCATTAACGTATATTGAGAAAGATTTAGCTGTTTTATAAAGAATTCTTCCATGCTCCTATAAGTAGGCCTTATGTTTAATTCTGGCATTTGACGATCAGAAATCATCAAGAACTTAACCAATATGTTTTCGTCTATGTTTTTTGCCTCGTTTTGTTTTATTAATTCATATAATGCATTAACGTTTAGATTTTTATCGACTTTTACTCTATAGAAAGAAACATAATCTGTAGGAATGTTAGCTAGCGTAGCAGCTACGAATAGAGGAACGAAGATTTCTTGGTTATAAGTCCCTTCAGACTTAAATATACCTACAATTTCAAGCTCTAGAACTTCATTGCTAGTAGCGCTCTTTACCAATACTTTTTCTCCTACTTTTAAATTTAACTCCTTTGCGACTTGATAACCTAAAATTGCGCTCAAAGTATCGGGCAAAGAAAGATTCCTCCCTTCTAATATATCTATGCTGTTTATCTTGGAGAAAAGCACGATGTCTACTCCTCTAGTTATTACCAACTCTCTATTTATCATGGTGAAGGCTATGATTTCTGGGCTAACACTTATTACTCCATTAACACTAATCAGCTTTCCAAACAAATTTAAAGGCAATTTACTATTCGCTGGACTCTTGGCGTTATAATCATAAACTATCAGCGTGTCATCTTCATTGCCAAAAGAGCTTATGAGAAAAGAGTAAGTATTGTCTAGAAGGATCTCTGAAAAGACTGGCAGAATTAAATAAACGTTTAAAAAAACTGAAATCAATACCAGTTTCTTATAAGGATATGTCATAACATCATGGATTTTATACTTCTATTAAGAATGAATGAACTGATTATATAACCAAAAGTCATAACTAGTGCTGTCATCGCCGCTCTTGAACCCATTAGCGCGTAATCTGGGTTGAAACTCAAAGACAATCCTGTTAAGCTTGCTACGGTCTTTGTGATCGTTGATGCTGAAACGACAGAAATGGAGAAACCTAAAAGCAAACCTAAAGCTAAGATTAATGAATTCTCAATCAATAATAAAGCTCTTAGTTTGTTCCTGCTCATCCCTAAAGCCAAAAATATCCCTGCGTATCTTTCAAACTTCCTACCATTATTCAAGGCCAAAAGTAAAGCTAATAAAAAAGCAGCAGAACTTATCAAAAGCGACCAATTCTCTAAAATGGCTAAGGGGCTTGAGAATATGTTCTTTATCCCCTCTTTTCTTTCATTTTTAATGATTTTTATTTTTTGACCAAGAGATTCCTCTAACTGTGCTTCAAGTTGGATTTTATCTAAGTCCTTTTCAGCGTAGATCATCAAGTAGCTTATTTTATTCTTTAGTTCTACGAATGAATTCCAAATATAGTTTAAGTCTAAAATTAAATTGTAATCTAAGCTTGTACCAGAGGTTAGAATGCCGCTTATTTTCAAATTCAAGCTTTTATTCTCGATTTTTAAGGTGATCTTTTCTCCTATTGTTAAATTAAAAAGGTTTGCTAATATTTTACCTGCAATTGCTCTATCTTCTTTTATTGTTCTTTCTCCATTCAGCCATAATCCTGGCATATTGAACAGTTCATCGTTCGAAGCCTTTACAACCAATCTATTTCCCTCCATTTCGGCATCTAATACTAGGAATGGTATTGCTGCTTTGATCGAGTTTGCGTTAAGTCCGATAGTAGAATAAAAAAGGCTTGGTTCGGATAGGGTAGTAGATTCTTCGCTAACTACATAAACTATATTAGAATCTTGGATCGGTGTGGATTGCTGAAAATATTCTTTTAGATTGGTAACAATTCCATAGGAAAAGGTTTGTAACGCTATGAGGAGGGCTATTGATAAAACTTGCAAAAATGTCTTATTTTCCTTATAAAATAATTTTTTTATAGAAAAAAATGCAAAATCTTTAATCATAAAATTATATTGAATTAAAAAAATTATTAACGGTGTTTATCACATAATCGATCTCTTCTTTTTCCATATAAGGATGTATCGGTAAAGAGAGTACTTTTTTAACCACTTCTTCGGTGCAGGGCAGAGTCAGCGTGTTATATTCTAAATAAGCTTTCTGTTTGTGTATAGGTATAGGATAATAGATTTCAGTTTCGATTCCTTTTTTAGTTAAAGTCTCTCTGAGCTCATCTCTTTTAGGCGTGCTCACAACGAAATAAGAATAAACATGTCTTACATAGGGTTTTTCTTCTTGAAAGACAAGCTTTTTTGTTAGATTTTCTCTATAAATCTTGGCTATTTCTCTCCTTTTACTAATATTTTCTTCAAGCCTCTTCAATTTAACATTCAATATGGCGGCTTGTATTTCATCCAGTCTGCTATTATAACCTATGATTTCATGGCGATATTTCTCCTTATAGCCATGATTCCTATACATTCTTAGCTTTTCAGCCAATTCGTCATCATTAGTGGTTATTATCCCTGCATCTCCATATGCGCCTAATACTTTAGAAGGATATAAGCTGAAGCATGCAAGATGGCCTAGGCTTCCTATTTTACGGTTTTTATAAAGCGAACCATGAGCATGGCTTCCATCTTCTATCGTCCATAAATCGTATTTTTCAGCGATCTCTAGCAATTCTTCGATTTCAGCTGGAAGGCCGAACATATGGTTTATTATGATGGCTTTTGTTCTTTCATTAATCAGTTTTCTTACTTCTTTAACGTCGAGGTTATATGAGCTTTCTTCTATATCACAGAAAACAGGTCTTAAACCGTTCTTAACTATTGAATCAGCTACGGATATGAAATTAAATGATTGAAGTATTACCTCGCTCTTTTCTGGCAGGTTTAAAGCTTTTAAAGCTAATAACAAAGCATCACTTCCTGAGGCTACACCTATTGCGTGTTTACAACCTATGTAAGCACTGAAATTTTTTTCGAACGTTTCAAGATTAGGGCCGAGTATAAATTTTCCGCTTTCTAGAACTTTCATTATTGCCTCATCTATCTCTTTTTTAAGGGTTCGGTATTCTCTAGAAAGGTCTATGAGTTTTACTTTCATTGATGAGGAAGGGTCACGTTGAAGAAAATATGGGTCCATACCACCTTTCTCTGATAACCCATCTTCCATCCTAATATAAAATCCTTAGAGCTAGAATCTAAACTCCATAATTCTGTTAGAATCACGAAATTTCTCCCTTTATATGCTCCTATTTCTTTAACCTTTTTAATTAGAGTGCCATTCAAATCTAAGGTCAGGTAATAAAAATCCTCTATTACTTCTATTTCTGTTATTTTCCAAAAAAACTTGAAGAATCTAACATCTTTATAAGTTAGAAGTGCATACCAACTAAAGATCTCAGTTCCATTCGAGGGGCTTCCTGTGGATTCATCTGGCATACTCGTTTTGTTGTTCCCTAATTTTATGACTATTTTTATGATCTGTGGTGTTCTGAAATAACTGGTCACCATAATATACCATGTTATGTTCACGCCTTTAGTTACCATCGAAGTATTTTCGGGGAAATAATCTATAGCCTTCCTGTTCTTGCCTAATAAACCTATTTCGAAAAATTCCTCGCTGGGCCTGTTGGACAACAATAAGTAGGCTATTCCTGAGTAGATTATCAAAAATATTAGGGATAAGGAAATGAAAATCTTCTTATCTATCTTCTCCTTTTTTAAACCTAACATAATAGGTTAGTATCTTCCTTGCTCTCCTCTTTTTCAAAATCTGATACATTGTTAAGCTTAAATAAGCGGTGGCGAAGGATAAAGAAGGAACTAAGATAAACGCTAGATTTCTTAATGAGTTATTTACTTCTTTAATATGGTTTAAATAACCATCGATTTCTACTATGGAGTTATCTAAGATTCTAATTGCTTCAATTAATTTAGCTTCAGCCTCAGCCTTAAAGCCTTTTTCCTGTAGCAGTTCTGCTTCATTAATCAATTCTATAGCTTTACTTAAGTTTAGCGTTACACGTTGAATTTCTCCATAATCGAATTTGTAACTTTTCAATTCAGAAAGTTTTTCTACTAAGCTACTTAATTTATCTTTGACTTGTTGCATTAAATCGTCATAACTAGCCTCTTGTTGAGCAAATAAGAGGAGTATCGCTAAAAAAAGATTCAGGACCATTTTTTCCTCTTTTTATATTCTTCATCAAGATCTATCGCTGCTTTAATCAATGAAGTATTCCCCGCATATTCAAGAATATATCTAGTGTCTTTAGGCAAACAATGACCTCCTATTCCCTCTCTCGCTTCTAGTATTTCTATATTCCACTTTGTATTGCAAGCTCTTCTGGTTTCTTCAAAGTCTAAATTCAGTCTTTCGCATATCAATCTAAGTTCTTCTGCAAAAGCTATTTGAACAAATCTATAGCTATTCTCTGCTATCTTTGAAAGTTCAGCTATTTCTATTTTGCTTACAGGATAAAGAGGAATATCTAGAATTTCTGAATAGAACTTTAGGCCTAGTTTCATGGATTGCTCGTTTATCGCACCTATAACCCTCATTTGCTTAACGCCATATCTAACAGGGTCTCCTTTCCAATATCTATGAGGGATATGTACCAAATTAGTTTTTTTAAGAAACTCTTCATAGATCTTTCTAGAAGTACCCACTGTTACAGTGCTCTCGATAGATACTAGAGTTTTTTCATCAGCTTTTTCGCTTATTTTCCTTGAAACGTCAAAAATTGCAGACATATCTGGCTTCCCATCTTTTAAGCCTGTCCAAACACATATCAAGTATACATCGACCTTAGGTATACTGCTCCATTCCGTAGTAGCCTCTATTCCTTTTTCTTTAGCCTTCTTCACGGCGAGCTCAGAAATATCATAACCTACAACTGGAATGTTCTTTTCTTTTATATACAAGGCTGTTGGTAATCCTACTTCTCCTAAACCTAATATACAAACTTTCATTTTTCTACTATTCCTTAGATATATATAAAAACGTGACTAAGCTTGAAGCCATTTGCTCAGATTCTCTTTTCTTTCCTCGACTTCTTTCATTCGTTTTATTACTTTCTTAACCCTTTCTTCTTTGAAGTTCATCTCATCTACTAGAAACCTAATAAGACCTTCTTCATTCATTTTCTTTTTTTCTATTTTGATTTCCTTCAAGACAGGAGGGTTCAAAAAGAATTCCCTTATCTCTTTATAATTCTTAGGCAGTTTATTCCTTAGTTCGCTAGGCAAATCTTCAAGTTTCTTGTATTTTTGGATCAAACTCAAGGCTCTTTTTGGGCCTATTCCTTCTATTTTTTCGTTGAAGTCTGTACCTACCAATATCGCGAGATCTATTAATTGCTCACGATTTATTCCCAAATAGCTATACAATTCTTCTCCTATTATCAGCTCAGGCTTTATTTCCTTTAAAATACCTTTGCTGGGGAGAAATTCAAATCCCTTTATCGAGAGATACCTAACTATCCTAGGAGCTCCGAATAAAATCGCATCATAATCTTTTGTTGCACATGCCCAAGCTATACCTATAGAGCTCATGTATGCGGCTTGTGCTTCTGCTTCGCTTGGTGCTTGAATGTATGGGATTCCTAAAAGGTCTAAAAGTCTTTTTGAACTTTCTAAAATATCTTCGGTGATCTTTCCTGTGACAACAGCCTTTGAGAAAGCTTTTCTATAATCTTCCTTTAGCAGAGCTTCTATCCATTCTTGAATCGCTTTTTCTTTGGCTATTTTTCTTTTCAACAATGTATTTTCCTTCAGCTTGGGAGGTTTACCGTCGAACACGAAGATTAAATCGATATTATAATCATGTATCAATCTAGTAGTTCTGAAGGCTAGGCCTATTAAATGAGAAGTTATCAATCCTTTTTCATTGGTGAAAGGAGTTCCGTCAGGTTTTCTTATTAAGGCTAGGAATTGATGTATTTCTATGCTAGCATCTACTGCTAGTATCTTGCCCGCTAAATAATTCAAACTTATTATTTTTCTCTTAATCAGCGGGCTTAGATTTAAGCCCATTTAAAGCTTCTTTTCCTATTTTATATTTCCTAACCAATGCTAAGAAGCTAAGCGCTAAAGTAACTATAGATAAACTTATCACGGTGGTTGTTGGGAATATCCCAAAAGAATAGTTTAAAATAAATCCGATAGCGGGTACTAGCGCTATGCTCAATCCTACACTTAATACTAGCCTTTCCATGAATTGCAAATCACTTCTTCTAGGGAAAAGGGTTTCTAATATCGCATATCCTGGGAAGAATATTATGAAGAAAAGACCCACTATAAACCTGATCGTATCGGTTATCAAACTACTAGGCAATATAAGAGTAAAAATTACGGTCAATGTTATTCCTAGGACTATCAGATAAAACCAAGCAGTGTTATCTATTTTTCTTAAGTATTCAAAGAAGCTTATATCAGCCGGTATAGTTTCTATCAATTCTATCTTTTCTTCGCTCTCAAGCTCAAGTAGAAGCTCTGCTAATGCCTCTTCTTCCAACTTCAACTTTTTAGCGAGCTCTGAAACGCTCACTATTTCCTCTTTCTCTAATTCTTCTAGTATCCTCTTTTTCAAGACCTCTTCATCATTCATTCTAAGGTCTTTTTGAGTATTTCAAGCGTCTCTATTTCCCTCCTCAAGTTCGTAAGCGGTTCTTCGTTTTTTTCTACGCATCTTAAGAAGTATCTGAGCTCATTTTCTAAAGGTTCAATTCGTTCCAACTCCAATTCTTTAGCATATTTATATTTTTCCCTTTCTATCTTTCTGAATTCTTCTATGCTACCGTATCTTATTTCTTTGACGACTTCCGGTGGCAATATTCGAGCATATTTATTTTCATCTAAGAAATTCAATTGAGCTATTGCTTTTTCTCCAATCACGGTGGCGAATCTTATCTTCTCTTCACTCAGCCAAGAGGCTATCGATATTAATCTGGTCCCTTTCTCGAAGACACCATTGATCGCGATGAAATCTATTTGAGAATCTCTAAATAGAGAGGCTTTTATGTGATTTTCGATCGAAAGTTTTTGCCAATCTAGAATGTACCTAGCGAAGAAAATGTCATGGATTAATAAGTCTTCATTCACCCCTACCTCCGTGAATCTAAAAGGATATTTACCGGATCTTATAGTAGCTATCGCCTTTATATAGCCAAGCGTTTCGATGTTTTTCTTTAACGCTATCGTAACGGGGTCATAGCAAGTTATCTCGCCTACCATTACAAGAGCCTCTTTCTTTTCTGCCAATTCCAATATTTCATAGGCTTCGTTAAGTTGCTTTAAAGTAGTCAAAGGTTTTTCTATTAAAATATTCTTGATATTCTTCTCCAAGGCTTTCTTGAGCAAACTTAAATTATTTTGAGGTTGTACCGCTATGACAAGAATGTCTGGCTTTTCCTTTTCTAACATCTCCTCAAAATCAAGGTAAAATTTTGAATATTTTTCGATCTCTTCTTTATTGTTAATATCTATATCACACACAGCTGTGACTTCACAGAATTTTCTGAGTATCCTGAAATGGTTTCTCCCCATTACCCCGAAGCCTACGATGTTGGTTTTCATGGCTCTGTAGGTCATTCTAACTTATCATAATTTTTTATAAAAGCCTAGAACTAAGCTTATTAAATTACCAGCAAAGGGAATTTGCTTCAAAGATCTTTCTATAAAATCCATTTCTGAATCTCTTATTATACTCATCCGCTTTGTAGTCAGCACATAGATCGATAACGAAATTAAAATGCAAGAAAATAGTAATGTGTAATATTGGAATACACCTATACTTAAAATACTGCTTAATGAGAGCCATAGCAGAAATGAAGGCATTACAGACAAAATGCTGGCCAAAAGGATCTTGAGGATTTCGGTGAATTTAATTTTCACGTTTAACTTATTTTTAATATACCTTAAAGCTAAAAAATAAGAAGGCCATCCAGCTATTATCGAGGAAATAAGTGCGCCTACTATAGAGAACATAGGTATGAGTACTAAATATAAGGCAAGTCCTATGAAAACGCTTATCGTTGAGAATTTAAATACCTCTTTCGTATTGCCTTGCGAGGCTAGCAAATGATATATCGCTGTTCCTCCTGCGCAGTATCCTAACCAATATATTGCGATTAAACTTAGGTATATCCAACCTTCGCTGTAATAACGACCGAACAGAGCTACTATGAGTTGCTTTGAGAAGAAGAAAGTGAAGATGGATATGGGAGCTATGAAATATGCTATTATTTTAATGGTGAAGTTTAAAGCAATGTTTAAATCCTCACTTTTATTGAGCTTAGAATAATTGACGAACATCAAAGTATTTATTGGATAAAGGAAGACACCTACTAGTGCTTCTAGCTTTTGTGCCACAAAGAAATTCCCGAGCTCCATTGTTCTAGCAAATCTTGAAATCAATACTTCATAAACTCTTGTGACTGGCATAGCTACATAGCTCGAAGCAGCCATGGGAAAACCGAATTTAATCGTCTCTTTTAATTTGGGCAAATCTAGCTTCTTGATCTTAAAGTATCTGAATAAAATAATCAAGCCCGGTATAGAAGATAAAAGGGGCATTAAAATGAAATAAACAAAGGCTACTCCGTAAAATTTAAAGCCCGTTATAAGAGCTAAAGGAATCAATGAGGCCTGCGTTGTTGAGTATATAATTATCATTAGACTGAATATCCAAGTCTTATCTAAAATCAAAGAAACTGTTTGAGCTATGTTATAATAAAGCGCACTACTTACTATTCCTATCGCTACAAGATGAATAAAGGGTATTATTTCTGGCTTAGAATAAAGGTTTAAAGCTAACCATTCACCTATGAAAAGCGTTATAGTAGCATAGAAAGACCAGAGAATCAAAGTATAGAAAGTCATTGACCAAACGTACTTAGAAGCTTCTTCGTAATTTCCTTCTTTAACTAACTTTGCGCATCGATTCGTCACCCCGTAGCTAACTCCAAAATCTCCTAGTAAAGTGGTTAGTGCAGGTATGAAAGTTAATACTAAAAGCCATCCTAATGGTTCAGAACTACCATACTCGATCGCTAAAAGTCTCGCTATTAAAACATTTCCTATCAGGCCTATGCCGTGCGATATTACTTTTCCGCCGAATATGTATGTTGCTCCTTTTGCAAACGACCTGCCTATTTCTAATGCTTCCATTAGTATTCAGCTTAAATCATTCCCTTAAGTTTTACTCTTCGTTTTTGAGCGCAAATATTCAAGAGCTTCATGAACTCTCTTATTTACTTCATTAGCGAGAATGTTCTTTTCGAGGGGATTCTTGATTCTAACTATCAAAGATAATTCTGAGACATTTCCTGAGATCTTCTTCGTGTGTATCATGGGAGGAAATCTCTCGTCCAGCTTAGCTCTCAGCTTATTCACCCTTTTGAGTATTTCAGCTTCTGCTTCAGCCACATCTAAGGATTTATCTATCTGTATTGGTATTATGATTTCACTCCATGCTGCTTCAGATTCGTTGACTAGAATGTTTGTGACAAAATGAGAATTGGGTACTGAGATTATCTTACCTTCTTCTGTCATAAGTACGGTCACGATAGGATTTATTTCTGTAACTATGCCAGTATAGCCACCTATGCTTATCTTATCACCTATCTTATAAGGAACGTAAACATCCGAGAAGTACTTATCTGCGATATTGGTTAATACATTCCTGAAAGCTATTATAGCGGCTATTCCTCCTAAAACAAGGAGTGCTAATAACAGTTCTATTCTCAACCCTAATTGAGCGATCGCAATCGACAACCCTATAAACCAGATTAATATAGTCAATGCTTTTTCTATGTGTGCCAACATTAAAGGGGGCAAGAAGGATAGAGCCCTTTTAATTATAACTAAAAAAACCTTCAAGAATATCCATGTAGCCAAAATTATGGCTAAGAAATAAAATAAAGGGGTCATCATCGATAAGAGGTTGCCTATATCTTGTAGAGTTATGTAGATCATTTTGAAATGCTCTGAAGTATTTCTAATTCATTTTTTATCCCCTCCTCGACGTGACATTTCTTAGAAGTCTCGAAGCCAGATTTGCCTAATTCTTCTGATAACTTCTCATCTGAGAGGATTTTCACGATTTCCTCAGCTATTCCTTCTATGTCATCGGGATCTATCAAGACTCCATTTTCATAGTTGTTGATTAAGTCTGCTACTCCAGCTTTATTGCTTACCAACGCAGGCTTCTTGTAGAGCCATCCTTCTATTATTACCAGTCCAAATCCTTCAATAACAGAAGGCAAAATGACCAAATCCGCTCTGCTATAAGCTTTCTCCAAATCTCTTTGATTTAAATAACCTGTGAATATGACCTCTTTCTCCAGCTCTAGCTCTTTAACTAAGCTCTTAAGATGACTAGACCATCTCTCAGCTTTGTCAAGACCTATTCCTGTCTTGGAGAAGCTACCGTTTCCTACTAGCATTAGTTTGATTTTTTTTATTCTTTTTTTAACCATCTTTAAGGCTTTTATCGCTCTATCTTGCCCTTTCATAGGATCCATTCTAGCTACTACTAAGGCTACTTTATCTTCGTTTGAAATGCCATAACGAGCAGAGAATTCCTCTACTTCTCTTTGTGAAGGATATTTATATTGACTTGGGTCGATGAAAGGGTATACTTTTGCTATCTTTCCTTTGTATTTCAATTTCTCAAGTACCTTAGAATATCTCTCGCTGCTGATGATTATTAAATCATAGCTATTTAGGTAAGTCTCTATAGAGCTAAGCCAAGCATTGGGTATTTGCTCCATAGGTATGTGCCATCTGAAAATTTTAGGCTTCACAGTTGTGAGCATGCTTCCTAAAGGTATTTGCTGGAAATCATGTATGTATATGAGATCGAAGTCTTCTTCTTTATCTAATTCCATAACCTTCTTCGATACCCTTCTATTATAGTATATATAATCAGCGAATTCATCACTCCACATCAAATCTTGAGCTTGACAGATTCCTTCCTTTATTCTATGGAAGACTTGCCATATTATCTCTTTAGCTTTTCCGTATCCTTTAACGACCTCTGCAGGAATTGATACATGGTGTATGGTTATGTTATTAACGAAGATTTTAGGAGGCGCGTTTGGATTCAAAGAAACCCAATGAGGCTTTTCATTAGAAAGGCGTAGGAGAAAAGGATATACCGTTCTTGTAACGCCTCCTGGGCTAATGACATATTCTTCTCCTTCTTTTAACATGTTCAAGTTTGGCTCTAATGTTTTGTATTTTTTCTTTAGCTGATCCAAGCTCAACTTGAATCTGACGAGAGGAGTTTGAGTTACTGTGATAAGATGAAGCATGGAGAAATAATTCTCTTAAGCCTTTATAATCTTAAGGAAGCTGAGTAGCTAAGAATATTCTTCGCAGAGCTTATTAAGTGTTTTACTTAATCTTTCTAAGCTTAAGCTGGAATTTAGTGATAGTTTTTCGATCACTTTTTTTATTTCTCTCCTAATAGATTCTTCTAAACATTTTTCAATAGCAGCTTTCATGCTGTTTGACGACAAACTGAAGAAGCACGGATAGTTATTACCTAATATCTCTTTGAGTGTTTTTGTCTGTAATACTAAGAAAGGTTTCTTATACGCTACCGCTTCCCATATCGACGATAACATGGTATATTCTCTTTTGGTCGCCGCTATTATCGCTTTAGCATTTTGAAATACCCATGCGTACTGCCGAATTGGTAGATAACCCGTTAAGATGATAGGTTTGTTTTTAATTATTTTTTGTAATTTCTTGTAAAATCTTTTGTTGCGGTGGGGGTTATTGGTTAAAACTAAAATATAATTCAATCCCAATTCGATGTATATTTTGACTATTTCGTAGATAGGTTCGTCGCTTGCCCATGATGCGGGTAGTAAGATATACTCTTTTCTCCTCAGAATTTCTATTGGTGGTTCCTCAGTTTTTGGGGGTATTGGCAAAGGATCATAAACTATCAATATTTTCTCTCTTGATATTCCAGCCATAGTTTCTATTAATTTCGCTTGTGGTTCATTATGTGCCATTAAAAGATCTGCTTCCCCTAATAAATGCTGAAAAGGTCTATTAAGGAATAAACCTTTCAGGGAATCATGCACTACGAAACTGGTGTGAACGTCAGCTACTACGCGATATTTTAAGCGTTTAGAAAGATTTAATACTCTCCATAATAAAGGACCTTGAGGGAGTTGAGCGATTACGAGCTTCGGTCTTAATTTTTCCAGAATATGTTTTGTTTCGATCCACGCTCTAAGATAAGGAGGCATATCTGGTATGAAGATAAGTTTAGCTCCTAGTACCTGAGCTAAATCCCTTGTTCTCCTGCTAAGCCTAGCCCATGCTATAAGAGCTATTTGCTGTTTTTCGCCTTTTTCTTTCATGATTTGTGATGACAACCTGTCTATTGGATTTCTGATTAATTTATTTTAACTGAGAGCTACTTTTTGCTCTTAGAAGATTGATAATTGCGTTCGAAGATTCGTCTACATTTCTATCAGTAGTATCGAGCTTGAAGGCATTTATGCTTTTGGCTATCTTCTCGTAAACTGTGATCTGTTTTTTTAGGAAGTTAGTGTCTTTTTCACCCCTTTCTTGGAGTTTATCGATCTCTGCAGTAACGTAAACCTTAATTGCAGCTTTATGTACTAGGGCCAGCAAGAACTTCGCTTCAAATCTATTAATATAATCATCATTGGTTGTGATGGAAACCCAAGCTATGAAGTCTGGGGTATATCTCTCTGCAACAACGATTTTCAATGAACTAGGCAAAATGAACCTGAAAATCAAAACAGGTAAAACTGAAATGAATTCAATGAGCTGCCACGTTCTTAGGAAATTCTTCGGTATGCTGATTTGATAATATGGATTTCCTGATCCCTTGAAGCTTTCAAATCTCGACAAAAAAGTGGCCAATAACGATGCTAGTGTATGCGTACCCCGCATCCATCTTACCTCTATTTTATAGCCCTCCTTGGAAAGCTTATTAGCTAAAGCTTTAGCTAAAGTAGACTTTCCAGAACGATCGGGCCCGAAAAGTACGATCAACATCTCAATCTAGTGAGCAAAGCATATTTTACCAAAATGGGCATCAATAAGTTTCTCTCCTCATTTTTGATACCAATATGCTTATACTTCTTTCATGAGTTAAAGACTTAATTATATTGTAAGAAGTCATCCTGGCAAGCCTGTCTTCTTTGATCTTTCGCATTAACATGTTTATCCATTGGACAGTAGAGAGCTTAATGGGCGTTTCAGGAAAACCTGAACTTATCAACTCATTTAGACTTAAAGCAAATCTAAGGGCTTTTTCACATGCAAGTTCTTCTGCTATTTTAAAGCTTTTCTTAGAAACCCATCTTTTGGTAACGAAGAAATCGTTCAAGGTATATAGCTTCTCTTTGTAGATAGCATGGGCTGCATCTACAAGAGCTTCTACATGCTTTTCTAAACTTCTAACTTCAAGACCGTTGAAATCTTCGATTGAGGCATGTTCGATCAATATTTTACCGTTGAGGAATATCATACCTCCAACGCTCGGATGAACATAGAAGTCCACGATCGAATCGCCCTTTACCATCGTTATGCAATAGGGGTCTTTAACAGCTAAATTATAACCTATGCTTTTCATATTGATCATGATATCCCTGATTTGGCTTGGATTCACAAGAACGTCGATATCAGCAGGAACGTAACTCACGGGCTTAAGTAATTTAAAAAAAGCGTATTCATAGTTTTTCATGAGTTTAGAGATCGTTTCAATCACGCTTAACCTCTTCTTAAACATCGACTCCTGCTCTTCCCTAATAGTACCTTCAATCCCCAAAACTCTCAAAATATGAAGAAGTATCTTGTTTCTAGATGCGTTGTCTAATATTAACTTAAGATCGATTTCTGGAAACTTGTTTTTTTCAACGATCTCTATCAGAGCCTTAGTTACGTTCATCTACAACTCAGCTATGTTCATCTCTTAAAAATAATTCTTTATTAGTCTCCAACTTATATTTTCCTCTTTTTTAAAATTTTTACTAAAGTTTTAATAAAATTAGTCGTTTCTTTTATATGTAATAAGTTACTTTCTCTACAGTAATTTCTAGCGACCTGTTTAAAAAACGCTGAAAAATGTGCTCAATTAGCCTCCTCGCAACCTTTCCTATCATCTAATCTTTGAACCTAAAAATTTGAAATTTTGCTTCAAAGTATCCTTTATGACCGATGTTATTTCAGAGATAGCTTTGAAGAGTGCTTTGAATGTTGCACGTTTAAAAATCAAATATGTAAAATTCTTCTCGGAAGATTTGTTAGGTGAAAGCCTTCCATTTTTTCTTAGACCTACCAGGATTTTTGCTTATAGGATTCTAATTTTCTTTATAACTATTTGGTTTTAATTCGCTCAAATAATTTTTTCTCAAAAGACTATTTCTTTTTTAGATACTTTTGTATTTATGAAATATTGTTAAATTTTCTAGTCTCTACATGTTTAACACCCAATCTTAAGTTATATATTCTAAAGAACGTTTTAATCCAAAACACCTAAAGAACAATCTAATTCTAAAATGACAATTAAATAAAATTACAAAATGTTTAAGCGCTCAAATAAAAGCGAATTGAATATGTGATTCTAAAGCAACTTGCCGTTTATTTCTATATCTTTTAGAAACTTCTGCATTTCAAGAAGGTGTTTATACCATTCAACAGTTATTGCTCTTGGATCATCTGGATTTAATGTACCGTTTAACAAGGATTGCCAGACCTCCCTTATACCTTCAGTTATGGTATATTTCGTTTTGTATCCGAGGATTTCTCTTATTTTTTTGAAACTTACTATATAACTTCTATAATCTGGATATCCGTACCATTCATACTTAAACTCCTGGCCGCAACTTTCTGCTACAGTTTCTGCTAGCTTAAAAATCTGAACGTTTTGGTCATCGCTACCTACATTAAATATTTCATTATTGATTAATTCAGGATCGGCCTCCATTACATGGATGAAAGCCATCGCGGCATCCTTAACGTGAACAAAAGGTCTCCATTGGGTACCATCCCTCATTATCCTAATCTTACCATTTTTAAATAGGCTTCTTACCATGCCGTTTATAGCAAGGTCAAAACGCATTCTGTAACTAAAACCATAAACCGTAGCCTGCCTAAGAACAGTAACTACAAAATTCCTATCTGATAGAGGGCGCGTGTCATTTTCTGCCATATAATTAGCTTTAGCATATGTAGTTAGAGGTTTTACAGCAGATTTCTCATCTAAGATTCCTTCTTGAAACCCGTACACGCTGCAACTACTTGCTAGTATATATCTTCTGACACCTTTCTTCTTGGCAAGTTTTGCAACACGAACTCTTCCCTCGTAGTTTATTTCGATTGTTTTTTGCGGGTCGATTTCACCAGCAGGATCATTGGATAATGCCGCAAGATCTAGTACGGTCTCTATGCCTTTAAGAACATCTGGTTCGAACCACCTTATATCATTCTTGATAATTTTGATTTGATCTTCTACATTTTTTAGCGAATCTTTGCCGAAGAATAACCTATCTAAAACCACAACATCATAGCCCCGTTCAAGAAGGAGTCTAACAAGAATCGAGCCTATGTATCCAGCGCCACCTGTAACCAAAACCTTCATATAATCCCCCTTGATTCTTCGTATTCTTTTTTAAGAGTATTGAAGGCTTTTTCAGTTGAATGGAAGTCTAACTTAAGGATACTTTTAGTATGTTCGCATTTAAGACTTGAATCTCTCGGTCTAGGTGCGAACCATTTCATCTCTTCTATTCTGGAAGTATCGATAAGATTTTTATCAAAACCGAAAGTTTCAGCAATACGTAGTGCAAACTCATATCTACTCATTTTTTCACCCACTACATGGAATATTCCGGTATATTTATTCTTTATTATTTCAGAGATGGCTTCTGCTAAAAGTGAAGCTTGTGTTGGTGTGGTATATTGGTCTATTAATGCTTTGATTCTTTCTTTAGCACTCAATTTCTTTATAAGGAATTTAGCAAAATTCTCCCTTCCTGGACCAATCCCATAAATCGAACTGGCTCTTACAATAGCATGTTCAATTGAAGAAGATAAGATCGCTATTTCACCACAAAGCTTGGTTAGTCCATAGTAATTCAAGGGTTTT
The DNA here is from genome assembly GCA_041640715.1 of Thermoproteota archaeon. Lineage (GTDB taxonomy): Archaea > Thermoproteota > Thermoprotei > Gearchaeales > Gearchaeaceae > DSFO01. The sequence continues at coordinate 54,905 of JBEPZU010000004.1, read as the reverse complement.
GGCGGTTCTGATTCCTCATATTCCCCTCGTAGTCCATCAAATACATAATCAGTAGATAGGTATAGAATGTATTTAGAGTACTTGTTGGCCAATTTCACTACATTAACAGTCCCTTCTACGTTAATTTTATACGCAGCGATAGGGTTCTTCTCGCATCCGTCTACATCACCATATGCAGCTGTATGTATTACAACTTCTGGCTTATGTTTTTCAAAAATGCTTGAAAGTCCTTCAAAATCTTTGATGTCAGCTCTTATCTTAATCAAAGATGAATCTTCAGTAAGAGGTATCTCATGGGTATAATAAGTAGCGATTACCTCATGCCCCTGCTTCAACATGGCCAGCATGGTTCTATATCCTGGAAGACTACTGGCACCTGTAATTAGAATTCTCATGGATATTGATCTGTATTGATAACTTTGGTATTTCCGTGAGTCGAGAACACGTCTCTGGTGGAGTTGCTACCTATGAAGCCTAAGCCACTTGTGACTAAGAGTATCATAGATGTAAGAAGTGGAGCCAATTAAAAACCTATTGCATCTTAGATATTCCTATCTTTAGTTAATTTCTTGGAGGTTATTGAACATGAGCATGTATAATGGATAATGATAAATAAAATCGCCTCTATCGATCTGTTTAGTGTTTTCTTAAACAATTTTCTTTGACTTTTCAAACCCAGCGACAAGCTTTCGCATGTGAAGGGTATTGTGATTAGATTTCTTGCCTTATTTAAGATAACATTCTGTAGATTAAGAAACTGATTTAGGTAGTAGTATACTCGATTATCTTGCGAAGAAGAACGAAAGCTATCTCTGAACTGTCTGGTATGCCTCTTATTAGAAAGATTTCGCTAAAGATCTTAACCTCAAAGATTAAGTGGACCATTCCTCCTTCTATCATACGCCTATTGTTAAGATGACTGTCGTAGCGCTATTACTGTACTCCTTCATGAAAGGGATTATTCGACAAGGCGGAGCAGGAACAAGACCTAGACCACTATATTCTATGAAAAATTCAATTAAGCTTGTATTACACATAAAGAACTCCTATCCCCGCCCAACCCTGATATCTATCTTTTACTATTTCTATGTATCTATAATGCCTTTTAATCCAACTCCAAAATTCAGGGACGCCTACAATCCTTTTTGGATCATGATCTTTGTCGTGAGGAACTATATCATGAAATGCAATAATTCCCTCTTTTCTAACTAGCGGAGAGTACATTTCAAAATCCTTCTTAACACCTTCATAGGTATGATCGCCATCAATGAAGAGAAAATCGAGCTTTTTCTCGCCCAAAATCTCCTTGACCATTTTAAGTGTACTGAGCTTGTGAGAATCCTTTCTTATCAAGTGAAGCTTTTGCTCTCTCTTTATGAATGAATTAAAGAGAGGAATCCTCCACCTAGGATAACCGCCGCCAAACTCTCCTCCAGGTAGATCAACGCTGATTATGGTTGCATCATCGCTAGCCAATCTGCACCAAATGAAAAGAGTACCACCTTTTGAGGTGCCAATTTCAAGGATAGTTCTTGGCTTCAGAGAGGCCACTATTCTTGCGAGCCCAAAGATCTCATCATATATTTGCATGGGCTTAATGTCAATAGCTACTTCTCGTCTAATGATCGAACTAGCAATTGGGTCCCTATACTTAAAGCTAAAGGCAACATTAACAATATCCTCAATACTATTAGCGATAGCTCTTCTAAGCCTTCGCTCAGCAAGTCTAGAAATAACAAGATACCGGTAAATATTATATAAGGGTTTCATCGAATGCAGGTTAAGCATACCATATAAAGTTTTGTTAATTATTAAGCTTCAAACATAATTTCCTATGAATCTAAGAATTCCAAAATTGTTCGAAAATAGAAAATGGTGACGATATGCTCGGTTTAAAAACGTATACGTACTTACGTGCTAATGTGAATACCCTAAAACCATTTCTTAGTAAGTATCTAGAGAGCTAATAAATCTCTGTTGGAATATGGTAGGTGGTTATTGCTAGGAATACGTTGTTCTCTCTCAGTAGCCTCTTGTCACCTTTGAGTATAACTCAGCGCCTTCTGCATCTATCTTTATGAAGCTTACCCTGCTTAGCTTAAGCTCATCCATTAACTGATCTAGGGTCTTAACCTCTACCTCTACGTATCTATGTGGAGAAAGGATATCTTGCATTTCTTTCTTTATCGAGTGGCGGCCAGATGTATTGCCTATTATAAGGTAACCTAGCCTTAAAGGGATGTAAACGCTGGTCAGAAATTTTATGAGGATACTAATTATGTCTAAGCTTAGCCACAGCTTGAAAATCTTTCTGAGAACTTGCACCTTCTCCTCGAGTAAAGCACTTATTGGGTGGATGTCATTCTCTTGTTGGGTTTAACGTACTAGCTTCATGTGCGTCCATCATTCATGCTTTGAACTTAAGAGAATTCTAGTAGCATTCTTTAACACATCTATATTTAGCTCATCTATTTTGACTGGAATACAGCGATTAACTTCTTTACTCTTTAAAAGCTCCATTGTCTTTGTGTCATAAATCATCGCTATTGTGGGGACTTCCATCATTATTGAGAAGATTATTGAATGGAATCTCATACCTACAAATAGGTTAAAGAACCTAAAAAAACCCATGATTTCTTGAGGCTTATATTCATTATCGATGACCTTCAGTCTTTCTGCATTCCTCATACGCTTCTTAAGTTCTTTGGCTATGATTAGATCATCATCAAAGAACCTCTCCGGTCTGCTCCCGTAGCCAAATGGCACGAAGACCAATTCTGCACCCGATGATGCTAACCAATTGAGAAATTCAGACATCACGTCAACAAGTTTATGTCTGATTTTTGGATGTAAAGTGCGGAGATTCACACCTATCAATGGTTTATGATCTAAGCTTACGCCATGCTTAGAAAGAATGTGCAATGATTTCTCGTAGATAGGCTTTAATGTGAACGCAAGATCGTCCTCTATTTCAACATTTCTTAATACTCCGCATAGTGATAGCACCTGCCTTGAGAACTCATCTCTTACTGTTACCTTATCAGCGATCGTGAACGTTAATTTAATAAATAACCTAGTGAGGCTGTCGAATGGCTTTGGCGTATCAGTAATTATTGGTAAGCCGCTCCACTCATAGGGATATATGCCTTGTGCTCTGAATTCAGCCTTTTTACCCATTACTTTAGCTAGCAGGGCTAGTATGCACATCCTCCTTAGAGTACTCTTGCCATACCTTCCTCCGCCAGCGAATATAAGCGTGGAAGATTTGAGGAAATATCTCCAAAATCTTAGAGAAAGAATTTTTTCACGACAAGATTGGACCCCATGCAATCTAGCTGTTCGGCCAGGATCTGCTGAAAGAACAATGGGCTCAATATCCCTAGACCTTAACTCCTCGATTAATGCACTTAGAATAGCTTCGTCACCAACATTACCCATGCCAAAGTAGCCATGTATTAATGCATTCATCTTTCTATATTCTAACCTCAAGCCACGGAACTATGGTTAATTGTGGTAAGTTGTACTCTTGGTGTAAGTATAAACCGAACTCACCAAGCATCTCTCCATGATCTGATGTAACTACAATCCTCTCGTACTTTAACCCTAATATGCAAACATATTCAAGTAATTCCTTAACACCCTTTAAGGCTAACTCCATATTGCAGAAATAAGCTTTCAGGATACGTTCTCTGCTAATGCTACGTTTCTTCAAAGTGTGCCTAATGATGTCTGGAGGTAGATAATCATGGATGAGGGCTTCATGCATTAGCATTAGCGATAGTTCTGGATCGCAAACCCAAGGGAAGTGTGGCTGAGTGTACCATATAATATCTCTTCCTCTTAAACCAACTCTTCTAATTACATCGTTAATCTCGCTAGGCAAGACTGTCTTTAAATTACTAAACATCTTAGGCTTTACAACATGTACCTCAACATCTTTACCATCAGGTACGAAATCCTTGATCTTGATGTCATGAGTTCTGATACCTAAGCTACCATAGAATATTCTTATATGCTTAAACTCGGGTAAGGAGAAGGCCTTGGGTATCCAACCGTAAGTGTGAGGTGGAGGTACAACTACTTTACGTAATGTACCGCTCAAATACCTTGAGAAAAGTGCCTTAAATACATCGTAACGGGCATCATCAAGAACTATAAGTAAGAAGCTCTTCGCTTGAAGAAGATCCCTAAAGAGGATAAGCCATTTAGATAAACCCTTAGCCCAATATGTCATCAGGAAGGAGGTCATGAAATACCTGATGATAACATCATATATTGTTCCACTAACATGTCTTCTAAGGGAGATAGCGAATCCTTTCACATCGGGCTTTCTTAAGAGAGATGCCAAGGACTAATCCACCTCTAACTGAAGAATCTTAATGACTTTTGAGACAGTTTCCCTAACACTCATGTTACTCGTATCAATCACATACGCATTAAGGGTTGGAAAGCTCCCTTTAAGCAACCTTCTAATCAACAGGTTCTGCATCTTAATATACTTTAATTGGGGATCACCATAACCTCTAACAGTCCACCTCTTCATGACCTCATCCATACTGGAATCTAAGATTATAGCGATGTCTGGCTTATGCTTAAGGGCTAAGGAATAGAGTATGATGAGAGGAAGAATCGTGTATAGTCTAGACTTAATATTTAAGTGTGCATAGGTATATAAGTAGTCAATAATCGTTGAATGTAGATACTCCTCTGAAATGACAGTATAGCCCATTAATTTAAGCATTTTAATAATGAGTATTTTAAGTGGCATGTTTACAAGGGCATCTATGCTAGCTGAAAGGAGAGATAAAATCCTTGCAACGTCGACATAACCTCGCATCGGCACGGAGTACCAAGGAGCATAATCCCTAGGTAATCCAAGCAACTTAGCTATAAAAACCCACAACGCATAGCTTAATCCATGGAAAGACTTAATAAAGGTTCTATGAATTCTAGCATTAACAGATCTCAGCATGTAGGAAGTTAAAACGTCAATTACGGTAGACTTACCTACACCAACAGGACCTAAGAAAATAATTAGCTTTCCTTTCAATTTCTCTAAGAATTCTTCCTCAGAGGATATGGAATTTTTGGACATGCACGCTTTACGCTTTAATTTAACTATTCTTTTATTTCCTGGTATTCTTAACAGAGAGTTATTGATTCTGGTACATGGTTTCCATGGTTATATTGTCTGTCCATAACATCCAAAACATCCCAGTAGCTCGCTATTTTCCCTCCCTCTTAACCTTTCAGAAATACCATTCATTAGTACAGTATCATCAATGTGCTCTACCGATTCAACCACATGCCACATGGATATATACGTGTGGTGATTTCTTTGACTCCAGTCTTTACAAGTTCAATAAAGGGTTTCCTAATCTGTTCATGATCCATCTCACTTTCATGGTCGTGATCTAACCACAAATTGCAATGCTTGCATCTTAGGTTGCATTCATATGTTATATAGAAAAAGAGCAATCGGCTTTAATTTCTTGTCTTAGCGCTAAGATAAAATCTTAATATCTCTGAAAGGCGTCTTAACGGTGCGGCCATAAAGTTCAACTTTTGTCTATAAGCCAGTTCTTCATCATTGAAACTTCTATGTTACAATGTAGCCTTAAAAAGCAAATTTTGCCAAGTGATAGGATATCTAGAATGTTTACATGAATCGATAAGTTTAAAACCTTTGCTTAGTAGCATAGTGCAAACCTTACGCTTGGTGATAGGAGTAACCTCGATCATGACATAGGAAGTTTTCTTCAATGTATTTTCCATGCCCTTTAATACTTCAAGTTCAAATCCTTCTACGTCGATCTTTATAAGCTTCACATTCTCATTGGTACTCAACATAGACATTAATACATCATCTAGCCGTACGACTTTGACGTAACTCCTCAATTTTCCTTTTTTAGCTAAGCTGAAGTTTTGAGACATGTATTCATCATCAGGTGCATAAAGGGGAAGAATACCAGGCTCGCTGCCTAAAGCTACATTTAATAGATGAACATTTATGCAATTGTTCATCTCCAAATTCTTACTTAAAATCATGAAGTTTTCTTTATCAGGCTCTATTGCAATTGTCATAGCTCCTAATTTACATGCTCTAACACTATAGCCCCCAATAAATGCTCCGACATCTACGAAAATATCACCGGGTTTGATGATATTAGAGAACCAACGTCGATATTCATATGACTCATGAACATAGGGAAGTAAAGGTCCTTCAGTTATATCTTCACCTACTTTCTCCCTTATAGACCATTTTAGACCATTTACGTTTATTAAGTAGTGTTCTTCATCTTGCTTTTCGATACTAAAAGGGTAATTTGATAACACGCATAAATTATGAAAACGTAGCAACTCTGTCGGATCATTTAATAGCGCTTTAATTTGAAAAGGCTTTATATATTTGTTAGCTAAAGCTAGATTAATGCTATCATCCGTAAGCCACCAGTTCCAATTTCTACACCTATAGAGATTTCTTGCCAATTGAATGACTGCATTTACATTATGTCTATCTACAGTTATCCTTATTTCTTTTCCTAGACGGTCATGCAGGATCACGCTACTTCTTCCACCAAAGAAAAATACTTGAAGAATGTTATACCAGCCTGAAAACATTGAAACTATAGCTCTAAGCGACAAAATCTTTGACCTCAGATATGCCATAGAATATAAAAGGAGTTTCTTCATAAATTAATGCAGTAGCTCTAATTCCTTGATAAGCTCGCCCATGATTTTATTTAATGGATGCATCTTGAGAACATATGCATAGCCATCCTCTCCTTTTCCTCTCCATGTATCATTGTCTAATAGTTTATTTAGTCCTTCGTTAAGACTGCTATCTTTTACATAATATCCGAATCTTCTAGTTAAATTATCTGGATTTACTGTACTTAATAGTGCACACTTATGTGCTAAAGCCTCTAGGAAAGCTAATGGGAGTCCTTCTCGTATGCTCGGCAAACATAGGATCCAACTTTTAGCTAATATTTCAGACTTTTTTCTTTCATCGACGAAGCCGAGGATCTTGAGGTTTTCAAGCCCTTGATGTTTTCTCACGACCTGCTTGTACAATTCTTCGTAAAGTAGGCTCGGTCTGCCAATGGCTATGAACTTGATGCTTGGAAACTCCCTTGCCAACTTAAAGAATAGCCAGTACCTCTTCTGGGGATCCATGCGTCCTAAAAAGCACACAATAGGCTCTCTAGACTTGGCTAGTGAGTCTTCATCAGGTATATACTCGACAGGATTAGGCAAGTATATTACTCTATCTGGATTTACACCATAAAGTTTGGCTATCTTTGGTATATAGTGTTTTGCTTGAGTCAGAATCAGGTCTGTTTTCTTGTATGTTATGCTATAAAGCTTAGTGTTAACCCAGAATCTCAATCGACTAATTTTATAATTCGGGTCTATGGAGCCTAGAAGTTCATAATCCCTCCAGTCAAAGGGATCTTGAACCCATATCACATGCTTTCTATTCGGCATGATCTTCTGTGCAATATAAGTTTCAACCATGCAGTCAATCGAGATGTATACATCAGCATTTACACTTTTGATTAATGGAATGATTTTAGTATAATCAATTATGTGCTTGAGTGGGGAACGTGTAGTAAGAGTATAAGGATAGCTGAGTATCTCCATTCCATCTAATTCAGTAATAAGCTTGCTTCCAGGCTCGCTCCAACAGATTACGGAAACATTGAAACCTCGTTTTACAAGCTCTCTTCCCACAATCCTAACTAACTTGCCATAGCCGCCTCGTCTCTTGCCTATGAACAATTCGCTAGTGATAAAACAGATCCTCAAATCAATTTATATATTACTTTTCCTGTTTCATCAGCTTTTAATTTATTCATACATATCATACTTAGCACGCACTGTTTACTTGCGAATAAAGGTCAAAATGCAATACATAGTAACGTGCACCACATAGCGGCGCGCTATGTGGTGTAATCCTTTGCCCAACTCTTTCCATGGTATGTCAAGTTTCATGTTCATGCGCTAGAGAAGTACTTCTTTTCCACGGTTTTTAATGGAGGTTATACAGGAATAAACTGCTCATTGCTTGGTGGATGCCCAATATACCTTTTATTCATTTTTATCCCATAACGAGGCGGTTTATAAAGTTCTTTAATATCTTTTACCGCGAAATTGCCTTTTACTAAATCATCTCTTATGAAAAAAGCATTCATCCCTCTCTTTTCGCAACCAATCAATGTATAGCCTTTTAGTTTTCCCAATTTTACTAGTGCTAACAAACTTGCTCCAAAATAGTTAGTTCCATCCCACATTCTGTTCGGGCCGTATTAACTGCCTTGCTTTCGGTTGGAGGAATGCTTGAGTTGTATTCTATAACGACTACACGAGGTTTGTATCCTTCAAGTGCCTTCCAAACCCAATAGGTGTTGTAATCGATATCTATTGACAATAAGTCGAATTCCTCTGGAACATTATATTTCTTAAATAAGTCATTGATGTTTTCTGCTGTGATGAACTCTTTCTTAATATCAGTATATTTTTTAGGATAATTGCCAGCATCGATGTGCAAATACTTAAATCCTTTCTTTTCAATCAGGTAGCGCGTATTACATTCACTACCGTCACCAACTCCAAGTTCGACACAAAACTTGTTAGTAGTTCCTATTTTGCGGAATATCATCATAATGATGCCATCTTCGCCATTTTGGGAATATACTTTATGTTCGAAAAGATTGATGTTTTCAATTTCTTTATCTCTTATTAGAATTGGCCAGATTATATTAAATTTCACGAGCGCAATAAATTTCCTATTGAGGAGTTTTAGATGCCGATAATGTTTTCTGAGCACGAGCGCATAGGCCAGGATTTTAGGATGCTTTCTTATCCATTCCTTGATGCGACTTTTCTTTTGGTTCATATTAGGTTAAACCAACGCCTGTAGCTTTTACAGTACTCAAGAGTGCGTCCATGTCTGAGTCTTGATAATTCTCCAAAGAATTAACCTAACCAACATTACGTATTAAAAGCTGTATATATCGCATGGATTTAGTGCAGTAAACATAGAGTTACTAAACCTTCTGCAATTTTCATGACTTGCGAGAGATATCATTTCTCTCGATCATCGCACGATAAAACGATATCTACATTTCCTAAGGCAGATATTTATATTTAAGCAAAGACTTCCAAACTTCATCCATGCTTTTATAAAATCTTGGGCTAACTTTATTCATTCTTTGCCCAATTTCTCGGGAAGCTTAACATAGAAGTCAGCTGGCTTTTGAAGCAAGACTTCGTATGATGCGCCTTATTGGTATTTGCTTTGCAACTTCATCTAGAAGCAAGCTAACAGCTTTGAAGTATCGCTCTTTATAATGTTTAAGAAAGCTTTTCGGTAATGGTATGAGAATCTCCGAATTATCGCATTTATTGGTGAATATTGTAAAATTCTTTCAACCATTTCTTACCGTTTTAGTAGCCTTACTTATCGAATAGCTTTCCTTTAGAAGTCTGCGAAGTTCGCCTATCTTCTCCTTACTACTTATGTTCGCTTTAAGTTCGAAGATTTATTCTTTCACTATTCCTCACTTTTCACTGCTATCTGCTCACTTCGCTTAATTTCACCCACTTTTACCAGCTAACATTGAAAAACATTGAGTATTTGATCCTTGATAACATCGACATTAAACCTCTTGAAAGCACTTTCTCTTAAACTAATTCCGATTTCCATAAGCTCCCCTTTGGATAGCGACATAACTTTCTCCATTCTATCAATGAGCTCGTCTGCATCTCCAGGTGCAAATAGTATTTTTTCAGCATAAGATCCTTGAATCATCTCGGGAACTCCTCCAACTCTAGAGGCTATTGGAATTGTACCAGCAAGCATGGACTCCATAACTGCATATGGCATTGGCTCTTCCCAGATAGAGGGAAAGAGCAGAGCACATGCTTTAGAGTACAACCGCATTACATCTTCATGCCTAATATGCCCAAGCATGTGATAGGCATTCCTGCTGAGTTTATTATTTAACGCTTTAAGTCTAATCTCATTCTTCCTACTTAAGCTTCTTGTTAAAACGAACTTAACATCTCTATGTCTTTTGGCCACTTCGTAGGATGCCTTTAAGAATACGTGGAAGCCTTTAACATAGCTGTCACCGCCCAAGTAGAGAAAAGTGAAATCTTCAAGCTCTTTTTCTATAGGTTGTGTATTAGGAAGCGGATTGTAAATGACTCTAATCTTATTGGCAAGCTCATGAGAGTATGTAGAGATGATTTCTGCTTGCCTATTAGATACGCATATTATTGTGTCAGCTCTTCTAAGCCAAAGCCTACCCAATTTATTCATATGCGCAACAAATCCTCCCAAAATGGCTCTTGAGATGTTTTGATGTTCAAGAATCTCAAATTTCACAGATTCTCTAACGCTTTCATAGTCTATTGAGTTGTTGAGAACAGTGGCGCTGTATGATATTGGCTGATAGTCATGCAAGTGGACTATAACCTTCTTTCCCAGCTTTTTAGCAAAGGGTATAAGTGGATAACAATACCTTGGAATGTAAACGACATCGCTTTTTCTTAAGATCTCAAGAAACCAGCTTTGCCTAGATAAAGCTGAGCAACTGAGCCATAGACCATACTTATTTCTCACATTTAAGAAGTTAGAATAAACGAAGCGAACGCCTTCAATAGGCTTCGCCAATTTAGTGCCGTGAACAACAGTTAACTTAAATCCAGCATCTCTGAGAATACGGGTTATAAGATAGGATGCTAGAATCCCTCCTGTGCCCTCAGGCCACCAATGCTCAGACACCACCAAGACTCTCATTTTTACTATTCATGAAATTCATGAAATAGTACGCTAATCCACCAATCTTGGATGTTATGCTTGATACATAATGCGTGTAGCAAGTTGCCGTAGTTCCAGTAGCCCTGTAGCCGTAGCATTGTATGCATATTCCGAGATCGGTCTCATCAACTATCAGAACCTCACAAGACTTAACAGTCTGATGCAATAGCGATTCTAAAATATATCGATTCTAGGCTCGCCCTTTGTGATGTTTACAACAGATATCGTAAGAGACATCTGCATTATAATCTCATGAATGTTTTCTTATGGGTTAAAACATGCCTTTTGATTGCAACTTTAAGCACCCCGTATGAGAGGGCTAAGCCTATAGGAAAGTTAAACCTAAGCCACGTTACCATGCCATCTTTAAGACCATTCTGCTTAATAACTAAATATATGCTAGGTGCTAAGTATATTAACAACACGATCGCTAAAAACTGTCCATTTATGATAGCTCCAATGAAGCTTGCGACTACTGCCCAAGGTAATCCTAAGTAGTAAAATATCCTTGCTTTAAGGAATTTTGGTAAACTTCCAAATATTCTATAGTATTCTTCAGCCCTAACAACAAAGTTATACTTCACCCATGACTTTACAAGGCCTTTTCTTTTCACGTCTTCCAGTCTTTTAAGATGCAAAACGGGCTTAGGTGACCACATAATTTTGTAATTTGTCTTTTCCACAACTCTAATGCAAAATTCAGTGTCCTCGCTACCGCTAAGATTCTCATTAAATCCTCCCACTTTTTCGAACACGTCTCTCCTGATCAGCGTGAAACCCATATATGTGGCGTGGCTTTTCTTATTGAGGATAAGCTTACGCTTTATCTTTAAAGCGGCCTCATATATGTAGTCAGCCCCAATTATGCCCAACGATAGATTGTTTTCCATAATGAAAACCATTTCCTTCAAGAGGTCCCTTGGAGGTACCACGTCGCTGTCCCAAAAAAGCAGATATTTCCCCACCATCTTTTCAATGCATAGGTTTCTCGCCTGCGGTATATTTGTATGTTCCTGAATTAGAATAATATTATAATATCGCCCCTCCATTTCGCTCTTCCACTCTGCAAGGATTTCAAAAGTCCCATCAGTAGAATGATTGTCAACGAATACTAAGTTGATCTTGTCCTTTGGGTATTCTAAAGACTCAATAGCCTCCAACACCTTCCTGATACACCAGAATCTATTTTTGGTGAGAATGCCTATTGTTACTAACGGGGTGTTAACCTCAGACATCTACTTCATCTTACTACAGAATATAAAGAGAGAATTCTTCGAAGCATCTTCTATTTCTCAAGGAAAAAGTTTCGTATCGCAATCTTCACCTGCTGGTATACCTTGGAATGTAAATAATATCACTTTTGCTTAAGAGCTCAAGAAACCAACTTTGGTTGGCCAAAACAGAGCAACGTAGCCATAGACCATACTTATTCCTAACGCTTAAGAAGTTAGAATAAATGAAGTGAATTCCTTCAATAGACTTGGCTCCTTTAGTACCATGAAAAACTGTTATTTCATACCCAGCATCGCTAAGGATACGAGTTATTAAGTAAGATGCTAAGATTCCACCTGTACCTTCGGGCCAAACTTGTTCAGATATTATTGCAGTATTCATTTGTAATCGATGATCATTTTCTAGTACGTTATTAAGTGAGTATAACATGTACTTGTACTGGGAAGGGATTGTTACTGCTAAGGACTAAATACTTATAAAAAGTAACGAATAGCATGAAATAATTAGATAATTATGTTACTTAACAAAGCTTTTTCAATGTTTAAGAAATACCTTTACCTGGACTCCCTATCATCATTATATTAGACCCGCACACGCAGTAGAGGAGTTGAAATTATATAATTTAACAGAAGCTTATGATACTTACTATATTTTTTCCTTATTGATATTTCTCTCTTAAAGTGTTTAAACAGATATTTAATGATATGAATATAAAGTCTTATTCTTTGTCTTTCTTTTTCATGTATTGATTTGTAAACATGTATTAGGAACTCCATAGGTAGAGAGATAACAATAAGTATGAGTAGCCTAGTTGGAAAGTATCTAATCGTTGTAAGCCATCTATTGCGATTGGAAAAGTACCAAGAGAACCAGTTTATCCTATTAGGTGTTTCGACAATGCCCCTTTTATGATAATACATCACTTCAGGGATGCATACAGTTCTATATCCTAAAAATAGAGCCCTTGAACATAGATCTATTTCATCGTGATACATGAACAGTTCTGGCGAAAAGCCTCCAAGCTTATCAAATAGTTCACTCTTGATCATCATTGCACTCCCTGAGGCCCAAAGTACTGTTAGCGGTCCTTTATTAGAATAAAGAGGCATGAGCATTCTGATGTCTATTTCGATGCTTCTCCCATAAGTATCGACGAAGCCACCTATACTATGAATGGAACCATCAGATGATACTTGTAATCCTTGGGCAATGCCTACTGAATTGTTAGTCTCCATGATAGATAGGAGCTTCTCAACATAATTGCTGGATAATACGACATCGGGGTTCATAAAAAGAATGTATTTGGCATCCGGGGATACGTGTTTTGATGCTAAGTTGTTTCCGAGACAAAAGCCGTAATTTTTCTCTAACGCTATAACCTTCACTTTTGTGCCGTACTTCCTTTTAACATACTCTACGCTGTCATCGACAGATCCGTTATCAACAAAAAACACCTCCACATTACTGTGAGTTTGATTGAGTGCAGATTCGATAGCTTTATCTAGAAGCCTACCCAAATATTGTCTTCCATTATAGTTGAGAATTATGATACAAACCTTAGGAGTCATTTTACGTTGCGTCTATTTTTAATAACCGTTTTCTTACATACCGATTATTGTTTTCTAATTGTGTATGCGAGGATCAAGCACAAACTCTATCTTTCAATGAAAACTCCTCTTTTTGATGAATAATAGCGAAAGCTTAATAGCGTCTAACAGCCCTCCTCCCTCCTAATAGTATACACTAAGTGTCGAACCTACTTCTTTTTTCAAAGTCACAGTAATATTTTCATAGTTTCAGTTACAGAAATCCTCTACTGGTATGCTATATGTTCCTAAACCCAGTAAATGCCATATTTCATAGCAATCCTCTGGATGCTTTATTAGTGATGCTATAGCGCCGATGGAGCTCTCCGAATCTAGCACATTCGCTAACGTCTTCACCATATCTGGATTAAGTATGACGTCATCGTTAAGGAATAGTATATAGTCTGTATGTCTTAGTGATAATGCACCTCTATTGTATCCTCCAGCTATGCCGTAATTCTTGTCTAGTCTAATAACCGAGGTTGGAATATGTCATTTATTAACCCTTGACCTTACATACTCATATGTGTTGTCGCTCAAGTGATTATCTATTAATACTATGTGAATTTTATCATAGTCTGAACGCCTCAACCCCTCTAGCACTAAATCAAAGCTTTTGCCTAATTTAGAGATACGCTATTATATAAGAGCAAGACTATGCCACAAGTACCTGTCTTAGCCTTCAAGTCTATGCTCCAACTCTAAGATGAAAGACTTCCTTAGTAAGTGCTTTAAGTAAGCCTATATCGAAGAAAAGTCTCCCATAAACTTCTCTAACTACTAACCACAAAAATCTTTTCAGCAACGTTTTCATATTCTTCATTCCCAAGACTTTGATGTCCTTTCTAAGCCATCTATAGACTATCAGCGTTAGCATGAAGGACGAAGGTGCTAGCGATAAAACCGGAGCGAAACTCAGTACAATTATGGAGAGGAGCAACAATCCTAACACTGCATTGGATTTTATAAGATTCACTATCCATTTTCTTGGCATTCTCTTTCTAAAGTATGTTAAAGCTGTTCTGCCATACCATAGTTGTTGCTTCGCAAATTCTTTCAATGTATGTGGATAACATCTCCTTATCCTAGTTTCCACTATAGCATACTTCGTTCCTATTCTTTCTAGAAAATCGAAGTCTTCTCGAAAGCCAAGGGCGGAATCAAAGAGGGCTCTGCTGAAAACCTCCTTCCTAAACGCGCAAATTATGTGTAATGGTTTCCCTCCGTTAAAATAATATATCATATCGTCTAAGGCTAAGTTCTCTTCAACGAACGTGTGCATATTGGGCATATAGGTTATTGCAACGTGCTCTGATCTTTTCAACTCTTTTACTACTTCGCTTACAGCTTCAAGATCGCCAAAGAACTCAAAGTCTGCGTCAAAAAGGGCTATATACTTGCCTTTAGCATTCGTGACTCCTATGTTCCTAGCGTTGGCGGGAGATCTTAGAGGCCCAAAATCATCCTCCCTAAACAGCCTTACTGTGAAGCCCTCTGTCAAGAACCTTTTGGAGCATCTCTCTATTAGTTCTGGGGTTCCATCAGTGGAACTTCCATCGACGAATATAACCTCTAAAGGACGATAGTTCTGTTTCCAAAGACCCTCAACTAGCGCACTAATTCTATTCGCCTCATTTTTCACAGGAATCACTATAGAGACTAGTTCGCTCATTCCGGATCAAAATAGTATAATCCAGATTTGTACGCGGGAATTCTTCTACAGCGATAACCTAGTTTTTGAGCAGGGCCATGGCTTCTGCCAGATTTTCTTTGCGAACGTCCATAATATTCCATGCTATAACTCTTTATGCATAATCCCTTGACCAACCCCTTGATCGGATAGCATAATCCATACACCAGCACCTTTAAGTCACTCATTTTGATGGACCATGCTATGCCCTCTATGATCCGGTATACCGCATGCATGAGCACGTGTAGTATGCCTAGCACATCCCTGTTCTTAGCCATGAAGTAGACCTCGCTCTCATAGCGTTTGGCGAATTTTTTAGGATCTTTCTTGCCAATGTCCAAACTCTTTGAGACCTGCTTAGTGTAATGGTAGGACACAGCATCTAAGTTCTGCACGATCCTATACCCAGCCTTCTTAACTCTCAAGGCCAGGTCGTAGTCCTCACCTAGTATAGGTTCCTCAACATACTCGTCAAAGAGCCCAGCCTTGTACAAGGCCTCCTTTCTACACGCAACGCTCATGGTGAACGTTGGAACTTCATATAACCCTTCATCGACCTTCTTAACGTATTTATGTAAGGCTGATCCGTGAACTGATAACTTAGTGACCAGTTTAGCAATGAAGCTCTTAAAACCTTCTTTGCTCCTCAGTCCCTCAGGATAGACCCATATGCACCGGGAATAAACGCAACCTATTCTAGGATCTGAGTCAAAGGTCTTAAGTATCTTTTCCATGAAGTCTTCCTTCAAAACTAGGTCGTCTTCAAGCAGGAATATTATGTCTCCCTTAGAATCCTTTATAGCCTTATTAGCCGTCCTGCATTTATTCCAATAACCTGTAGCTAGGATTTTATGGTCTTCGCACGGGTAGAAGTACTTTCTTAGGAGTTTCTCCAATTTGTAGCTTAATACTTCAGAAGCTATTGTGAGTTGAAAATGCCTTACAGTTTGCGTTGATATAGACATCAATAACTTATCTAAACATTCCAGTTTTTCATCTGTACCAGTAGTTAGAATTATTATAGTAGGTTTGTGCATAGCTTATGTCAAATTAAGTTAACCTATATACTTGCTTCATTTATTTCGCCTTGTATAACATTTCATTTAAGTAGAATGGTTTTCATACTTAGAAGCATAGTTTTAGTCTTCTCTTTTATGGTATCGCATACAACTATAACAGCAACATGGTTATTTCTCCAAACATTAACGTGCTAGTTAGCAACAAAACTAAAGCTTATCATCCCAACTTTAACCTTCCCATAGCTATATCCCTCTAACAGCTTCTTCGAAATCTTTTACGAATGATTCCCAAGAGTAGTATTTATAGGCTATTTGCCTTATTTGTTCGGCTTTAAATGAGCTTATATTCTCTATTACGTAAACTAAGCATTCTACAAAAGTTCTCAATGCATTTTCGTTATCCACAAAGGGGGTTATAGCTCCTATATGTTTAACCTTATCTTTTTCTGGGAAGTGTATGAGCGTAGGACTCACAACAGGTTTCCCTAATGCTAGAGCTTCCATTATTGCTACTCCTGGTCCACCATAGTAATAGCTTGAAGTCGCTGGTACGAAGTATATATCTGATGCTATAACCATGCTTAAATATTGGTGAGGGTGCAAGAAAGGATAAGTCCTAATACCTAAACCCCTCAGCTCTTTTACCCAGTGAGTGCCGAGTCCTGTGACGATCATTTCTAGACGACTCTTAACTTTAGAGCTTAGCTCACTCCATATCTTGGCTATCAGATGCGTTCCCTTAATCATGCTGAATTCTTCCTTGAATACACCCACATAGCTACACAATACTACAGCATCTTCAGGGATTCCTAGCTTTTCCCTTAATTCTTTCTTCTTTTCTTCACTAACTAGTTTGATCTCGTTGAAGTCTACAGCCATGGTTCGAATTTTAACCGAAGCTTCTACACCTAATTTCTCTAAATATTCTTTCTCGTTCTTGTTTAAGACGAATATTGCTCCGCGAACTTTCTTCAATAGTTTTTCTCTTTTAGCTTTAGAAGCTTCCTTAATCATATTCAACGGGTTTATGCTAGATGCAAGAGAATGGGTTGATCGGCTTGTGCCATGATGTTGAAGGATCATCGAGTATTCTAAAAGTTTTCGTATAATAAGCTCTGAATTCAAAGTTCTGTATTCATGTATATATGGTACATACCCTTGTAGTTTTACTTTCGTAATAACATATTTCACGAGCTCAGGCGATATTTCATCCCACTTCCACAGTGCTCTGCTAGGAGAGAATTTAATCGTTGGGCTCAAGATCACAGGTATTCCGTCAATTATCTTTAAGATCCTTTGCTTATTTCCGCTAGGTCTAGCACATTCAACATTAAACTTAGCTATCTTCTTCAACGCTCTCGCTGACCTAAAGTGCCATCCCATGTTTTGTTCTTCAGCTATCTTTCCATCTATGCTGGGAAGCGAGTGGTGCAAAATGCTTAATATTTGGTAGTGCAAGCCAAACATAAACCCCTTAAGGAGTCCATGATAGTAGTTATCTTAAAACTAAATGTTTCCAAGATACTAACTACCCCTCTTACAAGAGAGGGGTTCTCATGGTGAAATGTGAGAACTATTAACTTTAGGTCTCCTGAGATCAGCTTAAGCGGTAGCTTTGATAAATGTCTTATGCCCATACTTCCTATCTCATAGGGATTTATGGATTCGTTCCACCTATTCAACTTACCCATTGTACGAGCGTAGCAATAATAATTCTTAACGATATTCACGACATCTTTATTAAACGCTCCATATGGATATGCGAATCCTCTTACTTCATTACCTACTATTTTCTCTAGGATGGTCTTAGACTTAGCGCATTCATATTCAACGGCTTCAGGCGGTAGCATTGTTAGGTTTTTATGGGTAAACGTATGAGAGGCTATTTCGTGACCCATATCATGAATCTCTTTTATAAGCTCAGGTCTTGAAGCTAATAACTTCTCTCCATTGTACTCTGTGAGACCTGCTATTATGAAGAAAGTAGCCGCTATTCCACGTCTATAGAGCATCTTAGCGATCTCATAATGCTTCATATAGCCGTCATCAAATGTAAGCGATATTAGCATGACTTTTCAATAACCTCTTCATAAACTTTGAGGTAACTTTTTGCAGTCTTTTCTATATTGAAGTATTCCTTAACTGCTTTAATTGCATTCTGAGCAAGTATTTTGTAAAGCGTCGAATCTGTTAGCAACTTAATTATAACATCAGCCATGGTTCTCTCATCAAAGCTGTTTACAGTTATCCCTGCCTTAGTATTTTCAACCAATTCTATTGAATATGGTGCTCTGTGAGCTACAACTGGTTTGCCTAAAGCATAAGCTTCAACTATTGAATAACCAAACCCCTCATAAAGACTTGGATGTACCAGCATGTAGGAGCTTTTCAAGACTTTCAATGTATGATGTCTAGGTAGCCAGCCGTGAAATCTAACTTTCTCTTTTAAATCATATTTTTCAATTGCGCTTATTAGGCTTCTCTGTTGAGGGCCTGAACCTATGTAGTGTAATTCAGCTTCAGGAATTTCCTTAACGACTCTAGCGAAGACCTTTAATAGTCTATATGCTCCCTTATATTCTACGAGTCTCCCTAGGAATGCTATTCTACCATAGACAGTCTCCACATCCCTGAATTTTTGAAGGGGGTCCAAGGAAATGCCGTTGTATATTACTACAGACTTCTTCATCAACTCCTCTCTAAATCCGGGTGGTTGATGAATAAGGGCGTCAACTAAGCAACTTCTTGAAACAAATACCAGCTTACTTATGCTAGGCTTACCAAAAAGTCCTAAGATCCCACTTGGCAATTGATGAGTGATTTTGAAGAGTAAAAGCCTAAGCTTGTCATTAAAAGAGCCATAAGCGATTCTTAGACGATCTAACATTGGTGAGCCGTGAACCGTAACTACTGTTGGTGCTATCTTGGTGATCCATGGCATGTATCCTATGGCTCCAGAACTATCATGAATGACATCTGCTTTAGCTGATTTAACTATCTCTGATATTCCCCTTAAGTTACGGAAGTAAAAAATCACATCCTTAGGAGGAATGTTAATGTTTGGGAATTTGTGGATTATAATTTCAGCGCAGCTTTTTAAATCTTCTTTATTAAAGGGATCGTTTCTTGCAATAATTATGATATCTATGCCCAGTTTAGCCAACCCTTTAATTAACTCATAGTTGAAGCTACCTACGCCGCCTAAAGAATCTAAGGCATAAGCCAGTAATAATAGTCTCATATCTACAAAATGAAGTATTTCAAGGTTTTCTATTCGATGTTTTTTCAGTTATGCATAAAATATCAGGTGCTAATGATGGCCTTAGCTTAGCTAAAATCAAGCTAACAATTTTCAGTAACTTATTCTTGTATGTAGCGTGAGTAAGGAGTCCTCGATAATCAACAATTCTAAAGCCTACACATTCCAAGTGTTGAATAAGGGAATTGAGAGTTGAGAGTATATTAAACATGCTCTATTAATTCAAAGACAGTAACCAGATCAACCGAGTTGTTTGGTATTGGTAATCCATAATTCAAGTCAACCTTCATACTCTTATAGCCCAATTTCCTAGTTATACTTAGTGCTTCATCATTTGTATCAACACAAATTACTTCGTTTGCTCGGACAATCGAAGCTATATTCTGCGTCAAAAAGCAATTACCGCATCCAAGATCCAAATAACGTTCAATTAAGAGATTGCTTAGATGCTCCTTAACCGCTTTTCCTATTATTCTTTGATTTTCCCTTAAATATGCAATTTGTGATGTGCTCATCTCTTAACTTTCCAGTACATGGGTTATAATTTCACGAATAAGATTGCCACAGATAGGAGGCGATAAATTTTTCTCAAAAAATTCTAAGGCATTAAGCCTTTTCTCTTTAAACAGTTCCTCATCTTCTTCTGGTGCATGATTTAGGAGGGTTAATAGTTTAGGAATATTATCAACAACGCTTATTCCTCTAACATCTTTGAGCCCTCTTATTCCTGATATAGCTATTGAATTGGCGATTATTGGCTTGCCGAAGTACAGCTCCTGTACCACTGTCATGCTAATACCTGTCATGCTCTCTCTAAGAATTACTGCGGCTCGTATTCTCTTATGAAGTTCACATAGTTGAATATCGCATATATTATGAAGTGGATGTATATTCTTCAGCCTGTTATGCATTTGGTTTTTAACGTTAAAAGCGACAGGTCCTGTCACTACATAGTTTAAGCGAGGTGTTTTGGAAGCTATATACTTTAAAATCCATAGAGGGCCACTATAAAGAAATAGATCCTCAGGTAACGTGCTAAGATCTTCCATCTCTTGAGAATTACAGTCGTGATCGTTTAGTAACATGAAGGTGGGTTTAATTTCATAGATCTTGTTTTTAAGAAGTAGTTTATTAAAGTATAGCTTAAAATCCTCAGATACCGATAGGGATGCACTACTGAGCAATGTTATTATAGCATAAGAAATTAAGGCCGGAACGGAATAAAATACCTCCTTAATTCTAGTCTTAGTGCTTCTAAGTAGTTGATGAAGATATAGGTATCTCAGTGCGTCATGTAAAAGTATTAAAGGAACTCCTAACTTCTTTGAAAGTATCTTACAGAGAATGATTGTATGCCTACTTAGGCAGAACAATACTTCAGGCTTGATATCTAACAAACCTTCCAAGACGTTTAAACTCTTCAAATATTTTGCATAATTTGATGTTGTCATGCCAGGAATGTTTATTTGCTTAAATGATGTTCTTCCAAAGCTACTGGTTACTCTTATGTTTTGTTGTGAAAACCCATTTGATGCTACGTTAACGTATAATACTTCTGAATTCGTCAAAGCCAAAGCTCCTAGCAAGCTAAGCTGAAGTCTTGCGCTGCCATGGAAGGGGTGCCTTAAGTCTTGATTTGAGATTGCGAGTACTTTAACCATAGTGTTCAGCGATCAACCTTGACCATAACTTAACATTATAGACTCTTTTCCAAAATCTAGGATTTTAATTAGCGAAGTCGCATTACTACTTGGCTCTCGTAAGGCTGTTATCTTTAATTGAGGCAAACTGTTTATAAACGTATAAGTTTCTGTGGCTTTAAGTAAAGGATTTGTAAATGTGTATTCAATTACCCCTCCTCTACCTGTATAAACTATTTTCTCTATATGGGTTTCTGATGAATATATGTATATGATTTTATTTCCCAAATTTACATAAGAGTTGTCTACTAAATTCGCAATTATAGATGCTTTTGCCATTTCAGTAGGTCCGATGGTAATAGGTGGGGCTTCTCTAATTTCTGCGTAGCTTATTGGGGATATGTTTGGATCCTGCGCAGCTATTGGCGCTGTCAATAAAAATAAGATCGTAGATAAAGCAACTATTCCCCAAAGCTTTCTAGGACCAGCTTTGATGGTTCTTGCTAGGACTATTGCTGCCATAGGGACCAATAACGGTATGAATGTATAAACGGTCCTATTTAATGGGTAAAAGCTTGTTATTTTGGCAATACTATATCCTAAGAACGATATCGAGAGTAGTAAAATTGAGCAAACATACAATGCTAGTGTTAGCATTCTTAGGCTTCTTTTAATCAGCGAATGTATAATATATGCTGTTGATAGGGAAATCACGAAGCTCCATACATAAGCTTGGATAGAAGATACGCTGGCTCGTTCGTAGAGCGGAATGTGATGAGCTTCGCCGGTAACAGTCTCAGGCATAAAAGCCTCTCTTAATAAATCTATCAAGCCTCGGTAAAGATTTGCAAAGTTGGGCAACACGTAATCTGCATAATCGGATGTGTATAAGGCTCTTACAAAGAATATTAGAAGTAAAAATAGGATTAAGATCTTCATAGGTTTATGAAATGTAAATGGTGGCTTCTCTTTAACTAACGTTTTATTAAGATTTCTGATTAACACATTGACTAAATATATCGCTATGAGTATCGCTAAATAAATTATGCCTGTAGCATGTGCTAAAATGGCACCGATAAAGAGTAGCGTTATCGTAATAGGTAAGCTAGATGAGCGTTTGTGGAGAAGATATATTAGCATAATTGTTGCCAGTAAGACAAGCATATTTCCGCTCCATTGGTATGGATGTTGATGGATTGCTGTCTCGGGCGTTATAGCGATAAGGGGTACGGCTAATAGTGCTGTTCTTTCATCTCCACTTAATTTTAAAGTTAGTAGGTAAATGGCTAAATCATATGCTAAAGCCCAAGCTATAAATACTAAAAGTTGTAGCAAACTGCTGTACCACTTCAGCGCCACAATTTCTGAAAGTATGACAGATATTGTTGCTATGGTGGGAATTGGGTTATAGCTCGGATTATGAGCCCACTGAAATTCCCAACGATTGTTTAGAGCTAAAGCTCTATCCATTTGTTGTCCCTCACCTATAGAGATCATAGTTTCGGGTAGTTTACCAGACATCAACATGAAGTGCAATAATATGAAGGACGATAGAATAGTCTTCGAGGGATACTTAAGTATAGATATTATATTTATAATAAAAGTAAACATGAGTATAGCGTAATACGGAATAGTTTCCCTAAAGTTCGTTAGTAATGTTAGGCAAAGTCCTATAGCTGGTAAAATTATCGCAAAGACTTGTAAGACCTTGAATGCCTTAGAATCTGTTGTATTTTTCTCCTCATGTATCCTTCCATATTTGTCGGCTACCAATAACATTAATAAATAAACGATTATGAGAATTGGTGTAAATACTATCAATGCTGTGGAGAAAGTTATCATTTGACGTTACTTATGGTTATTATTAAAAGTCGCACACACCACCATTCTCATTGAAAACTTCCGAATATAACTTCATCAATTGATGTAGGGTTTTTTTGATCTCAAAGTTGGTTAAAGCTCTCTTCCTAGAGGCGATGCTTTTCTGCTTCAGTATTGATCTATCTAGGTACAGCATCTTGATTGTTCGCACTACTTCACTTACTTTTATTGGATAATCTACAAGGAAACCTGTCTCATTATCAACAATATACTTATTCCCGCCTACATTTGTCACGATTGGAATTACTCCAAACGCCATCGCCTCGGTCAGCGAGACGCTATGAGACTCGAACTCTGAAAGGAGGATGAATACATGCGAATTGGCGTAAAGTTCGTAAAGTTCATGCTCAGATACTTTACCTTTAAACTCTATGTTCTGCATTTTGTGGACGATTGGAAGGATTTTTGACGCATAAGGGCCTTCCCCAACTATAGTTAAGCGGATAGGCTCATTTTGTAACATGGTCATAATTTTAATGAGCTCATCAAGACCTTTCTTCTTCTCGATCCTTCCAACGTATAGGAGGTTTAAAGTATCGGAAGTTTTATCCCTATAAAAATATTCCTCAATTTTGCTTGTATCTATTCCAATCGGTATCAATACTACCTTATTCTCATATTTTCGCAACAAAGGGATTTCCTCTAGCTCGGCCTGCGAGACGATGACGATTTTGTCCGCTTTAGAGAGAATGAATCTTCCAAAAAGCGAATTATAAATAGGATAGACGGATCTGCCCACTTTTGAAAAGCCTAAGTGAGTAGTCACTACAAACTTAGCTTTGTTTGAGTTTTTTGCTAACGCTGCCAATAGCATTGGTAAGGCTCTGTAGCCATGCGCATGAATTATGTCGCACTTAACTCGTCTCAGCGTATGATATAACGAATTCGAGAAATATCCAATCTCTGCAGGAGCAAAGCTCTTGAACCTTCTGACACGCACACCATTTATGACATCCTCTGGAGGAAGGCTTCCTGATGGATCTGTGGTAAAAACTTCAACATCGAAACCTTTTTGGACTAGTCTTTCGCTAACTTCCTTCACATGTTTCTCTATACCACCGATATATGGATAATATCTTGGGCATACCTGGACTATTTTCATCTACTTGCTTCGAAGTTAAAACCTTGTAGATAGCCCTTAATTATGTAGCCTTAATTACTTTCAAAATCACTTTACTCAGACTAAGCTTCTTGTCAGCTACAACAGTTTAAGCACGTTATTGCAAGTAAGGTATCTTAACTAAGATATATCGTTTGCTTTAGCTATAAACTGCTTCATTTAATCTGTTTACTCCAAACTATTTCCCTACTCCTCAGGTTTCTTAAAGTCGCTGTAAGGAGGTAGAATTGTTGAACAATCCACGTTCTATATCGCTTCATATACAACAATGCTGCTCCTAATGCTAAGATGCCTAAGGCGAGAAATGAATGAGTAACTACTATACTTGTTGTTAATGCAATCGTGGATGCTAGCAACAAGAATGGATTTATTATGTGCAAAAACGATTCCACGGCGAGGATTTTCTTGAACTCTTTAGGCTTCTGACCTTTTATTTTAAGTGCCTTAACGAAGTGCTGTATCAGATGCTGAGCCCGCCTTACTCTCCACCAAGAATAATCTCTGCTTGGGACTATTTCTTCAACTACTAGATTTTCAGGAGTTATTGCTCTATAGCCCATTAAGGCTATTCTTGTAGCAGTATGACTGTCGTCTGCACCGATATCTACAGGAAAGCCGTTTAACTTTTCTAAGAGACTTTTTCTAAATGCGGCCAATTCCCCATGGAATATCGGAGTTGCATAAACCTTGCTCTCAGCCACTCTCAAGGCATTATAGTACTGCCTATATCCTTCCTCAATACTTACAGGGCCAGCGCTTGTAGGATTCTTTAGGCATGATACTGCACCAACCTTCGGGTCTGAAAACCACTTAATGGCTTCTAGTAATGCGTTCTTAGGCCAAAATGCATCAGCATCCGCAATAACTATGACTTCACCTTTAGAGTGCTTTAATGCATGATTTAGTGCATGAGCTTTTCCCTTTCTTTCAGACTCTTCGATTAATTTAAGACTGATATCCTCATGTTCAGAAGACCACTTCTTAACAATTTCAGCCGTACCGTCACTGCTCGCTCCATCTATAACTATTACTTCAAAAAGCTCCTTAGGATAGTCTTGCTGATACAGGTTGTCAAGCTTTTTCCAAATTATTCCAGCCTCATTATATGTTGGAAGGATCACCGTTACATACGCCTTATAACTTTCATCTATTTCCACATTCCAAGGTTTACTCAAATATCTCTTCATGTAAATATAATAGCCAAGTGGAACTCCAAAGTGAATAATGCCTAATGCCAATGCAAGCGTTTCTAAAAGCAATTTTCGCTCTATTAACTAGTTCCTAAAGTCATTAAGCTACTTCAACTTCATCCGCAAGTTCCTACTAGACACCATGAAAAAACAGTTTCATCGAGCATAATATTATGCCAAATCTTTGAAAGACTAAGCGATATAAGCCTTGAGCTCCTGGATATTTGAATCTAAATCTTTGCCGATCCTAACCTCAATCCCTCTTCTTTTCAGCATTGCTAGGATTTTGAGTTGTTTTTCGTAATTTATATAAGTTTCCTCCAAATTTGGACTATCCAACCATGTTTTTGAAGGAACGTTTATCATTAATGTTCTCCCGTTTAATTTAAGAGTTTCATGAAGGTCCATTAACCAGCTAATGTCTCCTATCAAACAAGTAATAACGATAGCATTGCTTTCTTCGTCGAACTTTTGTGTTTTCTTTACGATGATTTCTTTATCTATCATTTTCAATAATTTTAAAGCTTCTTTTGTTGACTGGGCTTCGACCAATTCATATAGCACTCCGTAATCTACATTTACTGCATCGAGTGCATGCTTTATAGCTGCTAAAAGGGCAGTTCTTTGATCTTTGAACTTGATTGATCTAATTTCGTTATTAACTCCAATAAAGCTCAGATCATATGGTATTTCCATCGAAGTAAGTGATAGAGCTATTTTCAAGAACAACGTTGCGGCTTCGTCTCTAGATAAAGGTCCTGCTACTTTTTCATCGTATATTAAGTTTATTAACCAGCCTATTTCTTTATGAAATTTCTTTATCATTAGCTTTTGTAACCTAGCTGTTGCTTTCCAATCAACCCTTTTTGGATCATCTCCTGGAATGTATTCCCTTGTTTCGAAATATTCAGTCCCAATCCCTACAGTTTGAACCGGTATTTCGTAGATTCGTGTGCCTGATGTTGCTAAAAGCTCTAAAGCTTTGATTGCTACAGGGACAACCCTAGGTAAAACAGTAAGCTTTATGTTAAATGGAAGTGTTGATTTCAATACAAAGATATTTAAAGGAGAAAGGATTTCGACTTCAAGCCATTTAGAATCGTAATTTCCTGCAAGCATTGGTGAAATCTCTATCTTCAGCTCTTCATTGGTCTTATAAAGCTCAGGAATGATCTTGCAGAAATTCAAAGTAGGCTTAACTCGAATCGATAAAGGCTTTTTATTTTCGATTTTCATTTTCATGCTTTGAGTCGTACCGGCGACGAGCTTTAGCTCGATGCATCCTGGTTCAATTTTTGAGTGTTTTTTAAGATTTCTATTCCTCAATAATGCTACGGAAAAAGAATAGAACATTATGGATGCTATGATTGAAGCTGCCAAAAGCAGTAAAATGTCGAGGAAAAGTACGTAAAGTAATGTAAGTGCAATTATCGATAACGCTAATTTCCTCCCTTTTTCTGTAACTTCTAGTTTCAAGATTATCCTTTAGGTACAGGCGTAGCTAATAGTAGTTCTTCGATTATTTGTTCCTCGTTGATTTCTTCGAGCATTTCTTTCCTTAATTGTATTCTATGTCTAAGTACATGGGGTGCAACCGCTTTTACATCATCTGGTATTACATAGTTCCTCTTGTTTAGGAACGCATATGCTCTGCTAGCTTTCATTAGCCATATGGTTCCTCTTGCGCTAGGTCCTTCGATTAAAGCGTGATTATTCCTTAGCTTAAAGATCATATCTACGATATATTTTCTAACGGCTTCTGAGACGTATATCTTTCTAACCTCTTCCATCGCTTGTAGTATTTTATTTCTATCAGCAACTTGTCTTACTTCTCCGCTCTCGATGGAGTCTATTTTCTCTAATATCTTCATCTCCTCTTCAGGAGAAGCAAACCTAACCTTGATTTTGTAGGCAAATCTATCTATTTGAACTTCTGTGAGAGGATATGTTCCAGGAGAGCCATAAGGTATTTGCGTGGCAATCACCAAAAATGGCCTTTCAAGAGGATAACTCGTGCCTTCTATTGTTACTTGTCTTTCTTGCATTGCCTCAAGGAAGGCTGATTGTGTCTTTGGAGGAGCTCTGTTAAGCTCATCTACCAATAAAACATTAGCAAAGATCGGGCCTTTTTTAACTTTGAATTCTCCTGTCTTTACATCGTAGATCGCAGCTCCTAGTATATCTGCTGGCAAAGTATCTGGGGTCATTTGGATTCTCGAAAAGCTTAATCCTAGTGTTTTAGCGGAGGTCTTTGCTATCAGCGTTTTAGCTACCCCAGGAGGACCTTCGAGTAGTATATGTCCTTCGCTTAGAAGGGCTACAAGAATCATTTTTATAACATCCTTTTTGCCTACTACGAAGCGTTCTATTTCTGAAATTATTTCTTCTATCATTTTGCTGTATATCTATCTCTTAGCTCTTTAAGTAATTTAAGTATACGCCCATCCCAGTCAGGATGCTTTTTAAGGGTTTCTTCAATCTCATCTATTTCAATCTTTGTTTTTCTTCTCGGTTTCGTCGCATAGATGATTGCTAGTATTGCTAAAGCCAAGCTATACTTAAATTCTGGTGCTGATAGGATCGCATAGAAGCTCAGTAAAGCATTTCTATAGCTCTCTCTAGGTGTTAATTTCCAAGTGCTAATATCTAAATAGACAGATCTATCTTTAACTAAGTTTTGCAATAATCTGGGATTATCTCCTAGATTAATTATGCTGTTCAAAAAAATGCTGGAATCTGAGAAGATCAATATGACTCCTTTACCATAGCTTATTTTAGCCGCTACAGGAAAAGGTCCAAGCGGTTCATCATCTGAAGGTTTAAAGTCCTTGTTTATATCGAGGAAACTAAAGCTTGAAGAATAAGCTATGATTTTAACGTTTGGATCCTTAACTCTAAGTACAGAAGGGAGGTCGAGTACGATGTTTTCAACCCCTGCTGTAAGCTCATCTTCCTTTATGTTGATTATCCTAGGCAACTTCCAGCTCCTATGATAAAATAAAGCATCTAGCATTAAATTTCCGTCGACGCTAATACCAAGCCCTAAATTTGAAAGGAGCGCATTTATAATACCAGTCTCATCCATTAGGACGAGTTCTCCCCCATTCATTACATATTCTCTCAACATTTCGATTTGATTTTGCGTTAGATTTAAGGAAGGGCCTATCAAGAAGAGAACCGTTTTTTCTGGAATGATCATTTCATGCTCTATGTTTATGACATTGAGATCAACTGTCTTAGAAAAAGTTTGTAAGCCATTCCAATATGGATTTGCTATTAGGAAGTCCTCATGGGCAGGCAGCAAAGCTATAGCTATTAAAATGAAGAGTATCGCTAGGGCAACGCTGAATAGGATGGGATTAAAGTTGAACTTTGACATACATTACTTTTAACTCTTCAAACGCTTTCATTGTAGCTTCTATTTCTTCATTCAAAACTAAAGGAGCATAAATAGCTTTCTCAGTAGCTATCGTAATAATTTCGAAGGCTTTTTTTAATTCTTTTAATTTAGGCCCCGTAAATTCGAGATATTCTCTCAGGGTCATACTTGGTTTCATTTCAATGCTGGTAATCTCGCTTACTATCGCTACTGCTTGCCAATATAAATCGATTAACTCCTTGAACTTCGAGGTTTCTGAATACACTCTTGTAATCGCTTGTTCTGATACCTTTTGTTCTTGGTAAGGTTCTTCAATGATCTTCTTTCTTTTTCTCTTGAGGAGCTCAAAGGTCATGACTGAGGATATTATAATAGGAACCAAGATCGTCAGCGGATTTATCACTAGTATGCTTCCTTCAAATTCTGAGCTTTTGTACCAAGGTAAACTTGGAAATATAGTTATTTTATAGTGATGATATCCGCTCAAAACTGTTAATGGAGCAACTAAATTAAAGCTTGCTTGCGTGCTTGCATTGACAGTATAGATTTGATCCATGAAGCTCAATCTAGCCGTGAAGTTTACGTTTTCTTCGTCAACGAGTTTAATTTGTATTTGTGAAGCTAAACCTGCAATGATCACGCCTGGCTGCTGTATTTCAAAATTAAGAGGTATTCTCTCTACTCTAACTAGAAGGGTTATCTCAGCAGGCGCAAAGATTTCGAATGGAGGTGCTTTGATCCTCAATTCGTATTCTCCATCAGGTATATTTGCAGGTGTATATAACTCAATACTGAACTTTCCTTCATTAAGAGTCGCATTCAAAGAGGTTCCAGTCCATGAGATTAGCAAGCTAGTGTATGGTAAAGACCTATTGGTTTCTACGTAGCCATTCAAAACGAAGGTTTTACCTGGTAGCGCTTTGCCTATTGTTTCAACTTTTATGATTGGTTGAATGTAAAGGAGTTTAACCGTCACGTTGTTTGAAACTGTTGGTTTGTAAATCTCGCTGTCAAATCCTGTAGGAATGTACCTAGCTTTGAGAATAATGCTTGGTTTGTAAATATATGGTATCTTAACCTTAATTTTGAACTCACCTCTTTCATTAGTTAAAACTTTAGTAAGCGGGCTTTCGTCAAGGAGTATTTCTAATGTCTTATTCGCTAAAAAGGTATTGTTTGTATAAAGCGTACCGCTAATTTCTAAATTTCCTCCAGTCCAGATTGTTTTGGGAGTTACGTTGATGCTTAAGAACGTATCCTCAAGAAGTCTTTGATCCTGGATCATTTTAAACAACCTGAGAAGTCTATCATAATACTCATTGATCACCTCGCCTAATCTATCTATGAGTTTTTGAAGCCGATCAATAGGTAGCCCAAACGTCTTAGCGAATTCATTAAAAGCTACTCTGAGTTCGATATAAGTTATATTTGCAGAAGCTAGCTTAAGCGACGCTTCGTTCAGTAAAGATCTAGCATCTTCGCTTTTACCATTTATTATTAGTTCTTCTGCTTGATCTAGTAAGTACTTAGTCGCGTTAAGCTGGTTTGAAATTTCCTCTAAGAGCTCATTGAACCTGTTGAATATGAAACGATATTCTTCTGGTATGCTAATGTTTTTCAAATTTTTCAATTTTTCAGATGCATCTCTAAAATTACCATTTATCAAGCTTTTTAGTAATTCACTGATCTGAAAAACCAAGAAAAGTGAGAACGGAAACTGCTTGTTTTCAGAGCTTGGGTCAACATGCCTAAGTATAGCCCTAAATGGAATCGGCGGCTGTATTAGCGATGAAAAAAGCAGGAGTATCACTATCGATATTGCGGCTACTATTGTAAACGACTTTACTAAAGTTTTTCTTTTCAAGTTAAAATGAGGATTTCTAAGATCTTAGTGATCGTTATGTACACGAATATAAGTAATAAAAACAAAGCAATGAAATCAAACGTCCTTTTTCTAGGTCTGAAGGTCAAGTTGGTAACTAGATATATGAGCGTGAAAATACTCAGGTAAAAATCCAATCTATTCTCGTTCAGAGCTGCCAATGCTGAAACGGTGATCATCATGAGAAGTGCTAGACTAATTAAATATAAGTACTGTCTTTCCAATCCAAGACCTTTAAGTTGACTATTAAGCTATTCCCTTCTTTCCTTTCTTCGATTATTTGAACAGGTTTAGAGAAGAATGCCGCTACAGCTTGGGCTGCTATGCATGAAGGCAATGAACCCATGACAATTCTAAATCTACGGTAATCTACATCGCCTTTAGGCTTATTTATCTCCACTACTACGATTTCTTCGCTCTGTACTGCGCTGACTGAAGAAGCAATCTCAGAATCTACGAGGGCATGTTCAAGTAATGTGGTTAGATCAGAACCGATTTCTCCTACTGGATGCGGATTTCCTATTCCAGCTTTAGGCGGGGCTAAAATTATTCCAAGACTTTCTTTGCTTTTGAAAATCATTTTGTTTAAGTTATTGCTTATCTCATCAATACTAACATTTCCTGATTTCTTAATAGGTACGTAGGCCAAGACCCTTCCTTCTTTAGATGGTATGTAGATGGCCTTTTCGAATATCCCTAATGCTTCTAACAAGGCTTCTATATTACTGCATGATGATTTGATCAATTCTATGATCGTATCCTTAGGCAAAGGATATGGTGGTATCATTGCCCACGCTGAGCCTAATACAATCAAGCCTATTCCCAAAGCTGTTAAGGGTATGTTTTCTAAGATAAAATACGAAGCTATGCTTAAGATCGATCCGAAAGAGACTAGACTTAAACCATACACTAAATTTCGATCAAACATTTGTAGTGCTTACCTTCAACCTTAGAACCTCAAATTTCCTATAACTTGATAGGAACATTAAAATCAACGTGAGCGTTGAAAGTGCAACCAGAATGGGATCAAGCCTTATACCCCAAGGAGTATAATTGAGCACCAAGCCTATAAGGGGCACGATCGCTAAGCTAAGACCTATAGATAAAGCTAATCTCTCAAGGGGTGTAAGATCTTCTTCTTTGGGATATAGGGCTTCTATGAGAGAATAACCTGGCATGAAAAGCACTAAAAGCGAACCTAAGATGATCCTCAAAGATGTTAAAGCTGAAAAGGAATCTGAGCCGTAAACTGAAAGTATAGCCAATGCTACTAATGAAGTAATTATCGCAAAACCTAGGTTATATCTCGATAGAATATACCTTAAGAAATTCAATGGTGGTTTAGGATCGATTAGCTTAATTTCATCCTTTCTAGCTAATTTGTAAATAGTTTTTGCGATTTCATGCGCTTTGTATTTCATTGTAGGAGAGAATACGATTTCTCCTAATCGAGTTTCTTTATTCTTGATTTCATTTAGGATGATTTTTTCTAAATTGCTAAGCTTCATGTTGTTTTTCTTCGAAATAATCTTCCAATCTTTATGAATTCTAGCCCAGTAAATCCATATTCTTTGTCTTAAGAAAATGAAGCTAGTTATGCCTATAGATGAGATCGCTGTTAACATTGCTATGTTGGTGTAAAGTTTCATCCTTGATGTCTCCAATCCAAGCCTTGAAACAATTGGTTCCATGGCTATTATCTCATCTATAAGTTCATTCGCATTGGCTTCATCTCCTTTGAAAGCGAGCTGTATAGCTTGGTTAATCAGATTAACCATCTCAGAGACGTTTCCTCCATCTCTTTCTGCTCTCCTTATAGACAAATAACCCTCAATTATTCTTTTTTCAAGATCTTCGCTTAAGGTTTGTTTTGTCTTTTGACTTTCACCAGTGCTCATCAACCCACCTGTGACATTGAGCCAGAGCTGATTCCATCGATTGTAGTATATGAAATTCCCAGATGTTTCGTTATAGATCCACATCTCGAAGACGAGCCTTAAGTTGGTTGCTGGCTGCTCTAGTGTTATGTTAACTGGGATTTTTATGGATGAGTTATGAGTAAGAACAACTCTAAACTCCATTATTGGTTCAGCGTTTAAAGGAGTGGTTTCATTTATTACGGAAGATTTATCTCCTGTTTTGACGAGGATTTTGTAATAGACTGTTTTACCTTCATGGTTACCTATGTAAATGTATAAGAGAAAAGGTTGACCAGCTACTACTTGCCTAGGATAATCTCCTATCATACCTCTTTTACCTAATAGTCCAAGCTCGGAGAAACTTTCTATGTTGTTTTGTGGGTTGAAAACTTGAATGGTTGCAATTATGCCTGAAATTATCACTATGACTAATATTACTGCTAAAACTTCTTCGTTTAAAATCCAGCTCAACTTTTATTTTTTAAGGTTCCGTAGTATCCTAATTTCCATCCTCCTTAACATCAAGGATATTATTGCGATTGTAATTCCTTGCAATCCTATTACGAGTAGAAATAACCCTAACCATGCCATGCCAAAAGACCAAGCTTCAGCTCCGTAAAGATATCTTAAATAAAGTTCTCTTAGAGTAATAATTAAGCCAGGAATAGCTAAGATGGAAGCTAAAGAAGCAAAGAGCATTACAGGATTATAATTCATCGCCAACCATATTATAGTGCGAAGTATTACGAGCCCATCTCGAAAGCTTTGGAGCTTCTTTTTCCCAATCCTTTTCCTATAATTTATAGGAACTTCAGTGATCTTACCTGAATGACTTATATGAGCTGCTATTTCAACTTCCACACTGAAATCTCTGCTTTTTATTTCGAGATCCTTCAAGGCTTCAGTCCTTACTAGATACATTCCACTACATACATCGCTAAGGCTAGTACCCATTAAAAGGTTGAATGTCAAGTTAATGATCCTATTGCCTATTCTATGTAATAAACTCATGGCTTTGGAACGTACTCTTGAACCTATCACTTCATCATATTTTTTAGCATAAACTAGCATATGCTTGATATCCTTTGGATCATATGTATAATCGCCATCCATTAAGAGAATGTATGGAGTATTAACATGCTCAAGTGCTGTTTTGATGGCGCCTCCTTTACCTATTCCATGTTGACGTATTACCTTAACGTTTTTGCTCATCGCAACTTCAGCAGTATTATCGCTCGAATAACCGTCTATCACCAATATGTTATTGTAACCCTCTTGCTTTATCTCGTCGATGACTTTACCTATACCTTCAGCTTCATTTAAAACTGGTATCACTACGGTGATTTCCTCCTTTGAAATGGCTGGGTTTTGTGGAATAGGATCTTGCACAAGCAGTATAGTTTGATCCAACAAATCCTTTGGTTTGCTCAATTGGTTCTTTTTGATATGTTTCATCGAGGCAAATCTGTAAACGATAGGCATTAAGATCAAAGCTATTGAGATGGGTAGATTTTGGCTTGTAAATAAAGGTCCATCAAGGCTTTTAAAAGGCTTAAACTCGGTAGCCATCCACTTAACTTCGACGTTTAGATATGGATTTAAGATTGGATGTGGGTTTGAACTGTTTATTAAAATTCCAGCATTCACTTCAATGAATAGTGAATCCTTCAAAACAGGATAGAATATCGGTGTATATGTCTGCAACATATCCAGTACTGGATGACTTAGAAGGCTTAGAATAGCTGCTATTGCAGTAACTTTGAGCTTAGGTGATTTATAAGCCACTAATATCACAATCGGCAAAACTAAAGCGAGTAGAAAAATCATAGAATGTGTGATCGATCTGTGAATTTGGAAAAGCACATCTAGATCTGGCAATAATGCTATCAAACCTATCAAAAGTCCTCTTTTAAATCCAAGCAATGGAGCAGTAAACGCAAATGGGAGAGCAAAATGAAGTAGAACTTCT
Organism: Thermoproteota archaeon; assembly: GCA_041640715.1. Lineage (GTDB taxonomy): Archaea > Thermoproteota > Thermoprotei > Gearchaeales > Gearchaeaceae > DSFO01. The sequence goes on along the minus strand of JBEPZU010000004.1, from coordinate 20,307 downwards.
GCCATATTAGTTTTCTTTTATTCCTCTAGCTAACTCAATTACCTGCTTAGAGCCAAGCCTAGCCAGAACAGGTAAGCTTCATCTTTGTACCATTCAGCCAATTTTTTAAACGTTTTCACAGCATTTCCTTTCATTGCTTCTATTGCTACGCTGATAGCCATTTCTATCTTTTCTTTCTTGAAGTTATTTATTTTATTCATTATTCTGTTTAATATATTAATTATTTCTTTATTTTTAATCTTTTTAATTTTTGAAAGAATTAAACATGATTTAATAAATGCTTTATCTAATATTTCTAATTTATTCCAAATTCTTTTCTTTTTGAATAATTTATAAATCTGATACAAATCAAAATATGAAATTGAATCCATCTTACCAAGAATCTCTTGGGGCTATATAAATCTATCTATATTTAAGTGTTTCGGACGGTTTTTCTTCTGGAGTTTTAATCAATTCTTTTAAACCTTTTGCTTCTTAGAGGGTTACTCATTAATTATGCAAAGGACTTTCTATTATTCACCTTTTTACTCATTCGACCGGAATTATAATTCATTTTTTAGTTATGAATTTTGATTTTCTATGAACTATTAAGAGATAAAGAAAAATTTATCTTCCATTTTTCTCTATTTTCTTGCCCACATACTGTTAAACTGTTAGGTTATGTATTCATGTTATCCATCAATCGGGGATTTAGGCTTTTACTTATGGGGCGGATAAAACCAGTCCCAAGGTTTACCTACTCTAGGGTCATCGGTTCTTCCGTTTATTTCTTTAGGCACTATAGAAGGGTCATTCCAAGGTCTTCTTAGTTCATCAGGATTCTTGTAATCATAAAGCCTATTGACGAAATAAACCGTTAAAGAAGGCTCATTGCTAATAGTTTTAGTTCCATGCCAGTACTTGCCAGGTATTCTAACAATGTTTAATTTATCTTCGCTTGCAATGATCTCGACCATTTTTCCAGTTTCTTCATCATAGGCGCAAATTTTCATCGCTCCTTTCAATACTAGAAAATAGTCTATTTGGCCTCTTTCATGTCTATGCCAGGCTCTTACGATTCCCGGATAACTATAGCTTATATTTGCTTGTACAATCCATTCTCCTTCTAGTAACTCCTTCCAATCTTCTCTGAGCGCTTCTGAGAAAAATCCTCTTTCATCCGGCAATACTTTAAGTTCGTAAACCTTAACACCCTCCAAAGGATATCTCTTTGCTTCTGTCATGACAATACTTAGCATTATTTGGATTATAACCTTTTAGAAATCGTTAACTGAAGAAAGTCTTTAAGAATAAATCATACTTTCTTTAAAAAACTTCGACTTCAGAATGATCACCCACGTTAAGCCTTAAAGTTCTTCTATCCTTATTTTTTATAATTTTTGAGTTTTTACCTACCAAGCTTGAGTCCAATCTTTCTATATTTTCTATTATCGAATTTTCTAAGATTATGCTATGTTCAATCGAGCTGTTGACTATTTTTGTGTTATCTCCTATGCTCGTATATGGTCCAATGAAAGAATTCTCAATGATACAATTTTTGCCTATTATAGAAGGACCTCTTACTTCGCTCTTTATTATTTTGGTCCTTTCTTCTACGACTACTCTTCCATTGATTTTCGAATCCTCTATTTCTCCCTTTATCTCCTTTTTTATCCTTTCATCTAGAATCAAAGCGTTTGCATAAAGTATATCATCCTTTTTCCCTGTGTCAAGCCACCAACCTTCAACGATCGAATATTCAACTTTATAGTTTTCATCGATCATCATTTGAATAGCATCAGTTATTTCATATTCGCCTCTCCAACTAGGCTTAAGGTTATCTATCATTTTGAAAATAATAGATTTGAAGAAATAAACTCCTACCAAGGCATACTTGCTTGGAGGCTTCTTAGGTTTCTCGATTACTCTGCTAAGTTTTCCTTTTTCATCGAACTCTGCAACGCCAAATTTGGTAGGATCTTCGACCTCTTTCAAAAGAACCATTGAATCAGCATCTTTCCTCAAGAATTCCTCCAAATATTTTTTTATGCCGAATTGTAGGAGATTATCCCCTAAATAAACTACGAAATTATCATCTTTAATGAAATCCCTGCAAAGTCCTACAGCATGAGCTATTCCTAAAGGCTTACCTTGATGGATGTAAGTTATTTTTGCACCGAATCTTGAACCATCTCCGTAGTATTTCTCTACCAACTCTGGAAATGTTTCCCCTAAAATTATCGCTATTTCATTGATGCCGCAGTTTACTAAATCTTCTAAAGCATACTGTGACACAGGTTTATTTGCTACTGGAATTAATTGCTTAGGACCGCTGAATGTTAAAGGCCTTAATCTAGTACCAGCTCCTCCATGAAGTATTACGCCTTTCATTAGCTTAATAAGTTGGGTGGAGTAATAAAACTTAGCTTAAATTCCAAAAATTATCAAAGTTCTTTAGGATTGACTGAATAGCATTGGAAAATCAAGGAAAGCATTTATCGGTTTTTGCTAAATTTTTAACCCGAATCTCTATTTGTTAATAGTTCATGAATGAAATAATTCTAGGTGACAAGATCATAGAAATAAGGAAGCCTAGGGATCCTGATGAGTATCGCAAGATAACTGATGCTCAACTAGAAGTATGGGGAATGAAGGATTATAGCGGAGCAGTAGCCCATCATATGCTCATAGCCTGTGATAGAAGAGGCGGGATTGTAATAGGTGCGTTCGAGAAGGATACTGGAAAAGTAGTAGGCTTTGCCTTTGGCATCTTAGCTAAGTCTCCTGAAGGAAAATTATATCATTATAGCCACATGACGGGCGTCATCCCTGAACAAAGATACAAAGGTTTAGGTTATTTCTTGAAGCTAAAACAAAGAGAGCTAGTTTTAGAACAAGGTTTAGACTTTATTGCTTGGACCTATGATCCTTTGCAATCTTCGAATGCAAGATTCAACATAGGTAAACTAGGTGTGATAGTAAGGAAGTTTTACGTCGATTATTATGGAGAACTAACCGATTCGATAAACATAGGCATGCCTACAGATCGTTTTGAAGCTGAATGGTGGATAAAGAGCAAGCGGGTCGAGCTTAGGATAAAGGAAAAGATTAGGGAACCTAGCTTGAACGAATTACTTAATTTAGGGGCTAAGCTTGTAACTAAGACTGAAGTTTCTGATGATTTTATGATTTTAAGCGATTATAGTTTGAAGGAAAATGCGAATGTGGTATTGGTTGAAGTGCCCAGTAATCTAAACAGGCTCAGAGATTTCAGAGACATGATGCTCAAGTGGAGACTTTCTTTGAGGAACGTCTTTGATCATTATATAAACAAGGAGAACTACGTTGTCGTAGAATTCATCAAGGAGGCTGAGCAAAAAAAGGTTAGATATTTTTATGTGCTATGGAGGAAAGACTTAGAACATATATTAGAAGGTGAATTCCCATGGAGATAAAGAGAATTCGCGTTTATAATTTGGTGATGAAACTTAAATCCTCCTTTGAAACAAGCTTTGGCAAAACGATAAATAGAAACTGCGTGATCTTTGGGGTAGAAGACAGCTCAGGATTGATAGGATGGGGAGAATCTCCTGTCGATGAAGGTCCTTGGTATAGTTATGAGACTGTTGAAACTACGCTTTACGTTGCAAAGGATTTCCTGATACCAACTCTACTTAAAACAAAGAAAATCAACGATCCTAAAGATTTCGTAGAGATGACAAAAGGTGTTAGAGGTTATAGAATGGCCAAAGCAGGAATTGAAATGGCTTTATGGGACTTAAAAGCAAAGCTTGAAGGGAAGCCTCTTTATAAAATCCTAGGAGGGATTAGAAATTACATAGAGAGCGGAATAAGCATAGGCATTATAGGCGATGAGGAAGCTTTATTGAAAGCGGTTGGAAGCTTCTTAGAAGAAGGGTATAAGAGAGTGAAAATAAAAATAAAGCAAGGCTGGGATTTAAAGCCGATTAAATTAATAAGGGAGGAATTCGGAGAAATACCCCTTCAAGTAGATGCCAATGCAGCTTATTCTTTAGAAGACCTACACTTATTCAAGCAAATGGATGATTATAATCTCCTAATGATAGAACAGCCCCTAAGCTATGAAGATTTACACGATCACGCAGAGCTTCAATCAAAGATAAGGACTCCCATATGCTTAGATGAGAGCATAAAGAGCATTTATGATGCCAAAGTTGCCTTGAAACTCGGTAGTTGTAAAATAATAAACATAAAGCCTTCAAGAGTAGGAGGTTTGAATGAGACTAAGTTAATTCATGATTATGCAATGACCAAAGGAATTCCTGTCTGGATAGGAGGGATGCTAGAAACAGGAATAGGTAGATCTCATTTGATAGCTTCTGCTACTCTTCCCAACGTGAAATACCCAAACGACATAGGTCAAAGCAGTAGATACTGGGAAGAAGACATAATTGAACCTCCTTGGGTTTTGAGGAAAGATGGAACGATTCCTTTAAATGAAAAGCCAGGAATAGGAGTCGAGGTGATCGAAGAGAGGTTGATGAAATACACCAAGAAACAACTCGAATTCACAGCTTGAACCCATTTTCTTTGTTTTCATGACCTGGCCCAAGCTATCCATAATATGGCTTAACTACAATAGCACTAAATTTATAGACGTAGCTTTAGAATCTTTAGAAAGCATAACCGATCTGGATTATCCTGAAAACAATTATGAGTTAATCGTCGTAGATAACGCATCTAATGACGGAAGTTTTGAGAAGATCGAAGATTTCTTATCCAGGAAAGGCAGAATTAGGAAGAAATTGATTAGATTAAACAAAAACTTGGGTTTCACGGGAGGAAATAACATAGGATATAGAGCTAGAGATCCTGAAAGTAAATACATTGTTTTAATGAACAACGATATGGTTCCTACTAAGGAGAGCTTAAAGCTTTTAGTAGAACATGTATCTGTGCTTAACAAAATAGGGGCTTTTCAAGGAATATTATCCATGTATCGTGATAAGAACGTGATTGAGAACTTTGGTTTTATCGTCGATGAATTCCTTGCATCTTATGCTATATATAGGGGCGAGAACTTAGGGATCGCTAAGAAAACATTAAAAGTAAGCTATACTTCTGGGGCTTATTCTATTTATAACATAGAGGCCCTTCATAAAACAGGTCTTAAAGATAAGCTCTTTCATGATTTCATGACATTTTATTTTGATGACAATTACATTGGACTTAAACTTTGGAATTCAAGACATAAATGTGTAGCTTTACCTTTGTTAGCAGGATATCACTTACTAAGCGCTTCCTTTACTAAGCTCAAACCTTTAGCGATGTATCATAAGGTTAAAGGCTGGTTAGTTTTAAATGAGATTTCAAACAGTAGATATAGGAAGTTAATAAAAACCTTAGCTTTGTGTAGGTATTCGATGAGAACTCCGATACGGAATTATGAGATTTTATTTAAAGGAATTAAGGACGGTTTCTATTTTGCATCGTTGATTAAAGAACGTATAGATATTTATAAAGCTCCTATATTGCGTATAGTGCCATTATACCTTCCTTTGATTTTAATAAAGGCTCAGGCCGTCGAGCTAAGATATAGAGCTGAAATAGAAAAATTCTCTCTCGAAGAATAAATCCTTTAGTTATGATTAAAGAATTTGTAGTTTAGTAAAATTTTAAAGGATTTCAGCTATGAAATAGTAATGATCTCTGCTGTAATTTTAGCAGGAGGTTTTGCTACTCGTTTAGGTTCAATAGCTAGTAATGTAGCCAAGGCTTTATTGAAAATAGCTGATAAGCCGATTATAGAATACTTGATGGAAAAATTGGAAAGGATACCAGAGATAAGTGAGATAATCATATCTACTAACGCTAAGTTCAAGGATCAATTTGAAGCTTGGCTTTCTTCAAAACCATACAGGAATGTTTCATTGAATGTTGAACCTGCTAGGAGAGAGGAAGAAAAGTTAGGAGCCATCAAAGCTATAGCTGAACTTCTTCCTAGAGTAAAGGGAGAACATGTAATGATTTTAGCAGGCGACAATCTCTTTACTTCAGAGCTTAGAGAGTTCGTTGATTATTATTTCGATAAGAAATCCACAGTCCTGGCTGTTTATGACGTAGGAGATCCTATGCTTACAAAGGAAGCATCGTGTTTAGAATTAGATAAGGATGGGAGGGTCATAAGCTTTGAAGAAAAGCCTAAGAATCCTAGATCGAGTTTAGTAGGCACGATGATTTATTTATTTCCTAGGAATGTCTTAGAGAAGGTTCACGATTATTTAAAAGAAGGGAATCCTCGAGATGCTTTCGGTCATTTCACGAAATGGTTGATAGCTAGAGAGAAAGTCTATGGTTATGTTCTTAAAGGTCACTGGTTCGATATAGGTACTTATGAGAGCTATAAGAAAGCTAATGATTTCTATTCAAGCTTAATTTTGAGTCGATAATTTTAAAATCTGCTTAATTAACAGTTTTCTTAAGTGTTCTCTTAAGAAATTATGCGATATACTTCAGTAAATTCCTTAAGTCTTTCTCTTTTATAGAAATATCCGCTCTTATTTTAACAATCTGAGTAGCATTGAAGGCTATTTTCAACCTAGAAATATTGAACAAGGTCAAATCGTTAGCGCCATCTATTACAGCTATATCTATGGTACGCTTTCCAATGTAGCGCATTAAAGCTTTAGCTTTATCCGATGTCACTTCAAGCAATATGCCGCTTATCCTTTCATCCTCGAAAATCAATTCATTGCTTATGACCAAATCTATGTTTAGTTCTTTCTTGATCCTTTCAGCTAAGAATTGAAAACCTCCTGTTACAGCAGCGATTCTGAATCCTAGTTCTTTGATTTCATCGCAAGTCTCTACTGCTCCCTTCATCAAGGGTAACTCATAGGCTATTTCCTCGAGCTCTTTCTTTCTTATCTTATCTTTTAAAATGGTTAAACGTCTTATCAATCCTTCTTCCCAGGTTATCTTTCCTTCCAATCCTTTCCTAGTAATTTCATTTATTTCTTCTCCTAAACCTACAGTCTTAGCAATCTCTACAAGATACTCTCCATCTACCAAGACGCTTTCTATGTCAAAGACTATCCATTTACTCATTGATTTCTTTAGCTGGAAAGGAATCCCTGTTCTCCTTAATACTTTTATTTCCATAATTTTACTGATTTCTCTTTGTTGAGTATTTAAGAATTTCTAAAACGCTTATATTGCAACTAAGAGATGGAGGAAGCAGGTGGGGCAAGCTTGGCTATTATCACATCAGCTTTTACATTTTCTTCTTCATATGCTCTGATCATCATAGCTCTTACTTCTCTTGAATGCTCTTCATCTGTTAGAGCTATTACGCTAGGACCTGCTCCGCTTATGGTAAAACCTAAAGCGCCTGCTTCTTTAGCATATTTCTTCAATTTTTCATATGCAGGTACTATTGTAGCTCTTACAGGTTCTATGAGTTCATCTGTCATGCTATATCCTAAAAGCTCTAACGAACCTTCATAAAGTGCTGAAATGAAAGCTGCCATTCTAGCTAGGCTTCTAGGCAACATTTCTATTTGAAAGCTTCTAGGGAGTATTGACCTCATGAGCTCAGTCTTATGTTGTGGTGTTTTTATTTTAGGTATTCCTATGACGAAATGGCCTTTAGGTTCAAATCTAAGTGCTCTTAAAGGATCTAAGCTATATATAACTACAAGTCCCCCTAACATGCTTGCTGTCACGTTATCGTAATGTGGTGATCCTGCTGCTGCTTTTTCAGCAAGTCCTGCTATTGATGCTAACTTCATTTCATCTATTCTTAATCCCAATTCCAACTTTAGAGCCTTCAACGTAGCTACAGCAGTTGCACCGCTTCCTCCTAGACCTATGCCTAAAGGGATTCCCTTCCAAACTTTTATATTAACGTTTAGATTGGAACCTGTCATCGCCAACAATAACCTAGCGCTTAGATAAGCAGTGTTATCCTTTGGGGGTATGTTCTCTGAATAAGGACCATGGAATTCTGTGTGTATTTCTCCTTTTCCTTGTTCCACTGAAACTTCTACTTCGTCATAAAAAGCATCTAAAGCTATTGCTGCTACATCGAAACCAGCTCCAAGATTAGCTGAACTACAATATGCTCTTACCTTCATCCGCAAAGACTTAGATATTTTGGTAGTTCTTCGTAACTAATCTTTAAAGTGCTAATATCGCTTAGAGCAGAATCTGGGTCTTTCAAAGCAGTGCCAGTGACAACAGCTACAACTTTTTCTCCTTTATCTATTATCTTCTCTTCTATAAGCTTCCTCAAACCAGCTATGCTAGAAGCTCCTGCAGGCTCTGATCCTATTCCATCAATTCTAGCCAAGTCTCTTTGAGCTTTCAAGATTTCTTCATCGCTTACTGATATGAACATTCCGTTTGACTCTTCTACGGCTCTCCATGCCTTTGGCCAATTCACAGGCTTGCCTATCCTTATAGCACTAGCTATGGTCTGAGGTCTTTCTACAAATTCAGGTACTTTAAGCTTTTTGTTCCATGCACTAGCTAAAGGTGAAGCTCCTTCAGCCTGAACACCCACCATTCTAGGAAGTTTTTCGCATACGCCTAAAACTTTCATTTCTTTGAATCCTTTCCATATAGCTGAGATATTTCCCGCATTTCCAACCGGAACTATTACCCAGTCAGGACAGCCGATTTGGTCATATATCTCGAAAGCTATCGTTTTCTGACCTTCAAGCCTCCATGGATTGAAGGAATTGAGTGGGTAGATCCTTCTTGTCTCAACGATTTCCATCGCTTTCCTCAACGCTTCATCGAAGTTACCCTCTATTTCTATGATGCTAGCTCCATGCAAAGAAACTTGGGCTAATTTTCCTTCTGCTACTGCCCCTCGTGGAAGGAATACATAACATTTCATTCCAGCTCTAGCAGCATATGCTGATGCTGAAGCAGCTGTATTGCCAGTAGAGGCTACGATCACAGAATACGCGCCTGCTTCTTTAGCTAAGCTAATAGATACTGTCATGCCTCTATCTTTAAAGCTACCTGTAGGATTTGCTCCTTCAAATTTTACGTAAGTATTATCGAATATCCTAGAAGGTATCAATGGTGTACCTCCTTCTGATAAAGAAACGTATTCTTTTACTCTAGGTAATAGTTCTTTATATCTCCATACGCTTAAGGGTCTATTGCTAATATTTTTCCATGATATTTCGAGTTTTGAGAATCTTACTTCTAATAAGCCACTGCATATAGGACACTTGAATAACCATGGATCAGCTTTAAAATCTGTTCCGCATTCTATGCATGATAATTTGATTTCTTCCATCGAATATTACTGCATTTAATAAAATAAAGATACCTTTATAGCTTTATTAAATCATAATCAGCTACCCTTTACTAAGATTAATTCTTCTTTGGTCTACACATGAATTTAGGAAGTTCTCTCAATTACTTCGTAGATCAGCATAATTTTGGGTGCTTTTAGGTCATCGCAAGAAGGTCTACGCCGCCCGAGCGGTTTAACAAAAATATTCTTCCTGACTAACCTTTTCTAAAATATAGCGTTAGTGTTTTGCTATAAATTGAACTAAAGGACTGTCACAGATTTAGCTAAATTTCTAGGTTTATCTGGATCGATGTTTTTTTCCAATGCTGTATAGTAAGCCAAAAGTTGTAAGGGGAGTATGTAAAGTATAGGGGTTATTATTGGTAGCATTTTAGGCATTGATATGTAGTAATCGCTTAGAGAGATTAATTCCTTATCTTCCTCTTCGCCTAAAGTAATGATCGTAGCATTTCTGGCTTTCATTTCCATTATATTACCTATTATAAGCTTCCTCGTTTCATCATTAGGGGCTATGAAGATCACCGGTACTCCCTCTTCTATAAGGCTTATAGGACCGTGCTTTGATTCTCCTGCAGGATATGCAGTAGAAGGTATATAAGATATTTCCAATAGCTTAAGCCTTCCTTCCAACGCTGTGGCATAATTTACTCCTCTGGCCAAAAAAAACACATGAGAAGCTTTGGCTATTATTTTAGCTAAATCTCTTACTTCTCTTTGTTTTTCAAATAAAATCTGTCTTGCGATGTTAGGTATATCTATTAGAGTTTCTTTCAAATCATCCATTTCGCTTTGCGAGATCTTACCTCTTTTCTTAGCTAACATTATAGATAAAAGTAAATGGATTATCAATTGAGAAGTATAAGTCTTAGTAGCTGCTACCCCTATTTCTGGGCCAGATTGTTGAAGTATATATGCTCTAACTAATCTAGTCAAAGTAGATCCTACCACGTTACATATAGCTAATGTTGTGCAAGCCTTCTTTCTTGCATACTCAAGTGCATTTATTACATCTGCGGTTTCTCCAGATTGGGAAACGAAAAGTATGGTTGTGTTTAAATCTATTGAATTACCATAGTTTTCAACGAATTCTGAAGCTATCGTTGGTATCGTGGCTAGGCTGGCTAATTTTGAATATATGTAAGATCCTGCTACGCATGAATGATAGGAAGTTCCTGCCGCTACTAAGAAATTCTTAGAAGATTTATCCATGAATTCAGCGACGAGCTCGACGTATTGTTTCTGCGTTCCCAGCGAATATCTCATTGATAAAGGCTGTTCCATGATTTCCTTGAGCATGAAGTGTTCGTAACCTTCCTTGCTTGCTTGTTCTAAATTCCATTCTATCGTAAACATCCTCCTTTTAACAGGAGAACCATCTTCTATTCTATATATCTCTAAGGAATCGTTGGTTATGAAAGCCATATCTCCGTCTTCTAATGCTATTGCAGTCTTCGTTTTATCCAAGAAAGCTATCGTATCAGAGCTAGCGAAGTTACTTTCTTTACCTACTCCTATGAGCAACGGGGATCCTTTCTTTGCTATTATTATGCCATCTTTGTAATGCTTAGAAAGTATTGCTAAAGCATAAGTACCTTCAAGCCTTTTTAGAGCTAGGAAGCATGCTTCTCTGAAATTTCCAGTCCTTTTATAATATTCTTCTATCAAGTGAGCTACTACTTCGGTATCTGTTCTAGACAAGAAGACATGTTTTAAATTCTCCAGTTCTTGTTTGAGCTCTAGGAAATTCTCTATTATTCCATTATGAACCACAGCTATTTCTCCTAGACAATCTAGATGAGGATGAGCATTTATCTTAGAAGGAGCTCCATGGGTAGCCCATCTGGTATGAGCTATGCCAACATTGCCGGGCAAATCATCAAGATTAAGATTTTGGTGTATTTCATCGATTTTGCCCTTGTCTTTTTTAACGTAAATTTTACCTAGATATAAGGTGGCAACTCCTGCGGAATCATAACCTCCATATTCTAATCTTTTAAGGCCTATTCGAAGAATAGGAGACACATTCCCTTCTTTGAAAACTGCTGCAAATATTCTACACATACACTAAACTTCGTTTTATTAGTTTAAAACTTTGCTTCTACTTAAAGAATTCGTACTTAATATATCAATGCAGGGGGTGGGATTTGAACCCACGAAGGCCTACGCCACAGGGTCTCTTATGCTTTAACATCCTAAGCCCTGCCCCTTTAACCAGGCTAGGGAACCCCTGCTTCTATTATCATAAGAAGGCTGTTTTTATTTTAAATTTTAATATATTTCCTCGAGAAGCTTTTTGCCCAAGTAAGAATAAATAGCAAGCTTCAGTGTTTTATAGGATAACAAGGCGCACTTTATTCTTGTAGGTCCTAGTTTTGGATTCCCTAATTCTTTTAACAATTCTTCTTTAGTCATGTTTTTAACGGCTTCTAATGGCTTGTTCTTAACGAGCTCACTTAGAATAGAAGCAGAAGCTTGACTAAGGGCACAACCTTTTCCTAGGAATTTTATATCTTTTATTACCTTTTTCTCCTCATCGAGCTTTATGGTATATTCTATTTCATCCCCACAAAGAGGATTGGAATCAAAAGCAATAGCGTCAGGATTCTCGATCCTTCCCTTATTTCTAGGGTTTCTGTAATGATCAAGTATTAGCTCGTAATAGTAATCTTCCATTAACTAGCTAAATATTATTAAACTTCAATATATACTTCCTCTCCTATTATCCTAGTTTTATAAACCTTAAGCCGTCTTTCAGCAGGGGGATTAAGTACCTCTCCGGTTTTAATATCGAATTGTGAAAGGTGCAATGGGCATATCACCCTATCTTCTATCAAGAAGCCATTGGCTAGATCTGCGTATTCGTGTGTGCATATTCCTTCAAGAACGAAAACCTGGGATCCTTTCTTGATAGCTATTAAATGTTCAGATCCTATATCAAATCCCTTTATTTCTTCATTATTAAGATCTTTTAAGTTGCAAAGCTTCACTAGCTTTGATTTCATTTCCTATATTTATAGTGGGTCTCGAATAATTTCTCAGGAGAGATCGTTTTTATTTCTTTTAATTCCTCAGTCACTATGAACTTCTCCTTTAAACTTCTTTCTTTTTTCTCGAGTTTATATTCTATCAAGGAGATGATTTCTTCTTTTATTTGTTCTGCAGGTATTTGATCGATCAAAGGTTGGAAGAAAGCAAGTGTCAATAATTTCTTAGCTTCTTCTTCACTCATACCTCGACTCATGAGATAGAATATTTGCTCCTCATCTATTTGGGCCACGGAAGCAGAATGTGTTGCTCTAACTTCGTTGTTTTTTATTTCCAATCCAGGTATAGAATCAGCCCTAGCTCCCCTGTTCAATATCATTGCGTGCTCAGCCAAATACGCATCAGCATTCTTGGCATTTTCCAATATCTTTATCATTCCTTTAAATAAAGCCCTTGCTTCATCTTTCAACACTCCTTTTGTCATCGAAACTCCTTTCGTGAAAGGAGCATTGTGGGATAAATAGGTTGTTAAATCGAATACTTGCTTTGAATCACCAACCACTATTTCATTCATGTTTGCTATAACTCCTTCTCCATTCATCGCATTATCGGTCTTAATTCTAGTAACCAAACCTCCGAAGTTCAATACAACCCATGTTACTTTAGAATCCTTGTAACATGAAGCTCTCCTATTAACGAAGAAATTGACTTCGTTGTTGAGATCATTTATGGAAATATATTCAACTTCAGCTGCTTCTCTAAGAACTAAGTTTAAATTAACGCTAATTAGAGTTTGCTTATTATCTTTTTTCAGGGAATAATTCTCTTCTATTATAGTTAACCTAGCATCTTGGCCTATTTCTATGAAGTTTTTTATGAAATTCAAGTTTCCTTCTTCTGTTTGGAAATTGATTATCCTAATAGGTAGCTTGAGTATCACCCCGCTCGGGATTCTAATGTAGAATCCAGAGTTGAAGAGTGCATCATTCAATGCTATGAACTTATCTTCTTCGTGGTTTAATACCTTTAAATTGATAAGTTTCTTCAAATCCTCTTCATCTCTAAGCATTTCATCTATTTCTCTGATGATTAATCCTTTCTCTTTCAAAGGCTTTGGTACGTTTGTTCTATACACTTTACCATCTATGGTACAAACGTAGGGTAGCAATTCTATTTCTTTAAGAATCGAATCGATCTCTTCAAAGGAACGTCTTTCTTCCTTCAGATTCAGTTTGGCATCTAATAGATTTATCCTAGAAAAATCATAATGCTTTATGTAGAGAGGAGAAGTTTCTATGGGTAGCTTTTCAAAGATATTCCATGCTTTGTACCTAATTTCGCTTAACCAAGGAATTTCTTTTGTGTGATAGCTTATTTCCTTTATAATTCTAGAATCTAAATTTAAAAAATTCATGGATATTATAAGAGTTTCTTAACCTACAGAACCTGTCATTTCAAGTCTTAATAGCCTGTTCATCTCCACTGCATATTCCATGGGTAATTCTTTTATGAAAGGTTCGAAGAACCCTAGGACGATCATATTTAAAGCTTCGGTTTCTGAAATTCCTCTTGACATTAAATAGAAGAGCTGGTCATCGCTTATCTTTCCTACTGTAGCTTCATGGGTAACAGTAGCATCGTCTTCCATTATTTCATTATAAGGATAGGTATCAGTCTTAGATTTTTCATCCAACAAAAGAGCATCGCATCTCACGCTAGACTTTACTCCTCGTGCTCCTTTTGCTACATGCACTAATCCTCTATAAGTAGTTCTCCCTCCATCTTTAGAAACAGACTTAGCAGTTATCCTAGATGAAGTATAAGGTGCAAGATGTATAGCCTTTGCACCTGTATCTTGGTGTTGACCTTTACCTGCAAAGGCAACCGACAATACTTCTCCTCTTGCGTATTTCCCTAGCAAGTAGATAGAAGGATATTTCATCGTGGCTTTGCTCCCTATATTCGCATCTACCCATTCAACTGTAGCTTCTTCATAGGCATGGGCTCTCTTAGTTACTAAGTTATAAACATCTACAGACCAGTTTTGAATAGTAGTGTAGCGAACTTTTGCTCCTTTCTTAGCAATGATTTCGACTACGGCAGCATGTAATGAGCTTGAAGCGTAAATAGGCGCTGTACATCCTTCTATGTAATGAACCTCGCTGTATGGTTCAGCTATTATTAATGTCCTCTCGAACTGACCGATGTTTTGTGCGTTTATTCTGAAATATGCTTGCAAGGGTAATTCTACTTTGACTCCTTCAGGTACATATATGAAAGAACCTCCGCTCCATACTGCTGAGTTTAGAGCTGCAAGTTTATTATCGTTGGGTGGTACTACAGTTCCGAAGTATTTCTTAACAATTTCAGGATATTCTTTAACCGCAGTATCTGTATCTACGAATATAACACCTTTTTTCTCCAATTCTTTCCTTACATTGTGATATACCACTTCAGATTCGTATTGTGCTCCAACCCCTGCTAAGAATTTCCTTTCTGCTTCAGGAATACCTAAGGCTTCAAACGTCCTCTTTATATATTCTGGTACTTCTTCCCAACTTCTTCCTTTCTTACTAGTAGGCCTTGCAAAGTAATAAAATTCATCGAAATTTAAACTGGATAAGTCTACTCCCCAAGTAGGCATTGGTTTTTCTAAGAAGATTCTATAAGCCTTAACTCTGAACTCTTCCATCCATGAAGGTTCATTCTTTATTCTTGATATTTCCCTCACGATCTCTTCAGACAAACCTTTGGGGAACTTGACTTCATAATCTACGATATCCCTAAAGTTGTATTTACTATAGTCAAAACTTAATTCGACCTTAGTCATCTATAAAAACCTCATTCATCGAGTATATAAACATAACACTGTTATAGTTCCTGCTTTAACCAATAGTAACCTTTTTGTTCCAAGATGTCAGCTAACTCAGCACTTCCGCTTTCAACAATTCTTCCGTCTATAAGTACGTGAACATAATCTGGTCTTATGAACTGCAATATTCTGTTATAATGGGTTATTAGGACAAGACCAATTTCACGTTTGCTTATTTCCAGGATAGCGTTAGAAACAATTTTTATTCCGTCTATGTCTAGACCTGAATCAGTTTCATCTAATATAGCAAATTTTGGTTTTATTAAGGCCATTTGAACTATTTCGCTTTTCTTCTTTTCTCCTCCAGAGAAGCCTTCATTGACATATCTATTCACAAAGCTTTCATCTAAGCCTAATTTTTTGAGATTTTCTTCAAGTTCTTTTTTTATCTGAAGTAAAGGCAGATTGACCTTTTGTCCTTCAACAGGTTTGTATCTAAGAGCCGTTAAAGATGCTTTCATCAAAGTGAATAAGCTTATTCCTTGCAAACCGATTGGATATTGTAAAGATATAAACAGCCCCTTTTGCGCTCTTTTATCCGTGGTTAGACCTAGGATGCTTTCTCCATTTATTTTAACATCTCCTTTAGTTATCTTATACCTCGGATGGCCCATTATAGCTAAAGCTAATGAGCTCTTTCCTGCACCGTTAGGACCCATTATTGCATGAATTTCGTTGCTTTTCACTTCTAAGTTTATGTCCCTAAGTATCTCTTTGCCTTCGACTTCAACATGTAAATTCTCTATGGTTAGTACATCTACCATTTCCGATGTTTACTCTTAAATCAACCTAAATATAAATATAACATTGTTATAATATGCGTCGAGTGTATTGCGAATCACTCGAAACAGAGCTTAATTTGCCAGATAGATGTGAAAGGATAATAAGTTTTAGCCCTGCTATTACAGAGGCTTTGTTTTTAATGGGTCTTGGAGATAAGATAGTAGGTGTTAGTGCTTTTTGTGTTCGTCCTAAAGAAGCTAGAGAAAAACAAATACTAGGGAGCTATTCTAAGGCGAATCTAGACAAGATTAGGTCACTCAAGCCAGATATAATATTCACTACTACTGGCTATCAAAGAGAATTCGCCAAAAATTTATCAAAGGAATTCAACGTATTCGCATCTCCTTTACCTACGAGCATATCTGGCATAGTAAACTTATGTCACGAAGTAGGGCTTGTCGCTGGATATTATGAAGAGGCCAGAAAGTTGCAATATAGATTGCTTAATGAAATAAACAAAGTGAAACCTAGCTCTTCAAGACTAAAGGTCTACATTGAAATAGATTTCGGTATGCCGGTTACCTTTGGAGCCTATAGCTATATTACTGACGCCATAAATTTCTTGGGTCATATTAACATCTTCCAAGGAGAAGCAAGCGAATGGTTAGAACCTGATTTCAGAGCGGTTATAGAAAGAGAACCTGATGTTATATTATATGAACCTAAGATGTTCAGTGAAGAAAGCAAAGAAGATATTTTGAGGAAATTCGAGAAAAGAGGATGGTCTAATTTAAAAGCTTTGAAGGAAGGGAAACTTTACGTAACACCAGGTCCTTATGATTTCTTAGCCCATCATGGACCTAGCTTCATAATAGAAGCCTTGAATTGGCTAAATAATACGCTTAATTTGAGGAATCATTAAAAGGACGAAAAACGAGCATCTATTCATTGAATTTTTCATAAAATAAGATGAAACAACTTGAATCGGTCTGTAACTGATGTAGGATATTTCGTTTAGGTCGATTAAAACCGGATTTTCAAGGTCAATACTAATGAAGAATTACTCCAGCTCTACAAGCCCCAGGCGGGATTTGAACCCGCGATCTCCTGCTTACGAGGCAGGCGCATTACCTGGCTATGCTACTGGGGCAATATCAAACTATATTATCTCAAAATTAATCTTAAGGCTTTTATAAATTGAAATAGGTGTTTTGACATGGATTAATTCTTCTTAGATAATCCATTAATTTATCTTGTCTGAGTTATATCTCAATGAGCGTTGTAAAAGAGTTGGGTGAAAGAAGTATTATAGAATTGATCCATGAGATTATAGGGAATTATTGGAGCAAGCCGATTTACGATGATTCCGTTTTCTATAAAATTGACAAGGATCTTTATTTAGTTCTGCATACAGACGTGGCCAATTATTATTCGGACTATATAGACATGATGGGTTATTACAATTTCGGATGGAAAATAGTTATTGCTAATCTATCAGATATTGCTTGTAAAGGAGCAAAGCCCATAGGCATGCTTCTAGCGATTTCTTTACCAGAGAACTTCTCTATAGATGACCTTAAACAACTCATAAAAGGAGCTTGTGATGCTATGAATGAAAATGGAGCAATATACATGGGCGGCGACCTTTCATCCTCAAAGGAGTTTTCAGTAGCAGGCTTTGCTTTTGGTACGGCCAATAAGATTGTTGAAAGAAGAGGAGCTAGAACAGGAGACTTGATAGGAGTAACAGGGAAATTCGGTTTAAATTCTCTGGGTTTCAAAGCTATTTTTGAGAATTTAGATCTAAATAGCAGCTTAAAAGATAAAGCACTTGACAGAATATTCAGACCAAAAGGCAGGATTAAAGAAGCGATAGCGATTTCGCCCTTCATCACCTCATGTATGGATATAAGCGACGGTCTAGCTATTTCTTTAAATCAACTTGCCGAGGCAAATGGTATGAGTTTCATTATAAACGAAATACCTATAGATGGAGAAGTGTTAGAATTTTGTAAAGAAAGAAATTTAGATCCTCTAGAGCTTGCTTTATACCGAGGAGGAGAAGAATATGAAATTTTATTCACATTTCCAGAGAGAAATCTCAAAGATATAGAGCGTATCCTGGAGGGTCATAATTGTGATTTCAGCGTTATAGGTAAAACCTATGAAGGAAGGGGTATTCGTTATATTGATGAAAATAGGAACTTCGAAATAACCAGCTTAGGTTGGGAACATTTTAAATATTGGAAGTAATACTAGATAATCATGTTAAGATGTAAGTACTGTAATTCTGAGATCAGAGTATTCGTTAAGGATCCTGTATTGCACTTCAACGAATATCCTTTTTGCACCAACTGTAATTCGATTGTAGAAGTCGTAGAAGACGAATCTTGATCATTTCTTCTTACTTCTTCGCAAAACGAAATAAAGGATCGCGGAGAGTTTTACTATTAGTTTATCTCTGAAAGTTTCTATCGGTTCCAAGTATCCTAAACTTTCAGAGACTATCCTCCTGACCTTTTCTATTTCTTCTTTCTTTTTCACGTATATTATTAATTTTATAGGAGGTTTTCTCTCGGACTTAAGCCCCATTTTTAAAAGTCTTTCTTCAGCTTTTTCCATAGCGAAATCGCTTCCGAATGTGGCTTCTAACTTTTTCTTGAAAATCATTCTATGCACTCTATCTCAACTATGTTACTTGAAGCCTTGACTTGTGACGCCTTTATGAACGTGTAATTACTCCACTTTGCCCTAACTTCGGCTTGTATTGTATGTCTTCCTTTACCTAAAAGTCTTGTGTCGAGTTCATAGAATTTCTCAAACTTGAAAAAATCTTCATGAATTTCTTCTAAGCTGGTTATTAGCTTTGGTTGCATGTCTTCATATACAAGTAGTACCCATATTCTTCTATCTATCGTAGGATTCCTAGTCCAAAAGAATACCGCTTTCCTTATCACTTTCTCTTTTAAAATTTCCTTCGAGAATATTCCTTTTTTGAGCTTTATTTTTACAAGATACTTCAATAGAAATTTCCTTTCTCCCTTTTTGTAAGCTTCATCCCAAACGTCTGGGTTGAATACTTTCCTTATTCCTCCGTTCAAAACAAAGGATATAAATAGTCTAATTTTTTCTCCTACTTTCACTTTTTCTTTCTCTAGCTTAAGGTTTGATATTTCGAAAAAATTATCCATTTCAACTAATCAATTCATAATGCTCATTTATACCTATTTTTACTACGATTCCATCTGTGTTATTAGGTGTTCTTATGAAGGCTTCTCCTACATTTAGCTTACACAATACTTCTTCTAAAACCGAATGATAACTACTAGAACCCAAGTACTTTTTTATCACGTCTGCTTCATAACCGCTGAACATTTGATGTATTATTAACGTACCAGCGTTCGAGAGTATATTGTTGCTTATCTCTGAAGGGTTTGGGGATGAAATCACCAAACCAAGCCCATATTTCCTCATCTCCATAGCTAATTTCTCAACTAAACCATATTTTACGTTCTTGTTTGCTATGTTATGGGCTTCATCTATCATTAATACAATTCTCAAACCATCGGTAAATCCTCTTTTTTTAAGTTTAAGCATAAGTAAGGTGATCAATATCATCGAGAAGAGATTTTTAGGTGCTTCGTGTTCTAAGCTCGATAGATCTATGATGTTTATTCCATTCTTGAAAAATCCTTCCAGTTCTTCATGATTCTCTCTAAAAGCCTTTTTGAACTTACCTACTGTGAAAATACCAAATCTTGAAGCTAACGCCTCTGCAGCTTCGATCCATAATCTTAATTCTTCTTTTGCTATTCTCCTACTTTCTTCTATCAAAGACTGGAAGCTAATTTCTCCTAGAGAAATGTTCCTATAAAGAGCTTGGCTGAGGAGTCTAATTTGCAGAGGAGATAGTCCTTCTGACCATGTAATTTTGCAAAATTCTTCTAATAGCCAAACTTGTTTCTGTATTCTTTCCTCTATGGGGTCATCATTCCAAAGTTGAAAAGGAGATAATGATAGATTCTCGTCTGGGGAATATATTTTTCCTATTTTGGTGATTTTATTCCTAAATTCTCCTGTTCTATCTATTATCACGCTAGGTATTCCTTCTCTATATAATTCATATGCAAGAATGCTCAATGTGGTCGATTTCCCTGTTCCAGTCATACCAAAAACGCATAGGTGTCTTCTGAGATTTCTAGGATCTATTTTTAAAATTTCTCCATCATCCTTTATAATACCTAATCTTATCACGAAAATAATTAAAAAAGAAAATTAAAACCTAATTAACTTGCAGAAACCGTTGCTTGTCCTGTTTTGGAGCTATGTATAACTGAGCAGCCACAGCCTTCTATTAGCGTTGAATTCCCTCCTTTGTAATTAACTAAATCGCAACCGCAGTTAGGATGATGCTTACCTCTCCTTAAAGTTC
>JBEPZU010000003.1:0-98206 GCA_041640715.1 Thermoproteota archaeon | reverse complement strand
CCTGCTCCTGAGCTTTTAACGCTACAGCTACGGCTTCATTTATGTAAACTTCCTCTTGCTCCATGGAAGGAATTATATAATCTTCATTTATTCCATATTCCTTAGCCGTTAAGGCTATTGCTTGAGCGGCCGCAATGCACATCTCATCAGTTATCTTTTTGCTCATTACCTCTAAAGTTCCTCTGAATACTGCTGGGAAAACTAAAGAATTGTTTATTTGATTTGGAAAGTCAGATCTTCCTGTAGCTACTATCTTTGCACCTGCTTCTTTAGCCTCCCAAGGCCATATCTCTGGTACAGGATTTGCACCTACTATTACTATGGGATCCTTATTCATAGCTAATATGTGCTCTTTTTTGACAACACCTGGTCCTGGTTTTGAATATGCTATTAGTATGTCTGCGTTTTTTATAGCTTTTTCCAAACCTCCTTCTCTTTGCTCTGAATTAGTTATCTTAGCAAGCCTTAGCTTATAAGGATTATCTTCTAAATCTTTTCTATTAATGTTCAATATGCCCTTACTATCAAGCATTATCAAATTTCCTGGTTTAAACCCATACTTAATCAGCAAATCAGCCACTTTGATATTAGCAGCACCGCTTCCTAATAAAGTAACGACTACATTCCTATGATCCTTCCCCACGATTTCTAAAGCGTTTATCAAAGCTGCTAAAGTGGCTGCAGCCGTGCCTTGTTGATCATCGTGCCATATAGGTATTTCTAGCTCTTCCTGAAGTCTTTCCAAAAGATAGAAACACTTAGGAGACTCGATGTCTTCCAAATTTATACCGCCAAAAGAAGGTTCTATAGCCTTAACTATCTCTATTATTTTCTCAGGGTCTTTTTCATTGATACAGATAGGAAAAGCATCCACAGCGCCTAGATATCTAAAGAGCAATGCTTTTCCCTCCATCACAGGTAGAGCAGCGTAAGGTCCTATATCCCCTAGTCCCAAAGTCCTAGAACCATCGCTTACTATCGCTACGTTATTCCACTTGTTTGTATAGAAGAAGACTTTTTCCTTATCCTTACTTATCTCCTTACAAGGAGAAGCAACGCCAGGAGTATACCATATCGAGAAATCAGACATGCTCGTTATTGGAACTTTGGAAATCACCTCTATTTTGCCTCTATAGAAATCATGAAGATCTTTTGAGAGCCTGAGGGGGAACTCCGCCTTCCTTATTAATTCTTCTTCTCCTCCTCTTATCAAGAATCGCTGAGCTAAAAGACCTACTACTTCTCCCTTTTCGTTTACTACAGGCAGCCTTCTGAAACCGTACATCAGCATTTTCCTCAAGGCTTCTTCTACCGTCTCATCTGCCCTTATTACGACTAACGGTGAAGACATTATCTGCTTAACTTTAACTTTGCGAGGATCCTTACCTTCAGATACTACTTTATTAAGAATGTCTCGCTCAGTTACAATTCCTACAGGTTTATCTTTCTCTTTAACTATAACGCTTCCCACGCCATGAGCTTTCATTATTAAGGAAGCATTAAATACAGAAGTTTCTGCATCTACAAAATAGAGCGTTTTTCGCATGAACTTTTCAACTTTCTCATTTAAATCTATTTTGATCATAATTATATATTAGTTAAAAATTTAAAAAGAAACGATCGGTTTGTTTTGTTTTTCCAAATACATTTCCTTTAGTATAGGTATCTCCTCTATCTTCTCCATAGGCAATAATTCCCAAATTATGCCATGGGGTCTATCATGTCTTTGCTTCAATTCGAATATTTTGCTAGGTGTAACTATTAAGTCTACGCTTACATCGAAAGGTTCTATGGGTATTTCCTCAACTATTTGCAGATCATGAACTGTTGTAGCTATTTT
Source organism: Thermoproteota archaeon (assembly GCA_041640715.1). Taxonomy (GTDB): domain Archaea; phylum Thermoproteota; class Thermoprotei; order Gearchaeales; family Gearchaeaceae; genus DSFO01. The sequence goes on along the minus strand of JBEPZU010000003.1, from coordinate 96,366 downwards.
TACGTCCCTCTTTATTTTGCCGTATTCTAGTAAAATAGCAAATTCAAGCTCCCCATAACCTTCTCCTTTCCCTATTCTAGCACCGTCTAAGGAAACCGCCACAGAACCTAGAACGATGAAATCTATGCTAGGAAGGTCTTTGGGATGAATTTTCACACCATACTCAAAGGCACCTTTTATAGTAGAAGCTTCTCTGTAAGCGTTTTTAGGAATTCTTTTAGGATCTAGTAATAGAAAGCCTTCCTTAATCCTAGGAGTAGGCATTATTAATGTTTTCCCTAAGCTGAGAGCGATTTCACGAGCTTTTCTCTGTGGAGAATCAGGATTTATTTTTATCACATTGCTTTTCTTGAAGACCTCAAGTTGGGATAGCTTTACAGAAGCTATTTCTGAACCTTTAAAATTAGGTATTCTGTTGAATACAGGTCTAGGGAAATCCGCAATGTCTTTCTCTTCCAATAATTTCCATATCTTTTGCCTTATTTCTTGCTTGGAAATGCTCACCTTATTTTAGGTAAATAATGTTCCAATTGATGGTTGGGCTCGCAGTATCTACAAACTGCTTTACTACAATGAACACACCAGAATAACACTATACCATGAATCTCGCACTTTTTAATCTGTATCCTAGCTCTAAATTCTCTTTCTTTACTTTCCCCCACGAGAATCCATTTGAATAAGTTCTATTTATTCCTTAAGCAAAACTAGGCTTACTTGATCTTCTTAAAAATAATTTAATAAATAGGAAATATCGCTTATTCATACCTAAGAGCTTGAGCTGGTTCTATCTTAGTAGCCCTATATGCAGGATATAAAGCAAAGAGCAACGAGGCCAGGAATATTTCAGGAAGTATTATTGAATATGTATTCAACAACACAGTTATGGTTACCCTTCGAACAAATTCAAAATAATACTTCAAAACCTCTATTATCACAACGCCCGATAATGCTCCCAATAATAAGCCTAACAAAGCTAAGTAAGAAGCTTCTAACAAGAAAATCAAAAGTATATCGCTCCTCTTAGCGCCTAAGGCTCTAAGAGTCCCTATTTCTCTATATCTTTCTCTTACAGTAATCACCATTACTATCAAAATGGAAAGAGCACCGATTATTATTACAATCGCCCATATTATCGAGATGAAATTGTTGAGTTGAAAGAAAACTCTATCTATGTATCTTAGAGCATCCTTCTGGCTTATTACTGAGAAGTCGCTTCTTTCATCATAACCTTTATCTACGAGGAAAGAGGTTATCTCATCGCTCACTTTATCTAGGCTATCAAAAGTTGATGCAGAGACCACAGCACCATCAGCTAAGGCTCTACTATAATCTTGGATGCCGAATATACCATAGGCATGTTTCAAAGTGGTATAGAAAACTTCGTTAGGATCTATTCCTAGACCAGGTATCGTAGCTCTTTTCTCCAAAAGCCCTATTATTTTTATCTTTACGGTTACGCTATCTCTCTTGCCGTAAATCAAAGAGAAAGGTTCTAAAAGCAAACTCATCGTTGAGTTAACGTTCACTCCATCCCCTAAGATTTCTTTCCAAACGTTATATCCCAGCACTACAGGAATTTCATTAGAATTTTCGTCTTCTTTATTGAGAAATCTACCTTGATAGATTAAAAACGAAGCAGACTTTGAAATATCTTCGTCAACGCCTATTAAATACGTGACATTTTCACCGAATCTAAAAACACCTACAGTGAAAAGTGGGCTAGCTGCTATTACATCAGGCAATTGCTTGAATGCTCTTATATCTTCTACATTCAAAACCTTAGCAGGCGGTGTATAACTACCGCCTATGTTGACCTTCCCTGAAACTACAAACATCACATTAAAACCTGCTTCATAGATCGAATCAGTCCAATAATTCTTTATCCCATAGACAACGCCTAATATTACACCTCCTATGATCACTGATAATATTATACCTAATACTACGAGGGAATTCCTTAGCTTATTTCTAGTTATGTTTCTATAAGAAAGCCTAATAGCTTTTCTAAACTTCATTGATTATCCTACCATCTTTCAAATATATGGTCTTTTTAGCTTCTTCAGCAAACTTAATATTGTGCGTAACTACTGCTACTGTCATCCCTCTTTTGTTCAATTCTTTGAAAATTCCGAATATTTCTTCCCCAGTCTTAGAATCAAGGTTACCTGTGGGTTCATCTGCCAATAACAATTGAGGATCATTTATCAAAGCTCTAGCTATTGCAACTCTCTGTTGTTCTCCCCCGCTCAACTGGGAAGGCTTATGATCAATTCTAGCTTCCAAACCTACTATCTTGAGCAATTCAACCGCTTTAGCTTCAGCATCCTTAACTTTATCGCTAAAAGCCGCTGCTATCTCTACGTTTTCCTTAGCTGTAAGAGAGGGTATTAAATTAAAGGTTTGGAAAACGAATCCTATATAATTAGCCCTTAGCTTAGCTAACTCGTTATCGCTAAGTTTGTTTGCCTCAATTGAGTTTATTATCACTTTACCTTCATTAGGCTTATCGAGAAGCCCCAATATATTCAAAAGAGTCGTCTTACCTGAACCAGAGGGACCTACTATAGCTATGAAGTCTCCTTTATTAATCTTCAGGCTAACCTTTTCTAGAGCTTTAATCTTAAAATTACCGATAGAATAATACTTCGAAACTGAAACTAGCTCTTCTAACATTCTTATAGATAAAAAGATAAATGAAATATAAAATTAACTCTTACTTAAGATTTCGATAGACCAAGTTGGGTGCAATTAGCTCCACAAGCCGTGATCTGTATCTAAGACCCATGCCCCAGCAAAGGATAAGGTTTATTGCCTAGAGTCAAAGTACATATAAAAGCAAAGATTATTTCTGAAATTATTTTAATTAAATCTTGCATTACTTTAATAATTAATTCTTAATATATAAACTTTATTAAGAATTAAATAATCAATACAAGCATATACCAATGAACCATCTTATATCAAGACGAACATCTTTGAGCTAGATTTTCCTTGAAGAAATGGGTAAAATATCTTGCAATAAACTAAAATGCAAACTATAAAAATAATAAAAATTAAATTAATAAATATATTCTAAAGAAGACGTTTATTGCTTTAAAACAATGAACGAGTCTAATAAGTTACAAATATAGCAATTCCAAAGCTTTACTAGTCAATTAACTTATTTATACTATGCATGATGCCCCTATTTCTTCGATATACTTTAATGAACTGTTTAAAGATTTTTTTATACTTCTCAACGTTTTCCTTCTTTGGAAAGAAACTAATGCTTTTGACGTTATTAGCAATAGATTTTAAATCCACAGAAGCCGTGGCTAAGGAAGCTATTAAAGCTGAAGCTCTTGCATTAACAAAGGCAGGCTCTTCTACAAGATTCACCTTAACTCCTAGAACATCTGCTACTATTTGTACCAAAGTTTTAAATCTAGCACCGCCACCAGCTAGTTTCACCGAAGAAATCTCCTTACCCATCAGATTCTCAACAGGATCCATTATCCATTTCAGATTGAAAGCTATCCCTTCCAATGCACTTTTAACGATGTCTTGAACTCCATGCTCTAAGGAAAGGTTTATTAAAGCTCCTCTTATGAATCTATCTTCAACAGGAGCCCTCTCTCCATATAACCAAGGAGCGAAAATCAAACCTCCGCTACCTAGAGTAGATTTCGATGCTAATTCATCTATCTCTTCAAATTTCAAAGAAAACAAATTTACTATAAATTCCAAAACCTTACCTGCGCATTCTTGTTCAGCAGCTATAAAATACTCATTAGGTAATACTGAAGGCAAAGAAGCTATGTTATGAGAAATGTCAGTTTTCTTAAAAGGTACATGGGCAGTCAACCAAGAAGAAGTACCTATATAGGCTAAAGCTTCATATTCAAAAACACAACCTGAGCCTATCAGAGAAGTTTGAATGTCACCTCCACCTGCTGCTACAGGAACGTTGTTCTTTAAACCTAGTTCTTCGGAGCTTTCTTCGGTAGTTTTACCTATTATTTCTAGGGAATTGACCAAATCAGGAAGTTTTTCTCTATCTATCCCTGCCATTTTCAACAAACTTTCGTCATATTTTATATTTTTTATATTTCTATTATCAGTGACCCAATGAGTTATCATTATATCATATGAGGAAACAAATCTATTTGTTAATTTTAAATTAATATAACTTATTGGTTCTAAAAATTTATATGTATTTTTATAAATTTCAGACTCTTCGTTTTTTATAAATAAGATGTGAGCTAAGGAATCCTTGCCTGATTTTGAAGGAGCACCTCCAGTTTTACTTAGCCATCTATATAATTTGAAGACGTCATAACCGGCTATGTTTATGAATCCTCTTATTAGTTTTCTTACGTATTTCTCCCCTCTAGAATCTAACCATATTATAGCCCTTCTCAAAGGATTCCCTTTTTCATCTACAGCTACTGTACCTGACCATTGGCCTGTAATAGAAATGCCTTTTACCAAAGAAGTATCGATACCCTCTGTGATCTTCCTCGTAGCTTTCACTATAGCATTCCACCATTCTTCAGGATCTTGTTCAGCTCCTCCTCCTTTGGTTAAGTATAGAGAATATCTTTCGCTGGATTTAGCTATTATATTGCCTACTCTATCGGTCAAGACTACTTTGCATGAACCAGTTCCTAGGTCTATTCCTATGAATAAATCCTCAACCATTCTTCGAATCCACGACTAACTCGGAAGATTCTCATTAGTCCATAGCTCATCATCCTTCTAGACTTCCACTTCATCCTAAGGTTAAAGCCCTGGTTTCCTCGTCGATTCATTCTTGTAGAGCCAATAAATTAGAGAGGAAATCAAATCTTCAGAAGTTTCTAAAGGTAAAGCAGACATCATGCCATATATGGGAGACAATCCTCTAATTTCTAAAGAGCTCTTAGCTTCGAATACAGAATTCTTTAAATCCTCTATGAATTTATCAATGACCTTCTTATCATGTCTCAAAGTTAATGCTATATGAAATGCAGGAGGCTTCATCAAAATGTTTAGATTCCATCCTTTCTTCCCCATGAAATCCGCAACTTTGTAGATATCTAAAGAATCTGAAGAAATAGCTATGACCCAAAGGGGGGCGCCTAATATTTTGAGCTCATCGATTTTCCTTATTTCACTCTTCAAGAAATCTGCGATTTCCAATATCTTCTTAGTATATTCTAAATAGCCTCTTTCCCCAATGCTTAACATAGCGGCCCATGCTGCTATCATCAAAGCGCCTGGTTTGCTTCCTTGAATTGTTGTAGAGAAATAAACCCCTCCTCTCCAGTTTGTGTTTATATAAAACTGCTTCTTCCATATTTCAGGATCTCTATAAAGTATTACCGAAACACCTTTAGGAGCATACCCATATTTATGCGGATCAACAGATATGGATGTCACCCCTTCTAGTTCGAAATCGAACTTGGGAACATTATAACCTAATTTCTTAGCCCAAGGTAGTATAAAGCCTCCTAGACAGGCATCTACATGCAAAGCAATCTTGTGATCCAAAGCTATTTCCGAGATTTCTTCTATAGGATCTATGGTTCCGTAGGGAAAGCAAGGCGCAGAAGCTACGATTGCAACCGTTCTTTCGTTTATTTCCCTCTTGATGGCCTCTAGGTCTGCCTTGAAGTTTTCATCTAGCTCAACGTATTTTAGCCTTAACCCTAGGTATTGGGATGCTTTGTCAAAAGCAGCATGAGCTGAGCTAGGAATTATCACCTCAGGTTCAAGTATACCTTTTACTTTTCTAGCATGATCTCTATAGGCCTTCATAGCTAGAATTATGCTTTCTGTACCACCAGATGTCACAGAACCTACTATTTCTTCGCCACCATGTAGCATTTTAGATACCATTGAGATGATTTCGCTTTCGAATTTCAGCACGCTAGGCCATATATCAGGATGTAAAGGATTAACTTGTGAACATAGGGAATATATGGAATTTAAGAAATTCACATGTTCTTCTCCTCCATGATATACTGCACCTGATACGAGCCCTTGTTTCCATTTCGAATCTTCTTTGGCGATCATCTCTTTTATCATTTCAAAGATCTCCTGTTTACCTAGACCTTCTTTAGGGATTTCTTTGAAAGAACGTATGTTTCCATAAGGCTTGAATATGCTTTCTAAATAAGGCAAAAAATCTTCAGACATACTATAATAACGATTTTAAAATTAAAATTAGAAAATAACAAAGATGAGCTATTATGAAATTTTGTTAAAGCCTTTGTTATTCAAGATGGATCCTGAAAAAGCACATGAAATGAGTAGAAAGATCCTAAGATTCATGCTCCCCTTTCCTAAATATGAATCAGAAAGACTAAGAGTGAAAATCAAAGACATAGAAACAAGAAATCCTTTAGGATTGGCTGCAGGTTTTGATAAAAACGCAGAAATGCTTTCCTTCCTCTCTTCATTGGGATTTGGATACGTGACATTGGGTTCGGTTTTGTTAAACGAAAACAAAGGCAATCCTAAACCTAGAATTGTAAGATATCCAAGGAAGCTTTCTATGACCAATGCGATGGGATTGCCAAGTGTAGGCTTGAGGAATTTCTTGAAAAACCTGTCTAGACAAAGAAGTTTTGTACCTTTTTCCATAAGCATAGCAGGTAATAACGTAGAGGAAATAACGAAATTGTACTCAGAAGTTTCCAAATGGTCTAGAATAGTAGAAATAAATTTGAAATACCCCAAAGAAAATCCACTTCAAAATAGGGAAAATTTCGAAAAATTGTCGAACGAGATTTCAAAGATTAAGAGAGGAATAATATTCGTTAAAATTTCCCCTTTTAAAACAAGCGACGAATTGATAGACTTCGTGAATATTTGCATGAAAAAAGGCATCGATGGTATAACAGCCATCAATACCTTAAACGTAAAAGATAAAAATTTGAAAATCGGCGAAGGAGGGCTTAGCGGTCGCTTGATCCATTCTCTGATGCTTAAATATGTAAGGATCATACACAGAGAAACAAAAGGGAAGCTGATCATAAACGCATGCGGAGGAATATTCAACGGAAGAGAAGCCTTCAACGCTATAATTAAAGGCGCAACGACTTTCCAAATATATACTTCTTTTGTCTACGAAGGATTTCCTATAATTAGAAAAATACTTAAAGAACTGGATGAAATACTTAAAGCCAAAAAGTTCTCAAATATAGAAGAAGCAATAGGCTACAATAGCTTAAGCTAATTTAGCTTAGAAGCATTGAAAATCAACTTTCCAATACTTCTTTATATTATAAAAAATATTTAGATTTCCCAACCGCTGGGTCGGGGCTAGATAATGGATAGATATCAGGCTCTACCCCCATTTTTGTGAGTGATATACAAAGACGAAGAGCTATGTAGAGGGCTAAGGCTCTGGATATATCTATGGGTTCTTATGGCTATTGGTATGAACACCTCGGGAGAGGCGGTATCTCATGCCAATAATATCTCCAACAAATTTGATAAGATATATAGAGAGCATTGCCAAGACCGCAGAGGGGAGTCCATAGAAACCTGTTAACCCTGATCTAATCAGGGCCAGGAAATACCCCAGAGCATCGCCCCAGTCGGGGAATGGGAACCTTATTGATGGCCCGTAGGCTATGTAGGTTGGGGCTATAGAGAGCATACTGATCAGGAGTATGGATGCTAGCATGGCTATGATAAGCCTAGCGAGAGCCCTTAGAAGGCCTCCTTGAAGGGCTGTGAGCTCGGTGAGGCCAACAAAAACACCAGCGATTATGGAGGATGCTATTACGGAGTTTCTAACCTTTTGGATCACCTCGTCGAAGGTGTATATATCTGATAGGCTTGTGGGGCCTCCTATTAGTATATAGAATACTCGGTAGCTTGTTTCGATGGATGCTATGGCCGCTACGATGACTATTAGATCTAATATGTTTATAGATCTTCTTACGGCTAGGTAAAAAGCTGCGATAATCACTATTATCATTACATAGATTATTGCTATCACCACGAGCCTTGCTTCCCAGCCATTGGAGTATAGCGCGGAGACTAGATTTTTATAACCCTTCTGAGGATCAGATAGATCTATGTTAACACCATTAGACATAGCCAGGGTTGCCACGACTCTATTAACCTGTTCTCTTGATGCATCTATATAGATCCTAGCCCTATCCCCTGGGAGCAGGAGTCCCTCAGATAGTGGTACACCGATCGATGCTGAGGGAATACTCCAGCCCATAAGCATCGAGATTGTAGGGGCTATATCGTTTTGCGTATACCACCCTCTATAGATCCCCGGCTTTGCATAGGGTGATACTATGTGTATGAAGACCCTCCTCACCTCAGCCTCTGGGCCACCATGTTGTCCCCCCTTTTTCATTCCATGATCGCTGAGTACCACGATCAGTGTTTTCTCCAGGAGATTCTCAGACCTGAGGGTCTCTAGGAAAGCCTTCACGAGTGGTGCCATATTTGCTATTGTGTTATTGTATTTTTGACTCCAGCCTCCATATTTATGTGCTATCATATCTATATCCGCCACACCTATCCATAGGAATACCCTGTGACCCTCCTTAGCATATTTGAGAAAAAGGTCAAGACCAGTCTTTAGAGATGCCGCCCCGTGGCCAGCACCATCTGGTATATCGATGCATTCTGTTATATAGTCTCTGAAGAGCCTCTTTATAGATTCATCTCCAGTACAGAGCACCTTATAACCCTTCTCCCAGGCTATTTTGACAAGATTATCTATCAACAGAGCACCCTTGTAATCGTTTGATGAAACACCGCTAATCTCTGGAGGGGCTCCTGATAGTATAGAGGCTCTCGAAGGCACAGAATATGTTGGCATGTTGGCTATTCCATTGGGATAGAAGGCTCCGAGGGATAGAAGATCAGAGACATCTTTGATAGAATCTCCCAGGCTTAGAAGAACCTCGGAAGAGGCTCCATCTAGGAGGATGAATATAACATGGTCGGCAAGGGGGTCGAGGTTTATCTCGATAGATCTAATATTCCTCAGGGCTTCTGTGTAGGGATTTCTATAGTTTATCCAGCTCCCATAAGCTCCTAAGGCTGCTCCCCCCAATATGTAGGATATTATGAGTAGGATGGAGGCAGTTACTATGGTGAAGGCCAGTAGCCTTGGGCTAACCACCCTCCTAGATCTCATCATTATATATATACCATTATATATAATTATGAGAATTTATAAAATATTAGTACCTATGTGGTTTTACCTCAAAGCTGAGGTTCTGTCTCTGTGATTGTGGGACTAATAGATCCTTTTTCTCCATGTTATATAACATAGGCCCCGCCTCGGGGCGGGGTTGGCATTGAATGCAATAGCTAGATACCCACAATAGTTTTTTATTTAATTTTTCTAGTTTTTAAGTTTTGGAGGATGGCGTCGTTATGTCCACTCCTGTGTTTCCCAGCCCTCAATGGGTTGAGAGATACTGTGGAGCTCTTAATGAATCCCAGGAATATAGGAGAGCAGGAAGAGGGTGGGTATGGCCAATACTTTTTATAGCTACACCTCTTCCCGAGGATCTGAGGAGGCTATACCCCTCAGGCAATCCTGGGTTTTTATAGCCTCTTTCTCCTCATCGCTGAGGCCTTTGAGATCCCTCAGAATCCCTGGGTTCCTAGCTATCCTTCTAACAAGATCCTCGGCCCCTTCATAGCCATATTTATTAACCCCAACAAATACAGAGCCGCATGATGGGCATGACACCCTCTCCGGGAGTCTCGAGACCTTCTCCCTATATGTGTGCCCACATATTATGCACACTAGCTGGGCCTCCTTCTCCTCAAGCCTTCTCTTGATCAGCTCTGCAGCGACGCTCCTTGGTATGAACCGGCTCCTAACCCTCTCGAACCCCGAAACACCCCTGTAGATCTCCTCCCCTAGCGGTGAGGGCCTCTCAAGATCTAGAGCCACTATTCTGGCTCCCCCAGCCCTTATCTCTTCTAGGGTTTTTACCAGGGTCTCTAGATCCAGCTCCTCATAGATCATATCCCCTATGGCCTCCTCACCAACCACTGTGTTCTCAAATATAGAAGAAGCAATAGGCTACAATAGCTTAAGCTAATTTAGCTTAGAAGCGTTAAAATCAATTTTTTAATACTTCTTTATATATTTCCTCTATTTCTTCAGAAACCTTTCTGATATCATAGAGTTTAGAAGCTTCTAAGGCATTTATACTTAGCTTTGATAATTCTTCATAACTCATCTCATACATTCTAATCATAGCCTTAGCTAATGCCCCAGCATTCTCAGGTTCTACGAGAAAACCGTATTTCTCGTTTAAAATATCTAACACACCACCCACTCTTGTAGCTACTACAGGTTTACCCATAGATATTGCTTCTATGATGACCAAGCCAAAGGGTTCAAATCTAGAAGGCAGCACTAAGAACCTACAAGAACTATAGTATTCTAAGAGTTGTTCAAAGCCCTCTCTAGATGAAGGCAATCTTCCCACGAAAATCACGTTATTGATTATGCTTAGCGATTTGGCCAATTCCTTTATTCTATTATAATCTCCTTCGCCTATCATTACCAGCTTCAAACCCTTGTTTTTCTCAAGGGCTATTTTCAAGGCTTTGAACAAAATGTCGATGCCCTTATGGAAAATTTCAAACCGCCCTACGAACAAAATGAAATCCCTAAGATGGCTTTTCGATTCAACTTTCTTATACCTTCTTATATTCAAGCCTAAAGGAACTTTAGCTAATTTTTCTCTCTTAATCCCTAACCTGAGCAAGTGCTGAAACTCTGCATCGCTTATCGTGATTATTTTGTCTGCTACAAGTGAAAATTTCGAAACTAAGCTATCGAAAAACCTCTTAGAGAAATATCTTTTTCCAGGATCTGAATGAGTGTGAATAACATGCTTGCTCCCCTTCAATATTTTCTTTAAAGAACCTAACCAAGTAGTGAAGTAGCCGTATGAATGCGAATGTATTATGTCGAAATCTTCAATACTTAAAACTTCTTTTAGCATGCCTAAAGAGAAAGAACCTAAACCATAGGGCAATAAAGGAAACATATTAACAGCCTTGAAACGTTTAACGTAATCGAAATCATGCTTAATTATCATCCTTCTAAATGGCTTAAAGCTAAATAGGTCTGTTGTTAGAACTTCCACTCTATGCTTCTTCCTTTGCTCTTCTACAAGATCATACAAAAAAGTTTCAACCCCTCCTATTGAAGGAGCATACTTTGGTACAAGATGTAGGATTTTCATCGATGTTCATTTTATTAAACTGTAAGTATAGGATATCTCAGTCTTACCAGATATCGTAGCTGCTACAGAACAATAAGTTGTCATCGACAACCTTATAGCCTTCTCTACGTCTTCATTAGTCGCATCATTACTCTTGATTTCGTAGTGAATCTTTGCCTTCTTCCAATATCTAGGATAATCTTCATTCCTTTCTCCTGTGACTTCAACCTTCAAATATTCAATCTCCTTTCTCATTTTCTTCAATATTTCAACGATATCTATAGCAGTACAACCAGCAAGCGCTATTAGAACTAGCTCCATCGGAGCAGGATTATTTCCGCCAAGTTTTATCGAATTCCCCTTGGAATCAAAGGCTACGTATTCGTTGTTTTTCCATTCTACTATTACCATGATTAATTAAATGGTTTCCTTCAGAGATAAGGATTTCTTTGGTGGAATAAGCTATGTCCCAATTAATATAATTATTTCTATGACCTAAAATCATGGCCCTAAAGTCTGAAAGTAGTTCTAAAATTATTAGCGATATCAAATATACGACTGATTCCGGGAAATGATCTATTATAAATCTCATGATAATCTTCAAAATTAATAAAGGATTTTTAAAGAGCATGCCCTTCAATGTAGTCGATCCTTCGCCTAGTAGCTTTTTATTTAACCTATGACCGTAGTTTATCCTTTCTCTTTGCTTGATGAATTCTAAGATGTTTCCTGTGGCTTTAAGTCTAGATTTAGAGCCTTTTAGATATTTGATCTTGAAGCCTTTCTTTTTTAAGATCAAAGCTATGCATGCATCATCATTGACTATATGACTAGGTATTTCGCTACATAAATCCTTTCTAAAGGCAAATATGTCATTACCCAAATGGTATAATAACCCTCTTTTTTGCAATTCTTCAGAAGTTTTATTCGATAAAAACCAACTATAGCAAGAGAGCTTTTCGGCGAAATTACCCTTTTTCATTATAGGTTCACATTCTAGCATAGAAGCACCTATATCGCCTTTTATTGAATCGACAAGTTTGGATAAAGAAAGTTCATCGGTGAAACAATCAGCTGAGTGAATCACCACTATTCTTTCTTTTATATGCTTCAAAGCTAAGTTTATAGCGCTAGCCTTACCGTTCCTCTTTGGTTCTTCTATCAAGAAAATCCTAGGATTCGTTTTAATGAATTCTCTAACTACCTCGCTGGTTTCATCCGTGCCTGAATTGACTACGTATATTCCTTCTAATCCTTCGATCTTAAATCTAGATAATATTGGCAATAACTTCCTGAGATTATCAGCCTCGTTGTAAGCAGGTATTACTATGCTGAACTTCTCCATCTTAAAGCGGTATTATGAATTTCATTGAGATAGGTATTCACCACCATGCATCTGCTATGCCAATCATACTTGCCAGATCGCATAGTTAGTAGTTTGAGAATTAAGTTTGATACTCTATTGAATATTTTCTCAGGAATTGCTTCCTTCTTGAATCTTTTCCTAAGAGAGAGTTCTATTTTAGTTTTCCTTATGAAAAACCTAAGCGCAGCTTCCGGGATGTCACTCCTAAATAAAAGTTTATTTTCGCTAGGTGATTCCCATTCCGAATCTGGATCTCCTTTGAAGTCCACTAGGTTATATAATTTTGTTCCAGGCAGGGGATAAGCGATGGTGAAGCTGAATTCTTCAGGCATTACTTCTTTCATGAGCCTTAAAGTCTTAATCAAGTACTCAAAACGTTCGCCAGGATAACCTACCATGACAAACGTATGTAACCTTATCCCAGCTCTTTTAGTCATTAGCAATCCTTTCCTTAAGGTTTCAAATTTCATGTTCCTATTCATAGAATCGAGCATTTCTTGAGCTCCGCTTTCTAAGCCAAAGAATATTTGTTCGCATCCAGCTTTTCTCATAAGCTTAAGCATATCTTCATCTACCCTATCAGCTCTAGTCAAACAACTCCACCTAAATTCAAGACCCCTGTTTAGGATTTCTTTACACAAAGCAATAGTTCTTTCCCTGTTTATCGTGAAAACATCATCAGCAAACCAAATTCTATTAAAACCAAATTTCACCACCAATTCTTCAAGCTCATCGACTACGTTCTTAGCGCTTCTATAGGTATACCTACGGCCAAAGGGAGCTACAGGATTACTGCAATAGTTACATGCATAGGGGCAACCTCTGCTTGTTATGACCGAAGCCATCGCGAAGCCATGATCTTCAAGCCAAACTTCTCTGTATCTATCCACATCTATAAGAGACCTATCGGGAGAACCTAGCTCATCGAGATTTCTAATGAAAAATCTAGCTTGGGTTCTAATCAACTCACCTTCTTTCATATAAACTATTCCCCCAACAGAACTCGGTTCTTCTCCTTTAAGTAAGCAAGGTGTTAACTCCCTTATTGTCTCCTCTCCTTCACCAAAAACCACGAAATCTGCTCCTAATCTTATATATTTCTCAGGCCTAAGAGAAGCATCAGGTCCTCCACATATCACCTTTAGACCCAGCTTTTTAGAATATCTTATGAACTCCTCGACATATTTAGTTAAAGTTATCATGGTAGTTATCCCGACGAATTTTGGTGATTCGCTCTCTAAAATATCCTTAGCTTCTTCAATTTTCAAAAAAGTGCAATCAAGCAAAGCTACTTTATATCCTTCTTTTTTTAGTACCTTACCTATGTAGAGCAGACCTAAGGGTTGAAAAGGGCTTCTTTTTTTCTTCTGAGTAGGATCATACTTCAAGAAATAAGGGTATATTAATAACCAGTCTAAACTCATGTTTTGCTTTTAGTTTTAGAGATAAAAAAAGTGAAATATTCTAGAAAATTAGAAAATCCTTTCAAATCGCTTTTTAAGAATCTCATACTTAGAAGATTTTATCATAAAAAGGCTAGGGCTTAATTCGTATTCAAACAAATTAATGAATCTTTTTTCTTTCAAAAGCTTTAAATACCTTATTTTGTTTACTATTTTAAAATATATAAAAAGCATTAATAAGAAAAAAATATTAGAAAACGAATGAGAAGATTTTTTTATTTTTTGATTGTAATTAATTAATTTATTGTCATAATATTTCCTAAAATATTTCTTAATACAGTCGTTTCTCTTAAGAAGAGAATAATATAATTCTTGGTTTTTAATTGGCGCAGCCTTAATTAAGTCAAGAGCAATTAACGCAGAACATCTATTACCAATTTCTTCGTTGAAATCTTCTATGGAGCATGCTACGTTTATGCATATATTAGTTTTTATTTTGTTTAACTTAAGCTTCCTAGCAATTAAGAAGCATCTAAAAAGTTCCTTGAATAAATTCTTCCTCGATGAAATCAGCATGATATCTACATCGTGCCCAGGTATAACATCCAAATAAACTGAAGATCCTGTAACACAAACAATCTCTGAATTAGATAAAGTAGCTAAATATTTGGCTATTTCTAAAGAGTAGGTAAGAAATAATTTACTGAAGCGCGCATGCTCCAATCTCTTATCTATGGTTTTCTCATCTTTAGCAAGAAAGCCAGCCTTAGAAACGACAGACTGGGGAACCCCAGCTTTCAAATCCAAACCAAATAAAAGCTCTAAATCTTCTAAAGCAATAGAACTCCCAATCTTAGAAAAAAATCTACTATCTGAATTAACTTATCATTAATGTTATTCACTGTTATTTATACTGTTGGAAAAATTATATAAGCTTTTAACTGATGCTTTAGAACTATTTAACCACAAAGATTATTTTTAAACATATGATATTTTTAAGGATTAAATTACGAGGGGTGAATAGTTAAACTAGGGAATATAGACCAAAAAATCTGTGTAAGATGAACACAGATTTTAACCCATGACTTTCGTGAAATTCTGCTCTTGGTCTTAATGTTTCACTAAGGAATCCTTTCTCTCAATACCTGCCTAAAGATACCTATTTGCTTGAGCCATTTCATAGACATTACTTGTTTACAATTTTACTTATAAGGTAAGAATTTCCTAGTCAAGAGTGGCCTTAGCGAATTGTTTTGTATTATAAAAATGAAGAAATAAAAGTTGAACTAAATTTTAACTCGTGTGATTGAAAAATTCATCGAAATACTAAATAAAAGCATAAGGTTAGCTTATGAAAAAGAAAAAGAATCTCACGCTAGAGTAGTAGGAGTCTATTATCCTTCTTCTATAGGAGACTGTTTAAGAAAGCAATATTACGAGTTTTTTGAAGAGAAAGAACCCCGTGAAGAAGAATTGACAATTTTCCTTACAGGCAAAGGAGTTCATGAAATTTTAGCTAAGGTATTAAATGAAACGGTCAAAGTAGAAGCCACAGAGATGGAAACTAGCTTGAGTTTTGGAGAAGCGATGTTGCATGGTAAAGTAGACATATTATTGATAGACTTTGAAGGAGAAAAGTTAGTAGTAGAGCTGAAGACTGTATCAAAAATACCTAAAGAGTCTCTGGAAAAGCATGTGCTTCAACTTCAAACTTATTTGCATGCTTTGAACGTAGAGAAAGGGGTTTTGTTATATTGGGACAAAAGAAGGGGTAAAAAGAAGGCATTCGGGATCATCAAGGATGCTAAGTACTATGAAATTTTAAAAGAAAGAACTATGATACTTCACGAGCATATCCTGAATAAAAAAGAACCGATAAAAGAAGCGGCTATGAAGGGAGATCATAGAACGTGCTTACGATGTCCTTATAATTCCATATGCAAACCCTTGAAAATGGATATAGAAGAAAATTCCGAGTTGGTGGTCGCTGAAATAGATAACGTTCTCTTCAATACAGAAGAAAGGAAGAAGAAATGCTTAGAAGAATTGAATCTTCCTCCAGATATAGACTTAAGAAAGTTAGAAAAGAATCTAAGAGAGGAATTCTTCAAATTATTCTACAGCGAAAAATACATAAATTTGGATTCTCCTATACATGAGAAGATCAAAGAGATCGACGAAGAATACCTCAAGAATTACAGGAAGATAATCATAATTACTAATAGAGTTTCTAGCATGAGGAAAGTCACAGAAGAACAGCTTACTAACATAGGTATACCATATGAGAAAATATACATGAGAAATGAAAGAGAAAAAGCCATAGATTTTAAAGCTACTATAATAAAGCTCTTGGAAATTTCTGGATATAAAGTTATGAGGATAATGGATGAGGAACAAACTGTAGAAAAAATAAAAAAGAGATTGCTAGAAATGGACTATTCGTAGATTAATGAAACAGATGTATAGTCTAAATCTTTCAAGTCTTTATTATAAGCAAGCTCGTAGATTTCTTCAAGTTTTTCTATTAAGAAATACTTAGCTTTGAAATCTTCCGATAATTCTTTAGCGTATTTCAAATCCTTTAACATCAACTCTAAACTGAATCTCGTCGTGAAATTCTTCCCTACTATCCTTGATTCATAATATTCTATTAGCTTCGAAAAAATCCCGCTCTTAAGAACGTTTAAAACTACTTTCTCATCAAGCCCAGATTTCTTGGCTAAGTTAAATACCTCAGCGAATATGGCTGGAAAACAGGCTATTAAAACGTTATTCACGAGCTTTAACTTAGAACCGCTTCCACTAGGACCTACATAGAAAATGTTTTTGCCCATGGCTTGCAATATAGGTAACATTTCCTTGAAATCTTCTTCATTCCCTCCACATATTATCGTTAAAGTGCCCTCGGCTGCCTGATCTACACTGCCTATCACTGGAGCATCTAGGAAATGAAATCCCCGTTTAGAAGCCTCATAAGCCAATTCTATAGATACCTTTGGTTGAATCGTACTCATGTCGATGAAATAAGTACCTTGTTTAGCAGTTAAGAAAGCGTTTTCTAGCAAGATTTCTCTGACAGCTCTCGAATCTTTCAACATCGTTATCACCACGTCGCATTCGGAAGCTAAAGACCTTGGAGAATCGCTCAGATTTGCTCCTTTCTCAACTAAAGGTTTTGCTTTCTCCAAAGTTCTGTTGTAAACTTGTAATTCGCCGAACTTTTTCAATAGATTCATGGCCATTCTACTGCCCATCCTTCCTAGTCCTATGAATCCAATTTTCATAATAAGGAAAAGAAATTAGAGAAGAAAAACTTAACGAAAAAGAAATTAATTTGTTTAGCGTTTTAATCCCGTGACTTACATTTGGAAACCTCCAAAAGAACTGGTTGACGAAACCAACGTCAAGGCTTACATAGATAGTAGAGGTTTCTCTAGCTATAAAGAATTCGTGAAGTATAGTATAGATAATCCCAGGAAGTTTTGGGCTGAGATGATAGATGCGTTGAACATTGAATTCTTCAAAGATTACAGCGAAGTATTGGATGTTTCGAAAGGTGTAGAATGGGCTAGATGGTTCATAGGAGGAAAGGTAAATGTTTGCTATAATGTTCTAGATAGACATGAGGATAAGTTAGCTTTCATATGGTATGGAGAAAGAGGCGAAGAAGTTAGAATGAGCTATTCAGAGCTTAAGGAAAAAGTATCTAGGCTTGCAGGATTTTTCAAAGAAAGAGGAGTAAAAAAGGGAGATGTAATAGCGGCATACATTCCTATGCTCCCAGAGACAATCATAACTCTTTTAGCAACCCTTAAAGCAGGAGCGGTGTTCTCTCCGATATTCTCAGGATTTTCTCCAAGCGCTGTAGCTGAGAGACTTAAGGATGCTGAACCCAAATTTCTAGTTACATGCGATGGATATTACAGGAAAGGTAAGATAATAGAGCTTAAAAGAGAAGCTGATGAGGCTATAAATCTATCGAATAAGGAAATCAACGTATTAATAGTTAGAAGAACCGGCATAGAAGTTGAGATAAAAGAAGGAAGGGATTTGTACTTCGACGAAGCATTGAAGAGCAAAAGACTAGAATATTGCGAAGAAACAGATGCAGAAGATCCTGCCTTATTGCTATATACCTCTGGGACTACGGGTAAGCCTAAAGGTAGTGTGATAACACACATAGGAGCCTTACTTCAGCCTAGCAAGGAAATATATTTCAACATGGATTTGAAGGAGGATGGGAAATTACTTTGGATAAGCGATATAGGATGGATGATGGGTCCTTGGCAAATCATAGGTTCTCAAAACCTGCATTCTAGCCATATAATATTCGAAGGTGCTATCGATTACCCTGAACAGGACAGAATATGGAAAATCATAAGCAAGAGTAAAGTAACAGCCTTTGGATTCGCAGCTACGGTGGCGAGGATATTAAAGAGATACGGTAGCAAGATAGCTAAAGAGAATGATTTGAGCAGCATAAGGACCTTCGGAAATACAGGAGAACCCATAGATCCAGATACGTGGTTCTGGGTAATGAAAGAAATAGGAGAAGAAAAGAGACCCATCATAAATCTATCTGGAGGCACAGAAATATTTGGATGCTTCCTATTGCCTTCTCCTATAGTGGAACTAAAGCCATCTACGCTCTGGGGTCCAGGACTGGGGATGGATGTAGATGTATTCGATGATGAAGGTAATCCTGTCAGGAATAAAGTAGGATATTTGGTTTGCAAAAAACCAGCTCCTTCGATGACTAAAGGTTTTTGGAAAGATGAGAAAAGATACATAGAAACTTATTGGAGCGTTTTCCCTGGTGTATGGTATCACGGAGATTTAGCTATGATCGATGAGGATGGTTTTTGGTTTTTATTAGGAAGAGCGGATGATACCATAAAAGTAGCTGGGAAGAGAATTGGACCTGCTGAAATAGAAGGTGCTATAAACAAGCACTATGCAGTAGCGGAATCAGCATGCATAGGTGCTCCAGAAGAATTGAAGGGAGAAGAAATAGTTTGTTTCGTAGTTTTGAAGAGGGGTTTCGAAGAAAGAGAAGAACTTAAAAATGAGATAAAAGAGGTCGTAATCAAAGAGGTAGGAAAACCATTTGAACCTTCTAAAATATACTTCGTCAAAGACATACCTAAAACTAGATCTGGAAAGATTATGAGAAGGTTGATAAGAAATATCCTGCTCAATAAAGATCTAGGAGATCTTACTGTATTAGAAAATCCTGAATCATTAGAAGAGATCAAGAAGAAAATCTCTCGATGACTTCTTCATGAATTTTTCTAAGAGTTGGATTCTTTAAGTTTATTTTGGTGAACTCATAGAGTTTTTCTTTAGGATATCCTTTAAGCTTGTAATATAGTGCTTGAATGGCCATGTCTAGTTTATCCAATTCTTTGAATAATTCATCTCTGCTAGCTTCTTCAAATACCTCTAACAACTTTCTCCTTTTTTCTTCGCTTAAAGGGGAAATTAGATGCTTAAAGGCTTCCAGCTTTAGCTTAGCATGATCTTCTCTTTTTTCTTCAGGTGTCAAATCGCCTATGATGACTTCTGCTAAATCGTGTATTATAGCCATTTTTAGCAACCTAAATAACTCAGGATCGTCTAAGAAAACCAAAGCCAAGAGTGCTATTCCAAAACTATGACTAGCTACGCTTTCTGGGTTTTCTATACCCACTTTCCTCAACCATCCCTTCCTTTTGATCTCTTTTATTTCAAAGCTTTTCAACAAGAATTCAAGTTCGCCCATATATCAAATATCTATAAGAAAAGCATTAAGCCTAACTATAACAATGATCCTTTTTCTTTCTAAACACTAACTAGATGAACGAACTTCTTGTAAATTTAGGAATCTAGCCATCAATAGCTTAACATGGCTTTTACAAAAACTTCGAAATACTAGCTATTCATTTTAAACTCGATTTAACCAATGCATGTAGAAAAACTTTCTTCTTACTTAATTTAAGGTTTCCAAAGTAATGCCAGCATACCTCCTACCAAACCTAGGATGAAGGCAAATACATTGAGATTAAACAACAAAGAAAAGAACGAGACTAGTAAGATAATAATACCTCCTTTTGTTACTTTAGAAGTATCCGCTGAATATATTAAAATAGAACCTAAAAAAGCTAGACCACCGAAAAGTAGGCCTATTATCCCTAAGGAAGTAACAAACGTTCCTAAAGGATATGGTATTATAAATAAGAAGAAAACACCGAATAGTGTAATTATGAGAGCCCAGATTATTATGAAGATTCCTGTCAATAAAGAAAACACAAAAGCAGCGATGGGTTTCTCTTTAGTTTGCCCCATATTAATTAAGCATTTTTATTTCATCAATATAAACTTTTAATTATTTTAATCTAGATTTAATTTCATAAAATTTATCCCAAAGTTCTTTAGGAAATCTATCTCCAAACATATTGAAGAACTTTTCAGTTTCATTGAATTCCTCAATCCATTCTTTCTCGTTTATTTCAAATAACTTCTCGAGATCTTTCCTAGATATTTCCAAACCTTCCAAGTCCAATGAATCTATGCTCGGAACATATCCTATTGCAGTTTCTACAGCATCTGCTTCGCCTCTAAGTCTTTCTATCATCCACTTAATGATCCTTATGTTTTCTCCAAATCCAGGCCACAAATATCTACCTTCTTCATCTGTTCTAAACCAGTTGACGTTAAAGAATTTAGGTTTTTGTTCTAGCTTCTTCATCACAGATAGGAAATGGGATAAGTAATCCCCCAGATTATACCCGCAGAAAGGAAGCATAGCCATAGGGTCATTCCTCACAACTCCTACTTTGCCTACCCTTGCTGCTGTAGTCTCGGCCCTTAACATGGCACCTACCAATACACCATGAACAAAATCGAATGCTTCAAAGACCAAAGGAACAGTTCTCCTCCTTCTACCTCCGAATAATATTATCGAAATTTCTACTCCTTTAGGATCATCGAAGAAAGGAGACAAGATAGGACATTGCTCTATCGGTACAGTGAATCTGGAATTTGGATGGGCAGCAGGACCCTTCCTATCCCAAACTTCTCCTTTCCAATTGTAGATTATCTTATCAGGACCCGGATCTTCAAGTCCTTCCCACCAAGGTAAGCCATCTTGGGTTAAGGCTATGTTAGTAAATATCGTGTTCCTTTTTATCGTTTCCATCAATATCGGATTAGTCTTATAGTTAGTTCCAGTAGCTATTGCGAAAAACCCTTTCTCAGGATTTATGCCTCTTAGTCTCTTTTTTTCATCCACAAACAACCAACTAATGTCATCGCTTAAAGTATATACTTTCCAGCCCTTTAGGGAAGGTTTCATCATCGCGAAATTCGTCTTTCCACTAGCGCTAGGGAATGCTCCTGCTATACCATATATTCTGCCTTCAGGATCTTCTACGTTTATCAATAACATATGCTCTGCTAACCACCCTTCCTTTCTTGCTTCATAACTTGCTATTCTAAGAGCATGACATTTCTTGCTAAGTATGGCGTTGCCTCCATAGTTAGTGTTTACGCTTATTATCAACTTTTCCTCTGGAAAGTGACATATTAAACGATATCTAGGATCTAGATTGACCGTAGCATGTATCCCTTTTACGAAATCCTTAAATTCGATAAGCTTTTTAAGAGCAATTCTGCCCATCCTTGTTAATATTCTAAGATTAGCTACGATGTATGGGCTATCTGTAATTTGAACTCCTACTCTAGAAAATTTCGAATCAAAAGGTCCTAGGAGATAAGGAACTACATACATAGTTTTACCTCTCATCGAATCCTTGAGAATGTTTAACAAAAAATCTTTGGCCTTTTCAGGATGCATCCAATTGTTATTCGGTCCAGCATCTTCTTTATTCCTAGTACAAACGAAGGTTGATTCTTCAGTTCTAGCTACATCGTTAGGATCACTCCTATGCAAGTAACAGTAAGGAAATTCATCTTGATTTATTTCTATTAAAATCTTTTTCAAGAGCATTTCTTTAATTAATGATCGATATTCCTCATCGCTTCCGTCACACCAATAGATTGAAGAAGGTTTAGTAATTCTAGCTACAGAATGAACCCAATCAAAGAGATGTTTGTTAATAGAATAAACCTCTGTATCAGATATAACCATATTAAATAGTAGCTTACTAGAATTTAAGCATGTTCTAATTCTTCTTCCATCTCCTCTTTCGCTTTGGAAATCCTTTCATAAAGAATACTGAGCATTAACTCGCTAACTAGAGGTGCTTCGAACCTATCAACGTTTTCTATGAAACGCCCTATATCTTTTATCTCTTTATACAACGTTTTACCGTTCTTCTCGAGAACGAGAATTAGAGATCCTTCTTTCGATAAATATACCTTTTTAAAACCGAATTCTTCAGCTAGAAAAGGAAGTTCGATGTTTTCTGAGTCGATATTTAATTCAACCCTTTATCGATTATTTCCATGGAGTTCATTTTTTGCTTTGAATTATAGGTAGCTGTTTAACTATATGCTGAGGCATTTCTCTTAGTTTTTGATCTATAGCCCTATTGGTCACAAATTTAATTTTAGGCTTGACATTGCTTTTGATAATCTTACCAGACTTCAAAGCAGCTTCTAAAATCTGCTTACCCAATTCAGTTCTTACCAATAGAAAGTTCCATCCAGGAGGGGCCCCATTAGCACCAAGTGAAATGTCACTTACCTCAGCGGTGAAATCATGACAAACAAAACAAGAACCAAATATAGCTTCGTCGAAGTCCTCGATTGGTAATTTTTTGATGCTTCCGTCTTTTAGTTTGAAAATTAGCTCTCCTTTAACGTCCATCCTCTCTATCTCCTTTGGAGTTATAGCTAATTTTTCTCTTACAATATCCAAGAAATCTTCTCTCATCCAGGTAGAGGAGCAGAATAAACCTAAAAGCAAAGCAACCCTTCCTTTGAATTTGGGTATCTTATCCATCAATCTAGCAGCTTCTGTTTGACATCCTGTACCTACAATAGCTATTTTCTTCAACTTCATCTTCTCTATAGCAGTCCTTAAAGGAGTAACCATGGGCACATGCCAATATATGGTCTGGGCATATTTTCTGACATCATCCTTGTTTGTGACGATCACGGCCTTGGCATACCATTCCTCATCCCTCGTAGCTAATATGGCTGAATCTATTATTCCCATTTCAAATGCCTGTTCTAAAATTGCAGTCGTTACACCACCGTCTGTTGCTTTCAAGCTTTCATCTGCAGCTTTGTATATTCCATATTCGAGATAATTCCCCAAAGGTCTTTCAAGAGGAGCTTCATAAGGATGTAATACAGGACATACTAATGGACATAATCCACATAGAGTGCAAACTCCTACCAATTGGGCTCCTTCAGAGCTATATTCATCTACTTTGAGCACATCCGGAGGACATACTGCAACACAGGCACCGCATCTAACACATAAGTTTGGCTTCACTACTAAAGAAGCTAAGTCTCCAAATGTTAGCAATTGGGACATTCTATAAGAACAACTATTCTAGGAAGTTAATAAATATAAACCAAAGATTTAAATTTTACCAATCCTAATAAAGAAGAGAAATGGTAGAAGCATTCATATTCCTAATAGCAGAACCAAACAAAATAGACAAAGTAGGTACCGAGGTCAAAAAGGTAGAAGGTATAAAAGAAGCCTACGCAGTTACAGGAGAATTCGATATAGTAGTTAAAGTGGAAGCCAAAGACTTTTCAGAATTGTCCAGTATAGTTAAAGAAAAAATACTTAATATACCCGGAGTAGTTAAGACAACGACTTCAGTAGTTATAGAGAAATATTAGTTATTCCAACTAATTCTTTTTGCTTTTTCTACATCAAAACCTAATTTTTCACCCCACTTCTCTATAACTCTAAGAATTACATTAGCTCCAAACATCGATAAACCTATCATAAAGGCTTTGAATAAAGGATTGACTCTGAATACATATCTTGAAGCTGATACCAGCTCGAGTATTGTATGTCTCCACGCTCTATATATTACAGTGAAGGAAGCCTGATTTATCTGTTCATCTACGTTATAGAAGTCTTTATCCCTTAGCAAGCCTATAGGAACAAAACTAAGAGGTGTCACTGTGAAGTGAGCTTTATTCCCTACTCGCTTAGGTAGTTCTTTTTCGAGTCTATCTATTAGCCTAGCTGTTTCCCATGCATCGTCCTCGCTTTCTCCAGGTAAGCCTATGATCAAGGTATAGGCAGGGAACCAATAATTCTCATTCAAAACCGCGTTTCCTTCAAATATCACCTCAGACCACTCTTCAGCATCGAAAGGTTTTGCTTTCAATGGCATGTAATTGGTTAATATCTTAGATGAACCTGATTCTAAGCCGCATTGAATGCCTATCCAATTCCTTTGATTTGCCCTTAATATTTTAGAAAGATCCCTTATTAACAAAGGATCAGCCGCGGCTGCTGATACAGTTCCGTGAGTAGGATTCATGTGAACTATTCCTTTTATATTCATAATGCTACTGAATAATCTTATTAAAGCATCTCTATTGGGATAGAAATTCGACTTGTCTTCCACTTCATAAAGGAATATGTCTTCGCTATGTAACCATACATTCCTAATTCCGCCACGTAAGTTTACCAAAACTTCTTTCTTTATTTTCTCTACAGGCATGTATCTTCCAAATCTCAAGTTAGGTTCGCAAAAGTGACAATTTCTTCCACATCCCCGCATAGCCTCGGTAAACCCATGCATTGCAGACCTCACTATAGTCGGTATTTCTTCTATTTTAGGATGACCTCTGACTTTTATCACCCTGTCTAAACCATTCCCTTCAATTTGATAAAACAAATCCGGTAAAATATGATCTACTTCTCCCATTATTAGATGGTCTATCTCGAGTTGATCTAAATAATGCCTCTTGATATCTAATTGCCAAGCCCCGCTTCCTCCTACCACGATCTTGAACTTCAGATTCCTTTTCCTCCTAATTTCTGCTACAGTCTTAACCAGTTTTATGAAGTAATACTTAGTATAGGCAGTGTAATAGCCTCCATATGTAAACATCATAGTAACTGGTCCTAGTCCAAGCGGGTCCATCGTATTCACGGCTACTACTCTTGTATCTTCATCAATGTACTTATGAACATGATCTGCATGCACGACTGCTATCTCACTTGGTTTATACCCTCTGAGCAAACCGGCTTCTAACTTTCTCAAAGGATATGGAGCCCTTACCAATATACCATTATAAGTAGGAACCTGACCCGTTAGGAAATCGTACAAGAATTGAGGAGTCCTTTCTACGGGTGCACAACTAAAGAAGTCCAACAGAGGAATGTGATGGAATTCTCCGGTAAGAGTTCGATCTGCTGTAAGAACAACTCTTACCATTAAAATTTCTAACCAAAAACAATTATATAAACATTTCGAAAAAATAAAAAAGAAATTGTCAGTTATATAAACCATGAAAATAGCAATATTAGGAGGTACAGGAGATCTGGGTATAGGATTAGCAATAAGGCTATCGAGATACCACGACGTGATTATAGGCTCTAGAGATAAGGAGAAAGCAATAAACCAAGCTAAAGAATATGCTAGCAAAGCTATACTTGCATACCAAAATGAGGTCAAAGGAAGAATAGAAGGTATGAAAAACGAGGAAGCTGTAAAAGAAGCTGATGCAATAATATTATCCATACCCCCAAATGCAGTTTATGAATTCTTAGAGAAAATAAAAGGCGAAATTAATAAAGAAGCCGTCATAATATCTCCTATAGTCCCTGTTTCTAAACAGGATAGGAAATTCGTATATAACCCTTCTTTAATAAGACCAGGAGCAAAATCTGCAGCTGAAGAAATTAGTAAGATTTTAAATACGAATAAGGTTGTTTCTTCTTTCCATACCATACCAGCTAAGAAATTGGCAGATCCCTATGCAATACTAAACTATGACCTACTTTATTGCGCTAATAATCAAAATTCAATAGAGAAATTCTTAGAGATCACTAAACATATAGATCAACACTTAAATCCTTTATATGTAGGAGATCTTGGGCTTTCTGATTTAATAGAATCAATAACAGTAACAATTTTGAATATATCGTTAAACACAAGAAAATGGAATTTAAGTATTAAATTTATTTAATCAAGAAATCCTTAATTCTTGTTTGAAAATATATATTTTTTAAAATTTTACTCTTCTCTATTATTTTATTCTTATTTATTAAAAGTTTTGAAAAGGAATACTCCAAAGCGTCTTTAATGTCTTCAAAAACCAAAAACTTCTCCTTTAAGACTTCTCTAATGCTTTCTCTAACGAACCAAACGCCGATGGATGTGATGAATCCCGGCAATATTTCCCTTATCGCTAATACCGTAGCTTGTCTTCTCTCTAGATTCAATCTTTCAGCGACTGCTAATCTAACTGCATAATAACATCCGCCTAGACTTGAATATTCTTTCTTTCCCTTGAAACTTTCATAATCAGATTCAGCTTCTGCTTCCTTTCCGTACAAATTCCAAGTAGTATGCGGATACCAACATTCAATCCATTCGTAAGACCATTTATTAGGAAGCATTATTATGACAAACCTATTAAGATGCTTTTCTTTGAAATAAACTCTGATCTTATCTATCGTTTCGAAATATTTTATCCTCTCTACCAATTCTTTTGAAATCGTATCATCTACAGCGGTTATGCTCCATCTAGTAGGAACAAGCTTTCTACTTTTCTTAAAACCTAACATTCCAACGCTTAATGCCTTGGCTATTTTGGAGACCTCTTTTCCTTCCATGTAAAGTTTGATTATCGCTTCTCTAGCGCTAAGGTCTTTCGAATAATAAACCTTCTCTATTTTCTCATCCATTTTGATTTCAGAGAAAATTCTAAGATCTTGAAGAATAGCAGAAGGTCCCATGGGATGGGATATCTCATCGAGAAATACGCTTTTCGAAGGTATTCGTTTTAGTCTAAGCTCCATATCTACTGGATGTTTAGAGGCGGCTATTTCTTGCAGATTCAAAAGCCAACTAGGTTCATTCCTAGCCTCCTCGATATTAGTTATTCTATAACCTCTTACCATGGAAAAACGAAAGTTCAATATATCTTCAAGCTTTAGATTACTCCACGATTCAGGAAGATCATAATGGCTTGTTTCTCCTATTATAGGAGGTACCAAGTAACCTATACTAACCTTAGGATAACCAAATCTACCTACAAAAACCGCTGGAGGCGAAGATCCTTCAATTATTCTTTTGCTCAGTTCTATTCTCCTGAGCATTTTCATAGTTCTAACTATTATTGGACAATAACTTCTACCGCATAGATAACGTGTTCCTCTACAAGGTATGCAAATCTCAGCAGAAGGTTCGAGGATGAATTTACTTTTGTTCTCAGTTTCGAGTTTAATATAATCTATGCTTAAATCCATTTCTGCAATTTTCTAACTAAGAAAAGCATGAAACCTAGCAAAGCAATAAGCAAGAATACGAAGAAATCAGGGTAAAATGAAAAAATTGTAATGACTTTATTATCGCTTTCTCCAATCCCTTCTTCTACATAACCTAAAATAGTCTTATAACGAAGCTTAGTTTGACCGGGATCCACATACTTCACTAAAGCCCTACCTTCAGCATCTGTAGAAACCCTAAAGACGTAATTCGAAGCATTGACCTCGATCTCGAAGTCTTTAATGGGCAAACCGAATAAGCTTCTCACAAAGATCTCTAAATCAATTATATTTAATTTAACCTTCAAATCCAAAGGAGAATTCACGAAAAAGCTGACGTTTTCTACTTTAAAGCTTCTTCCTTCCAAAATGACTTTATTTAGTTTCCAGTATACGTTTCCTATTAGCCAAACAGAAGTATTATTAAAATAGTAGACTCTCAATCTCGGATCTAGAAATTCTAAGATAATATTACCTGCGATTCTTTCGTCTTTCATGTTTCTGAGATCGATATTGACTAGATATTGAAGAGAATAAACAGCCTCCGCTCTAAGAGGTTTATCAACGATCACAAATGCACCATAATATTCTTGGTCATCTATTAACCAATGGGTGAAAGCCAATCTGGATTTCTCTGATAGAGGCATATAGCTTGGCTCTACGGAAATAGCAGCTATTGAACCAGCATCATACCAACCTGAACCTATTGCATTGCCGTACCTGTTATGCAAATATACGTAATATTGCAATACCCAATTGGCAACTATGTGCAAAGGCTTCTCTACCTTGATCTTCAACATTGCTATATCGCTTCTTTTGAAGTCCAAATATTCGCTTACGTTGAAATTCTTAAAATAATACCTAGTGGAGTTGTTTATGTAATATTCTGTATAGCTTAAGCTTATCGTGACGATAGAGCCTTGGTCATACCATCCTGCACCAAAGATTGTGTAGAAAGGACTTTGAACTGAGATATAATGCTGAACCTTATAATTTGTTTCTATATGATGAGGCCTGTCCATTTTGATGTATAACTCGTTCGTATTCAAAGTTTCGCCGTCTAAGGAAAGGGATAAAAATACGTATCTTGTTCTATTGGAAGTTTCATAGAGAAATAACTCAGTATAGAAATGAGCTATAGAATTCTCATCATACCAAAGCGAACCTTTTAATTTCTCCAATGGAATATTAGAACTGAAAGATAACTTGAATTGCCTAATGAAAATAGGCTTTATTGTCATAGGAGCATTGACTTCAAGGCTTATCCCATTGCCCTCCAAGTAAAAGGCATTTGTATTATTGAGCAGAACAAGCCATTTTTTCACAATGTATCTTTCCTCATCTGATACGTAATAAGGGTCTTCTATGGTGAAATTAAATCTTGATTTTTCATCGTACCAACCGCTACTATTCCCGAAGAAATCTGATATTACCTGAACGAAATGTTGAATTTTCCAGATTGCATTTTCAATAACCCAACTATCTACTCTTAAAGAGAAGTTTTTGGAAGTTCCGCTGTAACTATTCAAGCCTATCCCTTCCCAACCTAAGAATATGGCTCTTGTATAATTAGAGATATAACTAATCGTGTTATCCAAGCTTATAGTGATGATAGAGCCTTGGTCATACCATCCTGCACCAGTGACGATACTATAGTTAGAATTGACGATTACGTTATACTGAACCTTATACTCTATTGTTAATTCATAATTTTTAACGATCGGAATGAACAGAACTCTTTGGTTACTTTCTAAACTTCCATTCCAAGCTTTAAAGGCATATCTCTTCAATCCGCTTTCATACAAATACTCTTGAGCTTCTAATCTATGAGTAAAGTTCCTCATCAGATTGAGCTTTATGGGCGTAGGATAAGCTTGGTTATCGATTAAAAAATAAGGAGGATAGCTTGCACCGCTATAGTTTATAGAAAGTGTTAGAAATTCCTTAGCTATGAAATGAGCAAGATTATAAGCCTTAGTAGAACCTATTCCTGTAGCGTAATCCCATCCTTCTGCAGTCCTCTCTCCTAGCTTTATATCGTTGAATAAACCCGAATAAAAACTTGAGGAATAAATCTCATAAAGCATCCTAGCTAAATTCTCAAATCTTTTATTCGCTATCTGGAATGAGAGAGCTAAGAGAGATGCGAAATGAGAAGCAGCCGCTGCATTGCCCTTTAGATTGATCAAAGAACCTCTGAAGAAAATCTTAAATCCGTTGCTTGCTGCCATAGATACATCAGGGAAAGCTCTACCGTCATTTTCTCCTAGCCCTATTACTTCTTGCCATGGAGGTCTTTTGAAGACTTCACTTTTAGATCCAAAACTCTTGTCCCAAGACTTCTCATAGGCATAGTACCCATTGTTATCTAAGTATAGCATAGTACCTCCTACGCTCAAGACATAGGGATCAGAAGAAGGATACAAGATCAAGTTATTGCCTGAATCGTCTACAGGAGCTATAACTACAGTTCCTTTGTTGGCGATATTCCTTATATTGTAACTCAGGTAATTCATGACTCCTCTATCCATGCTGCTCTCGTTTTTACCGAAGGGAAAGACTATTATGTCATAATCTTTAGTGAATGAATAAACCATAGCATCTTCTAAGCTGGAACCTGAATCTTTAGCAACGATTAAGTATTTAGTCGCAAGAGGGGCTATTGCGTGAATCCATTCTAAAACTAGGTTCGTGGTCAATGCCCATTTCTCATTTTCTACATTAGGATTTCCGTTTGGATATATTATTTCTAAGTTTGCTTCAGGAAGACCAAATTGAATAGAAAACTGCCTTAGATCATCAGTTATAGTAGGACTCCCATAGGCTACTACGATAGCTATTCTAATCCCTTCGCCTTTATATCCTTCTGAATGAAGCCTATCTATACCATAGGCTCTCTTCAAGACATCTGGAGAGAGACCTTGGTCTGCATAATCTACCAAAGGTTCATAGGGATTTTCATCGCTCATAAAGTTCAAGGAGATTGGTTCGCTTTTGGGTGGATAGGAAATCTTACCATCTTCAAATTGAATAGGGATACCAAAAGTTCTTTCATAATCTTTTACGGTTCCTTTTATCTTCAAACCAGTGGCTAAGTCTTCATAACTGAAATTGTTCTCCTCTAACTGCTTTAGGATTTCAGGACCTAGATTTCTCAAGTATAAATGATCAGTAAGTGCTTCTCCATTGCTATTCTTAGAAATTGAACTTGAGTTGAAGGAAAGGATGAATATGATTAGAATTAGAATGCCTAGTATAAGCCTACCCATTTAAGGTTATTATTTCTAAAAAGCTTAAATTTTTTTATAGAATGTTAGTTTATGAATAAAATAATTTTAAAAGATGATGAAATACCTAAGTATTGGTATAACATTATTCCCGATCTACCAAAACCTTTGCCTAAGCCAAAGGAGCCAGAGGATGGAATTTCCAGGATGAAATTCTTAGAAAGGGTGATGATAAAAGAATGCCTTAGACAAGAATTCTCAGAAGAAAGATGGATAAAAATACCAGATGAGCTGATAGAGCTCTATTTGCATGTAGGAAGACCAAGACCTCTTTATAGAGCTATTAGATTGGAAAAAAAATTGGGATTGGAAAAAGTGAAAATATTCTATAAAAGAGAAGATCTAAGTCCTCCAGGTTCTCATAAATTAAACACAGCTTTAGCTCAAGCCTATTATGCCCTAAAGGAAGGGAAGGAGAAATTGGTAACGGAAACCGGTGCAGGACAATGGGGTACTGCATTAGCTTACGCTACCAATCTTCTTGGTTTGAAATGCGAAATCTTTTGGGTTAGGAATGTTTACGAATGGAAGAAACAGAGAAGAATCCTCATGAAGTTATATGGTGCTGAAGTCCATCCTTCGCCCAGTGATAAGACTAAAATAGGAAGAGAATACCTTAAAATGAGGGCAGACCATCCAGGATCTCTCGCCTTAGCAATATCAGAAGGTTTAGAAGTAGCCTCACAGGAAGAAAAAGCCGCCTATGCGCTAGGTTCGGTTTTAAATCACGTACTTTTACATCAAACTATAATAGGTTTAGAGACATTAGAGCAATTTAAAAAAATAGACCTTTTCCCTAATTTAGTTATATCTTGTTTAGGAGGAGGTTCTAACTTTGGAGGAATAGCATTACCTTTCATAAGAGAAGTACTCTATAAAAAGCTGGATTGCAAGTTCTTAGCAGTTCAATCAGAGGCCGCACCGAATTTAGTAAAAGGAAAATACGAATACGATTTCGCCGATGTGGCTGGTCAAACTCCTTTGCTTAAGATGTATACTTTGGGACATAAATCTGAATTCAAAGAAATAAAGGGAGATGGATTGAGATATCATGCAGCAGCACCTATAATAAGCCTCCTAAGAGAAGAAGGTATAGTCGACGCTACATACTATCCTATCGATGAAAAAGCAGTATTTGAAGCCGCTAAGATATTCCTAGAAACTGAAGGATGGTTAGTAGCAGCTGAATCAGCTTATGCAGTGAGAGGATGCATAGATGAGGCTATAAAAGCTGAAAGAAAAGGAGAAGAAAAAATAATATTGATGAACATAAGCGGGCATGGATTCCTGGATCTCGATGCTTACAAAGAGAAACTTGGAATAGAATAGCTACGTTAAAAACACAATCTAAGACACTTTTACTACTATCTCGATGAACCTCATCAAAGCTTCTTTGGCTTCACTATGAGGAAAATCTTCAAGCGATTTAGAGGCCAAATTCAGATGATGATATAGCTTCTTTTTTAGGAAGGATTCTTTATCGCTTACGGACAATTTCTGTACATATTCTTTTTTACTCCAGTCCCTTAAGTCATCGTAAATTTGATAGGAAATACCTAGATTCCTACCATATTCTGAAATCTTCTTAATATATAACGAATTTTCAGTCGATAAAATAGCTCCTGCGGTTGTAGCAAAATTGAATAACGATGCAGTTTTCCCTTCGATTATCCTAAGATATTCATCCCAAGATATTTTTTCTTTATTTGCACTCCTAATTTCTAGCAATTGACCCTCGCTCATCTTAAAGACTGTATTTGAAACTAGATGAGGTATCTCTGTATCGGTATATCTCAGCGCAAGATCTAAGACTATGCCCAAAACGAAATCGGCTACTAATATGGCTTGTTCTTCTCCGAATTTGAGATAATAACTTTCTACTCCTCTTCTAGTCTCTTCTTTATCTATTATGTCATCATGAATTAGAGAGACAGTATGCAAAAGTTCTACCAAAACAGCAGCTGAATAAGGCTCTTTACGAGGTTCTTGGAAGAATTCAGAAGAAAACAATAATAAAAGAGGTCTCAATCTCTTACCACCCTTAAGAGCGTAAATTAAGGAATCGTAATAGGGAGAATCTTTATATCTCTCGAGCTCTCTAGCAATGTTTTCTTCGATTATGACGTATTTCTTTAAAAATAAAGGATCTTTTAAGAAAGAGTAATCTAGCATAATTAATAAACTTTAGAACCTTCTTTTGCTTCTCCTATAGTCGTCAAAGGAAATACATTTTCTTCTTCATCTACTGCACAAAGAATCATTCCCCGACTCTCAATTCCCCTTATAACTTTCGGCTTAAGATTTGCTACCACGATTAAATTCTTCCCTATAAGATATTCAGGTTCGTATTGATCTCCTATTCCGGCAACAATGTTCCTTTCCTCATTTCCGATGTTTATTTTGAGAAGTAGCAGTTTTTGTGTGTTTTCTACGCGCTTCGCTTCTACAACTTTACCTACACGCAAATCTATTTTTTGCAGATCTTCAATTGTGACGAACACTAAGAAAGTAAGAGATTATTAAACTTAAATCTTTTACTATATTTTTAGTGGATATAAAAGTTGGTTGTTGCGGATTTCAAAGAAGTAGAAAGATATATTTTCAAAAGTTCAAGTTGGTAGAACTTCAGGAAACCTTTTATAATCTGCCTGATGAAGATAGGATTAAAAAACTTAGAGAAGAAGCACCTGAGGATTTTGAATTCACAGTAAAATGTTTCCAAGGAATCACGCATCCCAGTACGAGTCCTACTTGGAGGAGATCTAAAATCAAGAGTAACGAAAATTACGGTGAGCTCAAGGATACTAAGGAAGTTTTCGATTCTTGGAATGAAATGTTGAAAATATGCAAAATATTAAAAGCTAAAATATGTTTATTACAACTTCCCGCAAGCTTTAGGGATGATGAAAAAAACATAAAAAACGCTTTTAATTTCTTCTCTAAAATCGATAGAGATAACTTAGAGATAGCTATAGAGCTTAGAGGATGGTCTATAGAAAACATAAGAACTCTATGCGAAAAATTCAACTTAATACATTGTGTTGATCCATTCGCTTCAAACCCAGCGATTCAATCTAAAATAGCTTATTTCCGATTGCATGGATCGCCTCCTGGGAAGAGAATGTATAATTACAAATACACCAAAGATGACCTCTTGAGTTTATATGGGATGATAAAAAAATTGAGCGCTACTGAAATATACGTCCTCTTCAATAACATTTACATGTTTGAAGATGCGATTGAATTTATGAATATAATTAAACAAAATTCTTAAAACTTACATTTTTAATAAGGAAATAAGAGTGGAAGGCCCGAGTGTAAAAGCGCTTGCTGAAAAACTAAATGAAATATTCAAAGGAGAAGTAATCAAAAAAGCATGGGGCAGAACTAGAAATATAAATTTTGAAGAATTGCTGAATAAAGAAATTGAAAAAATATACAGTCATGGAAAAAATCTATTAATAAAAATAAAAGGTCTAGGGTTTATAAAAATACACTTTCTTATGTATGGAAGTTATTCCATAAATAAAATAACCAAAGATGAAAAAAGAATAAGATTATCCATAGAAACAAATAACAAAGTTTATTTTTATAATTGTTCAGTTAAATTTGTCAAATACTTCAGAGCTAACGCTAAAGACATATTAGCAAAAGATTGGAATCCTGAAAAAGTATTGGCAAGATTGAAAAAGAGAAAAGGATACGTTTGTGATATTTTGCTCGACCAAAGCATACTTCCAGGAGTAGGAAACATAATAAAAAACGAGGCATTGTTCGCTGCTAGGATACATCCAGCTTCAAAAATAGAGAAAATAAAAGAGGAAAAGCTTAGATTTATGCTTGGATGGATGCGTGATTTTTGCAAGATCTTCTATAAGGCTAGAAAGGATGGGTTAAACCTTTTTAGCTTCACGATGATTTATGGACGAAAAAATTGCCTATTCTGCGGCACCAAGATTAAAGTAAAGCGATTAGGTAGTTTGAGAAGGATATCCTACTTCTGCCCTAGATGCCAAAGATTGTATCGATGAAGTTTTAATAAAATTCTATAGTTAGAGGGAAAATTAAAAATTCTTTTAATTTAGTTAAAACTTCATTTTCAGTTTTATAGATGAATTTAGATACTCCATTTTTAAACCTTACTTCGAGGTAGAAATTCAAGTCATACCTAGTTATGATGAACTCAAAATCTCCTTGAAATATCCTTAAACCTTCATCTACATTCAAAGAAGAAATGTATCTCAAGAGATCCTTCTCGTTCTTTAAAACTAACTTCATTATAAAATTTAATTAACTAAAGAAATAAATCCGCTTATGCTCAGATTATACAATAGAATTCACGGAAAATTCGAAAAGTTCAAGCCCCTTGAAAATTCCATAAAGATATTCGTCTGCGGCCCTACTCTTTATGATGATCTTCATCTAGGGCATTTAAGAGTCCTGTTAATAGCAGACCTAATCAATAGATACTTTAGATTCAAGGGTTATGAAACCATCTTCGTTATCAATTTCACCGATATGGACATAAAAATAATAGAAAGAGCTATTCAAGAAAAAATCGATGAAAACGAAATAGTAGAAAGATATTTCAGAAGAATAAATGAAGATTTGAAAGTTCTAGGAATAAAGCACTTCATTCCAATAAAACCTTCTGAGCTTTCAGAGGAATCGAAGCGAATAATACAAGATCTTATGAAAAAAGGCTATTCCTATGAACTCGAAGAAGGAATATATTGCGATATTTCACTTTCAAATAACATAGGAAAACTTTCAGGAATTGATAAACAAAGAATACTAAATGTTTTATTAGAACCTGCTGAGAACAAAAGAAATCCAGCAGACTTTAAGCTATGGTATTCATTGAAAGATGGCGAAATAAACACGAGCTTTGGAAGAAGAATGATAGGATGGCATCTTCAAGATTTCACGGTAATAAACTATGTTTTAGGCGGCTATTGCGATTTGCATATAGGAGCTAAGGATTTGATATTTCCGCATCACGAATACATATTAACTTTAGGAGAATATTTTAAAGGAGAATATCCTGTATCTAGGAATTTCCTTCATACCGGTTTACTTAAATTCAAGGGAGAAAAAATGTCAAAATCGTTGGGGAACACAATATATTTCAGAGAAATAATCAAGAAATATGATGTAGATGATATTAGAATTTATTTCTTATCAATGAAAATAAATAAAGATTATAATTTCGATCAAAATAAATTAAAATATTATAAAAAAATAAAAAATAAACTTAAGAAAATAAAAATAAACAAAGGAGAAGATGACAAAAATATAATAAAAAGAATTATATATTACAGAAAAAAATTTCTTAAAAATATAGAAAATAATTTGAATGTAAGAAAAGCTATAGAAAATTGGATCGAACTTAGGGATTATGCAGAAAAGAAGAATCTAGGAGAAAGTGCAATTAAAGAACTTAGAACAAATTACTCTATTTTCTCTAGCATTACAGGAATACTAGAGGATTTTAGAATAGAATAACCTCCTCCTTATAGGTTTAAACCCTAGCTTAGAATATAGCTTGAAGGCTATCTCGTTTTGACTATCTACGTGTATGGATGCCTTTTTCAAGCCTTTGTTATAAATCCAATCGATGGCTTTTTTAACTAGAAGTTCCCCAAGACCTCTATTTCTATATTCCTTAAGCACACCAACTGTCCATATCACTCCTTTGTTTTTTGCAGGTTCAGCTTCACAAGAACATTCAGCTATGAACTTATTTTCATCATCTTTAAATATACCAAAGTATCCCGTAGGATCGAAGTTCTCTTCAAGAGAATAGATCTTAAGTTCCTCATATCTTAAAGGCCTCATATAAGGATGGTCTTTGAAGACTTCGTTATAACATTCTATCCATTTCCTAGCATTCGCTTTTCTGCCTTTAAATTTCAAATGTTGCCAAGAAAAATGTTCAGGGAGATCCTCTAACATAAAAGGTCTAGACTCTGCTTCCATGTAATACCACACCCTAGACAACTCGAAATTTTCTCTATAAAATGAGTTTTCTTGTTCGAGGTTTTCTGCTACGAAATGAACTTGAATTTCTTCCACCTTCAAATCCCTTAACTTAACTGTTAAATAGTCCAAAAGAGATGAAGCAACTTCATGGAAA
Source organism: Thermoproteota archaeon (assembly GCA_041640715.1). Classification (GTDB taxonomy): domain Archaea; phylum Thermoproteota; class Thermoprotei; order Gearchaeales; family Gearchaeaceae; genus DSFO01. The sequence goes on along the minus strand of JBEPZU010000003.1, from coordinate 59,562 downwards.
ACTTCCCTTTTAGCTAATAATAAATCTATTACTGCGATCCTTTTCTTGAACTTCTCTTCCATTAAAGGATCTACATCGGCAAAAATACACCCCAATATTGATCCTTGTTCTGCAACGAAAATTAAATCTCTAGAGCAAAACGGCATGTCTATGAATTTGGCTTTAAAACTCTCTTCATTTAGCTCTACGAAATCAGGATCAAAATTCATGAAGTTATTGTACAAATTAACTAAGGATGCTAGGTCTGAAAACTTAAATTTCCTTATTTTCACATTTTTCCTTTTCTTAAAATACTTATTAATTTCTTCAAAGAATGAAACTTAAATAGTGGAATTAAAAGAGATAAAGAAACCAATAAGAGCAGCATCAGGAATATCCGTAGTTGCTATTGTAACTGCTCCTTTTGATTGCCCAGCAAAATGCACATATTGCTTCGGAGGACCCAATTATGGAGGACCTAAAAGCTATTTGATAGGAGAACCAGCGGTCAATAGAGCAGCGATGAATGCATTCCATCCCTACTATCAAACAATAGAAAGATTAAAGCAGTATTTGCTAATGGGTCATTTTCCTTCGAAATCACAAATAATAGTGGTAGGTGGAACTTTCACAGCCTTGCCTAAAAATTATAGAAGGTGGTTTATAGCTTCAGCTGTAAAAGCCTTAAATGACTTTCCTAAAGTGAATTACAATGAAAACTTTGATTATAAGGAAGAAATAAACAAAAATGAAAATTCCTTGATAAAATGCGTAGGCATTTCCGTTGAAACAAGACCTGATTGGTTGGATGAAACAATATTAGAAGAATTACTAGAACTAGGTGTTACAAGGGTAGAGATAGGCGTTCAATCTACTTTCGATGATGTATTAGAAAGGGTAAAGAGAGGCCATGGTGTTAAAGAAGTTATAAAAGCAACGAAGTTACTCAAAGATGCTGGGTTTGAGGTCTGTTATCATATAATGCTAGGACTGCCTGGTTCTAATAAAGAAAAAGACATCGAAACATTTAGAACAATATTTTACAATGAGGGATTTTCTCCAGACATGATTAAAATTTACCCAACGCTCGTCATGCCTGGTTCAGAGCTTTATGAAGAATACCTTGAAGGTAAGTATTCACCAATTCAAGAGGACGAAGTGGCAGAAATAATGCGTGAAGTAACAAAGTTCCTCCCCCCTTATGTGAGAATAAACAGGGTTCAAAGAGATTTACCATCTAGCTTAGTGATAGCAGGTATAAAAAGAGGAGATTTGAGAGAGTATATCGATAAGAAATTAAAAAAAGAAGGAATAAGGTGCCTTTGCACTAGATGTAGGGAAATAGGAATAAGACAAATAAAAGAGAAGATTAAAATGCCGAATAAAATAAAGCTAATTAGAAGGGAAATCAGAACCCTTGGAGGGAATGAATACTTCTTGTCCTTTGAGGACGAAGATTTGACCTTAATAGGTTACCTTAGATTAAGAATACCAGAGAATTCTTGGAAAAAAGAAGCAAAAGGCGCTGCAATCGTTAGAGAACTCCATGTTTATGGTTTAGCTGTTCCTGTGGGATTGAGGATGGAAGAAGCATGGCAGCACAAAGGAATAGGAAAAGCCCTTTTAGCTGAAGCTGAGAGGATTGCCTTTTTCGAATATGGAATAAACAAAATGGTAATAATAAGCGCCATAGGTGTTAGGGGTTATTATAGGAAATTCGGATATTCACTCGAAGGCCCTTACATGTCTAAAATTTTAAATAGAGCCTCATTGATTCGCATCTAATGCAAATATTTTCAAAGATAAAAGAATTAATTAAAAGAAAGGAAAAAAGAAAAATAACTACAGATCAAAGTATAATAATAATTTCTCACGATGATGTCGACGGTATAATTTGTGCATCAATAATAAAGAGAAACTACAAAGAGGGATTTTACATACCTTCTTCTCCTAGGAGCTTACCCTTTCATTTATCATCTCTTAATGTCAATGACAAAAAGATCTTCATCTCAGATTTGTCGCCAAATGATGAATATCTCAGAATTATAGCGAGTGATCTTGATAGATTGATAAAATCTGGTTGTGAAATAACTTGGATAGACCATCATCAATGGACCGAAAAAGCTCTAGAAACGCTTAGAAACAAAACTAAGATCGTGGTAGAACCAACTATAAGTGCAGCCGAACTTGTAGCTAAAACCTTAGAAAGTAGTGATGAAGTGATAAATGAATTAGTTATCATAGCTAACGATGCAGATAGCGCTAACTATTCTTTAAAAGAAACTATAAACATAAACAGAGCTATAAGAAATAAAAAGAGATTACAATACGTATTTGAGGCTCTAAGCGAAGGAAGGATTAACGATGAAAAAATAATTAAATGGGCAAGTAAAGAGGAAAAGAATGACAGTAAAATAAAAGAAACCGTAAAGAAACTCAAAGTCTTTACCACAAAAAATGGTTATAGATATGCGATAATAGATGTTAGAAAAAGCAAGCTTCCAGGGAGTATAAGCGGTAAGTATGCAAGCTTAGAGCATAAACTAGATTTCACGGTAGTGATATATTCAAACAGATCTGTTTCATTTTATGCAGGATTAAATAAAGAGATAAACCTGCTTCCTATAGCTAGAAAATTCAATGGAGGAGGACATCCTTTTGCATGTGGTTGCTCACCTAAATTATCTTTAAAATCTAGAATATTGGATAAGCTATTAGGTAAAAGATATACAGCTAAAGAAATTAAAAATATTCTTAAAGAGGTGAGTGAGCTTTGAAGAAAAGAATTATAGTAGGTATATCAGGTGCCTCTGGAGCAATATACGGAATAAGGACGCTTATAAGATTAAGAGAGCTAGGACATGAAAGTTATTTAGTAGTAACTTCTTCAGCTTTTAAGGTAATAAAAGATGAAATGGAAATGGATAAAGAAAATGTGATAAAACTAAGTGACTTTTATTACGATGAATTCGATTTTGACGCTCCAATAGCTAGTGGTTCTTATCCAATTGATGGTATGATCATAGCGCCTTGTTCTATGAAGACAGTAGCAGGAATCGCAAACGGTTTATCTACAAATTTATTGTTGAGGGCGGCTGATGTTTCCATCAAAGAGAAGAGAGCTCTTGTATTAGTCATAAGAGAAACACCTTTAAGTTATATTCATCTAGAAAATTTAAGAAAGCTAGCCCTACTACCTAACGTAACGATATTCCCTCCATTACCTCCTTGGTATTCTAAGCCTAAGGATATATTAGAGTTAGTAGACCAATCAGTTTCTCGATCCCTTAGATACTTAGGCATCCACGATGAAAAACTAAAAATCTGGAAAATGAATAAAAGTTAGCGCTTTCAAAACATAAATTAATGCAAAAACAAGGGAAAAATATCTAGTCTTAGCAATGAACTTCTACCTAAAGCAAAACTAAAGGTTCGAGATCGTTAAAGGGTTTCTTGAAACAGGTCTTTTAAGCAAGCTTAAATGAACACTAGCGTTATAGTATCTAAGCTTCAATTTTCTTTTTTCAATCAATTTTTCTATGCTTTCTTCTCTAATATCTTCTATGTTCTTTGAATTTGAAGCGATTATGAAGGAACAACTATAACCAAAGGAAGGGACCCAAACTTCATAGCCCTTAACGTATTTGAAGACGCTTGCAGCATTCCTTAAAATTTCTTCATATATTTCACCATAATAAAAGGCAGATCCGGCCTGAGTAACAAAGATACCCTCATGTCTTAACAGAGTAGAAATTTTTTCGAAGAACTTCTTCGAATAGAGTTCTCTTGATATTTCAGGACCATAAGGATCGGTTAAATCTGAGATTATACAATCATACTTCTTTTCTTGCTTTTCGATGAAGAGTTTACCATCCATTATTATTATTCTTACTCTCCTATCCTTCAGAGAATTTTGATTTATGCTCCTTAAATATTGTTTACAAAGTTCTACTAATTCTCCGTCGATATCAACCAATGTAGCTTCATCGACATCATGCTTTAGCACTTCTCTAAGAGCACAACCGTCACCTCCTCCTATTATTAAGACACTTTCAGGGTTTTCTAAGCTCAAAAGAGCTGGATGGACTAAACATTCATGATAAAATGCTTCATCTGCCTCCGCTACTTGTAGCAATTCATCTAGCACAAGAGACAGACCATATTCTTTAAGTCTGCCAATCAGCACTTTCTGGTATTTAGTTTCAGTTCTCACAAGAACCTCTTCCACTTGCATCACAAGTTTCGTGGTTCGAGAAACTGGTTGGAATATAAAAATATCCATACTATATATTTGGTATAAAGTAAATAAAGGAAATGAAGAATTTCAAAATAAACAGGAAGCTAAAGGAAGGCGAGTACAGCTTAGAAGAAGTATTCTCAGGATTGGAGGATTCTTGGATAGTAAAGAACGTATTAAAATCCGAGTTCGAAGATATGAAGAAAAACGTGAAAATAAGGATTGTAAGATGCAAAGGCTACATGTGGGTAGAAGACAGCGATGGTTCAATATACATTTGCAAAGAATACATTAAGAAAGGAGACTTAAGGTATCTTTACTTAGACATTCTACATGAGTTGATACACGTTAGACAATGGAGAAGAGGTATGAATCTATTCGATAATAACTATACCTACGTAGAGAGACCCACAGAAATCGAAGCGTATAAATACACTATCGAAGAAGCCAAAAATTTAGGGATGAGCGAAGATGAAATACTAGAATACCTAGAAGTCCCATGGGTTAGCAAGGAAGAAATAATTGAACTCTTCAAAAAATTAAATTCTATCAGCTAAGAAATGTTCGAGATTTTCAAGATTGCTCACATCTATTAAACCATATGCTCTAACAGATATTCTCCTGAAGAGCTTTCGGGATTTGGCTATTAGCTCTGGAAGTAAATCTTTGGCTGTATTGAATATTTTATTGAAATCATTAGTAGGTTGATCTAAAGTTTTGTTTTTTGAAATGGTAGATAGATCTGCTAATATCGCAGTTAAACCTATCCCCTTAGCCAATTTATTATTCATCTTGAGATCTTCAGATAATTCTTTGCATAAAGATTCCACATAAGGAAGGATATCCGCTAAAGCTAACGTATTCTCTTTAAGCGTTATCATCCTGCTATATTGTTTAGCTTTCTCAGCTGGCTTTACTTCTTCTTTATCTCTTCCTTCAGCCGCGAGCTTTAGGTAAGTTGCAGTTTTCTTACCGAATACTTGAATTAACGTTAAAACATTCGCTTTTGCTAGATCTCCTATTGTATAAAGTCCAAGCTTGTTCAAAATCTCCTTTGTCTTAGGCCCTATTCCAGGAATTTCCTCTACAGGAAGAAGCCAAATGACCTTTTCCAAATCTTCAGGCCTTATCACAACCAACCCGTTAGGTTTATTCAAACCAGAGGCAATCTTAGCTATTACTTTAGAAAAAGAGATTCCTACAGAGCACGTTAAATTTTCTTTCTTGAATATTTCTTCTTTCATTTTCTCCATCAACCCCTTTGCTACTTCGAAATCTGCCTTTGATGCTTTAGTTATGTCCAAAAAAGCTTCATCTATGCTTACTTCTTCAAAACTATCTGCATATTTTCGCATTATTCCCATTATCCTCCTCGAGATTTCTTCATAAATCTCTAGTCTCGCAGGTATGAAGAAAGACTCGACTCCTTCGAGTAGCTTTTTAGCTTGAGATATGGCCATCCCAGACTTCACGCCGTACTTCCTAGCTACGTAGTTACAAGTCGCCACTGCGCCTCCTTCTTTTCCTCTACCTGAGAAAATGCATACTATTACTGGCTTATTCTTTAAGCTAGGATTTAATACTTCCTCGCATTGGGCATAAAAATAATCCAAATCTACACAAGCGATTATCTTCACTTAGATATCAAGAAACCTAAAGCTACACCTATTATAAATAACATAGAAGAGAATGGAAGAATCGCTCCTACAGCTGTAGCTGCTTCTAAAGCATTGGCACCATAGTTTAGCAAATTCGCAAATACAAATTGAAGAAACTCTATATTTATATATCCTGCTAATAGTAAAATCAGCACTAAAGCAACCAATGCGCCTAATAGTTTTAGGGATTGCTTTAGTATATAACCTATCAAGAACCCTATTATAAATGGCAAAACTAAAGCAGTTGCTTGCTCGAACGTGAAAACCATACTTATTTATTTGCTCATAATTTAAAAACCTAACCTATTGTTGATTAACGATGTAAACAAGAAAGCTATTAATATCGATTCTATGATACTTCCATTGAAGATTCAAGATGTTTGAGAAGAAATTACAGCTCTAATTTTCATTCATTTTCGTAGTTACTTCTGCAATACCTATCAATCAAACTCATAGAGCAGAAACAAGTCACGAAATATTACAAGATCTCCTTAATAATAGATTTAATCAAAGATGGGAAAGTTATACGAGGATAAACTATAGAAATATATTAATAATTTAAAATAACAATATTTAAATCTCGATTATAAGTAAATTTTTCTTTAAATGAAAAATCTCTGTTTATATAAGACCCAAAGCGAGTTTAGCATCTTCGCTCATCCTATCAGGAGTCCACCTAGGTTCCCATACAAGCTCTACTTCTACTTCCTTTACTCCTTTGACCTTCATCACTTCTTCTCTAACTTGCTCTATTACTAAAGGAGCTACTGGGCAGAAGGGAGAAGTGAGAGTCATTTTTATCTTAACTTTTTGATCTTCTATTTCGAGACCATAAATCAATCCAAGATCTACTATGTTAAAAGGTATCTCAGGATCATAACAATTCTTCAAAGCTTCAATGACTTCTTTCTCGCTTATTTGCTCAGACATATGCGTAGATTAATGTTCGTAAAATAAAAACTTTTCCAACCTATTAATGAGGAAATTTCAATTAAATATGATGAAAAGATATTATGACGAAATAATTGAAAAGTATTTATATGATGAATCAAGGATAATTAAAGGTTTTGCCGACGAGCTAATAATCGTTGAAGATGAACATGAGATCGTTGAAGTTATCAATGAAGCGATATCTAAATCTAAAAGAATAACGATCTCAGGAGCAGGCACAGGAATAACTGGTTCGCGTGTTCCTTTAGGAGGGATTATAGTTTCAATGGAAGAGTTCTCTGAAGTAAGAGCTAAGGCTTCAAAAAATGAAGAGCTCATAAAGACAAACGAATTCGGCAGGACTTATTCTATAATCATAGGAGTTGATGAGAAAGGGGAATATTACGCTAAGGCGCCTCCTGGAATACCTTTGTACGTGTTCAAAAGGATGGTTGAAAGCAAAGGATTATTCTATCCCCCAGATCCCACAGAAGAGAGCTCGCTTTTAGGAGGAAACGTAGCAACTAATGCATCAGGATCAAGGACCTTTAAATATGGTTCAACAAGAGATTACGTTAAAAGGCTTAGAATAGTGCTACCGATAGTTGAGGTTATAGAAATAAGAAGAGGTGAAAACTTAGCAAAAGATAAAGAGTTCAAACTCAAACTTTCCAAAGGAGAACTGAGCATTAAACTGCCTAATTATGAGATACCTAAAGTAGAGAAGAACGCTGCAGGTTATTTCATAAGCGATGATTTGATCGATTTGTTCATAGGTTCTGAAGGAACTTTAGGGGTCATAAGCGAGATAGAAGTAAGGTTGATAAAAAAGCCCAATAGGATAACTCCGATCTTCGCTTATTTCAAAGAAGAATATAATGCAGTTAGATTTTCTAAGTTAATGCGTAAGAAAGCTAGGGAAGAAGAATTGAACGTCATCGCTGTAGAATTTTTCGATGAAAATTCCTTAGATTTTCTAAGAGAAAGGTATAGCGAACAAATACCTGCTAATGCGAAAGCTATAATAGACTTGGAAATAGAATCGAAAAACGAAGATGAGGAAATGAAACAGTTGGAAATGTTAAACGAATTGCTCTCTAGTTTCGATGCAGAAGCTTCTATAATTGAAGAAGCTAAGAAAATAAGACATGCACTACCTGCTGGAGTTAATGAGTTCTTGAGATTACATGGAACGCGTAAAATAGCAACAGACATAGCAGTGCCTGAATCTGGATTCGAAGAAATGTATAAGTATTATCATCAAGTAGGTAAAAGTTCAGGGATAAAATACGTTCTCTTCGGTCATATAGGTAATTTCCACCTTCATTTTAACTTCTTACCAAGAAATGATGATGAGCAAAGGATCGCTGAAAAAAACGTTTTGAAGTTGCTCAAGAAAGCAGTAGAGCTAGGTGGGACTATAAGCGCAGAGCATGGCGTAGGTAAGAAGTATTATATCGAAGGAGGGATTAGGAAGCCATTAATCTCTTTGCTTTACAGCGAGGAAGTATTGCTGCAAATGGCCAGATTAAAGAAAACCTTCGATCCTCATCTAATACTCAATATTGGTAATATAATTCCAGAGGAATACCTTAGGACCGCTTAGCTACTCTAATGCTTCTTTTCGCAAATAAGATTTCGTTGATTATTTGAAAACTTCTATTGAGAATTTAAAACATGAATGAAAAGCAGTTGCTAAAATGGGGTAAACTACGAAGATTAATAAGATAATCTACACTGAAGACATTTTTATTAATTTCGAAATTAACGGTTGCTAAGTCATATAATATTATTAAGCAATAGAACCGATCTATGAGGAAAAAGAGAATTTATCCTAACGCTTCTATGAATATTTTCTCTAAATCCTTCTTAGTCAGAGTTTTAGGGGATAATACGAGCAACCTTTGTTGCTTTAAGGTTCCATCTACTAGAATATCTAAATCTGCTCTAGCGAAACCTATCTCTCCTAAGTTAATAGGAACGCTTAATTCTTCTAGAAGTTTAATGTAATATTCAAATATCGCATTGCCTATCTCCTTGGCATCTTCCAGTTCTTCGCCGGTCAAGATTTTAGCTGCTTCTTTGAATTTATCTATATTATAAGGAACCAAGTACCTAAACGCATAGCTCGCTGGGATAGCAGTGGATATTCCGTGAGGAGCTATTGGGTAACCGAATTCGTAATCTGGAGGATAGTATCCTTTAACATTACCTGCAATAGGATATGCCATTGCATGAGGAACATGTACTCCTACATGCCCAAATCCTATTCCAGCTATGCTTGCGGCTAACATCATGTAATACCTTGCTTCTAAGTCTAAAGGATCTGCAAAAGCTCTTCTTATATATTTTTTAACCCATTCCATAGCTTTAACTGCGAAAAGATCTCCTAAAGGCGTTGAACCAGAGTAAACAGGTCTTTCTCCAGGGTTCTTTATCGAAGGCTTAGCTGTATAAGGTTTTGAAGTGAAGGATTCGAGGGCATGATTCAAGACATCCAATCCTGATGAAGCGGTGACCATTGGAGGTGATGAAATCGTAGTTAAAGGATCTATCAAAGCTACTGTAGGTCTCATGTATGGATTACTTATTCCAGTTTTAACTCTAAGTTCTTTAACGTCGAGTATAGCCACGCTAGTATTTTCACTTCCAGTTCCTGCAGTGGTAGGTATAGCTATTAGAGGTTTCAAAGGTCCAGGAGGTATAATCCCTTTACCTACAGGTTTGTTTATATAATCCTCCAAAGGTCTTGGGTATGTATAAAGCAAATTCAACATCTTAGCCGTGTCTATCGTAGACCCTCCTCCTAAAGCTACAAATCCGTCCAAGTCTTTGTCCTTAATGTCCTTATAAGCATCGATTAAAGCTTCATCTTCAGGTTCTATCCTCACTCTATCTGTTATTGAAACTTCTATTCCTTCGTTTTCTAAAGAAGCTCTTACTTCTTCGCAAATTTTACTTTCTATAAGTCTTTTACCTACCACCAGTAAAACTTTCTTGAGTCCAAGCCTCTTAGCTTCATAACCTACCTCCTTACTTACTCCATAACCGAATTTTATTGTTTGTGGGAGAGAAATCGTAAAAACTGGGTCGTTAAATTGCGAATACGTAACATAAGATGCCATGTTTATTTATTTTTAAATATCTAAAAAACTTTTTTATGGTATGTCTGTAGTTAAAAGAATTTATTTAACAGATTTTGGATGGCTTGCAGGAGATGGCGGTTGGTTTTTGCCCGGATGGGGAGCAATGACATATAGTGAAAGAAGCCCACAGAGAGCTTGGGTCGAAATCCCAGTTACTGGTGCAATACTAGATACGGATATAGGTTATTTGTTGTTCGATACAGGAGTAGCCCCGGATGCATGGCAAACCCACACTAAAGCAGTACTAGAAGCTTTCCCTGTGATAAAGTTTGAGGAAAGAAATAAATTAGAAATGCAACTTTCAAGCTTGGGTCTTAAACCAAGCGATATAGCTTTCGTAATACACTCTCACCTTCATTTCGATCATGTAGGTCAAACTAATTTGTTTAAAGATCAAAAGACACCGCTAATAGTCAATAAAAAGGAATTACAAACAGCCTTGATGTTATTATGGATGGGAAAGGAAGGGGCTTATCAATCAGCCAACTTAAATGATCTAAAAGGTGCTAACTGGTATATAGTCGATCTTCCAGTATTTGAAATAGCAGAAGGAATAAGACTTTATTTCTCAGGAGGCCATACGCCCGGTCATACCGTACTTGCTGTCAAAACGAAAAAGAACAATACTTACTTCTTCACCGCAGATCATATACACTTACCTAGGGAATTGGAGCTAGAATCAAAAGGTTGGCTTTTATCAGATTACGATGAATGGTTGACCTTCGTTAAGCAGCTAAAGGTTTGGGAAAAGGCGAATAAAGCTAAGATAGTGATATGCCATGACCCTGATTTCTGGAACAAATACCCTTCAATACCTAATTACTTAGAATAATCCAACTTCACGCGATAACGTCTCTGCAGTGGTAACAAGCAAAGGATATACATAAGTTTTGTTCTTGGAAGATAGTAATAAAAGTAATTGTTAGTAAATCCCAGAATTATTACAATTAAACTATTGAAAACTTATATTAAGCAAAAAGATATCTACAACATGAGCACCAAAAAATTTATATTTGGATCTAAAGAATGGTTCGATGCATTCATGCAAATTCTAAATTCTGATAAAGAATATAACAATGCTGCTAAAAACTGGGAAGATCCTATAACTTTGGTGGTCACAGACCTCCCACAACCTGTTAAAGAATATTTCAATCGAGATAAGATTACTGTAAGATTGGATCTATATCATGGTCAATGTAGATCCTATGAATTCTTGAATGATCCTAACGAAAAAGAATCCCCTATTATCTTGACAGGAAGTTATGAAAACATGAAGAAAATAGCTTTGGGCGAACTAGGACCTACCACTGCGATCATGACTGGAAGGCTTAAGGCTAAAGGCAATGTATTCAAACTGATAACCAATGCCGCTGCATCGGCAGCCTTCGTCAATGCCCTTAAGAAAGTACCTACCGAATTCTTAGCATGAAAGCTGCAAGATGGTATAATCCCTATGATATAAGAGTTGAAGATGTCGAAAAACCCAAGCTATTAAGAGAAGATGATGCTTTAGTAAGACCTACCTTAGCTGGTGTTTGCGGCACAGATTTGCACGTTTATAAGGGATACATAACTATAACTCCTGGAGACATAATAGGACATGAGTTCATCGGCGTAGTAGAAGAAGTAGGAAGCGCTGTTAAAGGATTCAAGAAGGGAGATAGAGTCGTAGTCTCATGTTGGATAGCAGACGGAAATTGCTGGTACTGCAAACACGGATTCTATACTCAATGTGAAAGGATAAACATATTCGGAATGGGTCCTGTTTATGGAGAAACCTATCAAGGAGCTCATGCAGAGTTAGTAAGAGTTCCCTACGCTAACACGATGCTCATGAAGATACCAGATGAAATAAGCGATGAAAAAGCTCTTATGGTAAGCGATGGTCTTCCTGCCGCTTTCGCAGGGGTTGTAGAAGGAAGGATAGAAGTAGGAGATACTGTAGCAATACTAGGCTGCGGACCCATAGGTTTGTTAGCGGGGATGTGCGCTCAAATCCTAGGAGCTTCCCAAGTCATAGCCATAGATCTCGTGGAGAGGAGGTTGAATGCGGCCAAAGAACTAGGAATGAAAGTCATAGATGCTAGCAAAGCTAACGTAGCAGAAGAGGTTAGGAACTTGACTGAAGGTAGAGGTGCGGATTTAGTAATAGAAGCAGTAGGAGGTTCTCAAGATGTCTTATTGACTGCTATAGAGCTCGCTAGGAAGAAAGGAAGAATCTCTGTGATAGGTTTCCATGTTCTTGAATATCCTACATTTCCTGCAGGACAACTTTGGCTTACAGAGAAGAGGCTTAATTTCTCCATAGGAGATCCAATAAAATATGGCCCTACTTTGCTCGAGCTTATAAAAGGAGGAAGATTGGATCCTAGCAGGTTGATTTCAGATTATATAAGTCTAGATGAGGCTCCTAAGGCTTTTGAGATGGCTGAGAAGAAAAAAGCTTTGAAAGTAGCTTTGAAAATAAGTTAAATATTTATAGATATTCCCAAATACCCTTTCCTTTATAGCTATAAACAATGGTCTTATAAGCCATCACGTATTCCTGAGAATACCCTATCCCTTCTCTACCTATTCCAGAATCCTTTCTTCCGCCGAAAGGAAAGTAACCAATACCATGCCTAGGATAATCGTTTATGTATATAGTGCCTACTTCAAGCATCCTTATCAGTCTCCTAATCTTATTGATGTCATTCCCGAAGATCGCCGCATCCAATCCGTATCTTCTTGCATTTGATAAATCTATGGCCTGTTCAAGATTTTCTATTTCTACCAATAAAGCTATAGGCGCAAATACTTCTTTCTTATAAAGATACATATCCTTCACATTGTCTCTACTTGCTTCTATGAGTGTTGGTTTAACATAATTCTTTTCTCTTTCACCCCCATAGAGTATCTTGCCTCCTTTGGAAGTAGCGTCTTCTATTGCATTAATCATTTCTATAGCAGTGTTTTCTTCAATCAAAGGCCCCATGAATACATCTGGTTCTCTAGGATCTCCTACCTTCACTTTCTTTAATTCCTCTATAAGCCTTTGTTTAAGTTTTTCATAGATTGGTTTCTCAACAAGGATAAGCTTTATAGAATCGCATCTTTGACCTGAGTAACTAGTTATACCTATAGCTATCCTACTAGCTGCGTATTCAGGATCTGCGTCATCTAAAACTATAGTAGGATCTCCTCCTCCTAGCTCCATTATGAAGCTCTTTATACCACTAGCCTTTATTACTTTCTCACCAGTCTCAGAGCTACCTGTAAGAGTTATGGCTGCAATCCTTTTATCGCTTAATATTCCTTCAGTCTCGCTTCCTGAAATGGTAAGTACGGCTAATGATTCCTTGGGAAATCCTGCAAGTTCAAGGAGTCGTGTTATCATTATCGCAGGTAAAGGAGTTAAAAGACTGGGTTTTATCATTACAGCATTTCCTGCAACAGCTGAATACACTAGTTTGTTAACTACATCGAACAAAGGATAGTTGAAAGGAGTTATTGCTAGCACCAAGCCCAAAGGTTCCCTCCTAATAGTAGCTTCGCTTTCAAGACTTTCACTGCTCCAGTCCCCAGGCACGTATTCTCCATACATTCTCCTAATATCCATATCCGCTCTTCTCAACCTTTCTATAGAGGCATTTATCTCCCCGTTAGCAGAAGATCTAGTCTTACCGTTACCTATTATTAATACATTTAGGAAGTCTTCTCTATGTTCTTCAAGCAAATCAGCAGTTTTGTTGAATATCCTAAGCCTCTTTTCTCCAGGAGTTTCTCGGATGGCCCATCTCCCTTTCTTATATAAAATATCCAGTGTTAAATTGACCATATCCATGTTAGGCTTTGCGACTTTGGCTATCACGTTCATGTCTATAGGACTTTTTACTTCAAAACTTAAAGGAGAATAGGACCATTCTCCACTCAAATAGACCTTGAAGAAAGGTATACCTTCTGCTTCATTGTAAATATGCCTGAATATCTCAGAAGAAATATTTAACTTGGTCCTCTCCATTGTATTACTTATCAGGAAATTTTATTTAAGATTGAAGGAGATCATTTCATATCCAGAGCTCTTATTGCCCTTTTTACCATATATTACCAAAATTCTCTTATCTAGAATTTCATAGTCTTCCTCCATATCGACTTCGATTATCTCGCTGCCTTCTGGGAAAAACCAATAAACTTTATAATTGTATTCTACAACCTCTGAAGCATATTCGTTTTCATAATAATTACCCCTCTTTTTGAGTTTTACAGGAAAGCTTATCAAGAAAACAATGCTAACCCTATCATAACCATTTCTGAAATTTAAATCGACCATTCTTACCCTAGGTCTGCATCTTTCACCGTTTACAATCACCTTTTCTTCGTCTAGAAAATTCTGCATGTTATAGTATAATTTATTCATTTCTTTATCCAATTCCTCTTCTTTTCTGAAGAGTTTCTCGTAATATCTTTCTTCGTCTAAATAATCAAAAATTAAATAATAGGAGATGTCATCTTTCGATACTTTGAAAAAGGCTTCAGCATATACGGGTCTAATTTTAGATTCTTTCATGGGTATGATTTATTCAAAAAAATTAAATTAACGCCCCTAAGATTATTCCTGCAATTAAAAGAATACCGTAGAATAAGGTGAATTGGGCAGTAAGAGGTGCAGCTATGTCTGGAACTTCCTTTGAAAAGATCCTCATCAAATTGATCAGCCTAGGAAGGCTTAGGAATACTATCAAGCTAGTGATGGGAAGTAAGTTGAATAAGATGAGTAAAACTACCGCTACAAAAGGAATGGTGGTTATTGAGAAATAAAGCTTTAGCGCTGTATTTCTACCTAGCAATATAGGCAAGGTTTTTATGTTGGAGCTTTTATCGTATTCATAATCCCTTATTCCATCTATTAAGAGAACAGATGCTACGTAAAGACCTATCGGAATTGATACGAGAATTGAGGTTGAAGGAATTATGCCTGTTTGGGCATAGTAAGCGCCTATAAACATCAAAGGTCCCCATCCTATGAAGACGACCAACTCCCCAATACCTTTATACTTATATCTAAGCGGGGGAGCTGTGTATTCAAAGGATATCAACGCCCCTATGGCGGCTATTAAAATTATCCAAGGCCTTTCTAGGAAAAACAAAAAGATTAAAGCTAGAATTAGCGCTAAAGTTATATACCCCAAAGATATTGCGAATGTTTGTCTTGGAGTGAATAAACCAGCTACTATTGGATGCGGCCTATATCTCGTAGTCGGAGCTCCAGGTATATCTATTTTATATAAAGTATCAAAATAATCGTTGGATACATTAATGAAAGCATGGATTAAAACTGCACCTAGCAATACTAATAAGTATATCAATAAGTCGAAAATGCCCTTTTCATAATAAACATATGCAGTACTTAAAGAAACCGAAGTTATAGTCATAAGGAAACTCCAAGGTCTACTTATTTTAATAGCGTCGATCAGTATTCTTAAATTCGTTCTTTTAACGTAACTCATGATAATAATATAGGAAATATTACTATAATTAATTGAAGCCAAACTACATGGGTTATTATTGAGGACGCTACTCCAAATCTATATGCTATATAACCAGTTATCAACCCCACTATTAAAGCAGCGATGACCAAGATCACGTTGAAAGTCACTAAGTGAACTAGCGAATAGTATATCGAAGATATTAACCAAGGAAAGCTTTTATTTACCAAGAAAACCCCTTGAAGAAAACCTCTCCAATATACTTCTTCCATGAATCCTATTACTATCAGAGAGAAAGCTAAGGCTATCCTATCAATTCCAAGCAAAATATCATAGACACTTGAAACTAAGTTGCCAAGTCCTAGGTAATTGCTTAGATATCCGCCTAAATAGAATATACCGTAAAGTAGTAAAGAAGCGATGAAACCTACTAGAATAACAGTGAGTTTATTGCTTCTTACGAAAGTCTTGCGAATTTCATCTTTGAATAGAAAATAAGATGTCGTTCCTAAAATTATCGTAGCAAAAAGCATTGCGAAAACGAATATCTCGCTTAATACTACGAAGACTAAAGGCCAGGCTATTAAAGGAGCTAAAAGAAGAGCTAATGAAGGAATCTTGATCATCTAGAAATCTTTATGGCTATCTTACCGAATACTTCGCCGCTTTCAAGAATTCGATGGGCATTAGCAACTTCTTCTAAATCAAGGGTTTTGTAAATCACAGGTTGTATTATGCCTTTCTTAACTAACTTAAGGGCTTCCATTAGTTCCCATTTCCCCCCTGTATGAAAACCTATTATCGATAAATGCTTCAAATAAATCCTCCTCCAATTTATAGGAAAAGAATCCATTTTCCAAACTCCGTAAAATATTATCCTACCTCCAACTTTAGCCAAGTCTAAGTCGAGAGATCTAGAAAGCTCAGAACCTACAGGATCTATGACTAAATCTACTCCATATCCATCGGTGAATTCTCTGACTTTACTCAGTATGTCATCTCTTAAATAATTGAGAACCAAATCTGCACCTAAAGCCTTGAGTTTTTCAGCTTTCCAATCTGAGCTTGTAGCTGTTATCACCTTTGCGCCGAAATACTTAGCTATTTGAATAGATATCGTACCTACACCAGAGCTGCCTCCCCAAAGGAAGATGGTAGTATCTTTATTTATGCTTCCTAATGTAACAAGAGATCTCCAACTAGTTAAAAGTACTAGCGGGAGGACGCCATATTTCTCTGGATTTGAACCATCTTCGAGTTTTATGATGTTCCTTGAAGGAACATTTATATATTCTGCATTAGCCCCTCTATATTGAAATCCTATCATCTTCCACTGCGTGCATCTATTCTCCATTCCTTTCAAACAATTTTCGCAAACACCGCAACTAACAATGGGATAAACCATGACCATGTCTCCTTTGTTTATATTACCTACATTTTCGCCTACTTTCTCAACATATCCTATCGCATCTACGCCTAGTATATGGGGCATTTCTATTTTTATCCCAGGATAACCTTGTCTAACCAGAGTATCTATCCTGTTAATAGAAGAGAACAATATCTTCACGAGTACTTCACCAGGCTTGGGGACAGGATCTTCTAATTCTCCGTATTCTATTACTTCAGGGCCTCCATGTCTCCTTATGAAAGCCGCTTTCATATCGTGTTAATATAGATTCTAAAATAACATTTAAAGTTATGGTTTTGTTTATTTTGACCACGGTTTGTGGCTTACTCTTTAATAACAACACCAATCAGAGTTTTTTTCTAAGTAAGGATATCTGAGACTTCGAACAATACCTTAGCTCTCTATGTTTTAATGACATCTTTTATTGCCAACCTCGATGTGTGGATGATCACATTAAAAACCGAATCGATCTTTACCAAAGAATTTATTCTAGTCTTGAACCTCATATTACTATCTTCGGTACGCTAGCTCTTTTTTCTCTTGATGAAGCTAGATATTAGGATTAGGAAATTCAGCATTATAGCATTCATTTTTCGGATTGGAAGCATCGTTCTAAACGTGATTTTGAACAACTTAACTAATGCTTCAAATCAACATCGCACTATACCTTCTCGTGTAATTCGGTTTTTGGCGCACACAAGAAGATCTCAGCCATGTTACAAGCTTATTTATTATTGTTCTCAGGCCTTGAGAGATTCTCTTTAACTTTGTATCTTGAAGGTGTTATGGTCTTTTAAATCAAAATTAAAGGTAAGACAATAGGTACTAACAAAGTCAAAAGGAAGCCGTTGGAAATAGCTAATATCGAATATTCTTTACCTAGCTTCGCTATGTAAATTGGGAGTGTATCATCCATGGTAGTAGCACCACCAATACAGAGCAAAGAATGCGGATTGCCTCTAAGAAATGGTACGAGGATGAAAGTTAACTGTTCCCTTATGAAATTAGCTAAAAAGGCTATATTTCCTATCAAGACCCCTTCATAGCTAGCTATCAAAGGTCCTGCATAAGTATACCAGCCCATTCCCAAGGAAATAGCCATAGAAGTCTTTATGTCCATGTTGAACACGAGAGCTAATACATAACCAGCGATGAAACCTCCTATAAAAGCGCTAGTTATGCTAAGAATTAAAGTCCTGATATTCTTCTTGAGCAAATACGTTGAAAAATACCTGCCAGTTGCAAGACCAGCAAAAACTGCTAGGATGAGAAGCTCATAGAATATCGCTTCTTTGAAAGGCAGATGTTCTGGTAAGAAATATCCCACAACCCAGCCAATGGCTATCGCTAATATGAAGCTCAAGTTAGGTTTGCTATTGACCAGTTTAGAGTTATCTTTGTAACCTCCTAAAACTAAGCCTATTAGATAGCTGAATAAGACTACGAAGAAACCATAAGCGAAAGCGATGAAAAACACTGAAAATATGTAAGTGCTTCCTTTTAGACTAGCTGAAGCCCATGAAGAGATGGTGAGTATTAAAAGGATCACTATTGAAGTCAAGGCTTTTTCTAAATTGTAATTGATCTTCATAGATAAGATTAGGGAAGATAGGAATAGCGTTAAAAATAAAATAGCAAGTATATCCATAAAATTAAGATTCTCATGCTTAAATAAATGGTATTTTACTTACGTTTTGAATGATTAAAGAAAAGGAGATATTGGATATCTTAGACAGAATAAAAGACCCTGAGCTTGGAGTTAGCATCGTTAAAATGGGGATGATCAAGAAGGTTGAGATAGATGGCGGAAAAGTGATCGTAGAGTGCGAGCTTACAACTCCTGCATGTCCTTTGAAAAAAGAAATCGAAGATAGCATAATCTATGAGTTAAAGAAGATAAAGGGGGTTAAGGAAGTAGAAGTTAAGACCTCAGCCAAAGTACTCCCATCGAGGAGGATATTGCCTGAAGACATACTACCTAATGTTAAGAACATCATAGCTATAGCAAGCGGTAAAGGAGGTGTTGGCAAGACCACTGTAGCATGCAACATAGCAGTAGCATTAGCTATAAGCGGAGCCAAAGTCGGTCTATTAGATGGCGATATATACGGCCCTAGTGTACCTAGGATGTTAGGCATAAAGGATCCTGTTAGAACGGATGGGAAAAAGCTTTTACCGCCTATATCATATGGCGTTAAGGTGATTTCTATTGGGTTCTTCATAACTGAAGATACCCCTTTAATATGGAGAGGCCCCATAGTTTCTGGAGCTCTCAGACAATTGATTACAGATGTAGATTGGGGTGAGTTAGATTATTTGATCGTGGATTTACCTCCAGGAACAGGTGATGTACCTTTGACTTTGGCCCAACTATTACCTAATGCTAGCATATTAGTGGTAACAACGCCTCAGCCTGCGGCCTATTCTATAGCTATGAAGGCTTTGACCATGTTCAAAAAACTGAATAATAATATACTAGGCATAGTTGAGAATATGAGCTATCTAATATGCCCTCATTGCAAGAACAGAATAGACGTATTCGGTTCAGGAGGAGGAAGAGAATTGGCTGATAAATTGAACGTTCCTTATCTAGGAAGCATTCCTTTAGACCCATCTCTAAGAAAACTATCAGATGAAGGAATTCCTATATTGATAGCAGAACCTGAAAGTGAAGCAGCTAAAGCTTATTTCGAAGTGACCAGGAAGCTTGCTGGTAGGCTAAGCATATTATCTTATAAAATTTTGAAAAATAATAGTATTTAATTATATATTTTCATATTTTAGTATATAAATAAATACCAAATATATTCGGGATTATTTTTTTCTATATCCAAAATTTATAGAAATCATATGGCAAGCAAAGTATCTTCAACGTTATTGGACAACTTATGGTTCTGGGGCGCTATTGCAATTGGTATAATGTTCGCCTACGGTGTATGGGCGTTAATCGAAGTTGTCTCTATGCATGGTATGCCCGTAGGTCCTATTCCACCATAAACATGGTGGTAATACCTAAGAAAATAGAGGAGTGGTATAAACCTTTCACCAAAGAGGAAAGGCTATGGATAGCACTTTCATTCATCATCGGAATAATACTAGCTCTAACTACTCTGCTTTGGCCTTTGGCAGATGCTAAACATGCAGTACCAGCTACAGCAATTGCTATAGAACATGAGGAATATGAGAAGCTTGTTCAAGCTTTTATGGAGGAATTTGCAGACAAGCCTGTTCCTCCAGGAACACCAATATACCTAGCGGGCAAACAATACTATTGGGAACCCTCTAAGATAATCCTGAAGAAAGGAGTTGAATATGAAATTTGGGTTTCTAGCACAGATGTGATGCACGGTTTCTCATTGGTAGGAGAAGACGCAGTTTATAATATCATGGTCATGCCAGGAATGGCTTTTAAATTTAATATAAGATTTGACAAGGAAGGTACCTACTACATTATTTGCAATGAATATTGCGGCTACGGTCATGGTGGAATGAGAGGTATCATAGAGGTGATACCATGAGCTATAGAATATCTCCTTTGGCAGATCTTAAGATATACGATAAGACTAGACTACTAATAACAGCTAACTTAGTAATGGCATTACTATCAATAATCATAGGAGGAATAGCTGCTTTATTCGTAGCTGGAGGGAGATCTACGGTCTCTTCTTTGATAAATGTACTAGGGATAACCCACGAGAATTACTATATTTGGTTAACGTTACACGGAATTAACATGCTGATATTCTGGATAATATGGGCTGAAATCACTATAGTGTATTTCGCAGGGGCCGTTTTGTTGAACTCAGAACTCTACTCAATTCGTTTGGCTTGGATGGCATTTGCCTTTATGCTCATAGGTCAAATAATGATAGAAATACTAGTAGCTTCAGGCAACGCAAGCGTATTATTTACTGCATATCCTCCATTGGCTGCACATCCTCTCTTTTATGTAGGATACTTGCTATTTGCTTTAGGTGCAGGAATAGCTGTAATAATATTCTTCTTGACGATTTACAATGCAAAAATTAAAGGAGCATATACAGGTTCTTTGCCTTTAGTGACATGGGGTGCTGGCATAGCTGCGATCATAGCTTTGACAGTAGTGATTCAAGGTGCAATATCAATGCTCTACACACTTCTATGGAGAGTAGGATTGATGCCTATGAATGTAATGGTGTACAGATGGTATTTCTGGGGATTGGGTCATGATGCACAATACCTTAATATATCAGCTACGATAGCTGTATTATACGCTCTAGTAGTTCTAGGAACAGGTCTTGCAGCGATAAGATTCATTAATGAAAGATATGCAAGAATAGCATTTGTCTTATATCCTATATTTGTAGTACCTGGTATAGGTCATCATATTTTAGTAGATCCAGGATGGTCCTATGCGCTCAAGCAGGCAAGTGGAAGTGTAGGTTCTCATTTCCTATCAGTACCTACATTACTACACGGGCTAGCACTAGCAGGAGCTATAGAGAGCGTAATAAGAGCTTCAGGCCATACCAGCCTATTTGGATGGATAAGAAAAATTCCTTGGAGCAATCCTGCGATATCCACAACTGTTCTTAGCCTAATCCTTATAGGCTTTGGAGGAATTATTGCTCAACCGCAAACTACTTTACAGCCAAACGTAAATTACCATAATACTTTATGGGTTCCTGGACACTTCCATACACTAGTGGCAGGTGCAACAACCATGGCCTTCATGGTATTGTTCTATTATGCTATACCTGCCTTAACTTCGAAGAAAATCTACAGTGTAAAAATAGCAAAGATACAGCCTTACGTATTTTTCTTCGGTATACTCATATTAGCGACAACCATGTCTGTAGCTGGATTTAATGGGAGTCCGCGAAGGACTTTCTTCTATCCTGAAATGACCTTACCTCAATGGACTTGGGTATCTCCTTTAATAATAGTAGGAGCTCTGATCGCAATAATAGGAGGAATACTCTTTGTTTTCAACATAGTAGCCACAATCTTTTTATCAAAACCTCAGAAAGAAAATGTCTTTGAAGGATTAATGACGAGTTTTGAGATAAAAACCTCAAAGGCTAGTAAAACAGGTAGTTTAGCGCTCTGTATAATAGTCGGATTAATACTGCTATTGCTTTACTTCTACTCTTTTGCAAGATTAGCGGGAATGCCCATATTCTACTAAAACCTTATTCGAAATCCTTTTTTTCTATATGATCTTTAATCAAGTTTCTAATCGCCCTCCTCATTTTTTCACTTAATGTAGAAGGATTTAGATTTAATTTATCAGCTAACTCCTCTAAAGAAATCCTTCTAGGATAATCGAAATATCCTAGCTCATAAGCCATTTTGAGGAGCTTCTCTTGATTTTCGGTAAGGTTGGATTTCTTACCTCCAATACTTCCAATATATTTGATGTCTATCTTGATTGCTTTCTCTTCGATTTCTTTCAATAAACTTGAGACTTGTTTAGGCGAACCTATTAATTCCCATTCTAAAACTCCATCCTTTCTATTCACCATTTTTCTGAAGGAACATTCTGATTTAGCTAAAGTAGCACAGAGTGTGCATCTTGATACCAACACAGAACCTATTAGCAAATTAGGACGGATTACAAAAGGTTCGTAATGAACAACATCTTCTGAATTGTTTATTGTTTCCGATATTTCTTTTATTCCGCCCTTTGCTTCCAAAATAAAATGCATTTGCACAAGTTCTTTTTCGGGTAAAAATTTACAATTAAACAGACAAAACTCCTCTAAAGTTTCCTTATGCTTCCTAAATAACTCTCTAATCCAAGAATGTAAAGGCTCGCTAGTAAACTTAAGTATACGCACTATTCAAAAATAAACGAGCTAAATAATATCTTTAACACATTTGAAAATTGTCCATGCTCCTATCTCGTTATGAGAATAAACATTAAAGCCGTTTCTTGAAAATAAATTCACGTATTCCTTTTTAGTTAAAAGGTCTATAGACCACCATTTAGATAGTAAAATGCTAATTCTGCTATTGAGAGTTAAAACAGAACATATGAATTTACCCCCTTTCTTAAGAACGCGATTGATTTCCTTCAAAGCTTCATCCTTATCTTCTATCATGTGAAGGACGAAGAGCATTGCTACTCCTTCAAAAGATTCTCTTCTAAAAGGCAATCTTAAAGCAGTAGCCCTTATAGCAGAGGACTTCTTCCTTTTTCTATTCAAAATTTTGAGAAATCTCTCGGAAATATCTAAGGCTACGTAATCTTCACAATGCAAGAAATCATGAAGCTTTCCAGTCCCAGCTCCTACGTCTAAGATTCTTTCACAATCCAAGAAATCAGCGGCTTCTTGCATTATAGAGCTGTAAGTCCTCCTAGCAGTTATGAGCATTCCCAAAGGAGCCCATAAACTTTCATAGAAGGGCGCTAGTCTTTCCAACAGTTCTTCAGATTTATGTTCTTTCATATAGTATTTCTTTCCATATGAGCCCAGCGAGCGTATCTTTAGATGTTTTACTTATTTCTTTGACCTTTCTTTTAGAAACATCCACAAACATTACCTCATTGAAATCACTACCAAATCCTATGTCTTTTCTAGATATATCGTTGACCACGATATAATCGCAAAATTCATAATCCTTTATCAATTCTTCGAGATTTTTATTCATCCCGTACTCAGCTTTGAAAGCTATGAGGACTGTTTCCTTAGAAATCTTCTTTACTTCTTTTATTATTTTCTTAGTAGGTATCAGTTCTAACTGAAGTTTCTCTATCTTACTATCTATTTTACCTTCAACTTTGGCAATTGGTTTGAAATCCACAACAGCTGCTGATGCTACAAAATAATCTATTCTGTTCTTAGCTAATATATCTGAAATGACCGAGAGCATTTCTTCAGAGTCCTCTACATGGATTGATTTCATGAATCTAGGTATTTCGATCTTCACGTCTCCATGGACAAAGAGAACATCTGCGCCTAGATACCAAGCTGCCTTAGCCATAGCTAAGCCCATTTTACCTGAGCTCGCGTTTGTTATGAATCTAACAGAATCTATGTATTCTCTTGTTGAACCTGCTGTTACGAGGACCTTCTTACCTATTAAAGGTTTTTCTTGAAGCAATCTCATCACTGCTAGGAATATCTCTTCTTCCGTAGCTATCTTGGCCTTTCCTTCCTCAATCCTAGGTTCTACGAAGCTAATCCTTAACTTTTCCAATCTCTCTATACTTGATTTAATAAGCGGATTTTCATACATAGGTTCATGCATAGCGGGAACTATAAGCATAGGTATTCCTAGCCCTATCGCAACAGATGCTACTAAAGTAACTGTGCTATCAGAGATGCCATTGGCTATCTTGGCTATTGTATTTGCAGTGGCAGGAGCTATCAATACGAGGTCTACCTTGTTTTCTTTGAATAGACTAACGTGTTCTACTTTCCCTGTTATTTTATGAACAGGTCTATTTCCAGTAGCATATTCAAACAAGATAGGATTTATCAATTTTGATGCTTTTTCACTTAAGACAGGTATTACGTTAGCTCCATGCTTTATCAAGAACCTTGCTATGTCTATTGCTTTATAGATAGCGAAGCTGGAAGTCACACAATGAATAATCGTTCTATTGAGCAGAGAACTGCTAAGCTTCGCCCTTATCTCTTCTATCACAAGAAGAAATCCTCTTTGAAACTTAAATCTATCCTGTATAACAGTTTAATTTAAATTAGCATAACTTAAACTTTTTATTAGAAATTCTAAAGAAATTAACATATTTTATTGCTAACCATCTTTCCTAATCCAACTGGTTTTGCTCTATTGTTTAAATAAAATTGCGTTTAATATAACAAGTCTTATGGGAAATTCATTTAGACTAGCTGCGTTTTTATTGTTCTCTATAATAACTGTTCTTTATGTTGATCAAAATCTCGTGGTTCCATTGATTATAACTTTGCGTAATGAAGGACTAATATTGGGGGATGAAAGGACTTGGTTCTTCTATGCTGCTCTATTAGGTACAGTTACTACAGTCTCAGGAATATCAACAGCTTTCATTTGGGGTTATGTCGCAGATAAAATTAGTAGGAAGAAATTGCTAGCAATAGCAGTTTTGGTAGGAGAAATTCCCACATTTCTAACAGCCTTTAGCAGAAGTTATTGGGAACTTCTATTTTATAGATCATTTACAGGCATAGGATTGAGCGGATCTTTTCCTATAGCAAAAGCATTAGTGGCAGACATTTATCCTGCTGAGAAAAGAGGTAGAGGCTTTGCATTCATAACTGCTGCAACAGGAGGAGGGTCGCTCGCAGGGATGGTAATGGCTGGTCTTTTACCTGATTGGAGAATATCTTTCATTATCGCAGCATTGCCGAATTTCCTTTTAGTTCCTCTTTTTCTCTTCTTAATTAAGGAAATAAGAGTTGGCTATTCAGAGCCTGAGATAAAGAAACTATATGATGAAGGGAAAATATACGGATATAAAATAAACGTAAGAGAATTCGTCTCTAGTTTAAAGGATACAAAGACGATTCTCTTCATACTTCTTCAAGGAATACCGGGAACAGTACCTTGGGGAAGCATACCTTATTGGTCTATAACGTATATGAACATCAGATGGGGGATAGAAAGGGAATTAGCTACGATAGTCCTCTTGGCTGGAGGAATAGGAATGATATTGGGGAATTTCTTAGGAGGTGCTTTTTCAGATCTTTTCATAGCTAAAGGTAAGCGCAATGCTAGGATTTTCGTCCCTATTAGCGGAATATCGTTGGGCACTGCAATATTTTTGATCATGATTTCCTACCCTTATCCTAAAGGCTCAAATGATTTCCTGGACTTGATCCCTCTGTTGACGATAGTTTTTATCGGCTTGGTTTTTGCCTCCTTTTCAGGTCCAAACGTTCCAACAGTGCTAAGTGATGTGAGTTTACCTGAGCACAGAGGCTCTTTGTATTCAATATTCAGCATAACAGACAACATAGGTGCTGCCTTTGCCCCCTTGGTCTCAGCTTCTTTCATGGCGATATATTCTTCATTCAACCTAAGTGAATCTGAAGCGATGTATTACGGTTTGTTGGTAACCATATTATT
This sequence comes from Thermoproteota archaeon, assembly GCA_041640715.1. Taxonomy (GTDB): domain Archaea; phylum Thermoproteota; class Thermoprotei; order Gearchaeales; family Gearchaeaceae; genus DSFO01. The sequence continues at coordinate 33,685 of JBEPZU010000003.1, read as the reverse complement.
TTGGATACCCTGCGCGTTGCTCTGGTTACCCCTTCTAAGATTTTACCATAAAGATATGAAGAAACTTAGAGAAAAGCTGAAAGAAAGAGCCGGCTTGACGTTTTCTTAAATACTCAGTCATGAATATTATAATGTGAAAATTCCTAAGGATTTCTTATTAGGATTCTCAGAATCTGGATTTCAGTTCGAAATGGGAATGAAAGGCTCTGAAGATCCGAATTCTGATTGGTGGTCTTGGGTCCGTGATGAAGAGAACATTATTTCTAGAATAGTAAGCGGAGATTTGCCTGAAGCAGGACCTGCATATTGGGATTTATATAAAAAAGATCACGAGATAGCGGATAAACTCTCAATGAATGCTGCTAGACTTGGAATCGAATGGAGCAGAGTATTTCCCAAGGAGACTTTTGATGTAAAAGTTGACATAGAGGAAAATGAAAAAGGAGATATCTTAAGGGTAGATGTCTCGGAGAAAGCTTTGGAAGAGCTGGATAAGATAGCTAATAAGCAGGCAGTGGAACACTACAAAGAGATATTCGAAGACTGGAAGAGTAGAGGTAAGAAATTAATAATAAATCTGAATCACTTCACACTTCCTATTTGGATACATGAACCTTTGAATTTCAGGAAAACTTCTAAAGGCAAAGCAGGATGGGTGGATAAGAGAACAGTAGTAGAGTTCGTTAAGTTCACAGCTTATGTTGCTTGGAAATTCGAAGAAATCCCAGATATGTGGAGTACGATGAATGAACCTAATATAGTTTATACATCCGGCTATTTAGATGTGAAATCAGGCTTTCCTCCAGGTTATTTGAGCCTAGATTTAGCCATGATTGCAACGAAAAATTTAGCAGAAGCACATGCTAGAGCATATGAAGCTATTAAAGCCGTATCAAAGAAGCCAGTGGGCATCACATACGTTTTCAATATTGCAGAGCCTCTAAAGAGCGAAGAACCATACTTAAGCGCAGCTGAAACATCCAATGCTGTACTCCTTGATTTTTTGGACTTAATAACAAAAGGTAATTCTTTCATGATCGGAGAAAGGGAAGATATGAAAGGTCATCTAGATTGGTTAGGTTTAAATTATTATAGCCGAATAGTGGTAAGACCTGCTGAGGGTCGCATAGGCTTCAAGCTCGTAGAAAATTATGGTTTCTTTTGCAGACCTAATGGATTATCTCTAGACGGTAGAAGATGCAGCGACTTAGGTTGGGAAATATATCCTGAAGGACTTTACAAGGCTTTAAAAGAGGCCTGGAATAAATACAAACTCCCTATTATAATAACTGAAAACGGGATCGCCGATTCAGAAGATTCCCTAAGACCTAGATTTCTAGTCTCTCATCTATTCCAAGCCACAAAAGCTATGAAAGAAGGAATCGATGTAAGAGGCTATCTACACTGGGCTTTGACAGATAATTATGAATGGGCTCAAGGATTCAAACCGAGATTCGGGCTTGTTTACGTAGATTATCAAACTAAGAAAAGATATCTAAGACCCAGTGCTCTTGTGTTCAGAGATATAGCAAGCTGGAGAGAAATAGATGAAGAATTATTGATTTGAATTATTTAAGATAACTAGAGTTTTTTAAGAATAATCTTTCTAGTTTTAATTGAAATTGAAAATAATTTTAGACATATTTGAATACAATAAAACAAAAGTAAGATTGCAAGCTGCTTAAAGATTGTAGTCTAAGTTACTGTATAGTAAATCCTCCTGTTATTCTTACCTTTATTCTCCATTTTGAGCAATATGATCTTACCTATTTCCTTTATACTAGCTACATGAGGACCTCCATCTGCCTGTATATCTATTCCTTCTATTTCCACTATCCTTAATATCTCTAAATCAGGAGGATGGGCTTCAGCTAACTTAACCAAACCAGGTATTTTCAAGGCCTCTTCTCTTTTAAGGAAATATACCTTAACCTTTGCATCTTTCTCTATCAACCTATTAGCTTCTTCAACAACCGATTCTATCAATGCTCTATCGAAAGTCTCAAGACTAAAATCTATCCTTGATTTATCAACATCTATTTGATTCCCGGTTATCTTGGCTCCTAGTTTATTGAAGAAAAGAGAACTCAACAAATGCGCGGCTGTATGCATCCTCATAAGCCTATATCTTCTATCCCAATCTATTACTCCATGGACTTCATCTCCTATCTCTAATCCTTTTTCATTCACTAAATGGAGTATTCTCGAATCCTTCTTAACCACTGAATTCACCACATAAACCTTTTCCTTTGTGAAAAGCTTTCCGACATCATGAGCTACTCCTCCGCTAGTAGGGTGAAATGCGGTTTTATCTAACTCGACATAGTTCTCTTCGACGTTTATTACTTTTCCATCGAACTCTCTCAAATAACTATCTTTCATGTACAGCGCTTCGCTCATCAAATAATTATTATCCCCTTCATCTTTATTATTTAATTAATGCAAAAGATAATCAAAAGATGGTATAGCATAGTTTGGAAAGGTAAGATAACAGATAAAGTCGAGGAACTGGATCCCGTGTCTAAATATTTGGCAGCTAGTAGGGCTGTGATAGACATAATCACGGTAATATCAGTTTTAATAGCTGGCCTACTAGCTTTATTGGATGGAAGTTTCAATCTTCTTTACTTCATACTTTGTCTTATAGGATTATTATTGATGCACAGCGGAGCTGATTTAATGAATGATTATTATGATTACAAAAAAGGATTGGATACTAAAGATTATTTTAGAGCGAAATATTTGTTGCATCCTGTCTTGGATAATTTGTATAGCATAGGAACACTTAAGAGGATTATAATGATTCATTTCTTACTAGCCTTTTTGATTGCAATATATTTGACTTTCATTAGGGGACCTTTGGTCATCTTGTTCTTCGCTTTAGGAGTGTTATTTGGTTACTTCTATCAAGAAAAGGCTAAATTGAAATATTACGGGTTAGGAGAAATATCTACCTTCATAGTTTGGGGTCCTTTAATGGTTGGCGGCACATATTTCGTTTTAACAGGCAACTTAAATCACAAGATATTTTTAGCTTCAATACCCTACGCTCTAATGGTCATGCTAATATTATTCGGAAAGCACATAGATAAACTAGACAGCGACAAAGCAAAAAACGTTAAAACTTTACCTGTAATATTGGGTTTAAATATTGCTAAGAAGGTATCGATTGCAATAGCGATATCAGCATACCTTTCTGTAATATTCCTAGCGATCTTAGGTATTCTTCCATATACAACGCTTTTGGTTCTCTTCTCAATAACTTCCTTGTATATTTTCATAAAGCTCTATAGACAGAACAGGAAGGATGTATGGTATGTTGCTCTAGCATTTTGGCTCAACAGACAATTTGGATTATTGTTAATTCTAGGTCTTGTTCTAGCTTACTTCTTACCTTCTTTAATATGATATCAATTCAAAACTTACCCCTTCTATTTTATCAGCTTATATAGTTGAAAGAATAAAGTTTCTCTATGGAAGAGGAACATGAAGGAACACATGAACATGAACACGCACATTTGGGCGAAGAGGAACTTGAAGAAATAAAGGAATACGTTGTTAAGAATTTAGCAGATCTCCAAGACGAGGTAAAGCTCGTTACATTCTTAGACGATCCTAGATTTTGTCATTATTGTGAAGACCTAAAAGTTATTTTGAACCTAATAGCTAAAAACGTCGATAAAGTCAAAGTTGAATATTATAAAGTAAATTCAGAAAAGGCTAAGGAATATGATGTTAAGTATGCCCCTACAATAGTATTAGAGAAACAAAACAAAAGGAACATAAGATATGTAGGTATTCCTGGAGGTTATGAGTTCACGGTTTTCATAGAAACAATAAAGAACTTAGCTAACGGGCAAACTAAACTGTCCAAGACAACAAAGGTAGCTTTGAGTAATCTGAACAAACCAGTGCATATCAAGGTTCTCATAACGCTAAGCTGTCCTTATTGCCCGCTGGCAGCTAGAACTTCGAACAGTTTTGCAATAGAAAGCGATAAGATATTAAGCGAGATAATAGATGTCGGCGAGATAGAAGAAGAGGCTATAAAATATGGCGTAGAAGCTGTTCCTACTATAGTTATAAATGATGAAACAACCCTGCTCGGAGTCCAACCTGAACCCAAATTCCTAAAAGAAATCCTAAGCCATTCTAGATAATTTAGAAATTCTAAAGTATTTTCAGTTTTTCTAAAAAAATAATAATAGAGAAAGACCTGCGATTAAACTCATAGCAATTAAAATCAAGAAACTAATTATCGTTATCAAAAAAGCACCCAACCAGCCTACTTCAAAAACGCTTTTATAGACTGCTAATATTCCTATAAGAGCTATTAGAGAAGCAAAAATCTTATTTATCGGAGACAAAACACCAAACAAAACTAGGAATACTATAATTGAGACTAGAGTTGCTATCATAGCTCTCCCTAAAGAACCTTTTCTTGAAACGATCTTAGATGCTACCCAAACTGGAATTGAGATAAGAAACCATGTTATAATTATCAAGAATAAAGTATACAACGAATGAAATAACACATTATCCATGAATTCAATAATACTTTCGTAGTTATATACTTCTAAAGCGGAGATCGTTAACTATTAGCTGAGTGATTTAATCTTATGGAGTCTTTGGAATATAAAAAAGAAGATGGAATCGCATATATAACTTTCAAAGAGAAAAAGAGCAACAATGCTTTCTCTTTAAGAATGCTTACAGAATTGAACTCTTTGTTAGATGAAACGGAGAAAGATGATGAAATCAACATAATAGTGTTCAGAGGTGAAGACAAGAAGTTCGGAGCTGGGGTTGATTTGAGAGAAATATATCGTGCCTCCGAATCCTTGGAGAAGGCTATGGAATATTCAAAGTCGCTAAGCAGCTTTTTCAAGAGATTGGCTTATACTAATAAGATCACGATAGCCATGGTGGAAGGTTATGCAATAGGAGCTCATATGGAAATGCTCATATTCACCGATATAAATATAGCATCCGAAGAAGCTTTCTTCAGTTCAGGCGGACCTAGAATAGGATTGTTCCCTGCGGAGCTTTCTGCTCTTTATTTATTGTTCTTAGACAGAAGTGCGCTTAAATACATACTGTTTGCTGATAGAATCACAGCGCTAGAAGCAAAGGAACTTGGACTAATAGATTTTATAGCAAAGGATTTGGAGGCTATGTTGAAGGATGTCATAGAAAAAATAAAGAAGCTTAACATTAACGCGTTGAAAAGGATCAAGGAAATGAAGATTGAATTGCTGAAAAATTTCGATGAGATATTCGATAAAGCTTATTTAGCATTCGCCAAAGCCATGATTGATAAGGAAGTACGTTCTAACATAGAAGAATTCTTCAAACACAAAAATCAATCTAAGCACACAGAAAGATTTAAATATTAGTAAATAATAGGGAAATGCAATGGGGAAAGAGATAGATTTGTTGGTTGTATTACAGCGCTAATAACACCATTCAGAGAGGATTATGAAGTAGATTATGAAGGACTTAGGGAGAACATAAGATATCAAATAGAAAATGGTGTTCATGGTCTAGTTCCTTTAGGTACCACAGGAGAATCCCCTGTCATCAAGGAAAACGAGAGAATCAACATAATAAAAACTGTAATAGATGAAGCCAATGGCAAATTACCCGTAATAGTCGGTACTGGTACGAATTCTACTCTTGAAGCTATAAGATTATCCAAACAGGCTGAAGATCTAGGTGCTGACGCTTTGTTAATTGTGGCACCCTATTACAATAAACCTACACAAGAAGGTCTTTATCAGCATTTCAAAAGTATTAGCGAATCTGTTAACATACCCATAATAATTTACAACATACCAGGTAGAACTGCAGTTAATTTAGAAGTTCAAACATTGGTCAGGCTTTCTTTGTTGAAAAACATAGTGGGAATCAAAGAGTCGACGGGAAACATGGCTCAGGTCATGGACATCATCGAATCCTTAGGAGATAGGATAATCTTGCTAAGCGGCGATGATAACTTGACTTTGCCTATAATGGCTTTGGGAGGAAAAGGAGTAATATCTGTTATAAGCAATCTACTTCCTAGATTGGTGGTAGAACTGGTAGAAAGTGCATTGAAGGGAGATTTCGAAAAAGCCAGATCCATCCATTACAAGCTACTTCCCATATTCAAGGCAGCCTTCGTAGAGACAAATCCCATACCTATAAAAGCAATGATGAATCTCGCAGGGATGAAAGCTGGACCTTGTAGGCTTCCTTTAACTAACCTGCAACCTAGTAATTTAGAGAAGGTTAAGAAGACGTTGGCTCTTTACGAGGAATATCTGCCTTCTAAGAAATGAGGATAGCGATAATAGGCTATGGTAAAATGGGAAGAGCAGTCCATGAAGTATCAAGGGAAAAGGGCATAATTGTATCATCTATAATAGATCCGACGGATCCTGAAGCAACCCATAGATCCATAGACGAGGATTCCATGAAGGAGGTAGACGTAGCTATAGACTTCACATCCCCTAAAGCTGTTTTAGGGAACATAGAAAGAGTAGCTTCGTTGAAGAAAAACATCGTGGTAGGAACCACAGGATGGTATGAAGAATTAGAAAAAGCTAAAAGAATAATAGAAGAAAACGAAATAGGATTTATATATAGCCCAAATTTCTCGATAGGTGTTAACATATTCTTCTACTTAATAGAGCAAACTGCTAAACTTATGGACAAGGCTGATTGGTATGACATATACATTCTCGAGGGTCATCATAGACAAAAGGTAGATTCTCCTTCAGGTACTGCTAAAACGATAGGGGAAATCATATTGAATAATGTTAAAAGGAAGGAGAAACTTTTATTCGAAACGATAAACAGGAGAATAGAGAAGGAAGAACTACATGTAGTTAGTTTCAGAGCTGGTTTCATAACAGGATTGCATATCGTTGGGTTTGATAGCGAATATGACAGCATAGAATTAAAGCATGAAGCGAAAAATAGAAAAGGCTTTGCTTTGGGTGCGATTTTAGCTGCTGAATGGATAAAAGATAAGAAAGGATTCTATTCGTTCAGAGATCTATTCAGAGATATCTTCTTAAAATGATCGTGATGAAATTTGGAGGAACTTCGGTAGGTAGCGCAGAAAGAATAGAAACGCTCTTTGAAATAGTAAAGGAAAGACTTCACAAAAAACTCATAATCGTAGTATCAGCCTTGAATGGTGTTACAGACTCTTTGATAAGACTAGCCTTAGAAGCCTCTTCAGGAAATTACAATAGTTCATCCATAAGAGAAAGACATGAAAGCGTAATTTCAGAATTAGGTCTTAATCCAAACATCATCAAAGAGGAACTAGAGGAACTTGAAATTGTATTAAAAGGCATATCCTACTTAAAAGAACTAAACGCTAAGACCTTGGATTTGGTGATGTCCTTTGGGGAAAGGCTCTCCGCTAAGATAATAGCAAATTATTTCAATGATAGAGGAATAAAAGCCAAAGCTTTCAACAGCTATGATATAGGTTTAATAACCAATTCTAACTTCGGTAACGCGGAAGTCCTAGAAGAATCATATTCGAATCTAGCTAATTTCTTCTCTAAGGTTGATGTTTTGCCCATAGTTACAGGCTTTATAGCTAAAGATAAAAAGGGTAAAATAACTACGCTAGGCAGAGGAGGAAGCGATTATACTGCTACGATAATAGGCTCGGCTGTAAATGCAGAAGAAGTCCAGATATGGACAGATGTGGATGGCATAATGACTGCAGATCCTAAGTTATGCCCAAAGGCTAGGAGCTTAGATGAAGTTGATTACGATGAGGCAAGCGAGCTTGCTTTCCTAGGCTCTAAAGTTCTGCACCCTAAAACAATAATACCCGTGAAGAGCAAAGAGATACCTGTAAGGGTTTTGAATACTTTTAACCTCAAATTCAAGGGTACCTTAATAAAAGAAGAGGTGAATAGATATGGCGAAGTAATATCCGTTGTCAAAAAAAGCAGGATGAAAGTAATAAATATACAATCGCCCAAGATGTTCATGGTCCATGGTTTTTTGCATAAGGTGTTCACAATTTTCAATGAACTCCAAATACCTGTAGATATGCTAGCTACTTCTGAGATAAACGTCTCCTTGACAATTGAAGAGAAATTTTACAAGGAAGAACTCTATGAAGAATTGAGCAAAATAGCTAAAGTAGATATATTGGATTCTAGGGCTACCTTAGCTTTAGTAGGACGAGGTGTAACTAAGAATCCTAAAGTGATCGAGAGGACTTTCAATGTATTAGAAAGAGAAGGTATAAGTGCTGAAATGATATCCGCAGGTGCTTCTGAAATAAGCCTAGGTTTTGCCTTGGAAGAAAAAGTTGCTGAACATTGCGTTAGAGAATTACATAAGGAGTTCTTTGAAAATGGATAGGATACCTGTTGGTATTTTAGGAGCCACGGGAATAGTAGGACAAAGATACATTAGATTATTATCCAATCATCCTTGGTTCCAGATAACTGAACTAGCGGCTTCTGAGAAGTCAGCAGGTAAAAGCTATAAAGAAGCTGTGAAAGGAAAGTGGAAGTTATCTTATGAAATGCCCAAAGAAATCGAGGAAATTAAAGTCAAGGAATGTGTTCCTAACTTAAATTGCAAGATCGTTTTTTCAGCATTAGATGCAAGCATAGCTGGACCTATAGAAGAGGAATTCGCAAGAGAAGGTTATATAGTTATAAGTAACGCTAGGAATCACAGATTGGATGAAGACGTCCCCTTGTTAATACCTGAAATAAATCTTGATAGTCTCGCTTTGATAGAAGTCCAAAAGAAGAGAAGAGGGTTTAAAGGGTTCATTATAACTCATCCTAATTGTTCTACAACACATTTATGCTTGGCATTAAAGCCTGTTCATGACAAGTTCAAATTGAAAAGAGTAATGGTGGTTACCATGCAGGCCCTTAGCGGTGCAGGATATCCTGGCGTAGCTTCTCTAGATATAGTAGATAACATAATACCCTACATAGCCTTAGAAGAAGAAAAGATAGAGAAGGAGAGTTTGAAGATTTTAGGTAAACTAGAAGGAGATAGAATAAAGATGGCAGATATTAAAGTGAGTGCAAGCTGTAATAGAGTATTCGTAAGCGATGGACATATGGAAGTCGTTTCAATAGAAACTGAGGAAAAGCCTGAAATTGATGAACTAAAAGGATGCTTAGAAGATTTCGATCCGCTAAGGAAGCTTAATCTACCTTCTTACGCCAAGCCAGTAGTTGTACGAAACGAGGAAGATAGACCGCAGCCAAAGCTAGATAGAGATATAGGAAATGGTATGACCAGTGTGGTCGGTAGAATAAGGAAATGCAATATCTTGGATTACAAATTCGTCTTATTGGGAAACAATACTATAAGGGGAGGAGCTGGTGGAGCTATTTTGATAGGAGAATTTCTCAAGGCTAAAGGTTATCTATGATAGAACCTAGCGACGTTTTAAAGAATTTCCTAAGTTATTCCTTAGCAGAAGTAGACAAAGCGAAAAACGATGCAGTAAAGAAGGGATTTAGAGTAATAGATCTAGGCGTAGGAGATCCTAAAAATTTGTATGAAGGAGCTGTAGAAGGATTAAAGATAGGTGCTGAAAAATATAAGAATACAGGATACCCTCCGTATCTAGGAATAAAAGAGCTCAGAAATGCGGTGAGTGAATGGTTTAAAAAGAGGTTTGGATTGGAAATAAATGCTGACGACCAAGTAGTCATCACAAACGGTTCTAAGGAGGCGATATTTCACTTCCCAATGGCTTTTCTAAACCCAGGAGATTATGCATTAGTGCCTTCTATAGGATACCCGCCTTATAAAGCAGGCGTGATGTTTGCAGGAGGTAAGCCAATCTATTATGATTTGAAAGAAAAGAATGGCTTTTTGCCTGAGCTGGAAAATATAGAAGAATTATTCAACAAATTCAAACCAAAGTTAATGTGGATTAATTACCCAAACAACCCTACCACTGTTATAGCTAAGAAGGAATTCTATTCTAAACTTATAGACCTAGCTAGTGATCATGATGTGATAATCGCTTCAGATGAAGCTTACATAGAAATATATGATGAAGAAAGGCCTTCTTCGATATTGGAGGCTTCTAAGTCATGGGATAACGTCGTAGCCTTTCATTCATTATCTAAGAGAAGCGGTACTACTGGTTTGAGGATAGGCTTCGTAGTAGGCGGTGAAAATCTCATCAGATATTTCGCAGCGTTAAAGACACAAATGGATTCAGGCATCGCGAATCCCATACAAGAAGCAGCTGTTCATGCCTTGCTCGATGAGAATCATGTAGAAGAGAATAGAAGTATCTATAACAGAAGGAGGAGAATCTTGACCAAAGTTTTGAAGAAGAAAGGATTCAAAACATATTCTCTTTCCTCGATATACGTTTGGACTAAAATAGGTCAAGATTCGGTATCTTTCGCGAAGAGATTGCTCGAAATAGATGAACAAAGAAAAAGAGGGATTAACGCAACACCTGGTAAATATTTAGTGTTAAAAGAAGGAAAGGATGAAGCTGATGAGTTCATCAGATTCTCTTTAACAGCTAGCGATGAGGAAATATCTTTGGCCTCCCAAATAATAGAGGAAAACCTATGATGAAGCTAAAAATAACCAAAATGCACGCTTTGGGCAATAGTTACATAATAATCGAGGATCTAGATTCTGAACTGAACTCAGTTTATAGTGACTTAGCAATTAGATTATCTGACAAGAACTTTGGAATAGGCTCGGATGGACTTTTGGTAATAAACAAAGGCAAGGATACAAGGTTCAGGATGAGGATATTCAATCCTGATGGTAGCGAAGCAGAAATGTGCGGTAACGGAATAAGGATGATAGCGAAGTATTTATTCGATAAATCTTTGATAGGCGAAATAGAAGAAATAGAAGTTGGGCCTAATGCTAAGAAGGTAAAGGTATTCATAGAAAACGATCTGATAGGAGTCAACATGGGTAAGGCCGAGATTATAGAGAATAAGGAAATCAAGGTTAAAGATGCGAAATTCTCAGGGATTTTCGCTAACATAGGCAATCCGCATTTCATAGTTTTCTTCGAAGATGAAGAAAAAGCGAAGAAGCTTCTGAGAGAATATGGAGGTTTGATAGAAAAACATGAAGAATTCCCTAATAGAACTAACGTAGAATTCGCTTTAATAGAAAACAAGGGTAAAATCTCCTTGAATGTTTGGGAAAGAGGAGTTGGGATAACCTTAGCGTGCGGCTCAGGAGCATGCGCCACTTCTTTCGTAGCCTATAAGCTAGGTTTTTGCTCAAATGAAGTGGAAGTCAAACTTCCAGGAGGAAGTCTGTTCATAAGGATTAATGATGATGACACAGTATTCATGAAAGGACCTGTAGCGTATATCCTAAGAGGGGAAGCCTATGTGGTGGGAAATAAAAGGACATCTTGAAGTTAAAAACGGAGAATTATGCATAGCAGGTTATTCAGCGATAGAACTTGCTGGTAAATTCGGAACACCTCTTTATGTATATAACGGGAAAAGGATCTTGGAAAATTATAGAAGATTTTATGATGTCTTAAAGAAAAATACAGACAAACAAGTAAGGATTCATTATGCAATGAAGGCAAATTCAAATCCAAATATCCTAAATCTTCTAAAAGAAGAAGGATCTTGGATAGATGCGGTCTCGCCTGAGGAAGTCAAACTTGCTATTAATACAGGATTTGAAGAAGAAAAGATATTGTTCACAGGCTCTAGCTTAAGTCACCAGGATCTACTAAGGATAGCTGATTACAGGATAAGGATAAACGTGGATTCGATATCTGTCCTTAAAAAAATGCAGAAATTGAACATGAAGAACGAGATATCTATAAGGATAGATCCAGGAATTCGCGGTCTAGGTCAAAGCTGGCATACTATTACAGCAGGTAAGGAACATGAGGGTATACCTATCAAGTTCTCCATACCTGAAAACGAAATCAAAGATGTGGCGAGATTCGCTAAAGAAAATGGATTCAAAGTTAAAGGGTTGCATGAACATGTTGGTTCCAATTGGAGAGCAAAGGAAGAAGTTGATGAATTCTTGGAAACTGCTAGAATATTGATCAAGAAGGCCTTTGAAGTTAAAGAGATAGGACATGAAATCGAATTCTTAGATTTTGGAGGAGGACCTGGAGTAAGGTATAAGAAGGAACAGGACGATTTTCCATTGGATTATTATTCTGAGAAACTATGCCGAATAGTAGAAGAGAGCAAAATAGAAATAGAAGCCCTCTCCTTTGAACCTGGAAGATACATAGTAGCAGACGCTGGACTATTGTTAGTTGAGGTAACAGACGTCAAGATCAGGTATGGTGAAGTCATAGTAGGGGTGAATAGCGGTTTTAATCATTTGATAAGACCCTTGCTCTACAATGCCTATCATGAAATTATAAATTGCAACGATCCTTATAGCGAAGGAGATGCTGAGGTGACAATAGTAGGGAATCTATGTGAAACTGGTGATATATTCGCTTTGAAAAGGAAGATGAAAGTGCCTAGAGAAGGAGATATATTAGCTATACATAACGCTGGTGCTTATGGTTATTCTATGGCTTCTAGATACAACTCAAGGAGTTTACCTAAGGAAGCGTTGATAATCGGGGACAAAGTGCTCTTATCTGAAGAATATTTTTTGAGAAATAATAAGGCCGTATTTTTGAATAGACAATAACAATCATTGACTTTCTAAATTAAAGAAAAATTTTAAAAGATAAATTATCTAATAAGTTAAAATTGATTAAATAAATAAAGTTAATGTATAAGAAGTTTGAGACATGAAAATCTCCATCCATGAATTTTCGTAATTACTTTAAGTTAGGATATTTAAGAAGGTTGCTAGTTTTAAGATTATGGAAATAGAGGGTAATATCGTAGATTTATTCGAAGATAAAATATATTCTGGTTCGCTGGAAATAAAAGAAGGAAGGATCATTAAAATAAAAAAATTTGATAAAATTTTTGAAAGATACATCATTCCAGGATTCGTTGATGCTCATATTCACATAGAGAGCAGCCTTTTATGTCCTAGCAGGTTCGCTGAAGTAGTGCTTCCCCATGGTACTATAGCTACTGTTTCCGATCCCCATGAAATAGCCAACGTCCTAGGAATAGAGGGAATAAAGTACATGATAGAAGATTCCAAGCAAGTTCCCATGAAAATTTTCTTCACAGCACCTTCTTGTGTACCAGCTACGGTTTATGAAACTAATGGTGCAACTCTAGGAGTCAAAGAGATCGAGGAAATCTTCAAACTTGAGAGGATCGTAGCTCTAGGTGAAGTGATGGATTACGAAGCTGTCATAGAAAGAGATCCTTATGTGATGGCTAAAATAGAGATCGCAAAGAAACTAGGAAAAAGGATAGATGGCCATGCTCCTATGCTTAGAGGAGAAAAACTTAGGAAATATGTAGAAGCAGGGATAGAGACAGATCACGAATCTGTTTATTACGAAGAAGCCTTGGAAAAGGCTAAGCTAGGGATTAAGATAATGATAAGAGAAGGGTCCACGGCTAAGAACATGAAAGAACTCATAAGACTTCTAGATCAAGGATTTGAGTGCTTTTTAGTAGGTGATGATGTTTTAGTCAACGACCTAATCAATGGGCATTTAGATTATATTCTAAGGAAGGCCGTCTTGGAATTTGGAATAGACCCGATGAAAGCATTGAAGAGCGTTACTAAGAATCCAGTTCTTCATTATGGACTACCTGTTGGATTGCTCAGAGAAGGCGATCCTGCAGATTTTCTGATCGTTGATGACCTTCGAAGTTTGAAGATAGAAAAAGTATTCGTAGATGGTAAATTAGTAGCAGAAAAAGGAATAGCTCTTTTCAAAGTAGAGCCCAAAGTGACTGGGAATACGATGAGAGCGAATTTGCTCACCGAAGATAAGCTAAAGATAAGAGCAAAGGGAAAAAGCACAAAGGTCAACGTAATAGGTGTTGTGGAAGATCAAATAATAACTAAACACTTGATTGAGGAAATGAGAGTTATAGATGATGAGGTGAAAACAGATACATCTAAAGATATCTTGAAGATAACCGTCGTGGAGAGATACGGTCATGGAAACATAAGCACAGGTTTTGTTAAAGGATTCGGCTTCAAAGATTGCGCGATTGCAGCTAGCATAGCCCATGATTCCCATAACATAATAGCAGTTGGGAGCGATGATAAATTGCTATGCAAAGCAGTCAACATGTTAATAGAAAACGGTGGAGGACTTTCTCTAGCTTCTAAGGAAAGAGAAGATTTGCTTAGATTGAACATAGCTGGTTTGATGAGCCCTGAGGAACCTAAGCAAGTTGCCGAGAAATTAGTGAAGATCAACGAAGAGCTATATAATCTAGGTTGTGTTCTTAAGAACCCATACATAACGCTTTCCTTCATGAGTCTATTAGTTATACCAGAGCTGAAGATAAGTGATAAAGGACTCTTCGACGTAAAGAGAAGGGAATTCATAAACGTAGTAGAAAACTAGATCTGAATTTCAAAAGATGAAATTTGACATCAAAAGAGCCCTAGTTTTATCCCTTTTATTGAGAGAAGCATTCTCGTTTTGGACAGGACATCCTTATGATTTCGAGCTTTTCGTTAGAATTGGTGAACATATTGCTAAAGGAAATTGGCCTTATGAGTTCATCAATGCTTATCCGGATGTTAGCTTTTGGCATGAAGGAGTTGTAGGAATCGCTTATCCTCCTCTTTATGCTTATTTCTCAGCTTTAGCATATTCGCTTTACAAATTATTAGGCATTGATTTGCCTTTCCTTTATTACTTCATGCTCAAGCAACCCATGATAATAGGAGACGTAGCCAATGGATACCTGATCTACAAAATAGGATCAAAGTACTTTAAGAATGAAGATGTAAAACCCGCATTGCTTTGGTTATTCAATCCAATACCTATAATATTCTCAAGTATTTGGGGAATACCCCACAACTTAGCCATAACTTTCATCCTACTAGCTTTGTTAGAATTCGAATCTAAAATGAGCTTTGTTTATATAACTTTAGCCTTCTTGATAATAGGCCTTCCTTTCATCTACATTCCCATTTACTTTGCATTATTCCTGAAAAACAGGAAATCTCTTTTGAAATTTGCTTCAGTTTTCTTTTTCCTAGGCGTAATCTTACCTCTCCTATCATTGACAATGCTTAATCTAAACGAACAATATACGAAGCTTTTGCTCGCAGTCGAAGATGTTTTTGCCAAGAAAATTTTCGGTCAGTTCAATATATTCATGATATTAAACTATTTACTTTATTTAAATTCTTCTTTATTTTCTTCTTTATATTATGTTTTCACCTTATTCATACCATATATTTGGATACCTGTTACGCTAGCTACTCCTTTTATTTATTTCCGTCATAAGAATAATGCAAAAGAATTTAAGGAAATTTTAGGATCCTTTTTTATTACTACTATAATTTTCTTAATATTTAGACAAACAATTAATGAACAATATATTTTATATTTTTTATTTTTATCTATAATTTATTTTGCAAACATTTATCAAGATAATAAATTAAAAAATATATTTATAGCTATAATTATTAATACTTTCATTTTTATAGCTATTAACAATCCGTTTTTTATTCGATTTTTAGCACCTATAGATGCAAGCTTCTATGCTAAAGATATAGAATTGACTACAAATGAGCCTTTTAGATTTATAAGATATACTCTTATGACGATAAGTGGAAGTCTTAATACTATTTTAATGATTTATTTTTTTAGAGAAATAAAAACAAAAATATAAACAAAAATAAAGATAAAAAATATAATTAATTTAAGGCAACGTTGGAGGGGCTGGCGAAAGTCCTCTGGAATAAATCTCCATGAACGGCAGGATGTATGCCACTAAGATTATAACTATTGCGATAACTACCCAGATAGAGAGTTTATCTAGAATGGTAGGATCTTCGTTCTTGTTTTCAAATAAAGATCCTGCATCCATTTGGACTCTTGGCCCTCTTAACAAGGAGAAACCTGAGTTGAAGATGAATATCACTCCTGAAATGAACAATATAATACCTCCTATCGCTGCTATTTGTGCTAGCGGTATCCAACTAGAAGGAGCTGAACCTCCGTATAAAATATCTGCTGTCCTTCTAGGAATTCCTAATAATCCTCCAACGTGGAACGAAGTAGAGAAAATAAGCATACCTATTAACCAAAGGTAAGGCTGTGCTAAGATAAAACGTTTAAATACCATCGCTTTTCCAAACAAAGCAGGTATTATAACATAACTAGCGGCCATGAATGTTAGAGTAACAGCTGTACCTACAGTTAGATGGAAGTGTCCTACAACCCAAACAGTATTATGAACTACTGCGTTAATAGTATATGCTGCGTTTATTATCCCGCTAATTCCTCCGAAGGCAAAAAGTATCATGGAAACAGCTATTCCTACAAAAACACCATCTTTCCATGGTAGATGCTTAATCCATCCGAATAAAGACTTTCCACCTTTTTCTCTATAACTCTTCTCCATTGTAGCAAGCAAGTTAAACGCGGTCATGAAACTAGGTACTGTCACTAAGTAGGTCAATACAGTATGCAAGAACTTATACTGAGGTGAAACTCCAGGATCTTGGAATTGATGATGTAATCCTACAGGTGTGGAGAAAAGTATGAAAAGTATGAAAGCAGCTTTTGCCGCCTTTTCACTATATATGGTTGTGTTTAATAGCTTAGGCAAGAAGAAATACCATAGAGTTATAGCAGGTAATAGCCAGAAGTAGACTAAAGCATGACCGAAATACCAGAAATAGGTCCTGGATTCAAGAGCATCTACAGGCGTATCGAATAAAGCCATGGGTATTAGGTTTTTAAGGACTTCGATTGCCAATCCAGGTGTTGCCTCTAGCCATACAATGAGAGTCGTAAGCACTCCCATTGTAGCTAATGGAATCGCAGCCTTTGTCTTCTTCCTCCAGTTAAAGAACGCTAAGAAAATAGCTACAGCGAAAATCCATGTACCGATTAATAATATAGCTGCTCCTAAATAGAAGAAAGCATTAGCTTTAAGAGGAGGATAAAACGTATAGAGCACATTAGAAGTACCGCTTAATATGGCAATTGCCGCCATCAAAGTTCCTGCCAATGTTAAAATTAAAGCTACGTTAAGTAATACGCTGTTAATTTTCTGTCCTAGCTCCCTTGTTATCACGAACGCTGCTAAGCCCATTATGAAGAACGCTGTCCATACGATAGCCAACAACACACCGTGAGCAGTTACGCTTAAGTAATAAGTAGCTGGTTCTAATTGTAGCGGTGAATAAGGAGTCCTCGTCAATAACTGAAGTAGACCGAAAAGCCCTCCTAAGGCTAGTACTAGGAAGGCGAATGATATAGATATCTTAGAAAACCTATCCTCTGTCTTGAAGCTTGTTTCCATCATCTCACCTCTCTATTATTAAGTGAGCATACATGGTTTGATGTCCTGAACCACAATATTCGTTGCAGTACATCAAGAAAGTACCTTTCATATACTGGGGTACTTCCCATACGAAAGTAGCCACGTAACGGGGGAAAACCATCAAATTCACGTTTGTTCCTTCTATTGTAATACCATGCACGACGTCCTTGCTTAAAACCTCAAAGATCACTTTTTTAGGATTTTTCAGTTTTATTTCTGCAGGAAGGAAATAGTATTGTGCTGCAACGACCTTAACCCTGTAAACTCCCGGTTCTATTTCTTCTACAGAAGGTTTAAAAATTTCCACCTCTGGGAATATAGTACAAGCTGTAGGAGTAGTATACCCTATGACGTTTCCGTATGCTAGCAAAGAAAGGAATAAACCAAGGAAAGCCAAGACAACAACTACAAAAAATACTTCTAGCTTCTCCATTTAACCAAAAGCACCCCTCGATAACATAATTAAATAAACAGCTATCCACGCCACTGTTAATATACCTAGATATATCGCTAGTGTAATTATTGTAGCTTTAGGTACGAAATGTTCTTGTGTTCCTTTACTCTTTACAAAAAGGGATTTCATATTTTTTTAAATTTAATTAAAGTATTTAAAGTTTTATATATAAATAAACGCATAAGTATATCCTCTATATTCCTATATATCTTATAGAAGCTAAGTAAATAAGCTTTTATTTATTCTCGAGAAATCTCATGACATGAAAATAGCCTTAATCCAGCCTGATTCAAGAGGAGATAAAGACGAGATATTGCAACGCGCTATTAATTTAATAAAGAAGGCCTCTTCAATGGAAGCAGAGATTGCATGCTTACCTGAGCATTGGATTCACGTTAAAAATTTCAAAGAAATCATTCCTCATTTCATAAAGGCAGCTAAGGAGAACAAGATAGCAATCATAACAGGAGGTAATTACGTAGAAGAGAAAGGAAAGAGGGAGATTAAAAGCTTTCTGATAGATAGTGAAGGTGAAATCATAGGTGAACAAAATAAAGTCCATTTGTTCAAAGCAGAAAAGGAAATAGCTATTCCAGGTGAAGAATATAACGTATTCGAACTAAACAACACTAAAATAGCAATAACGATATGCAATGATTTGGTCTACCCAGAAGTCGTTAGGATATTGGTGCTCAAAGGTGCAGAGATCATATTCGCACCTTCTAGGATAAAAGATATTGGATACGAACCTTGGAAGCTTTATGTTCTGACAAGGGCTTTGGAAAACAGGGTTCATATAGCTTCTCCCAATACTTTCTTACCTCCTAGTTTTCTAGGTAAAAGCATAGTCGTAGACTTCGAGATCAAAGAAGATGTAGTAATCCCTAAGATCTTTGCTTCAGCAAAAGAAGAAGAGGACATCTTGATAGCTGATTTGGATCCTAAGAAAGTAGAAGGTTTTAGAAAAGAGAGGTTGAACGATAGAAGAGTAGAAACATATTCAGAGTTGATTAAAAAATTAATAAAGATAAAATAATGAAATTTATAAAATTTTAGAGTATCGTGAAAGCAGTTGTACTCACCGGTTTCGGAAAACCTTTGGGAATTAAGGATGTGGAATATCCCAAGCTAGAAAGATATTGAGCAATGGTAGTCTCTTGATATTGGTTGGTCTAGGAGGCAGCCATCTCAATACGTCTATTTCTAATATCGTATTTAGCGAGATAGAAATTCAAGTAAGCATTATTGGTTTTTCAACGAATTAATTGAAGTACAATATATACTAAACTTGCAAGTTGAGAATTTCTGAAAAATAAAGGATTAGAAGATATAAACGATATTTTTAAGGATAAGAGAAACTATAGGGCGGCTACCAAAACGGTCATTATTCACTAAATTTTAAAAGTAACTTTGATAGGTGGTGTTTCTATTATGGTTCCATCACCAAGACTTGGGAGATATTTAGCGCTTATGTAAATTGATAAGAAATAAGAGTTATGTCCAACGATTTTCTCACCAAAGTTCTTAGGATCTAAGATCATTTGACCACTCACATTGCTTCCTGGTTTAACATCAACGCTACGATAAGGCATTGCGCATGCAGGTGTCATTTCAAAGCATGGTTTAGATAAATATACCAGATTGAAATTTTCATCGTAAACTTTAAAACTAATAGTAAAGTCTGGGGAATAAGCTATTTCAGTGTTATTGCCTATGTTTGTTAAAATCCAATTAATGATGATCTTTTCATGCAATTCAAAATCATCTTTGCTCAAAATCATCGTGAGCTTGAAAGGATAAACTTCCGCTTCGGTTTTTAGGTTGCTATCTAGAATTCCTTTATCTTGATTTAAATGAAGAGACGCATAAGTTACAAGACTAGTAGCTACAAACACGGCAATCATCGCTAAAAAGGGTTTAACCATGATTAAAAATGATCCTCTAGTATTTTATTTCTAGAGTTTTTAATTTGAGAATAAAAAAATTTGAACGAAACAAACGTTTACTATTACTCTTTCAAATGATAATAACTAAAAATCTTTGATTATTAAGCAATATATTGCATAAATTCGCTATTGGATTACAATCGAGGAAAAATTCTTAATCGCTTCTTTTTCTCCTTTACCAGAAGCCCTCGTAGAAAGTCTCTTTGCGCCTTATATCAGCAAAGTGAATGCAGAAATTAAAGTAGTTAGCTTATACGATGAAAGCATGGAAAAGATTTTGAGCGTACTTGAAGAAGCTGACATCATAGTGGGAGATCACACGTTCAAGATGAAGATAACTAGAGATATGTGCAAGGCTATGAAAAAGGTTAAATTAATTCTACAACCAAGCACAGGTTATGATCACATAGATGTAGAGGCATGTGCAAGGAAGGGAATACCTGTAGCTGGAATCGCAAATGCCCCTTCAACTTGTTGTTTCTGGCGTTCTCCGAAAACCATTGACAGACCGACCCTTTCCTTTCTATTAAGGCTTAAGGTTAGCCAATACGGTGTTAAGACGTTAGTCGTCTTTGAGAAGCTGTAGCATCTCCTGTCAGAACGTATGGATATTTTCTTAAGCCTTAAAACACTTTCATGACTTTTTATAATCTAGGTCTAACATTAGAATCTCTTTATTCATATATCGCTTATATTGCTGTCATAGCCATGATGTACATCTATTTTCCTTTGAGCGAAGCAGGCTATTTCGCTTGGAAAGCCGCACATCTCCTTTCACACTCTTTGACAAAGCAAGAAAAAGTCAAAGTATGAATGAAGGAGGCTTAAGCTTTGCAGCTAAAGTAGAGAAGTTATTCGCAGGAAAGGACCATGTAGGAGTTGTTAAGCATTACGAAAGCGTAGAGATGGAAAGTTTCTCAAAACTAGTGGATGAATTATTAAACGAAATGGGGTTGAAACATGATTATGCGATGGAAGTAATAAGGGATAAGCTAGTTTACAACTGCGTTTCGATTCTTAACGAGAATAACAAAATATATCTCTGGATAAGAGCTACGCGCGTGGAAATAGGCTTGATAACTGAGATTAGAATATATCACCCCACGGAATTCAGCGGTTACAGCGATGAACTTCTTTCTAAGCTCGTGGAAAACATCGAAAAAAGGATATTTACGCTGCAGCTCTAGAATATAGCTAAAGTCTCCAAATTTAAAACAGAAATTAAAATGTCTTATTCGAATACTTAACTATGGAAAGAAAAGAGTTCGGCAAAGGAGGACCTAAAGTTTCCGAAATAGGAATGGGGACGTATTATGACATTCCTTGGCTGGTTTTAGCGATGATAGGCATTAGAAGAGGAGCTAAGAAGAAGATAGAAGCTTTAAAGACTGGTTTGGAAGGAGGGATGAACCTGATAGATACAGCAGAAATATACGGTTCAGAACCTTTGGTTGGAGAAGCGATAGCTGACTTCCAAAGAGAAGAAGTTTTTATAGTTACAAAAGTTTGGTCCAATCACTTAAGAAGAGACGATTTGTTGAAGTCTCTCGAGAAAAGCCTGAAGAGACTAAGGACTAATTATGTGGATTTATACCTTGTTCATTATCCAAATCCCAAGGTTCCCATATCAGAGACGATGAAGGCTATGGAAGAAGCTTTAGCTAAAGGTAAAATAAGATACATTGGCTTAAGCAACTTCAATCTTAAACAAATAGAAGAAGCTAGGAATTCTTTGAGCAAGCATGATATACAAGCAGTCCAACTCGAATATAGTTTGTTGAATAGAAAAGTGGAGAAGGACATATTGCCTTATTGCCAAAGAGAAGGAATAGCATTCATGGCTTATTATCCTCTAGGTCATGGTAGGCTTGCGAAAGATGATAAAAAATTGGAGAAATTGATCATCAAGTACGATAAAACTCCTGCTCAAATAGCATTGCGTTGGCTATCACAAAAACCTTATGTATTTCCTATACCAAGGGCTTCAAGTCCTTTGCGAATTGCAGAGAATTTAGGAGCTTCAGGATGGAGTTTAAGCGAAGAAGATCTTAGATTCTTAGATGAAGTCTTCCCACCACCCTCTTAAGTTGCCCAATAATACATGGGCACCGAAATATAGTATTATGCCATAAATTATCAAACTGATCGTTTGAACTAGAAAGCCTACTTTGTTTTCGTAATATAACGTTTTCATTACAAAGCTGGTGGCATATACTCCAAAAATGGGAGTTAAAGCAAGGAAAGTTATTAAGCTCATTTTCTTTATGTTTCTATAATAGCTTCCCCTTCTGCTAACCCATTTGAAGAATCTTTCAAATCGAGTAGAAATTCTCTCGAATAAAATCAACAAAAAGGGTATTGGTATTATGTTGAAGATCAAGGATACTAAAAGCGATATAAGAGGGTCTATTCCCATACTTAATCCCACTGGATAGGCTATTAAGAGTTCTCCTATAGGAGTAGCAGCTAGAAAAGCTAATATGATGAGCTTTAGCAATAAGTCTTCCATAAAATAAAAAGATGAGAGCACAATAAAACTTTAATGATACGGTTGAATTTGCTACTATAAAGCATAGATAACTGATTTATCTTCATATTCTAAAAATATTCTAATGGAACACATAACTAAAATTAGAGTTAGGCTATCTGAAACGGACGCGCTAGGCATCGTATACTATTCTAACTATCTAGTATATTTTGATGTTGCTAGGTTAGAGCTGTTAAGGGAATTGGAGATAACCACCAAAGCAATGGAAGAAAGAGGACTCATGTTTCTTTGTTCAGAGGTATCTTGTAAGTATCTATGCCCTCTGAAGGTGGATGAAATGGTCACGGTGAAAACTTGGATAGAAAGGATAGGGAGAAGTAGCGTTGTTTATGGGCATTCATTGATCAATGATGAGGACAAGGAAGCTGCTAGGGGACGTGTAAGAGATGTTCTTACAGATAAATCTAGGAAGCCGGTCGAGATACCAAATGACTGGAGATTAGCCTTAAGCAAGTACTTGAAGTGATCATCTGCTCAAGTATCTCCAAGCCATCACGATTCCAATCGTGGTGAATATCCCTGCAAAAGAGACCAGATAAAGCAAGTCGAAAGTTATTGGATTAATACCGGCCGCTCCTATTAATGATTGCCTTACTACATCGTTGGTATAAGTTATCGGGTTTACGTAAGCTACAGGTTGAAGCCAAGAAGGCATCAAATCTATTGGGTAAAAGGAATTGCTTGCAAACAATAAAGGAAGATTCAATAGGTTCATTATGGCCATTTGAGATTCCCAACTCGAAGCCCTTAAGGCGAGCATTAAGAATAAGGAGACTAAGCCTAAAGCCATGAGCACCATACCAGAATAAGCCACAGCGATATCTATGATAGAGAGATTTGGTTTAAACTGCATTCCTAATAGAGTAGCAACAAGTAACACGATGGTAGCTTGAAAGATAGCTCTTATCGTAGCTGAGAATACTTTACTTAGAAGTATAGTAGGTCTAGGTATCGGAGCTACTAAAAGTCTGTTCAAGAAACCAAGCCTTCTGTCCCATACAACCATCATTCCTACAGATAACGAAGCGAAAAGTATGATAAACGATAACATTCCTGCAGCTAAGAACGAGAAGTAATCTGTGGTACCTAATCTTATCTTCAAAATCTGCGTAGCTATCTCGTTGATTACTTCTTTGGGTATGTTAAGACCGGGGATGTTTAAACTAGATCCTACGAATAGAGAACTTAAATTCATGGATTTCCCGAACAAAAGTAGCCAAGCTATAGGTTGTATGAGTGAAACCAGGAGTATAACAGGTACTTTATACCATCTTTTGAGCTCTCTATTGGTCAATGCCCATAATCCATGGAAATAGCTCAAATCTATTTTCTCCTTCTTCATCTTGCCCTCGCTTTTCTAATTGTACCTCTAAATTTAAACATATCTTCCCAATTTATGCGCTCATCTCTTAGACTCCTCCCAGTTAATTCCATGTAAACTTCATCCAAAGTTGGTTCTGTTATCATAAGCTTGCCAACTTTTATGTTTTTCTCATTCAGCCTAGCTATCAATTCAGGAGCTAAGATGCTAGCGTTTTTCACCTTGATCCTTATTTCATTCTTATCGCTTGTAACATCTATAACTCCCTCAGTTCCTTTGATGACGCTTAACGCATCCTCAATAGAGCTTACCAGTTGTAGTGTTACTATATCTCCTCCTATACTCTCCTTTAACTCCCTAGGAGAACCTATCTTGATTATCTTACCTTTGTCTATGATCGCTATTCTATCGCAGTAAAAATCGGCTTCTTCGAGATAATGCGTAGTCATGAAGATGGTCATGTCATATTCTTCTTTTAATTTCAGTACATATTGCCATATCGCAGCTCTCGTTTGAACGTCTAAACCAAGAGTAGGTTCGTCTAAGAACAAGACCTTAGGCCTGTTTATCAATCCCATAGCTATCTCTAATCTCCTCCTCATACCTCCTGAGTAAGTCTCAACTTTCCTGTGCATAGCTTGTTTGAGTTCAACCATTTCCATTAACTCATTTATTCTCTCCTCAGCTATGTTCTTAGGTATTCCATACAATGCTGCTGAAAGCTTCATGTTCTCATAACCTGTCAAATCTTCATCAGCAGTGAAATCTTGATGTACTACGCCTATTTCTCTTCTAACTTTATCTGGCTTTTTGGTCACGTCTAAACCATTTAAGATGACTGTACCTTCGGTGGGTTTCAAGAGAGTAGTACACATGTTTATCGTAGTAGTTTTGCCTGCACCGTTTGGTCCTAAAAAGCCAAATATTTCGCCTTTGTATACTTCGAAGCTTACGTGATCTACTGCCACTAAATTTCCGAATTTCTTAGTTAAATTCACTACCTTTATTATTGTTTCCCTCATTTCAACTTCTCGAGCTTATGTATTATCTCTTCAATTCTCGCTCTAAAAGGTATAAGCTTATCCTTTCCCATCTCTTCTAAATAAGAAATGTATCCTTCTATTTCATTCAGTATGCCTTCAATACTTCTTGGCTTTCTAGGCGGCAGAACGTCCTCGATGTAACTAATTCCCTTTTCTGTTATTCGATACTTACCTTCATCCCCTTTAACTAAAAGCCCTTCGCTAGCGAGTTCCGCTAGTAAAGGATAAACAGAACCTGGAGATGGTCGCCACCAGCCTAGGCTCATCTTCTCTATCTCTTCTATTATTTCAACACCACTTTTAGGGGATTCGCTTATGAGCCAAAGTATTATGTATTTCAAACCCCCTTCCCTTCCAAACCTCCTTCTTAGAGCGAAGTGATGCCACATATCGTTATCGATATCGATATCGAAAAAAGCAATATTTAAATTTTTTATACTAAAATGTGAAACATATAACTCTTTTTAGAAAAAAGTGTAATAAAAACTGAAAAGTAAGAAATGCATCATAACAGAAGCTTGAAGACCTTGGAGATTGGTAATCATAGATAGGCTACTTTCAGGTTCTAAAACTTACAACAAGTTATTATGGTCTCTCCAAGGAATAAGTAGAACACTTTCCAGAGCTTTGAAAGGGTTGATTGGGGAAGGCTTAATTTACCTCGAGACTAAAAATCGCAGGAAAAAATATTCGTTAACGGAGAAAGGAAGAGAATTGGTCATGGAATTGAGGAAATGGGGCGAGAAATGGATCTTGGGAAAACAGAGAGTTGATCGAGAAAGATTTTAAAAGTTCAAAAGGCTAGCCTTTTAGGAACGCTCTATCACCTAAAGCGTAACCTGGAAGATGTGGTTCAAATCTGGCCAGTAAACCCTTCATTCCATGCTTTTTGATTATTACCCCTTTGTAAACGTTACCGTATTTATCTTTGTATTCAACCTTTTTACCTATAAGTTCTTCTAACTTTACGCTCGTATCCTTTGGTTGAAGGATGATTTGGGAAGGATAGGATCTCTTGCCTCCTAATCTATAATTCGTGATTATTAATTCCATGAAAAAATTGAGATGAATTTCTACTTAAAAAATTTTCCTCAAGAGATTTCAAATGCTAATGCTATCAAGTTGAAATAGCATTCAAATACTTATTCGAGAGATTATTTTGAAATTTACACCTTTTCCGTAATTGAACAATCTAGCACAGAAAATTTCTTTGTTTTGATTATCGAAAATGAAAAATCCTCTAATAGATTTCGATATAATATAAAAAACATTTCCAAATAATCTTTTAAATTTTTGATTATATATGTATATTTCATTAATTGATTTATCAATATAATATGGAACAAAACCCTCATAGTAGCTTAATGAATTTTTAATTTTAACTTTTCCATATGCATATCTATTCTTAATTTTTAAATAATGTTCTTCAATATTTCTGGGGTAATTTATTCTAACAAAACAATATGTTATATTATCTTTTCTATAAAAATAAACTTGTTCTATAGCAAATGTAACTTTAAATCTAATTATTTCAAAAACAATATGAAAAAACATCATTTCCTAAATTTTATTAAAAAATCAGTTCCTAAGTACTTAAAAGGAAACGTTTTATAAATGTGTTTATCAATTGAAAACAAAAAATTTATTATCCTAGGATCCTTTATCTTGGAATTGACGTGAGGCGTAAGTATGGATAAACTATAAATCTCTTCTACTTTAAAGTAAGAGAAAAGCTTTTTAATTTCTAGAGGCGTGTAATATCTGAATTTGAAATCCCTAAATATACCGTAAGCTCTTCTAGGTTTTCCCGTTACGATATCGTAAAGACACCATCTATTGATTGGCATAACGATGAAAAGTCCTCCTTTCTTTAATAGGTCAAAGACTCCATCTCTTAATCTAATTATATTTGGTTCAGTGTTTATAGGGCCATAATATGAGTAGGCTCCGTCGAAATATTCTTTTCCAAACGTCTTCTTTAACTCAGATACTTTAGATGCAGCCATATTGTAGATTTTTATGTTTTTGATCGAGAACTTCTCGATCTTGCGTCTGAGTATTTCTAACATCCCTTTAGAAACATCGACTGCTACTACGTTACAACCGTGAAGGGCTAAAGGTATCGCTTGTAGCCCTGTGCCGCATCCTATATCTAAGACATTTTGTCCTTCTTTGAAATTATTGAGCAAATAACTAAGTGAAAGAAGATAGGAGAGTTTATAGCTATAGTTTTTCAATACAATCTTATCATATTTGAGCGAATCCTCATCATATATCTTTGAAACAATTCTATAATACATTGAGAACAAAAGAAAACTGTTCTAAATAAACTTAACCTATAATCTTTTCATGTGGTTATTTAATTCGCGATATATTTACAGCGTTGATTGATAACCTATTTTGATGCTAGATATCATGTATTATTCTTCTGAAGAATGTTTTAAGCACAAAACAATCGCGCGTAGAATAAACTACTTGCTCTATAAGTTCTTTAGCCCCTCTATTATAGCTCTTTGAATGCTCTCATAATACTCCTTTGACTGTACACGTCGAGGTACGAAATTCTTTATAATGTTATCCTCGTAAAAACCAGTAGGCACGATATGGAAATGTGAATGAAATATGACTTGACCAGCACTGGCACCTATATTGGTTAAAATTCTCATGCCGTCAGTCTTTAAAGATTTCTTCACCGCTATCGCGATTTTCTTTAAAACTAAACAAAGGTTGTTAATAACCTCGTCCGTAAGTTCTAAGAAATTTTCGTAATGTAATCTAGGCACCACTAAGACGTGACCAGGTGCTATAGGGAACTTATCCAAAAAGGATACCACTTTTTCATCGCTATAAACTATATAAGCAGGTTCTTTTCCTTCGATTATCTCGCAAAATATACATTCCGGCATTATTCTTTACTTAAACTTTACAATTAAAAATCTTCGATCAGAAAACCGACCTCTAATACAAATAACGCAATCATTGGAATAATTAGAACGAAAGCTGCTAAGTAGGAAACTTTGTTTAACTTGAAGACACAAGTTATGCGCTTCGCTTATCTTTAGTTTGGTAGAACAATCTGATTTGCTTTAAAAAGGGTTTATTAAAACTTCTTAAAGGCTTCGTTAAATTTTTAACAAAAATTACTAACAAGAAGATTTAGGAAAAAAATAATCAAAAGTTTAAAGAATAAAAAATTATCGTTTACAAAAACTATAATTTTTGATTTGTTTTCATAAATTCTTCATATAACATTTGCAATTCTTCCCTGGCTTTCTTTATTTCGTATTCTCTAATTTTCTCTCTAACAAATTGCTTTATTTCATTCTCCCAGTCTATATTTATTTCCTTCATCTTTTCTTTTAAGTTGGAGGGGATCTTGAAGCAAATTATTTCCATACTAACTGTATGAAAATTTCTGGGTTTATAAATTTTTCATAAACCGATAATGATACTACATTCTCTTAATTTTTTTAAATCACGTTAAAAAGTATTGAACAATGTTTTCTAATTTATACAACATTAGATCGTTCT
Source organism: Thermoproteota archaeon (assembly GCA_041640715.1). Taxonomy (GTDB): domain Archaea; phylum Thermoproteota; class Thermoprotei; order Gearchaeales; family Gearchaeaceae; genus DSFO01. The sequence continues at coordinate 5,422 of JBEPZU010000003.1, read as the reverse complement.
ATGAGAGAAAGATCTAGCAATCTCAGGATTCCGTAAGTTTTACGGTATGGATTTTTGGAAACAAAAAAGTGGATCATTTGTAGGAAAAATATTGCGAAATAAAGAATCATATAGATGCAAAAGCGGTGTTTATTATCTCCTCGCTCAAAATGGGTTTTAATAATCGAGCATCTTCAATATCCTCCTTAATGTTTACATCAAATATTCTTTATACAAATCTTAGAGAAGATTTAAGCACAAATTAATTAGAATCTTAATTGAACAAATAAAGATAATGATAAAAACCTCTGCATTTACCACAAGATTACTCGTAATATTTAGAGCAATTTTTAGCATTGGCGCACTTGTTGGTGTTTCCATGTTGGTAGTTCCGATCGTCGATTTTATATATAACGAACCTATAAGCTTCTCGTTCCTTATTTCTGGAGCTATTTTGATTTCAATTGGATATTTCCTCTATAGATTAAAACTTCCTCCACCTACACTTTTTGAGGTTGCAATAATTGCATCAACACTATGGATAATACTACCGTTTATAAGCACAATAAACTTGCTGATAGAAACTGATTGCGCATTCATAGATGCTTTCTTTGAATCCATAAGCGGGTTTACTACAGCTGGTTTTACCGTGTTTGAATTAAGCAAAATGAAACATTCTATCCTTTTATGGAGGTCTATCATGGAATGGTTAGGAGGTGTCGGCTTCGTTATATTCGCGATTTTAATATTTCCGCGCTTCTATACTATTGCAAGAGAATTATATAGCTTAGAAGTTACTAAAGCATCACCTACTTTAGAGAGAATCCTAAAATTCGAGACAACGTTTTATAAAACTGCAATCCGTATACTAACAATCTATGGTTCTCTTACTTTTCTAGCGGCTATATTCTATATTGCAGCAGGGATGACCGTCTTTGAAGCTGTTAATCATGCTCTTACAACGATAAGCACAGGAGGAATGTCAACATACAATCAAGGTTTTTCATCAGTACTTCTATACGCGCCATTGGCATACATTCCAGCGATCGCATTCATGATAATTGGAGGAATGAACTTTGCAAATTTAAATGAATTGATTACAGGAAAATTTAAAAAAATATTAAGATCAGAGGAATTATTTCTCTATATAACATTATTATTATTTTTTTTATTATTAATCTCATTATCATCTTTTTTCATAGAAAACAATAATGCTTTATTACCTCCAATATTTAATGCCATATCAGCATTGTCAACAACAGGATATCATCTAGGTTCAATTTCAGAATTTAAAGATACTACAAAAGTTCTCTTGATTATAATGATGTTTATAGGCGGTATGTCCTTTTCAACAGCTGGTGGCATTAAAATTTTCCGTATATTATTGATCTTAAAGAAAATAAAGCAATATGCACAGTCCATAGTATTACCTCCATCGGTGATTAAACCAATCAGAATCGGAGGTATAACAATAAGCGATGCTGAAGTTTCTCAAGCATTTCTTCTCATCATTTTACATATATTCACTATTACTATCGGTGCGATGATAATATCAATGCATGGTTATAGTTTCATAGATTCATTATTTGAAGCGACTTCTGTCTCAAGCATTATAGGATTAAGTACTGGTATTGTTTCCATAACAAGCCCAATGGGAATAAAAATTTTAGCGATTGTTCTTATGTTGCTAGGCAGATTGGAATACTTACAAATCTTCTTAATTCTATCAGTATTGTTTAGGAAAAGGATAGTAAAAAGAAGGTAAAACGTTTTATTACTCACAATCTTAACAAAACTATTATGAAGATTCTAGGAAAGATGTAAGAATATATACGTTTAAATATATGTTTAAATATTACCGCTAAATTAGTTTGATGTAAACATGGTTTCTAGAGGTGAACTTGGTTGAAAATTTTGATAATCGGCGGTGGTGGTATTACCCAACAATTATTGAATAATTTAGACTTAAGGTTACATGAAATACTGATCGTTGATAAAGATCAACAAAGATGTTCAGAAATAAGCGAAAAATATGATGTATTGATCATAAATAAAGACGCAACAGATCCATCGATTTACTCAAAGGATATAGATATGACAACAGTGGATGTCCTTCTCGCATTGACGGATAAAGAGGAGGTAAATTTATTCGTTTCGCTAATAGCTAAGTCATACAATGTTCCTTTTAGAGTAATAAGAGTTAAGGACGCTGATGTCGCTGATTTGGTAAAGAAACTCGATCTAGGAATTCCCTTTATAATTCCTTCAATAATTAGCAATATGATAATGCATTTTCTTAGTACAGTAAAGCAAGCAGTCCCTGTGACCTCGTTTGATAATAAAACACTGTACTGGATCACATTATTATCTATCGATAAAGCAGTAGGTAGAAGGATTGACGAACTAGAATTACCCAATGATGTGAAAATTTTGTTGATATTTGACGGATATCAATTAAGAACACCGTCACCTGATGAGGTATTAAGTAGCGGATGGCAACTCTTAATTCTCTCAGAACAAACTAGTGCTGGTGAATTGACAGAGCTATTAAAAGGTTAAAGTAAGTAAAGCGGTTATAGCTAAACCCATAAAGATTACATTAACATAGTAGTTTCATGCTAACATTTATAAGCTTGTTTAAGTCTTCATTCTTAATGATTAGAGATTGCTTGATGATCAAATCTTCTTTTAAAGATAGTTTTACCTCGTTCGTTACGAATGATCGATTTAAACAAATTATTCGAAAATCGTTGAATCATTTTAAAAAATTTTTTAAAGAAAAGCATTCATGAGTTATAAACCGCAACTTACTATTGCGATTTCTTTATCAGAGATAGGAATAGAAACCGTTTGGCTTATTGTAATTATAATAATACTAGCAACGATTATAAGACTTCTTTTCAGCAGATTTTTGGGAGTCCTTCAAAATCGCGGTATTATAACAGGGGCTTTCAAAACACTAATTACAAGAATCTTAGATACGATAATTATTATATTTGCAACAATAATAATAATTCAAATAATAACAGCTGAATTTATCCACTACATTATTATCTTAGTTATAGGCGTTTTATTCTTCACGCTATTCTATTATGAAATTAAAGAATTTATAGCATTTATTACATTGCAAGTTGAACGAAAAACACTAAAAACATGGTTAGAAATCTATCCTCCTAATTCCAATAATGTAATAAGAGGTAAAATAATCGAAATACTTCCTTCTTCATCAATAATAGAAGATATTTATGGGAACAAAATCCGTATAGCTAATACTGCATTGTTATATTCATTAATAAAAGAATATATACCTAATATACAACTAAAAATAACTGTTTCTTTGAAAGAAGTTTTAAAAAATAATGAAATATTTAAATTTATAAAAGATGTTACAGATAATATGCCACTTAATTCATATGATATTTATCACGTAATAAGACAATTGCTTAGTCGTTCACTAACAAGTTCGATATTTAAAATAGATGAACGATCAATAACATTAAAAAATATCGATAAAGATTTTTTAACATGCATCGTAAAATTAATACCGTCTCAAACACCGTTAAGAAAAAGCGATATTGATAAAGTAATAAAAGACATATTTCAACGCTTTCCAGAAAAAAGCATCTCAATAGAAATTCTTGAATAGAAGCTGAAACTTTTTAATAGAATTGTAGACGGCTAACCTACTTCGGTTTGTAAGAGGAGTCAGATTGCTGAATTCAATACTCGATAAAGCAACAAATTTAACGTTATCTTAAATTCAAACTCCCTTGAACAAGAAGTGGACAAAGCTAGATATATTGAAGTGCTTAATAACCACAAAAGAAATTTCTTGAAATGACATTAAAAGAGCACAGAATCAAGATTATACAAAGGCTCGATATAGTGTTGGCAAATATCTTAAAGGAATTGTTGACATAGGTATAATAAGGTAAATGAGAATACGAAATAAAATACTGTCAAGCAAATTTTAAAACTGCTTAAAAGGATAACTATGTAACATGTGGTTTAAAATTCATAAAGGTTCAGCACCAGCAATAAACGATAAAGCATTATTTACCGTCTTCATAGCTTCAACAATGACTTCAACTATACCAGGTGTTACTATTGCAGGTCCTAGTCCTGAAGCTACATTGTATACCCCTGCTTTAGACGTAGAATATTTAGTCTACGGCAAACCTTTGACGCTTAATGTAATCCCAGTTACTCCTGAAGGATTGCCTACTCCGGCTCTATTGACTAGAGTTGCCATGAACCTTTTGAATTTACCTGTTCTAGTAGTCGATGCTGGATCATATGCTAAGCCTTTAATACCTCATGTTAGGTTACCAAGCTCGATAGTAGGAAATAAGATCGACTCTGGAAGAGCTTTGCCTTTAGGATACGCTAAGAAGCTCTTCGACGAATCTCAATTACTGGGTGAAAGCTTAGCTAAGGATATGCTAGTTATAATAGGAGAAAGTATGCCTGCAGGGACTACGACAGCTTTATCTATTATGGAAGCACTTGGTTTCAAGGCTAGATTTAAGGTAAGCAGTGCTAGTCCATCGAATCCACATGAATTAAAAATTAGATTGGTAGAAGAAGGGCTTGCTAGATCTGGTCTGGATATACCTGCGAAAGATGTACTCAAAGCTGTCGAAGCTATAGGAGATCCTCTGCATATCTCAATAGCTGGTTTCGTGGTAGGTTCGTTGAAATCTAGATCTAAGGTGATACTAGCTGGCGGTACTCAAATGTGCTCTGTTTTAGCTATACTGAAAAAGCTAGGTTACAAGCTCGATGATGTTACCGTAGCTACTACTAGATGGATAATCGAAGATAAACAAGCTGATATGATCGGATTAGTAAACGAAATAGCCCAGGAAGTGAATTTGATATCTGCACAAATAGATTTCAGAGATTTTGAACATAAAGGTCTTAGAGCTTATGAAGAAGGATATGTTAAAGAAGGCGTAGGAGCAGGAGGGTTGATGGGCCTTCTAGCTCTTAAGGGGTTTGACATCGAGGATTTTAAATCAAAAATCGGTAGAGAATACAAGAGGTTGCTAGAACTTGGTCATATTGAATGAAATAAAATTATTAGAAGATAAAAGAGCGCTAGTCATAAAGTTAAATGAAAAGTATGAATTCGTATCTACTCTTCCTTTTCAGCCTAGATATTCTAATGCAATAGCTTTCATAGAAGTAAAGGATTTGAAATGCTGCAATCTAATGCAAGAATATGAAGAGATTAGAAGGAGTTTAGATTTAGGAGAATCCATAATATTCATTACAGCAGCTTCTGTTAAAGATTATCTGAAAATAGACATAGAGGATTGGGCTACCATAATAGTTACGATGGGTTTAAAGCATCCTGCATGTCCCTGCGAAAGATCTTCTTATCACCAACCTTTAACAGGTACCGTGAACATCTTGGCTTTGGTAGATAAAGATCTAACTT
>JBEPZU010000002.1:0-101124 GCA_041640715.1 Thermoproteota archaeon | reverse complement strand
AATTGTGAAGAACGGCAGGGCGTACTGACGGTCAGTTAATGGTTTTAATAGCGCTTTGCTTTTCGAGTTCGCTAAGTATGAGAAATAGATTGTAAATGCTTTTAGCATTCTCTTCCAAATATTTCCTCGATTTCTCCTCTAAGAACTTCGTGAAGTTCTTCCAACTAACCAATTTAGCTTGGGATACTCTTTGCTTTGAATCAGAATACTCATATAAAAGATCAGAAAGATTCACTTCTCTGGTAGTCTCTGTTAATTTCTCTATATCTTCTAAAGGTGCTAGATCTATATTCAAAGTTTTCATGATTTTGTCCTTCACATCTACTACCTTGTTTTCGACCAAAAGAGAATTGAAGATGTGCCCTAGACTTTTTAAACCCAATTTCTCCATAGCTTCTTTCTTTGATTTCACATCATAAATTAGAACGTGGAAATCTTCATCTACAAACTGACTTAAAATTTTCATGAATTCCTCAAAATTTTTGACCTTCCCTTCTTCAACGAAGAAAGCTGCTGAAGATAGATCCTCACCATCATAATAAGCCAATGCCAATAGACCTGATTCTTTGCCAAATTCTTCCTTTAACGGAAACCATATCATGTCAAAAGAAAATTTCTTCAAAACCCTAGAAGGTCTAGGTATCGTTATTTCCATTCCTTTAAACTTGACCCCTAATCTCTCCTTCAAAAGCATGTAATCAAGAACCTTTATGGCATATCTTTTAGCTAAATCCCAATCTAAATTCTTAGCCAAGAAATCTGAATAAGTATATTCATCTAGAGCTTCCATTAGTATTTCATCCAAAGCTGTAGCATTATAGCCTTCAACATCCTTCTTTATTTCTAGCCAATCAAGCTTGAATATGAGCCCTGCACTATCGGGTTCATATAATACAAAATACTTCTTATCTCCGAATTTACCTACATCATACAATATAGTTTCAAAAGGGATACGCAATTTCTTCCTGAGTATTATCATGAGATATGCCAGACCTATTCTTAAACAATCGGTATCTTCTGAAGGGTCTAATTCATAGAAAGCTGCATAAGTATAGTCTGAATACCTTCCATTCGTAGCTGTAGGCACTTCTAACTTAACCCTTTCATAATGAATTATAGTTCTTCCATCTATCACCTTTATCCTAGGTTTCGAACTTCTTAACCTCCAGTAAACACGATTGGGTATCTTATAATATTTACCGAAGTCTTTGCGTGGAGGATTTACGACGCAAAGAACTTCTGAACTCAGCCTCCCAGACATGTAATCTGAAAATAAATCTGGAGTTTCGCCCCATTTGTATTTCGCTTCTTCGTATTCCTCAAGAACAGGTAGGAATTCTTCTTTCTTCATCAAATTATATTCGGTTATTCTTTCTTCTATAACTGCACTGACTATTCTTGAGCTCGTACCTCTCTTATGATTAACCACTATGGCTTCATTCGAAGGATCAAAGCATCCTACTTGGAACTTCTCCACCAAGTCGCAATGAGATATTTCTTGAAGATATAACTGCTGACCTTCACCTAGGTCCAATATCCTGTTTATTCCATAAGGAAGAGCGAATTCATAGAATTGAAGCTTTCTTTCCACTTCAGAACCTCTTTCAGATAGCATATCTCCTTTAACTAGTTTCAAATCCTTCAATAACTTTATTTCATCTTCGTTAAGAGTTTTCCTTAGGCGAGGAGATTGAAATTTAAGAACAGATTCGAACAAAATTCTGTACTTATTATCTACATTTACAACTATTTTCTCAATAGGCATATTAAGCCACTCATATAAAGCTTCAATTCCCCTAGTCAACAATTTCCTATCCCAGCTTCCTATAGGTATTATGATCGTTTCAGAAAAAGGCATTTCCATCCTCCTACCTTTTCTGCCTTCTCTTTGATTGAATTCTCTAAGACTTTCGGGCAATCCGTAATGGACTATCCTTCCTACTGTTCCTATATCTATGCCTTGGGATAACGTTCTAGGAGAAATCAGTATCTTTATCAAACCTTTTCTAGCAGCCTCTTCCACTTCCCTTCTTTTTTCTTTAAGGATTAAATGGTGATGGGTTGCAACCTTCTTAGAAAGCTCATCACTCAATATCATGGAAAGACTTCTACCAAGCTCTTCAGCCTTATTTATGCTCCTAGTAAAAACAAGCGTTACGTAATCATCATTAACGTAATTTGCTAATAGCTCAACAGGGTTGAAATCTAAACTACCTATATCTAGCTTTAATGAATTGGCTATTTCATAGAATTTGTAAAAGTTCTTCTTGAAGTATTCGAAATCCTCAAAAGCCTTCAAATCTTCCCTAGCGATGTTCTTCTCTATTATCGCTTTATGTTTCTTAAATCTCTCCCAAACCTTCTTTAAGTCCTTACCCAATACAACGTAGGTTTTGTTCTCGACCCTAAAGCGCTTCCCTTCTATTATGACAGTTTCCTTTTTGTTAACTTTTGTGTAAAAACTAGCTAATTCTTCTGGGTTCTCTATCATCGCTGAAAGGGTTACTATCTGAAAATCTTCAGTCCTTAGAAGACTTATGATATCTAGTAAGCCTAGAATCAAAGCTATCTCCCTAGGAGAATAGAAATCTATCTCATCGAAGACTATTAATTTAAGCCTATTCAAGAAACCTTGAATCAAAGAAGGTTTAGCTTTGGCGATCTTTTTTATTTCTAACATTAATAAAGCAGGATTAGTAACCAGTATGTCTTGGGTAGTTATTAAGGTCCTTAGCTTAGATGTGCCATATTCTTTTAAAAGCTCGACTTTTCTATTCGCATCTAAAACCAAGCTGCTCAATCCAGTTTTATCACAATACAAACTTATCCTCTTTATTTGATCGTTAGCTAATGCTAAGGTAGGATAAACTGCAAGTGTTGGTATTTTGTGTTTTATGCTATATAGAAGCCAAGCTTCAGTCTTGCCAGAACCTGTACCTGATTTAAGGATTACGTTCTTGTTTTCACATAGGGCTTTATAACATGCATACTGATGAGAATAAATGTATTTATCGCCTAATTCTGTATCGCTAAAAGATTCGATCAAGTCCTTGAATTTCAAATCGATGACCTCTGGCTTTATGGCTTCTTCGATGAAGGAATAATAATCATAACCTTCATTCTCAAAAATTTTCTTAGAATCTAGCATCTAGCTAATTATCAACTCTCAGCCTAATATTTGTAAAGACGCTATATCGTTAAATAGAGCGAATGCGTTTTAATTTCCAAATCCTATATTCTTCTTTAAAATGCTTCCATGCAGCATATCGAGGACTGTATATCATCTCTGTCAATAAATAACTTATGGCTATCACTCCACAAGAAATCTTAGAGAATAATTCTACAGGGTATATCAAAGAAAAGATGAAAAAGAAGAACACAACAAAGAGTGTAACGAATGTGCCTGAGACATGCATTACAGCTCTCTTAATTGGATGAACCTTCAAATAGCTATCATAATCGAGCTTTAAAGCTGGTTCTATGTGTATTTTACCCTTAGAACTCCTAGAAAAAATATAGAGACCTCTGAGATATATATAAATGAATTTAATGCCTAAAATTCTACCTACTATATATTGAGTGATCGGATGCAGGCTTGCTGATAAAACGAAGGATGCTATAGGAAAATAAAGACTCAAATAAAAAATATTATTATAAACCAAGAAATAAAGTGCTATAAAAATTATAGAGATTAAAGAAAGTAAAGAAATACCAAAGGATACAGAATATCTTCTCTTCCATTTCTTTTCAAATACATATCTATTTATTTCAGCTATCTTTTTACCATATCTTTTTGCTATCTCATCATTTAACTTAGCTTCTCTAACTATATCCCAAAATCCTAACTTTCTCAAAGAAAAATCGCCTTTGAGGATTTCCTCTTCTATTCTTCTTAATTTTTCTCCGATTTCTTCTAATCTATCGATTCTCTGCACCAAGAGGTTCTTGATGTATAGTTATTATTATATCATCGCCTAAAGCTTCTCTAAGTAAAGATTCGAACCTCGCAGTAATTTTATGAACTTCCTCTATGGTTAAATGAGCTGGAAAAGAACAAATCAAATCTAGGTACACCTTTCCAGTAACCACAGTAACTAATACAGATTTCAAAACTATCTTCATAGAAAGATCTGGATGATAATAAAGCGTTCTTCTAACGATTTCCGCTATATTAGGTTTATATTCTCTCAAAGGTTCTAGGTGGGTAATCACTTCCTTAACTGAACTTATTTCTTGTTTTATTCTATTTTCAAGAACAGAAATCTTGCTATGGGCTTCATCTATGCTAACTTCAGGTAAAAACTCTGCGTGTATTCTCACATCGAATTTTCCTTCATTCTTCTCCAAAATGAGATTATGAATAGGTAATCCTATTTCAGAACTTATTCTTTCTATGTTCTTCCTTATTCCTTCCTCTTCTTCACCTAATAAAGGTTCAAGATGCAAAGTTATGTCTATTTCTTTGAAATTAAGCCTTTCTCTTATCTCGCTTTCTATTTGCTCTGCTATGGCATGAGCTTTTGCATAGCTCAAATCAGAAGATAAACAAACGATAGAATCTACGAATAGCTTATTGCCTACCTTTCTAGCTCTTACCCTAATGGGAGTGCATTTATTCTCATTTATTATCTTTTCAATTTCTTCTAAAACTCCAGCAGGAGCCCTATCTAGTAATTCGTCTACAGCCCTTTTACCGAGCTTTATACCTGAGAAAGCGAAATAAGATGAAATGAACATAGCAGCAAAAGCATCCAAATAAATTACATTGCTCCCAAAGAAGAAAATGCTTAAAAGTATGACCACGATCACAGATGCTGTTATGTAGGCATCGTTGTAATAGTGCAAGCTATCACCCTCAAGGACTTGGCTCCCGAATTTCAAAGAAGCCCTCTTAAGCGCAGTAGCTCTCCAAATATCCATGATAAGCGTAAATGCCACTATCGAGAGAACAATGAAGCTGAACTCTACTAAGGATTTTTCTTGATAAATAAGTCTGGAAATCGACTCATATATTACTATAATGCAAACGATGATCAAAGTTATAGCTTCAAAGAGAGCACCTATATTTTCAGCTTTACCGTGACCGTAGACATGTTCTTTATCTGAAGGTTTTGCTGCAATTTTCAACGAATAAATAGCTATCATCCCCGCGATTAGATCAAAGACAGAATGCAACGAATCTGCTAAAATCATTAAACTATTGCTCAAGAAAAAAGCAATCAATCTAACAGAGAGTATAATAAAGGTTACTATCAAAGATATAAAAGCTACCCTGATAACCTTATCATTAAACAATGCTAAATGTTAGTTTAATAGGCAATATTTAAACTTTACAATATTTGTATTTATTTTTACTAGTACGTCCTGGATGAGGGATTTCCACACCATGAGGACATTTAGAAGGATGGCCGTTGAGTTTACAAAGCTCTTCTATTATTTCGATAGGCAATGATTCTTCAAAATAGCTTATGATCTCACACAATCTGTCATCTTTGATATTCAACTTATTTATGAAAGTCCATTCGAGCACTGAATGACGCCATATCATTTCTTGTACGAAATGTTTACCCTTTTCTGAGATCTTGAATTTGCCTCTTGATACTTTTATTAAATATCCTTTCTCAACCAATCTAGATAAAGCCTCTGAAGCTGATGGCATGCTCACGTTTAGTCTTTTGGACACTTCATTCAATCTCAATACATCGTCTGCCTCATAGAATTGGAGTAGATATTCAAGATTCCTTTTCATCCTATGTAGAAACTATAAGAAAAAATATAAATGTTTAGAAAACGAGTTGATAAATAAATAGTACAATGCCATTTTTTGTAGACAGGGAAATATACATCGGAGAATTCAAGCATGCAGCCTACAAACCTTGCTATTGGTTCGAAGAGAGTTTGAGGACAGGTGGTAGAAGGCATTGTTATAAGCATGGCTTTGGTATAGATAGTTTTGCTTGTATTCAATCAACCTCTTTTAAAGGTTGCAACTTAGCTTGTGTATTTTGTTGGCGCAACGTAGAAGAAAGACCAAAGGTATTCGGAGGATATGATGACCCTGAAACCATAGTAGAGGAATTGATAAAAACTCAGAAGAAAATCGTAGAAGAAAGCTATGAAAAGTCCATCGAGAACTATAAAATCGCCCTACATGCATTAATTCTATTAAGCGCTAAGAAAGTGATAACTGTTCAAGAAGTAGCCCGATCTTATAATACTTCAAATTCTAAAGTTAGGGAAGCATTCTTAGATTTATATAATTCAGGTTTAGCCCTTAGAATAGATAATAATACTTACAGAGTAAACGAGAACATAATAAACCATGCATTAAGCGAAAAAGAAGCTGAAGAAATTTTAGCTAAATACTTCACAACGTTGGAAGAGATAAAAGAAGTGCATGAAAAAGCTAGAAATCCTAAACATGTAGCCATCTCCTATGATGGAGAGCCTACGATATATCCTTATATAAGTAAGTTGATAGCTGCATTTAGGAAAAGAGGAATTTCAACCTTCTTGGTAACAAATGGTACTTTCCCAGAAAGGATAATCCAAATGTGGGAAGAAAACAATTTACCTACTCAGCTTTATGTCACTGTACAAGGTCCCGATTTAGAAACCTATTTGAAAACGACGACTTCTATCTATCCTTATCAACCTTCCTCAAGACTTCTTTGGGAGAGATTGAATAAGACGCTTGAGATTCTAGGAAAACTTCCTTGTAGAACAATCATGAGGATTACCGCGGTTAAATACGTGAATATGGTGAATCCTGAAGGTTATAGGAAGCTTGCTTTAAAAGCAAACCCAGATTTCTTGGAGATAAAGGGATATTCAATAAGCGGTCATGCTCCCAAAATGTTGATCAGATTAGGAAAATCTTTACCTATTTATGACAATGGTTATTTGATGAAGCAAGCTTTAGAATACAGTCCTACTTACGAAGAAATAGAGAAATTTGCAAGGGAAGTATCTGACGATTTCAGATTATTCCCTAAGATATCAGGAAACAAAGAAAGTAGCCAAGTCTTGATGGCTGTAAGATGGAAGGATTTGAATGATATAAGCATAAAAGAGATCTAATGAAAATAGTTGCGATTTTAGATTTCGACGGTACTATAGTATATGAAGACGTTTTTGAAAGATTATTAGATGAATACACAAAAGAAGATTGGAGGTATTATGATCGTTTGGTAGAAAAGGGAGAGCTCAAGCTTGAGGAAGCCGTTGAAAGACAATTCGAAATGATAAAGCATGTGGGTATCGAGGAACTATTAGAAAAGGCAAAGAAATATTTAGAAGCAAGAAAAGGATTTAAGGAATTTGTAGATTTTTGTTTAAAGAAAGGAATAGATATTTTGATAGCTAGTGCAGGCTTGGATTTTTACATCAAATACTTTCTCGAAAAAAACGAAATTAAAGCAAAATGCTTTTGCGTTAATGTTTTAAAGGAAAACGGTTCTCTTAAGTTAAAGTTCCCTTCTTTTGAAGATTCTTCGAACAATTTCAAAGAATCATTGGTTAAGAAAATGAAGAAAGAAGGAGCTTATACGATTTATGTAGGAGATGGTTTCAATGATTTCTGGGCGGCTTCTATAGCTGATAAGGCAGTAGCTATAAAAGGATCTGTTTTAGAAGAAAAATTCAAAGAAAAAAACTTAGATTATATCGCCATTTCAAGCTTTGATGAATTAAAGGCTTACTTAGAAACTTTATTTATCAATAGATAAATATTTTCTTAGCTTGGAAGAAATTAAGAAGATAGAGGAAAGAATAAAAGTTTGTACGCTTTGCAGATTGCATCTGAACAGGAGGAACGCTGTGCCTGGAGAGGGCAATTACAAAGCTGAAATAATGATAATAGGAGAAGCACCTGGAGAAGAGGAGGACAAGCAAGCAAAACCCTTCGTGGGCAGAGCAGGCAAGATATTGAATAAAATGCTGGAGCGCATAGGAATAAAAAGAGAAGAAGTCTACATAACCAACGTTGTTAAATGCAGGCCTCCTGGAAATAGGGAACCCTTAGATGACGAAGCCAAGATTTGCATGGAAAATTATTTGTTCAGACAAATAGAGCTAATTTCCCCTAAAATAATACTTCTACTAGGAAGTATAGCTACTAAGCATTTGTTGGGAATAAAAAACGTATCAGATGCTAGAGAGAAGTTAATAGAAAAAGACAAAAGAGTATATTTCGCTACTTATCACCCAGCCGTAGCTCTTTACAATCCAAAAAAAGAAGAAGATTTAAAAAAAGATTTTGAAAGATTCTTAAAAATATATAATGAAATTAAAAATAAAAAAATTAGCTTAGAAGATTTCTTTTAAATTTTTGCTAATCTTGAATTTATTTTTAAAATTTCCAATCCATCCCTTATTCCGCTTATAGCTTCAGGTAATTGAACTTTTTCAAAGAATTCCTTAATTTCTTCTTCTTTTCCTATCCCTATTAAAGGTATTATTTGAGCTAGGATCCTTCCGAATATTCCTGTACCTGCATATATTTTACTCAAGAAGTCGAAGTTTGTACTTAGCCAAACCCATACAAAATCTTTAACGGAAGGATTCTTGGCTAAACTATCTAAGATAACTCTTAGATCTTGTTTCTTGACCTCACCGGTAAATACCAGAGAAGAAGCGATGAATGCTAAGTGAGGTTCCTTCGCATTCGTAAGTGCTATCAATATCCTTTCCCTTTCTTCATCAAATATTTCTTTCCTATATCTTTCCAAAAGTTCTTTGAAGGCTTTTTCTCCTGAAGTTCTTAAATAAGAGATGAGTACTGCTAGCTTCAAGTTAGGATCGATTGATCCATAATTTTGAAAATACTTAGAAAGCATTGAAGCGAACTCATCATCGATCAAGCTCAATCTTCTGCTTACTTTTTCCAATAGAGCCTTGCTGGGTTCATCCTCCTTTTTCTTCAAGGAATCGTATTTTAATCTATGGAATTCCAATGCGATTTGAGCAAATCTTCGATTGATTAAGAATAGATTAAACAGTTGATCAGATATCTCAGAAGATACTAGTATAGAGTCTTCTTTGAGGAAATTCCTTATCAACTTTTCATATTCTTCCGCGCTTATAATACCTGCTTGAAGAAAGGCATAGAAATCATTAACCAAACCGAACTTCTCTTCTTCTCTTAGATTCGCTCTTAAAACATAGTCTAAATTTTCGTAGAAAACTCTATAGAAACCTTCCCTCTTTAGGTTGACCTTGAGGCTTTTCACCTCTTCATCAGCTTCTATTATGGCTTCCCTATCAGAAAAAAAGAAATCTTTGACCTTTCCGTTTATCTCAAGAGTTAAGGGTATTGGCCAAATCGTATCAGACTTCTCGAAGAAAGAAAATCGTTCTTGCCTTAATATTATTTTGTTTTTATCCACCCTCACATATACTACGGGATAACCTTTGTTCCTCACCCATTCTCTCATTATCTTCTCTACGTTCTTTTTGCTCACTTCTTCTAAGCTATTCCAAAGATCTGAACCCTTTGCATTGAGATAACTGAACTTCTTCAAATATCTCCTTATTCCTTCTCTGAACGTTTCCTCACCTAAATAAGATTCGATCATCTTCAGTATACTAGCGCCTTTATTATAACTTATTTCATCGAATAACTGCTCGATTTCTTCAGGTTGATTTACCTTAGCCTCTATGGGATGGGTAGAGGATAACGCATCTTTAAGCATCGCACGACCTTGTTGCTCTATGTAAAATTCATCGAATATTCTGAAGTTGGGATAAACAGCATTAACAGATTTATAGCTCATGAAAGT
The DNA here is from genome assembly GCA_041640715.1 of Thermoproteota archaeon. Taxonomy (GTDB): domain Archaea; phylum Thermoproteota; class Thermoprotei; order Gearchaeales; family Gearchaeaceae; genus DSFO01. The sequence goes on along the minus strand of JBEPZU010000002.1, from coordinate 91,345 downwards.
AGCGAAGGATTCATTGAGCCAAAGATCATCCCACCAGCTCATAGTTACGAGGTCTCCGAACCACAGATGGGCTAGTTCATGGGCTACAGTGGTAGCTACTCTGATTTTTTGTCTAAATGGAGAACTTTCGTCCACCAAAAGAGCGACTTCTCTAAAGGTTATCGCACCCCAATTCTCCATAGCACCATAGGCAAATTCTGGAACTGCTATAAGATGTAGTTTGGGCAAAGGATAAGGAATATCATAGTAATTTTCATAATATTCTAGGAAAAGCTTAGCGTAGTTAAGAGGTATTTTGGCTCTAGATGATTTACCTTTACTCGTTGCAACGATAATATCAACGTTTTTATACTTATCCCTTATTTCCTCGAATTTTGATATTCCTAAATACAACAAATAAGTTGACATCCTTGGCGTTTCCATGAATCTGATGACCTTCTTATCCTCTTCATATTTGATTTCTTCAATGGGCATATTCGATATTGCTTCTAATTCTTTGTTTACCTTCACAGTTAACCTAAAACGAGCTTTATAAGCGGGATGATCTATACAAGGGAACATATCTCTTGCATGGGAAGCCTCGAACTGGGTAGTTATCATGAAATCCTTTCCGGATACTCTATAAATTCCTACCAATGATTCAGGAATCTTCTTCTCGAAGTCTATTTCCAAGATACCATCGAACTTATCAAGATTCACTTTGAGAAGTCCTTTTGAATGTGAATAATCTACCTTCCTACCATCGGCATTGACGCTATTTATTTCTAAATCTGCAGCATCTAAAATTAACCCTTCATCCGTTTTTACATCTATCTTAACTTTCCCTTTATAGCTTAGACCCTTTTCATCGAAATCTAAGAATATGTCATAAAGCTCTACTTCGAGCATATCAACAAAATTTAGGCCAACTTAAAAGTTTAACGCTAAAAATTTATTCAAGAAATTTTTAGAATGTAAATGGAAAGGACTTTTTTAATGATAAAGCCTGATGGTGTGCAAAGAGGACTTATAGGTGAAATAATATCAAGAATCGAGAGAACAGGGCTTAAGATAACAGCGTTGAAAATGATAAGACCTACAAAGGAACAAGCAATGAAATTCTATCCCTCAGATGAATCATGGCTTATATCTGTTGCAAATAAATCTTTGACGGTATACAAAGAATTGGGGTTAGATCCTAAGAAGGATTTCGGAACAGATAACCCAGTAGAGATAGGTAATAAAATAAAAGAATGGTTAGCTGAATTCTTAGCTTCAGGCCCTTGCGTAGCCATAGTAATAGAAGGAAACAGGGCTGTAGAAGTGGTTAGGAAAATAGTAGGTGCTACTAGACCTTATGAAGCACTTCCTGGAACTATAAGAGGAGATTTCTCCACAGATAGTCCTGAGTTGGCTAATATATTGAAAAGACCGTTGAGGAACTTAGTCCATGCATCTGATAGCGAGGAAACAGCGAAGAAAGAAATATCATTCTGGTTTGAAGAAAGCGAGATCATGAGCTATAGGAGAGCCGATGAAAACACGATCTACGGCATTTAAAATAAACATAGGCTTATTTCTTTCCCTAGGTCATATTTTCAATCCTTTTTTCGTAGGCACTCTATTATCCTCATCGGGATGGTTAATATTAGGATTAAAGAATAAAAACAAAATCTGGACGGTCAGTGGAATTCTAAGCTTGATTTCTTCAATATACATTAACGGCTTTGTAATATATTTGCTGATAAACAATTTATTAATTCTATTCATTCAAAAAATAACGAGAGAAAATGCATACTCAATAATCATTAACGGTTTAGATAACCCATTCTTATATTTTGTTCTTCTTTTTGTTTTGATACAAATAATTTCATTAATATTTTTTTATATAGAATTTAATATTTATTTAATAGAAGTTTCTTTATTTTTCATATTTTTATCCATAATTTTGTTATTTTATACAAATAATCTTTTAATCCCAGCTATGGCTTGGATGATAGCAAATAGCATAGCGGCAATAGGAATAGCTATTGTACCAGAAGAAGTGTTAGAAGGATTTATAAAAAAACCCCAAATCGACTTGGAATGACTATTTTATCCCTATTATAGCTAACTCCTCGTCTATGACTCCTTGCGAAAGCGATGCGAACTCTTCTATCTTCCTGTTAAAAGATTCAGCTAAGGGAGCAAAATAACCTATAACTGATAAGACTAAAGGAGCACATTCATTAAGAGTTTGTCTTACTATATCTAAGATTTCTTTATTGGATTTCGAAAGATGTTTTATGTAATGAGCCGCGAAAAGCGTTTGTCTTTTCTCATCCACGTTCACTTTTCTATACGCATTGTAAAGATTCTTAAACAAGCCCTTTGAAAAGAGCAATTCTTCAAGAGCTATATAGCTAGTATTGTAGAGTATTCCATCTAAAGCTAAATAATAGATCGTTAAAAATTGAGCGAGTTTCTTCTCATCGAAGGTGATTTCTAATTCTCTAATCAATTCTCTTGGCTTCTTATAGCTTAGTTCTAAATAAGGGTCAGATATCCTTCTTCTAAAGTCCACCATGTCTTCTCCTACAGAAGTCAAAAAGCGCTCGAAAATGTTAGCATGCACAGTGTTGTCCCTAGCATGAGTTAAAAGGAAAAACCTAACATCTAGATCTTTACTTATGAAAGCAAGTCTTGAAACGTTTATGAGAACCTCATATTCTCCAAATAATTGATGAAAGAATAAATCAGCGAGGTATTTCCTCTGCAATTCGCTTAATGACTTCCAATCCTCAGCGTCCTCTTCAAAGGAAATGCTCAAAGGATTCCACGCTTCGTTCAAAGCTCTTATCCATAGATTTCTAATTTCATTCATAGGAAAATAAAGCAAGCTAATGATATAAATTTAGTTAAAATGTAAGATGATTTTTAACTTTACTTCGTATTAAGAACCTAAACTTGTTTCAAAATCAAAATCCTGCCTGAAGTTTGGAATTACTTGGATTGACCGACGATTTTTAGGAAAAGCGCCGCTAGTGTTCTATTCACGATGTCTTTATCGTTTTCTTGAACTGTAATTAAAGTAATTCTCTCTAAATTAAATATATCTGTATCTAATATTCCTGATTTAATAACCGATATTAGATCAATATTTGGTATTAATGACAATTTAAGCATATTCATCATTCTATTTTCTATATTTTCTTCATCTAATAAGAAATCTAACAAAATTTGTTTTCCATTAAATTTATTTTTTAAATATAATGGAACTATATAATTTACATTTGGAGTTTCTATTTTTTCGAAAATTTTCATCTCATAACTATTTTTAGAATCTGCAACTAATTTTTTAATCTCTTTTATAATTTCATTGAGAATTGCAATTTCTTTGACACTTGCGATTTTATAAACAGGATAACCAAGTAAATCTGCATCTTCTGCTCTAAATTGATGCCCATTAGAGCACTCGAAAAGTATAGGAAGAGTTTGGTTGACTGCACCACATTTGACACATTTATATAATTTACCAGGACGACCGTAATCTCTACCTAATTTTGTTAGGACTTTCTTACACTTTGGGCAAACATAGAGATCTTCTTTAATGAAGAATTCTTTAATCCCCCCTATATAGCCACATTCATAATGAATCATGAAATCTTCTTTAATCAAAGATTGGGACTTACAGGAAGGACAGACTGGATTTAATATAAGAAATAAGCTACCGCAATTAGGACAAGCAAAAAAGGATTTCAAACCAACTTTTTTTAAAACTCCCCTCTTTTCTAGATTTTCCATGAATTCATGGGATATTTCCTGCTCCTTGATTTTGTATTTAATCCCGTCAAAGGATAAAATCGGGACTATTTCTTCTTCAATGCTCTCACTCGTTTTTTCAAACTGAGTAAGAAAGAGATCTTCACCTATCAGTTTTTTCCTCTCACTTTCAATGCTCATAACTACGAGTGCTTTTCTTTTTTTTATTTAATAACAATTTTTTTAATTTTTTCAAAAGGGAAGGCGATATATTGAAAAAATTGCCCTTTATTTGCTTATTTTATTTCACTAATTTGAAAAAATTAACAGGAGAAAGATAATCATTCACCCTCCTCATGATTTTTCTGTATCTAATGAATATAAGGAGTAGTGATAAGATCAAAGATACCATTACTGTTATGAAGAATGCTAAACCTAAAATAGAAAAATCAAATTCGGCTCTCAACTCATAGCTCTTATTTACTAAAATAGAAATATAAGGCGAATTTGAAACCACATCGCCTTTCCATCCTTTAAAGTAGAATAAAGGATATAGAGGGTTTATAACTCTAAGATTTATGATTTCGCCTTCGTCATACCAACCTGTCCCTTCAACGTAGCCAATGTTTGCAGTAGCATTGACCAGGTATTGTTTTCGATAAATTATGAGTAAATTCCCAGAGTCCTTCACAGTTAAGTTGTAATTATCGCTTGTAGTTTCTATCACACCCTTGGTGGAATTATACAAATACCTAGTGCCTTTATCTAAGTAAATAGTTTTATTCAAAGATATCCTCAAACTCAAAGTATCTTTAAAATCGATGACCGTAGGTATCTCTCTTAGAGTTTCATTTATCCTTATTTTTAAAGAATCAGAAGACAAAGGTAAAATATAGAGGCTTTTGAGGTTCTTAGCTAATCTGTAAACCAATTCTTGAGCATTAGGAGAACCTAAACCAGTTACAGGATCCCATCCTTTACTTGCATTGTAATATCCATTATTTCCTTTAACTATGTCTTTGAAGACTAGCTTATAATCTTCGCTTCTATAAATATCATATAATCTGTAGTTCAAGAAACCTAGATTATTAGAACTAATTTGAGCTAATATCGCAGCTATAGCAGCCCATTGAGGACTTGCTATACTAGTGCCATATGCGGCCTTCAATTCTCCTTTGAAGAATACCGTATAAGGACGTGTATTACCAGAAAGATAAGATACATCAGGTAAACCTCTCATGTTACCTATTTCTTTAGGTTGATAGAAAGGCCTCTTGAAATATTTACTATATCCTCCTCCAGAACCATAAGTACCGTTTTTCAATACTCCTCCCCAAGCTATCTCTTCGCTGCTTACCAAATCAGTTCCTCCTACAGAGATCACCAAAGGATCAGAGGCAGGATAATAAGCTATCGTGTTGTTTATGGATTCGCTCGAAAAAGGAAACCTCGGAGAATTACTAGAACCCCAGTCACCTGAAGGAATAAAGAAATTAATTCCTTTAGCAACCCCTAATAAAAATATCGAGTGCAGGATTTCAATATCATTCTTGCTCAATAAATTCTCTTCTATTAACCAGCTAACTGAAACTATTTTGCCTAGATCTCTACTTACTATGAAATTGAATAGCTCTACGAAGTTGAAGAATCTGGGATCTGGAATTGTAACTAGAATTAGCTTAGCCCTAGGAGCAATCGCGAATGCCCATTCTAAATCTAAGGTCGTTTCAACTTCTGGTTTATCCACAGGACCTAATACTTCATACTTCTCTATTTCAGGAACATCCAAACCAAATCTAGAAGCGAATAGATGGATATCCTTTTGATCGAAGGTTCCAACAGAGCCTATAACTATAGTCTGACCCGAACCATCATAACCAGCGTTTATCAACTTATCTATTCCATAGAATTTCCTAACCTGATCTACTGTTAACAGGTTAGAAGCATCTATTAACTCCAATTGATTCTTGAATCTAAAGATGTTGTTCAAACCAAAGATTCCGCCTATAATTTTAGCGATATCGTAACTCAACATGGGAACGGTAGAATAGTAATAAAAGGAATCATTGTAATGGATTAAATAGAATTTCAAATTCAGTAGTTTTTCGATGTTGGATGCTTTAGCTGTGAATGAAAGGAGCAACCTATTGCTATATATAGTTATGTTCTCAGGATTTGCCTTTTTAACGAATCCTAACAATTCAGAGTACTCTTCTACACTTGGAAGGAAATGACTAAGCTCTTCTTCGCTTAAAGGTGCGTTGATCAAGCCTCTTGTTATCATGCTCTCCAAGAATTCTGAATTCTTAAGCTTCAAGGACATAACTATCCTTATTCTCTCATCCCCGTTCAACCTTCCTAAGATCTTTGCATTTTCAGGCAGATCGATGGAAGAATTTTGATATAATACGTAGAAATCTATCTTTAGGAAAGACGAGAAGTTTGTAAGAATGATTAAAAGAATTAGGAATGGATTGAGGAATTTCATGGTTTAAACATATTAAAGATTTTCTTAAAGCTAATGATCTCAAAGAAATCCAAAAGGAAAATTACGATAGCTATTATTATAGCAATATCTATATACAACGAATATTCCAGTATTAAAGACCAACTCTCTGCTAATATATAACCTACATAGGTTAAGGCGAAATTCCAAGGAAAGCTACCTATGGCAGTTAATACTGAGAAAGCCATAGGATTTAACCTGAATATTCCTGCAGGAAGGCTTATCACGGTCCTAATAACAGGAGTCATCCTACCTAAGAAGACAGCTAAATACCCGTTCTTCTCAAACCACTGATCGGCTTTATCTAAATGTTTCTTTTTTATGAAAACGTATTTCAAATATTTCTCCAAAATCTCTCTTTTTATCGAAAAACCTATTATGTAAGCTATCCATGAACCTATTAAGTTACCTATCACGCCTGCTAAGGAATATTTCATTAAACCATGAATACCTTCACCATCTCTACTAGCTACAAAGCCACTAAAGGGCATTATCACTTCACTGGGAAAAGGCATTAGTGCGCTCTCTAGGATCATTAAGAAAATAACTCCAAACAAACCATATTTTTCTATGAAAGAAATTATCAGCTCACTTATGAAAGCGAATAGACTCATTAGAAGAATTAAGCTTATGTTTTTAAAAAACTATACTATCTCAGTTTCCCTATCTCCTTCTAGGTATCTCAAGTATTTCATCACCAATCTTCTAGTGTAGCTTTCAAGTTTGAGATTCAAAGCTTCTTTAGGGTCTACCCAGACGTAATCTACCAGCTCTAAATTATCCAACTTGACTTCTTCGCTTAAAGCCTCGCATAGGAAATCGAAAAATATGAAATGTCTTTCTCTTTCATAAAATTCTTCAGGCTCTATGACTTGTTGTATTAGCAACAATTTCAAAGGCTTTACATCGATGTTTGTTTCTTCCTTTACTTCTCTTACTACAGCATCCTCTATCCTTTCTTTTAACTCTACATGACCCCCTGGAACACTATAGCGCTTTTCAAGCCATTTAGGAGACTGAACTAAGAGTATCTTGCCTTCTTTATTCTTTATTAAAGCTCCTACAGCTACGACAGGTCTTTGCATACATCATAATGTTATTTTGCGCACAGCCAAAAGATTATATATAGTTCGCAGAATGTCTTCCTTCGGAAAAGTCCAGCGCCCATCCTTGAAAAGATGATAAGGTATCACGAAAGATTTGGCGGTGTTTATATCAGCAAGAGCCAATTCATAATTATCTACAATATCTTCTTCAGCTAAAGACCACATGAGCCTATTAAAACCTAATATGCCGTTGTAAGGCAGCTCGAACTCTATTAATAGTTCTTTACTGCCTATTAGACGGAAATTATGGATGAAAAGTCTATTCCTAGAAGCATCGATGAATGCTCTCCTAGAAACAACGTCTTTGAATCTTATCCAGGAAAAATAAAACCCAGCCTGTCCGCTGTTCAAAAAACAATTTGTATGTATGGCGTATTTAAGTATGATATCATTAGGTATGATATGCTCTTTGTAATGATACCGCACATCATGGGCCTTCATATTAATACTTTTAGCTATTTCGGTAAATTTAACAAATGAACTAAGCTGTATTTTAGCTAATATAAGAAGATCCTTATGATCCAATTCAGGGAAGTGGCGAGATTTTTTGATTTCCTCCAACAATGGAAGCCTCTCTCTTCTCATAATGATATCCTTTTTAAGATCTTCCCATTTGAATACTATACTGTTCGTCTTGAAGTCGTACCATTCAGAGCTTAGTATAGGATATACTGTTTCATCGACCTCCAGCACTTCTGCGCTTTCAAGAAGCCCTATTCTTTCGATTTCTTTTATTACTTCTAGGAAATCGTTCCTATACATAAAAGGTACGTCAAACATTGCAATATAATTGCTCGTTCCATATACTCTGCTATGGTAAACTGTCGGTAAAGGTTCGTTTTTTTCTAGTATTTCTTCAAATAAAGAAGCATATTTCATGTTTACTTTAGCTTTTAAAACAAACATTCCTAATCCTAGTTTACGTATATCTATTATTGGTGTTAATCGAATTAGCCTTTTATTGACCAAACTTTTGATTTTATACAATAATCCGTTATAAGATAAGTAACCGGGTTCATTTATTTCACGAATTCTTTTGAGAGCTTCCTTAAGCCCGTATTTCGCGATTAAATTAAAGGTCAAGAAGTCCCTTTCGCTGAAATTTAACGAAGTTGGGAAAGAGTTAATATTTTGCATAAGAAGTGTAAGAAAAAGTTATTTATAAACTTTAAAAAAATTTGTTAAATTCAGCAATGAGGTGGGATAGGCAAATCAGGGATAGGGTCTGCTGGTGCTGTCAGCGGTCTTATTGGTAGTTTTACCTCAGGTGTTGCTGTTAGGAGGTTTCGCATACCTAATCTTTTCTTTTATTTTTCTTAAATTTTGTCTTAATTTAAGAAAAATATAGAAGAATTTTAAAAAAATGAGAAAAATTCCCGAATGATTTTTTCAATATACTGAAAACAAAATTCAATTAAGGGATATAAACATGGTCTTAGATTGTTTTTTTAATGCGAAAATCTATAGCTTTGAGAATAGCCGGAGCTGCTGGGGATGGGATTGAGTCCGCTGGAGAGATGGTGATAAAGCTTTGTTCTAGAAATGGTTTAAACGTTTTCGCTTTTAGAGGGTATCAATCAGTTATAAGAGGAGGACATGTATGGTATCAAATAAGGATCTCCAACGATAGACTTTATCATTTCGGAGATATGTTTGATGTACTAATAACCTTGAATAAAGATGGCATTACCGAAGATATTTTATGGCTTAAAGAAGGAGGCATTGTAATATATGACCCTAAGAAATTCGAGATAAAAGAAAATGAAAAGGTTAAGAAATTCCTTGAATATAAAATACCCTTGCAAGAAATAGCTAGGAAATACTCAACTCTACCCATTATGCAAAATGTTGTAGCGATAGGAGCTTTCACTTACTTGCTAGGGTTACCTTTATCTGTTTTGGAAAAGGTAATAGGAGAAATTTTCAAAGATAAAGGCAAAGACGTAATAGAGACCAACATAAAGGTTGCTAGGGCTGGATTTGAATATGCACAGGCCAATTTTCCTAAGTTGGCAATAAATTTCGAAATATCTGATAGGAAAAAGCTTGTAATGAACGGTAACTTCGCATTAGCTTATGGAGCCTATCTTGCAGGATGTAAGTTTTATGCAGCATATCCTATGACACCTGCATCTCCAATATTGCATTGGATGGCGGAACATGCTAAAGCAGGTAAAATTGTTGTCGTACAACCTGAGGATGAAATAGCCGTGATAAACATGACAATAGGAGCAGCTCATGCAGGAGTCAGAGCTATGTGCGGAACTTCTGGAGGAGGCTTTGCTTTGATGACAGAGGCTATTGGTTTAGCTGCAATGACAGAGACTCCAATCGTAGTAGTTAACTCCCAAAGAGGAGGACCTTCCACAGGATTGCCTACCAAGACGGAGCAAGCTGATGTGTTCCAAGTCTTAGGAGCAGGTCAAGGAGATTTCCCTAAAGTCATAATAGCACCTACTAGCGTAAAAGATTGTTATTACACAGCAATTGAAGCTTTTAACATCGCTGAAAGATATCAATTGCCTGTGATCATCTTGCTTGATCTCTATCTCTCTGAAAGAAATGAAACCCTTGACGTTGAAGAGATCGATTTAAACGTGAAAATAGATAGAGGATGGATAATAGGAGAAGAAGAATTCAAGGAAAACTATAAAAGATATTTGATAACAGAGAATGGTGTTTCTCCTAGAGCTTTACCTGGTACCCCTGGACACATGTATGTAGCTGCTAGCGATGAACATGATGAAAAAGGCCATTTAGTAAGCGATGTCTTAGCAGGTCTTCCCTCAATGTTAAAAATTAGAAGAGCTATGATGGAGAAAAGGATGAGGAAGCTCGAATATCTAATCAAAGAACTACCTCCTCCTAAAATATATGGAGCTGAAGAAGCAGATTTAACGATAGTAAGCTGGGGTTCTACTGTATATACAGTTAGAGAAGCCATTGAAATGTTAAAAGAAAAAGGTATTATTGCCAACGCTTTAGAACTGAAATACTTATATCCAATGCACGCTGATGAAATATCTAAGATATTGACTAAAGCGAAGAATACTATGATTGCGGAGAGCAATTACACATCGCAAGTGGGTAGATTGATAAGGATGTTCACTGGAATAAAAATAGAAAACAAGGTTTTGAGATATGATGGAGAACCGATAACTCCGCTTGATGTATTTGAAAAAGCAATCGAGGTGCTCAAAAAATGGTAACTGTCGTTGAATTAAAGAAGTATGTAGGAGAAGTAAGACCAGATTGGTGTCCAGGATGCGGTGATTTCGGAGTTCTAAACGCATTACAAAGAGCATTAGCTGAGCTCAGGTTGGAACCTGATAATGTATTGATAATATCAGGAATAGGTTGCTCTTCTAACTTACCAGGATTCACGACTACTTACGGATTCCATGGAATACATGGAAGAACATTGCCAGTAGCAACAGCAGCTAAGCTGGCGAATCATGAGTTAACTGTAATAGCAACTGCTGGAGACGGTGATGCCTATGGAATAGGAATGGGTCATTTAATACATACAATGAGAAGAAATCCAGACATAACCCTAATAGTCATGAACAACCAAATCTATGGCCTAACTACTGGACAGGCTTCTCCTACAAGCTTAAAAGGACATAAAACTAAATCAACGCCTGAAGGAGTAGTAGATGAACCTATAAATCCGATCGCCTTAGCAATAGCAGGAGGAGCAACATATGTTGCTAGAGGTTTCTCTGGAGATCCTCAACACTTAGCCATGTTAATAAAGAATGGAATATTGCACAAAGGATTCGCTTTAATAGATGTCTTTAGCCCATGTGTTACATTCAATAAATTAAATACCTACGATTGGTTCAGACAAAGAATTTACAAACTAGAAGAAACAGGGCACGATCCTAGGAATATCACGGAAGCTTTTAAGAAGGCATTAGAATTCGGTCCTAGAATACCTATAGGATTATTCTATGTAACAGAAAAACCAGCATATCATGAATTGTTCGAAGTAATAGCTGAGAAGCCTTTGGTAAAGCAAGAATTCCCAAGTCAAGAAGAAGCTAGGAAAATACTCGAAGAATTCCTTTAAGCAAGGGAATTAATTATTCATGCATAAGATAAAAGAGGAAATAAAAATAGAAGAAATAGAACTGAAAGTATTCGATTTAGAAAGTACGATTGATTTTTACGAAAGGGTACTCGGATTTAGAGTTTTCAAAGAAGATGACGAGAAAGCTTTGCTAGGTTCATATAAAACCCCCTTCTTGAAACTGATAAGATCCGATAACCTAATTCGGGAAAGTCCAAGGAGTGTTGGTCTTTATCACGTAGCATATCTTTTATCTTCAAGAGAAGAACTGGCTGTAACACTTAGACATCTCCTAGAAATAGGGGCTCCTATAGAAGGGTTTGCAGATCATTTGGTTAGCGAAGCAATATATCTTCATGATCCTGAATACAATGGGATAGAAATTTACCGCGATAAACCTAGGGAAGAATGGATAACTCGAAATAATAAAATAATAATGAGTACAGAACCTTTAGATATAGAGAGCTTAATTGCATTGTCTAAAGATCTTGAATGGAAGAGAATAGATGACTCAGCAAAGATAGGTCATATTCACCTTCGTGTATCGAACCTTTCTAACGCTGAGAATTTCTATACGAAAGCTTTAGGGTTGACCTTAACTTTTCGTTACTACGGTGCTATTTTCCTTTCTAGCGGAGGATATCATCATCATATAGGAGCAAACATTTGGCAAAGTCATGGTTCAAGACCAAGGGATGAGAAAATGAGCGGACTGTCTTATTTCAAGATAAGATTACCTTCAAAGGAAGATATGGAAGGTATTATTAAGAATTTCGAAGAATTGAAGGTAAAATTTAACTTAGAAAAAGAGCTTATCGTTAAGGATCAAGATAACATAACTATACACATAGTTTAAGCAAACTTCTTGAACCACTCAAGAGCTTCTTGAGCAGCCTTGGATAGAATGGGTTCAAAATAAACGTCGAAATGGCCTGCTCCTTTGATCACGCTCATTTCTTTCTCAGAACTTATTGAATCAAAAGCTTTCTTGACGAAGCTTGGAGGCGTTGTATAATCGTTCTCTGCTACTATGAATTTTATAGGCTTCTCTACTAAATGTGCATAATATCCAGGATTATACATCAATATTCTCTCTACGCTATCAAGCGTTATGTAATTCTTAAACGTAGGGAATAGCTTCTCTGCTTGGGTGTAAAAGTTATATGCTTCTTCACTTACTAAAGCTGCGATCCCTTCTTTGCTTACTATAGGTATCGTTAAAGGATCTCCTAGGCATGAGCTTTCCCTAGCATAATTTGCAAGCTCAAATAAGAATTTTAAGCTGCCGAAATAAGACTTTGCTACATCCACCGTGAAAAGATTAGGAACTTGTGCTACACCACATTTAAATATGTCAGAAAATGCAAGTAAAGTTAAGACATGCCCTCCACTGAAGCTTGTGCCCCAAACGCATAATCTCTTGCTATCTACTTCTTCAAGGCTAGAAAGATATCTTGCCGCGCATAGATAATCTGCTATTTGTTCATTTGGCCAAAGTCTTTGCCTTGGTCGACCTGCACTCTCTCCAAAGTATCTATAATCGAAGATCAAAACAACGAATCCTTCAGAAGCCCATTTCTTTGCATACTCAGGAAGATACATCTCTTTGACAGCACCGAAACCATGAGCCATAAGGATCGCTGGACATTTTCCTTCAATTTTTTCAGGAAGATATAATAAGCCGCTACATACTTCCCCATTTGAATTAAACCAAACTTTCTTTTCATTAACCATAAATAGTCAAAACTTTTGGAATTAAATTTTTTAAATATTATTAAAATAACCAAGGTTTCAAGAGATAAACAAGTCGCAATATAGAAGCTAAACGATAGGGCATGGAATAGCTGAGGATTAGCCATAGAAAGCTATAAAGTTTTACTCAACGACGTTTCTGATGATATCTTCACGCATGTCTTAGATAAAACCGAGTATATTTTTGCTAACTAGTTCCCTTATAGTATCTTTAACGATTTTCTTAATTTCTTGATCTGTTTAAAGAAGCTATGTGAAAAAGTCAAATAAAGGAGGAAACTGAAACAGTATTGAATGGATAAAACTTTTACAAACATTGAAGATGCGCTAAAAGAATCATGAGATTCTGAATCTTATAATGCTGAAAATTAATTATTGATAAATGAAAACATCAAATCTTTTGATTATTATATTGACGTTCGCAGGCTTAATCTTATCTTCTTACTTGACTTATTTAACCTACACCTCTGTTTCTTGCCCGATATATGGAGACTGCGACAAAGTAATAACTAGCCAGTATGCTAAAATCTTAGGAATTCCTATTGCGTTTTTCGGAATATTAGGTTTTCTTCTTTTGTTTCTCTCCTTTCAGATGAAGAAAAACAACATCTTATTAACTTCAGGCATTATAGGGGTGATATTCATATTGTATTTACAATACGTGCAGATCTTCTTGATAAATCAGTTATGCTTATATTGCACTATCACACACGCTTTGTACATTTCCTCTTTTTTGATAGCGCATTACACGCTTAAAAATGGATGATACTCTAGAAAAAATAGCCCATGACGTTATCAACTGTAAAAAATGCCCTGAATTAATAGATTACATAAAGAAAGTCTCTGAGAAGAAAAAGAGGGAATTCAAAAACTGGGAATATTGGGCAAAGCCCGTAGCTGGATTCGGAGATCCTAAGGCTGAGCTTTTCGTAATCGGCTTAGCTCCTGCTGCACATGGAGCTAATAGAACTGGAAGAATGTTCACAGGCGATAGCTCAGGAGATCTACTGATAAAAGTATTGCATAAATTTAACTTCGCAAACCAGCCTTTTAGCAAAAGCAGGGATGATGGTCTTAGGATGATTAATTGTTATTTATCAGCATGCCTTAGATGTGCACCGCCTAATAATAAACCTACAAGAGAAGAACTTGAAAAATGCTCAGAATATTTGATAAGAGAGCTTAGAATAATCAAGCCTAAATGTGTAGTTTTACTTGGAAGAATAGCATATGATACTTTCTTTAGAATATATGAGAAAATATTTTGGAATGAAATAAGGAAACCCCCCTTTAAGCACGGCTTGGTATACAAGCAAGAAAATTCCCCGTTTATAGTAATATCCTACCATCCAAGCAGAAGAAATAGGAACACAGGAGTTCTTAAGGAAGAAGAATTCGAAGAAATATTTTCTAAGGTCGAAAAAATCCTCAAATCTTAAAAAAAGTGCATAAAGGAGCTAAACTTTAAAGGCCATGTAAAATACAAAAGCTTCGCAACACATAAAGGAGTATGCCTCAAAAGGTAAGCGAAGATAACATTTATTAAATATATTTGATGTTTCATTTATAATTAATTTTTTTAATTAAAAAGAAGCTATTAACAGAATGAGTCTTTGTTTTTTATTATTCTAGGAAAAAAATTTGTCTTTTTTTAAAAAAAATATATATATATAAACCCCTCGTTAAAGGATTAATGATAATATTCACCACAGCAGGATTTGAAGAAAGGTACATACTAAGGGAAATATTCAGAAGAGGCGTAAAGGACAAACTTACTATTTACATACTGACGCCATGGGATACGCATGAAAAAACTGAAAGAGCTCTTAGGAATTTGAAAGAAATGTTGGCAAAATTTGAACAAAACATATTTATAGAAAAACTGGAAGTGCCTATTAATACACCTTATGTCGCTATAGCCCAGCTTAGAAAGATGTTCGCCGCTGTGAAAGATCAAGAAATAGTATTTCATCTAAGCGGAGGCCCAAGATTACTTATATTTTGTGTGTTAGCAGCGATAAGTAGCTTGGGGTTGAAGGATAAATTGGCGATAGAAAGTGAGGATGGAAGTATATATTTTGAGACTACGAGCGATGTATTAATTCCTCTTGAGCTGGACGAAACAGAAATCAAAATACTGAACTTCTTACAAGAAAAAAGAACTTTAAAAGAGCTGCTCGATGAATTTAAACTTTCAAGAGTCACTTTATGGAGGAAATTGAAAAAATTGAAGAAGCTAGCTTTGATCGATGAGCTCGAGAAGAAAAAATATGTTTTGACGGATTTAGGAATTGCTAAGCTTAGGTAGCTGCAAAACCTAAATGTTATCTACATAGTTTTCTCCTTAAGGTTGTATGAAACAAGCCATCCAATAAGCTCTATCCACGAGAGAATACCATTCTTTTCACTCCATGTTTCCTAAACGAGAATGATACTAAACAAAAAATAAAAGATCCTTTTTGATTCAAAGAAATTGTGAGAGAATTTGTCCTATTTAGTAGGGAAGCTCCTACGAAGCCGTTTTTCGTAAACGACTTAGTCAAGGCTAACAGAATGGATATCGTAGCTAGAAGTATTTCGAACGCTCTATTCATCTCTTTTGGAATAAGGAAAAACGTGACTTTTTATGCTTCATTGAACGGTCCTCCAGATCCCCCCGTTATGATAAAATTCCTAGGCTCTGAATTGAAAGGAATGTTCATAGATGAAAAAAGCATCGCCATAGTGATAAACAAAGCGCTCAAGAAAAGCAATAAAAATGAAGAAGGTAAAGTAATGGAAGGAGTATACGTAAGCAAAACTCCTTTAGAGACTTTAATAAGAGAAAAGAGCAGTGAAGGAAAGAGGATAGTTTACCTAGACAGAGAAGGAGAGGACATCAAAAATTTCAAGTTAATAGGAGAAGAGGTATTTGTAATAGGAGATAGAAAAGGTTTACCGAATAAGACGATTAAATTTCTAGAGAGATTCGGTGCTAAGCCTATTTCACTGGGAAGGATAGAATATTTAGCCTCGCATTGCATAACGATATTGAACTACGAGTTAGATAGAATGAAATTTGATTTTAAAGAGGACTTCTTGAAAACTCAAGCTTAAGACAAAGTTCTCTTATCATAGTTTAGTGATAGATACAAGTTATTTTCCATATAAACCTCGAGATAAGCAGCTTGAGCTCATCGAATTTATCCAAGAAAACATAGAAAAGAACGATTTGATAATTTCAGCTCCTACAGGATTTGGGAAGACACCTGTTCTGCTGGCCGCTCTATTGCCTTATGCTAAGAAAAAGGACAAAAAGATAATTTGGGCTGTGAGAACAGGTCCTGAAACGGATAGACCTATAGAAGAGTTGAAGAAGATGGATGAAATACTTAAGCTTAATTTGATGGGAATATCGATAAGAGGGAAAAAAGACATGTGTTTGTTAAAAAAGCAAATCGGAGAAGATGTAGACTATGAAGAAATTTCTTTTTTCTGTAAAAGGAAAATAAAAAATAACGAATGCAAATACTACATTAGATTAAATGAAACAAAAATTCCTTATCAAGATAAGCCTTTATTATATTCTGAGATTCTTAAATTTGCAGAATTATATGAAATATGCCCTTATTATTATCAATTATTTCAAATATATGATTCAGATATTATAGCGGTAAATTACAATTATATTTTTAATGAAAATATAAGTTGGGCGCTAAGGAATAAAATAAATTTTAATAATTCTATATTAGTTATTGATGAAGCACATAATTTACAATTTTTGATAAGTAATTTAAATACAAAAGAAATAACATTAGGAACTTTAAAAAATGCTCTTAAAGAAATCGAAGAATTTGGTTTAGAAAAAAATATAAAAGATTTTATATTGAAATTAGAAAAAATTATGATAAGAATTTTAAATTTTTTAAAAAATAATAAAAAAGAAGATATTTCTATAAATTTAGATAGGTTATTAGAATTTTGTGAATATGAAAAAAATGAAGGAATAGAGGATGAAATGATCGAACTGGGATTGAAGATAAGGATTAGAAGATTGAGGGAAAATAAAGCCCCTAGATCTAGCTTATACAGGCTAGGAGATTTCTTAAAAAGTCTCCTAGAAATCAATGGAATAGAAGGGATAAAGCTAATAGCAAACCTCAAAGATGAGAACAACGTTTCATTGGAAATTTTCGATATGAGAAGTAAAGAGATATATTCAAACATCTGGGGCAAATTTCACAGAGTATTGTTCTGCTCAGGAACCCTTGGTCCTCCAAAATCCTTTGCGGAAATAATAGGTTTAGAAGACTACGTAGCTAAGATTGTAGATTATAGATATGATAAAAAGAACTTCTTGACTTTGATAACTGAATATCTAACCACAAGAGGAGAAGTACTTGAAGAAAAAGAGGCTATTAAATACATTGAAATAATAGAGAAATTCGTTTCCAGTCTAAATGAAAACATAGCTATATTTTCTTCCAGCTATAGGATCCAAGAAACTCTAATAGAATATGGCTTAATCAAGGCCCTCAAGAAGTATAACAGAGACATATTCATAGAAAGACAAGAAATGGGAGGAGAAGAAGCTAGGGAAATCCTTGATAATTTCAAAAGATCGGCTTATAACAATAAGGGAATATTAATAGCAACCGCTACGGGAAGGTTCGCAGAAGGGGCCGATTTTCCAGGAAAGGAATTGGTAGGTATTTTCTTAGTAGGAATACCCTTTGATAGAATGACTACCAAAACCAAAGCCCTTATTAATTATTACGTTAAAAGGTATGGTAGAAATAAAGGCATATTCTACTCTTACGTGATCCCAGCCATAAGGAGGGCTTCCCATGTATTAGGAAGGGCTGTAAGATCTCCAGAAGATAAAGCAATATTCGTTCTAGGAGATAAAAGATATAAAAGGCTTCTTAAATACCTACCTGTCTTTTCAAGAATCAACCTGAAGATGGTCTCCAATCCTAATGATATAACTGAAATCGTATCAACCTTCAAACTCGGTTAAATCTAGAGACCACTTCTATCTTTCCTCCTTTTCCTACGTTTAAGTTTAACTCTCCCCTAAATTCAGTTACGAAAGCACCGGTCAATTTTATCACATCTCCCTCTCTTACTTGATCGATTTGATTCCTCCATAGCGTAACGTTGATCTTACCTGTATCATCTTCTCCAACGGCAGTTGCTACTCTACTCTCTCCGTATTTAGTCATAACAACACGCTCCTTGCTTATAGAAATTATCTTGAGAATTATAGTAATATTGTTCATCCCCCTCCTTATCTCTTTAACTTTCACTATAGCCATTGTCTGATTTAAAGAAGAAAAGTATTTAAAGTTGCTTCATCCATACACGGAATAAAATTTATTTGATTTTCAAATCAAGATGACATTTAACTTAATTGAAGTAAATTAAAATAAATCTTAATTAAAGAGATTATAGATGATAAAGCCTAAAAAACTTTATTTTGGACCTGCAGGAGTTCCTCATAAAGCTAAGAAAAAAGATACTTTGACTGGTATCCAAACTGTAAAGGAGTTGGATTTAGATGCTATGGAACTTGAGTTTGTTTACGGAGTTAAGCTTAATGCTGAAACAGCCATGAAGGCTAGGGATCTTTCTAAACAGCTTGAGATAATCCTAACTGCTCATTCTCCTTACTATGTAAATCTAAATTCTACGGATATGAATAAGCTTAAAAGAAGCATAGAGATGGTGATAGAAAGCGCTAAGATGTTGGATTTGGCTGGAGGATATTCTGTCTGTGTCCATCCTGGTTGGTATCAAAGCTCAAGCAAAGAAGAAGCTTATGAGAGGGTTAAAAACTCCTTCAAGAAAATAAGCATGACTATAAAAGATGAAGGTTACAATGTATGGGTAAGACCTGAAACGATGGAAGGAAAAGCTAAGTTCGGAGATTTGGATGAAGTATTGAGTGTTTGTGAAGGATTAGATTATATCCTTCCATGCATAGACTTCGCCCATCTAAGGTTTAGGAATAACTGGAATACAAGAGAAGACTTTGAAGAAATCTTGAACAGGGTTGAGGAAAGTCTAGGTAAAGAAGCACTTAGAGAGATGCACATTCACATCTCAGGCATAATGCTTGATAAAGCGGGCACCCATTTGAATTTGGAAGAATCTGATTTGAAATGGAAGGAAATCTTAGAGACATTGAAAGATTACGACGTTAAAGGAGTGGTGATATGTGAAAGTCCTAATTTAGAAGAAGATACAATTTTACTTAAAAAATATTATACCTCGCTTTTATCCTAATAACTAACTTCAAGATGGAACTGTTTATCTTGAATTCGCATAGGATCTGATTAATCTTTTATATCCTTCGAAACCGTCTGCTAAACTATACGCCTTATAACCTTCCTCACGATATTCTTTAGCTAGACCTTTACTCGTTATCCCTTTTTCACATATGAATATTATTATGGAATCTTTGTATTTCTCTATATTAAATTCGTTTATTGGAATGGCGTTGGATATTCTTAACTTCTCAGGCATCAAATTGACCAATACAGCATCCTTAGGCGCGTAGTCTATAACGTATTCATCTTCCTTCAGATTCTTTTGTAAAGATTCTACATCCTCTCTCAAATCTAGCTCCATCATCCCTGAGATAGCCTTATCTATAACTGAAAGATCTATTTTCTTCATCTCCTCAAAGAAGATTTCAGGATTTGCCCTAGCAGTTAAAGAACCCATTGCTATACTACAAAGCTCTTCAACCTTCAAAGAAAGATCATAGGTACCTATTTCTTTGCTTTTGTTTATTATTTCTTCCTTATCGAAACCAATAAGCGGTCTTATTATCGGTAAGGAAATGTCCTTTTCCGCTATTCTTAAATTCCTTATTGTTTGACTAGTAGCTTGAAATATAGATTCTCCTGTGATCAATGCTTCATGATTTAGTATATTAGCTACTTTTTCTGCTGTTAAATACATGGCTCTTCTTAAAGCTACTTGCCGAAGATCGCCCCTAATTTTTGAAATGATTTCTCTAATTATACCAGCTAATCTTACAACGATGAACCGAGGTTTATAGCCATAGAACCAATTCTTATAGAGGTATTGAGCTACAGAAAAAACTGGTAAAATCTCACTTAGACCCGCGAAAGAAAAATGCACAAAATCGACTTTGCAACCTCTTTTGGCTACGAACCATGAAGCTACGGGAGAATCAAATCCTCCTGAGAATAAACTAAGTACGAGTTCGCCTGAACCAATAGGTAATCCTTTAAAGCCTTCTATTTTTTCCTCATATAAATAAGCCTTATCATCTCTTATTTCCACATTGATTGTAACTTCAGGATTCTCAAGATCGACCTTGCTAGAATAAGGCCTTAACTTAGCGCCTATTACTTTAGCAGCTCCCATTGAATTGAAATCATGAATGCCGCTTCTCTTACATTTAACTGCGAAGCTTTTTCCTTTGACTTTTTCTTTATATAATTCTGCTATTTGATTAGCTAGATCATCCAATGTTTTGAACTCGATCTCTAAGCATCTAGAAAAGCTGCTTATTCCGAAGATTCTTTTCAATATAGAAGGGTCTTGAATTCCTGAGACGAAAATCCTAGCAGGTTCATGATGAACTGTAGCGTTGTAACCTGAAATTTTTAAAGCCTCCTTTATGTTTTTAACTAATAGATTCTCCATGAAGAATCTAGAACCAGCTTTCCTATAAGTCACATCACCGCTAAGCCTTATTAAATAAACTTCTCTCACAATATTTTGATATTTTAAAAATTGCTTAAATCGATAAATACACAAATCTAGGCTAAGCAAATTAGGACTCCATTAAAATAAAGATATTTATCACAAACCTCATTTTGAAAAGTATGAACTTTTTCGAAGAACCTTCCTATGAAATATCGAAGATAGATGAAAACGAGATCAAGATGAAGGACATAATAAAGAAAGCAAGGGAAGATTGCGACATAGCAATAACTGGCATTCCTTTTGACGGAGCTACTTTTGGAAGACAAGGAGCAAAATATGCGCCTAAATACATTAGAGAAGCACTATACAACTTGAATACTTATTCCTACGTAGAGGACTTTTCTCTTGAGAACTTGAAGATATGCGATTTCGGGGATATAATAACTTCGAACTCAGATTTAAGTTTCAGTTACAAGAACATAGAAGAAGCTTCGCTAGAAATATATCGAAAATCGAAGCTAGCAATCTTTATAGGAGGGGATCACAGCATAACCTATTCTACTTTAGCTTCCCTCTCAAAGCTGGGAAGCGTTTCATTCATCGTTCTAGATGCACATCATGATATAAGAAAGGTAAGAGAGAAGTTCAGCTCAAGCGGTACCTATTTAAGAAAGACTGTAGAAGAGCTTAGCAATGTGAAGAAGATTTTCCAAATAGGAATAAGGGATTTCTACAACTCAAGGAAATATGCAGAGATGGCTAAAAGTTATGGTTTGAAAATTTATTTCGTAGAAGATATTCGAAAGAAAGGAATTGATGAAATATTCAAGGAGATAGAAGTAGAAGCAAATGAAACTGAGTTCTCTTATTTGAGCATAGACATGGATTGCATAGAACAAGCTCAAGGCGTTAATTCTCCTTCGGTAAATGGAATACAAAGCTCTGAAGCGATCGATATTGTTAGGAAAATAGCTAAACTCAAGAATCTTAAAGCCATCGATGTAGTAGAAGTAGCTCCTTTATATGAGCAAAATAGGTTTACCGTGAATCTTGCGGCTTATTTAATATTAGTAGCCTGCACTTCTTTCTTTTCTCGTGAAAAGGGTAATATTCATAGTTAAGAAGGAAGATGATCGTAATATAAAGGAAATCGCCAGCGTAATTAAGAATAATTTAAAAGATGTCAAACTCGTCGATGTAAGAAAAGCGAGCAATCACATCGAACTAGATTTATTTTGCTCAGAACTCGATGCTGTTAAGAAAGCTCTACAAAATTTCTTCAAGTTAATAGATTCTAGGGTATTAGAAGAAGAAGTTAAGGAAGATAGAATGGAACTAGCTAAGAGGCTATTTAACGAAGAAAGATTCTGGGAAGTACACGAAGTGTTGGAATACTTATGGAGGAAAGCTACAGGTGATGAAAAAAGAATGCTTCATGGAATAATATTGCTTGCTGCTTCAATGGTCCATAATCAAAAATCGAGAAAAGAAGTAGCCATTTCTATAATGAAAAGAGCTTATCTAGAGCTAGAACCTTATAATTTGAATTACAAAGGTTTCGACTTGGCTCTGATTAAAAGAAAAATTGAAGAAATGCTAAAAAGCGGGATAATAGAACCATTCAAGATTACTTGAAAAGCCATTTTTCTTCTGGCATGTTAAGAGCTTTTGCATCCAAGTCTGTCTCTTCGCATTTTAACCCTCTCACAAGAGCAACAGGTGTACCTTCATCAGCTTGCCCTATTACTAACTCTGCTGCGCATGCTATTTCTTCAGCTTCAGCTATGTTCTTTACTTGTAATAAGTAACCATCTCTATCGGTCTTCCCTCTGTAATCCCTAAAGATTCTAACACCACTAGCACCTATAGCGTAGTTTATCTGGCCTTCTCTGAGCATTCTTCCATAAGTATCAGATATTATGACTCCTATTCTTTTATTTACCAACGACTCTATTCTTTGTCTTATCTTCTTAGCTGATAGATCAGGGTCCTCAGGAAGTAGTATCACTCTATTTATTCCTTCCTTATTTCCAGCGTTGGATTTATCTATGCCCGCATTAGCGCATACTATTCCTTGTTTGGTTTCAACTATCAAATGACCTTTAAACGCTTTGATCACCCTTTTAGATTCCCTTAATGCAAGTTCTACCAAACTAGGATCCTTTTCAGTTATTTTAGATAGCTCTAAAGCCAATTCTGAAGGTTTAACTTCATTTAAGTTCACAACCCTTCCTTCGCTTTTGGAAACGATCTTCTGAGAAATCACTAATATATCATTATCCTGTAGCTCTAGGTTATTTTTCTTCAATGCTTCTATGATCAGAACAGCTAAGTCATCTCCTTCTTTAATTTCAGGTAGTCCTTCTATGCTATAGATCTCTATCTTCTTCATTTGTTATAAATATGGATTTTGCGTAGAAAATGCTTTCTTTCCTCAAATCTTTATTGATCAAATACTTTAATCTAACAATGTCATCTATATCTAAAGCAATCCTCTCGTTAGTTAAAATACAGACCTTAAGATTGAGAGAAAGGGCGTTTTTTAAATGAAGTAAGGAGCTATTCTTCAAATTATATTCAAACTTTATTTCTTTGCCCTTCTTCAAAAGAAGGGCGTTTGTACCACCATCGATGCTTGGGGATATAACTACATCGAATTCCTTAGATAAAGAAAGGATAGCTTCTAGGTCTTCAGTTTCTATCAAAGGGATATCTGCAGGTAGAATTAAGAAAAGATCGAAATTTAACTTCTTAATTGTCCTTTCCAAAGCTTCGTTCAACTCACCTTCATCCTGGATAATTTCTATTTTGTTCGAAACCAACCAAGGTTTATTGAATTCTTCTTGGGTTATTAGAAAGATCTTTGAGAAGCTAGATTTAAGGCAGGAATTTAGAACGTCTTTAAGCATTAATTCAGTAAACTCTATTCTTTGTTTTTGGTTTAAGAAATTTGAAAGTCTACTCTTAGCCAAGCTAAGCTTTTTGAAAGGTATTAATATCGCATCGCTCATTCAAAGAGAAAATTTCTCGAGTATGAATTTAGCCAATCTTATTCTATCTTCCGACCTAGCCAATGAGATATCTGTCTTAAGGACTTCTATACCGAGCTCTTTTATTCTATCTTCATTCCTATCGCTAGAATCTATTATGATCGCATCTATGACATCACTATAAAGGCTTGCTACGCCATAGGAATTCACTTCTATACCTAAACTGGCCATCAATTTTCCAGCAGGCCCGCTGAAAGGTGAATCTCCCTTTATAGGACTTACAGCTACCTTCTTAGCATCACAATCAGCTATTATATTACGCATTCCTTTAATGCTAAGGATCGGATTTATGCTCGTGATGGGATTGCTAGGACCTATAATTACAAGCTTTGAAGATATTATAGCTTCTATTGCTTTTTCATTAGGTCTTGCATTCTCTATGTTATCGAAAATCACGGATTTTATAGGCATCTCTCCTCTGTATAATACCCAAAATTCCTGGAAATGTCTCTGATTCACGCCATCAAATATGTAAGTAGTTACTCTATCATCGCTCATTGGTATTATATTGCAATAAACATTGAATTTATTAGCTAAGAAATTGGTGACTTGGGTTAGGGTCATGCCTCCACGTAACAGATTTGTTCTAACTACATGAAGCGCTAAATCTTTATCTCCAAGCTTGAACCAACTATACGCAGGTATTATTTTTGATATCATAGAATGGAAATTGAAAGTATCTCCTTTAATCCCCCAACCTCTTTCGTCATCAATTATTCCTATTGCTGCGTAAAGAATAGAATCCAAATCTGGACTTATATGGAGACCGTATAACTCTATGTCATCTGCGGTGTTGACTATGATATTTATTTCATTATGCGGATATACCTTAAGGAAGCCTTCAAAAAGTCTTCTTCCCCCTGTACCCCCTGAGAGTATAGTTATCATCGAGATTATTTACTTGTATAATTTAAGAACTTTGTTAACCATGAAGAACTTTCTTAAAACGATGAAACGAGATATTTTGCTTATCTCTTCAACATGGTTTCTAAAACAACCTCTTAAATTATTTATTGATGCTAAAGAAAGATAAGTTATGAATATATCAAAATACTCGTTTACGACTTTCATTATAATTTTCAATGTGATAATATTCTTAATTACCGTAGTAACGGCTAACATGTTCTATATAGTGCTGAAGTTTGATGGGTACGAATTGATCTATAGAGCAAACCCACAGGAAGTTTTTTTGGGAAGGACTGCTGAATATGAACCAAATAGAATTCCCGTTTCTTGGCTTCAGTTCTATTTAAGCCAGATAAACTTTTTTGTGTTTAAACACTTCTATGTATGGCAACCTTTAACTTCTATGTTCATTCATTTTGGAATAGTTCATTTAACTTTCAACATGCTAGCGCTATATTTCCTAGGAAACGCAGTCGAGATTAATTTTGGAAGAAAGAAATTCTTATTAATCTTCATTCTCTCAGGTTTAGCAGGAAATATAGCTTCGCTCTTCTTACTTAAATATCTGCCCTTCATAGGTTCTATACAGCTTGCAGATTTTACACCTTCAGCAGGAGCCTCAGGAGCAATATTCGGATTATTAGGTGCTATAGCGAATCTAGGAATGAGAAACGGAAATCTATTCTCGTCCATAATCTTCGTGATACTCCTATTCTTGATAAATTCATTATTACCAGGGGTTAACCTTTTCGCACACCTATTCGGTTTATTAGCTGGATTTATAGCAAGTTATATTTTACTAAAGTTCATACCGAAGCAAATCGAATTCTCGCATCTATAACTTTTAAGAAGTCTTCATAAACAAATACAGGATTTATATCGAGCTCTAGGATTTCAGGATTTTCTTCTGCTAACAAAGAAACCTTTTCCAGAGCTTCCACAATTACGTTTACATCTACTTTCTTATACCTTGCATTTAATAAGCTCCAGAGCTTAGTTTCATAAATCATGCTTAATAATTCTCTTCTAGTAGCTGGTATTATTCTGAAACTAACTTCTTTAAGCACCTCTGTATATACACCTCCTAAACCAAGCATTAAAACATGACCGAAAACTCGATCCTTGATCAATCCTATTATCGCTTCAATTCCTTCCTTAGCTTGCTCTTCTATTAAAACACCTTCGAGTTTTATTGAATTATTTTTAGCTATTTTTTCTATTCGAGAGAAACCATCGAGAAGTTCTTCTTTATTTTTTATGCCTATGATGACACCTCCTACATTGCTTTTATGCAATGCATCTCTTGAAACTATTTTAAGAACACAAGGGAAGATTATTTCTCTAATCCTTTCTTCAATTTCTTCTCTACTTTTGAGAAACAAGAAATTCGTTACGTTTAAACCATAACTTTTAAGTAATTCTTTGGATTCGTGCTCAAATAGGAAATCTCTAAAATCTTTCTTTGCCATCTCCATTAAAGATAGAAATAATTGTTTCCTCATACTAAGGAGTTCTTGATCTCTGAATACCTATACAAGGCATATAAGGCAGTAGCGGCCCTTTCAGGAGTAGGATAAGAAGGTATTCCATTGTTTTCAATGATCCTAGAAATTTTATCAGAAAGAGCTCCTCCCATGACTATTGTTATTATCGGCTTACCTATTTCCTTAGCATAATAAACATAGTCAAGCACCTCAAACCCCAACGAAGGAACGTGGAACCCAAGAGAGACGATCAAAGAATTAATGTAATCTAGTTTGACTATTTTCTCTATAGCAATTCTATAGTTATCAGCTGTAGCATCACCTGTCATGTCTACTGGATTTTTAACAGAAGATGCCGGCGGTAAGTTTTCTCTAAGGAAATTCTTTGTTTCTTCATCGAGCTCAGGTACGTTAAGACCTTTTTCTACCAAAGCGTCTACAGTTAAAATGCCTACGCCTCCTGTATTTGTGATCACTGCCACGTTTTTACCCTCAGGAAGAGGTTGCATTAACAAAGCTTTAGCCATATCTAGCATTTCTTGAACATCATTAGCTTCTAGCGCCCCTGCTTGTTTAAAAGCTGCTCTATAGATTGTATAAGAACCACTCATAGCTCCTGTATGTGACATAACAGCTTTACTCGAAGCTTCAGTTTTTCCTCCTTTAAGCACTATCACGGGCTTATGAAATGCTGCGAATTTACATGCCTCCATGAATTTCTTGCCTTTATTTTCTTCCAAACCTTCTACATAGACTAATATAACCTTAGTCTCTTCATCGTAAGTTAAATAATATAACAGTTCTGCTTCGTCTATGTCTATTCTATTGCCAAAATTAACCCCCTTAGCTATTCCTACATTCTCTCTTGCAAACCAATCCAATAAAATGGCCATCACAGCACCACTTTGAGAAATTATCGACACAAAGCCTGGTTTCGGTTTTTCTATTCTAGTTTCCGGAAAGAAAAGCGTATCTAAACCATTATAATTGTTGAAGATCCCTAAGCAATTAGGACCTAGAACTCTTATCTTTGAATTCTTTATAAGCTTCTTTAATCTCTCTTCTCTTTCTACTCCCTCACCACCAACTTCTCTGAAATTAGCGCTTATTATTATTGCAGCTTTAACGTTGGCTTTTATGCAATCTTGAAGGACATTTTCTACGAATTCAGCCTTAACGGCTACTATAGCTAAATCTATTTCTTCAGGAACATCAAGAACACTAGGATATGCAGTTCTTCCTAATATCGATTTTCTACTCGGATTTATTGGATAAACTCTTCCTCTGAACTTGCCTTTTATTAGATTATTGAAAATAGTATAGCCTATTTTACCTGGAGTACCACTAGCTCCTATAACAGCTACAGTTCTAGGATTGAAAACAGGATTGAGGCTTTTTAATATCGAGATTTGACTCATTATCTATTTATAGTTGATTTTGAAAAAAAGATTAACTAGTTGAAATCTCAAAATGTTTTTTTACTACCAAAAATATAATTAATTTTATTCAATGAGAAGAATAACAATTGCGATTGGAGGAAACGCTATTAGCGAGAATTATGAAGGATTGGATAAGGTATGTGAACAAATAGCGCGATTATCAGAATTAGGTTATGAAATATCTATAACTCATGGAAATGGACCTCAAGTAGGTAGATTGCTCTTACAACAAGAAATGTTAAGTTATAGAGAACCTCTACATGTCTTAGTAGCGATGACACAAGCACAGATAGGATATAGAATACAAGATTTGCTTCAAAAAGCATTGAGAAATAAGAAGGAAGTATTCGTGGTTCTTTCAAGAGTGCTCGTGAGAAGAGATGACGAAAGTTTCTTGAATCCGAAAAAACCCATCGGACCTTTATACAGCGAAGAAGAGGCTAAGATTTTAATTGAAAAGAAAGGATACGTGATGAAAAAAGCGACATTTGGCGAGAAAATAGGTTATAGAAGAGTTGTTCCGTCTCCTGAACCTATAAAGATAATCGAAATGGAACTCATAAAGAAGTTAGCTGAGGAAGGGATAGTCATAGCCTGCGGCGGTGGAGGTATTCCCGTTGTAATTAACGAAGAAGGTTTGATCGAAGGAATCGAAGCAGTAATAGATAAAGATTCAGTTAGCGCAATTTTAGCTACGGAATTGAAAAGCGATGTGCTATTGATAGCAACCAACATAGATAGAGTTAAATTAAACTTCATGAAAGAAAACGAGGAAGAAATCTATTCGATGAGCGTAAACCAAGCCAAAAAATACTTGAAGGAAGGACATTTCCTAGAAGGAAGCATGAAACCTAAAATATTAGCTTGCATCAAATTCCTCGAAAATACTAAAGGAGAAGCAATAATAACCTCGACTGATAAGATTTTAAGCGCAATAGAAGGTAATGCAGGCACAAAGATTTATTCCTCATAACTTCTTAGAAATCATATACACGTTTTATGGTTTCCTCATAACCTATCCATTGATTTTCCTATCAATCTATGCCTATGAGATCACAGGAATATTGGCTACTGCGTTGATATATGCTGCGGCGGCCTTTTCCACAGGAATAGCTCCTATATTCATAGCTCCTATTTCCGATAGAAGCGGATACAGAATAAAATACGCAAGCATAGCGGTTTTGATAGGTTCGTTATTGTTACTTTCATCTACTTTCATCGACGAAAGGATATTCATACTAGCTACACTTATAATATCCTCTGCGATAATCCAGATAGGTCAGCCATTAATAATATCCTATGAAACTGAAAGAAGCAAGAAGATAGGTACTTCTGTAGGTAAGGTATTTTTGTTCATAAACCTAGGATACTTCTTGGGAAGTATTTTCTTCGGTTATATTATTGAAATATTAGGCTTTGAACTATCCACGATTCTTGAGAGCATATTAGGAATGGTCATTTCTTTATGGATGTTCAAGTTCAAAGAAGAAAGAATATTTAATGAAAATCCTAAAAAACTTAATCTTTTAGATGTCATAACGAAGACAAACTTTTTTAGATTATTTTCTTCTTCGATAATCATAGCCCCAGCTATATTTTTCTCAATCGTACCAGCGTATTACATATTCTATTTAAAAGGAGGAATCGTAGAATGGGGATTGATAAACGCAATATCTACGGTGACAGGAATAGCAGCCTCGCCTTATGTAGGAAAACTTATCGATAAGCTTGGAATTAAGAAAGTCATCCTTATAGGCTCGATATATTATCCTACTTACTATATTTTGCTCTACATCACTGATAACATATTAGTATTTGCTGTATTGTATTCACTTCCTTTTTGGCTATTTTTATGGATACCTTTGTTTTCTTATTCAGCGATGTATAGTAATTCCTATGAAAGAGCGACTTCTGTCTCGAATATAAATTTGCTCATAGGTATATTCAGAACCTTAGGAGGGATATTAGGAGGGTTGGTCTTCCTCTTCCTAGGCCCAAGCAATTTTTTCATCATTTCCATCGCTTTGAGTATTATAATGCCTTCTATCTTGCTAGTTCTAAAAGAGAAATAGGTTAATCATTCTACGCAGCAACTCATCATTCTAACATCCCTCAAGAAAGATTGAGCCGCTATCTTTATGCTTTCTGAAAGCGTGGGGAAAGCGTGAACCGTTTCGATAATATCGTTGATGGTCAAGCCTAGCTTTATTGCTAAAGCTCCTTCGATTATGTATTCTGAAGCTAAGTGTGCAAGTACGTGTAAACCAACGAGCTTGCCGTTTGCAGGATTTATCACTATCTTTATCAATCCCTCAGTTTCATTGAGTAGAATAGCCTTAGGCACATTCTCTAAACCAATCGTATTACAACTACAAGAACCGTATTTCTTCATGAATTCTTGCTCTAAATAGCCTACCGATGCTAATTGAGGTTTGGTGAATATAACTTGAGGCGCAGATTCATATTCCATCTTAGATTTCAAACCGAATATGTTACTAGCAGCCACAACGCCTTCTCTAGCAGCTAAGGTCGCTAGCATAAGTTTTTTAGATACGCAATCCCCTGCGGCATATATCTTAGGATTGCTCGTCTGCATCGTCTCGTTCGTTATTATGAAACCTCTGCTATCTGTTTCTACTTTGGCCCTATCTAGTCTTAGATCGTTTGTATTGGGTACTCTTCCAGTGGCAACTAGTATTTCATCTACTTCTAAGATTTCCTTCCCCTTACTATTTATGACTTCGAGGACTTTCTTTTCACCTTGTTTTTTGACGTAATTTATCCTAGCTTTTAAATAGAAGGACATGCCCTCTTTAGCCAATATTTGTTGAAGAGCTAGAGAAAGCTCTGGCTCAGCAATAGGAGCTATTCTGTCCAAAGCTTCTATCACTTTGACCTCTGAACCTAGATGCAAAAAGGCTTGACCTAATTCTAAACCAATAGCCCCTCCGCCTATTATAGCTATGCTATTGGGAAGCTCTTCAATAGACCAAACGCTGTTGCTATCTAGATAACCTGCTTCTTTTAACCCTTCAATATTAGGCAAAGAAGGTCTCGAGCCGACCGCTGTTATGATATACTTAGCTTTGAATTTTCTGTCTTCAACAACTACTTCATTTGGAGAAGAAAAAGTAGCCTTACCTTCAATGTATTCAACGTTGCTATATGCTTTTATTACGTTTTCGTATTTTTCCCTTCTTAGATTAGATACAAGATCCCTTAGGCCTTGCATAGCTTTCTTAAAATTTAACTTAAATCGTGAAGAATCTAATCCTTCAAATTTCTTCATTTTTGAGTAGAAATATTCGTGGGAGAGTTCTAACAGATATTTCGAGGGTATACAACCGACGTTGACGCAAGTCCCTCCTATAGGACCCTTGCCTATCATAAGTATTTTCGCATTTCCTTCGCTTAACTCGCTTGCTTTTATCGCTGCAGCAAAAGCAGCAGTCCCATTCCCTATTATAACTAAATCGTATTCTCTAGACACCAAAAATACTATAAAAAATATAGCGTTTAAAGGGGTCAGTTTCCTAAAGTATAGTAATGACCAGGAAAAATAACGTGGTTTGTCTATGTCCTCTTGAAGGTGTAGTAGATTTAATAGCAAAGAAATGGTCTTTACTGATAATAAACGAGTTAGGAAATCATAGAAAATGCAGATTCAATGAACTTATCAGAGAATTAAGCCCTATAACACCTAAGATGCTTTCCTATCTACTCAAAGAATTACATAGCAAAGGGTTGGTCAAAAGGAAATCTTACAATGAAAAACCCCCTAGAGTTGAATACAGCTTAACTAAAGAAGGAAAAGAATTAAGAAAAGCGATATTGCCTTTATTAAAATGGGCATTAAAACGTGAAGGAACTGTAGTAGCTAAATGTTCTTGTTCTTTGATTGAGAAAGGCATGCTCATCGTATCAAGAGCCAAAATTTCCTAATTTACATTAGCTAAATAATAATTCATCAAATGTTCCTTACTAAATTACAAATAAAACTATTTAATAAATATAATCTTGCATTTATATTATACAGTATTAATGGCTTAATATATTTTTTATTCGTTCTCAATAATAGATTAGAAAATTCAACTATAAAATAGGATAAAAACTCAAAAATTAATAGCTAAGAAACGTTTAGAAATTATCTTTTAAAGATACAAATAACAATCTAATTCCTACTGTCAATATAGAGATATAAAGTATCATGCTTATTGGAGTAAACAAATTGTAAGATACCCCCATGAATAAGTACCAAAGCATCAAAAACGGGTCTAACAAGATCATTTGAGAATAAACATATACGAGTAGATATACAACTAAACCGCCTAAAAGTATTAAGAATATGTTTGCTATCTTTCCTTTAAGACTCTTTCTGAAATCCACAAAAATCCATGAATAAGCTGCAGGTAAGAAAAGGAGCGTAGCAGCAAATGGATTGTAGATCAACGCGATTATCGATAATATAGCAAGGATTATGAAACTGAAATCCAAGCTATTCTCATACTTAAACTTACTAGCGAATTTCAAAGCTAAGTATAGCAATAAAGCGGTCACAAAAAACCAAAGAAACATGGCTAAGTAATTGGGTTGATATAATAAAGGATGTCTAGGTGGGGGAGGATACAACTCATAATAAGGCATGATACCTATAAAAGGCAGCGATTTAGCAAAAGCATATGAAGCAAGGAGGGCTAAAAAGACAAAAAGATAACCTATCAATTCCTTTAGACTTTCTTTTCTTACTGAACTAAATGAAAACACGGCTCTTGCATAGAGAGGTAAAAGAAGAATTACTTGAGCTAAGCTCAATATGAAAGGCCCAACAACCTTAGATTCTGAAACCATGAAATAGTAGCTTTGTTCTTCTTTGATCTCAACCATGTTATCTATAGCCTTTAATGCGCATTCTATTACCTTAGAATAACCATATACTGATTCAGGAAGTATGTGTTCATAAACGTCCTTTTCAGTATGATATACTTCCCTGGCTAACTCAGTATTTTGGCTGTAGCCTCCTATCTGAATTGCTTGTATTCTATGCTTTAGCAAAGGTCCTTGATCTGTGAAAGAAATTAGTACTGCTCTTTGAGCATATTCATCAAAACCTAAAGGTTGAACGAATCCAAATTTCTCATTGATAGCACAGGCTTTTATCAGCTCCCTAAGCCATAAAGGAGAATAGCCAGAGAACTGACCTATGGGATCTGCAGTTATAGCTACAAGCTCTCCTACACCTGCATCCTCAACTACAAGCGCAGCTTTAGGCAGAGTTTTAAAGGGATAATTCTTAGCAAGGTAATCCGCTCCTATCATTCCCCATTCTTCCCCGTCTACGAAAGCAAATACAATGCTTCGATTAAGCTTCTCATTAGCTATAGAATGAGCCAGAGCTAATACTGCTCCTACAGCAGCCGATGTATCCGAAGCTGACTCTAAGCTGGTTGGAGCTTGATCATAGTTGGTTAGAATTAAAATTTGCTCTTCAGATAAACCTTGCTTGAAAGCTATAACGTTCCTAAGAATCGTTTCATTCCCTAACTTTGCTTTGAATTCTTGAATAGTTACGTTATAACCCCAAGATCTTAGAGTATCTCCTAACCAAAAAGCGAGGTTTTCAGCATCTTTAGAGCCGCTATATTTACGAGGAAATTCTTTCGCAACTATCTTCCCAAACATATAAGGTTCTTCTGGATTTATAGAAAACTTTGAAGGAAGGTTGAATTCATAAGAGAAAGGATTTGATAAGAACTGGATTAAGGAAAGACCAGCTACAAAAGATATTATGACTAGTACGAGCAAAATTATGCTCCTCATTCTAGATTCAATTCATTCCATTTATTTTCTTTAAGCTCTAAAATTCTAACGTTCCTTTGATTCAAGATTTTGAGGAATTTAACAGGTTCTATTACAGCTTCTGGAGCAAAACAGCCTGTAGAACTTATTTCCCCTTTAGCGATCAACTCGGCACAAATAGCTGCCGGTATTCCTGTAAGTCTGCCCATTCTATCTATGGAAGCAAGGATTAAGCTTTCCGAATCGCTATAAACATCTACTCTAACAGCGCTTCTTTCAATCCCTCCGCTCCTGAAAACATCTTCTATTTTATGAATGAACTTAGACAACCTTCTCCTCCTGCTAGCTGTGTTTGTTAAATGAATTGCTACGAAAAATTTCCCTAAAGAATTTTGCCAATCTGGTATCAAACCTCCTTTAACTTCTACTGTATCTAAACCTTTTAAGTATCTAGGAATCGTCACAGGTTCAGGATGGCCTGTGTAGTATGAATAAGCTTTACCTATAGGCTCAGGATATAGGACTTCTTCCCTTCCAGAACCAGCTTTAACCATGACTTCCTTACCTTCAATATACATTGGTACATCACCGGTTATGGCGTAAAGCAAATGCATTATTACTGCTAAACCTTTGCTGTCTGCCGCAGAACCTACCCAGTATATTTTGATCTTCTTTGCATTTCCTAATTTTTCATAAGCATATTTCGCTAAGAGATTACTAAGCCCTGGGGTCCAACCTATACCTGTTATCACTGTAACTCCTTTGCTCCTAGCTTTTTCATCCATTTCGAGAATCTGCTTAGTAGGCTCATAGTCATCACAAATATCCAAGAAATCGACTCCTGCTTCTATTGCTGTATCAGCAATTTTAGCACCAAATTCATAGAATGGTCCTATCGCATTGACTACAATATCATATTTCTTCAAAATTTCTACGAGTTTTTCCCGATACCTAACGTCCAGAAATACAAATTTATATTTTTCTCCTAAACTTGAAACGAAAACTTCACCTTTTTCTTTATTAATATCTCCTATATGTATTTCCTCGAATAAACTAGAATTTAATGACTTAACTATGTTGCTCCCCATATCTCCTAAACCTCCTAAAATTAAAACTTGCATAATATAATTTGAAAAATTAAACATATATTTTTAATTTGTTATATTAAAGATAATTAAATACTTTCAAAATTATTAGTGTAGCAAGGGTTATAACGAACATCTCGATAAACAATAAGATTCCTATAAAATAATATATTGATACGACAAAATTCACCCATTAACTTAGTAAAAATTCCTCCAACCTTTCATGTAGATCATGAGAATAAGTACTTGTAGGTTGCCTTTACTAAACATAGGATGTATATTAAGGTGATTGACATTTCAAATGAAGATAAGGATTTGGTTTAAAGTCTAAGCTCGCGGTATCTTCAATGAAATAATAAAATTTGTTCAAGAATGATCCAAACTTAGGAAGACTATGGCTCTAAATCATGAAAATAAAAAAATTATTTGATTAATGTATTCTAGGGAATTAGCTTGATTCTACTGGGTAAATGCTTTTTTTGTACTTCCACCAGACATAGAAAGCTGCTATAATTGCGCTTAGCTGGAATAAGGCAAAAATCGGCTGACCAGCAAGTATAAGTGCACCAGGACCGCCGGGCGGAAAGCCTATTGCAGTAGTAATTCTTCCTATAGCATTGAAGGTTGGTGCTAGAGCTGCTAGAGTTGCTAAGTAGAGCTTAGTAGGTAAAGATAAAGGTAGGAGGATTATTCCTAATAATGCAGCCATCTTTGAAAAAGTCCAACTTCCTGGGCTAAAATGAAGGTTCTCTATGTTTCTCCAATATACCCAGTCCGTGTCTTTTGGATACCAGCCATAAGTATAAGCTGAGAAAGGCGCTACTTTGGATATCGCTAAATATGCACCAGCTCCTACTAGGAATAAGTTTAGTGCGAGTAAGTAAACATAAAATGGTTTGATATGAGAATCAACAGGTCCTTCTTTCTTCAATGAAAGAATTACCATTATAAACACGCTCAGAGCACCTATGTAGAAGATCGCCTCAGAGATCATTGGTATGTATCTGCTACCGCCTAAATGCCATGCTAAGAATAAGAAGGGATATAGAGCTAATCCAACAAGGAATATCATTGAAATCTTCTTAACCGTATTTTGCGGCACATTCGCTATCATGCTGGCAACAGCAAGATAAACAAGCGAAGCCATTGGTAAAATAGCTAGATGAACGTGTGTTGTTGGAAGCGCCCTTAATTGGGATGTTGAGAGATAGAAGTGTGGATTCTCAACCTTATATTGTGCGATGATTGCTAGACCTAAGATAACACTGATGAACAAGATAGCTAGAATCCCTAATACATAGAAGCGTGGCCATGCCACGAACCAAGCACTTTTTTCCTTTATAATCCAATATACGATCAGAAGTATTAGAATTACGAAAATTATCTCAGCAACGCTTGCAAAAGCTCCAAGATAGATAGAACCTGTAGTATATATAGCAACCATACCGCCTAACCATATGAATGTAGCAACGAAGAATGCTATAGCTATAATGCGCCTTGTACGTTCAGGACTTCCGAGAAAAGTTGGTTTAGTCAATACTGGTAAACCTATAGCCGCTAACATGGCAATAATACCCCACCAGTTTATATGTGCATGAGTAGTTCTAATGAGAGAAGGAACCGTTGCTTTGTTAACTACAAACCCCCATACACCTATCAGTCCTATAGTACCTCCTAGAGCTGTAAGGAGAAGCCCTACTATGAAAAGCGGTAGATATATTCGGAAGCTCCTCCCAGATTCGGAGCCTCTCGACATCGTGATAAAAATTTAATTTCGTATATTTATACTTATTGTATTTATATATATACATTATCGCATTTAAATATGCTTAATTATATTGACATAAAATTTAATATTAATAATTATGAAGATAAATAAACAACATAACACAGGTATTCAAATTAAATGTAAATAATTCACGAACACGCATCTTGCATTTTCCTGAGAGTAAATTGAGAGTAAACACTTAAATATCTTGTAAAGGAAGAAAGAATAATATGGTCAGACCTGTAGATTATAAGCCAAAGCCCATCGATCCCGAAGTGATTAACAAACCGGATGAATACCCTATAACAGGAGAATACTTAGGAATAAAAATAAGAGCCGGAGGGATGAAAAGATTAGATGCTGATGAAAAACCTTATCCTACTTCCCTTGGAATATACGGTAGTATTGTATTGGTAGATTTTGAAGCATGCATAGCAGATGGAGTATGTATGGACGTTTGCCCTGTTAATGTGTTCGAATGGTTTTTGAATCCTGGTAAAGCCGGTAGTGGAAACGATAGAGTTATTGACCCGAATAAGCCCGAAGATAGAGAATTATGGGAAAAATATAGAACGGATAAAGCATTCCCTATTAGAGAACAGAATTGCATTTTCTGCTTAGCTTGTGAAATAGCCTGTCCCACAAAGGCGATAAAAATCGTACAGCCGGTCTGAATTTTAGATAAGATTAAATTTTTCCAAAGAATTCTTTATAAGAACGAACTCCTTTCTTAAAAGCTTCTCTTTCGAAATCTAGTTCTGTGAACAAACCTAATCTATGAAGAACTTCATTAGCTTCATCCAAGTTATCGACGTTTTCTAAAGCTTTTGCTAAAGGAGAAATCTCATAAGCCTTCTTCAAATCCAAAAAATAGGTTATGGTAGATTCTATGCTAACCTCAGCTTTCCTAGTCCCTTCTCTTATAGGCACTATGCCCCTTAGACCATTAGCGGCTTCAATAGGTAGCTTACTGGCTTCGCTCTTCATCAACTTAGCAGCCTTTGACATCATTTCCAAAGCTTCTTCGAAAATCCCTATTGCACCGAGATAACCTTTAATTTCAGCTACCTGCGAAATCCTCAATTCAACTTCTTCTCTTCTTAGCTCCCCGTCACAACCTATTCCGAAAACTCCTAAGATAGGTTCTTCCAAATGAGATAAAGATGATAACATGAAAGAATCCGCGAGAGGAGATCTCAAATCCTCTTCTTCCCCCTTAGCTAATACATCACCTCCAACATCGATAGCTATGAACAAATCGAGATCGAGTTTATTCATTGCTTCTTTAATTCCCTTAGCTATTTCTCGCTTACTTTTAGTCATATCGATCAAAGCCACCTTTTCTCCTAAAATCTTAGATACGTAAGCAGCTTGGGGTATAGGTCCATGTTTCATCTTAACTTCTTCTCCCGCTAAGCACAAAGAACTAGATATGATTTCTATTCCTTCAAATTCATCGAAAGATCTAGGACCCGGTTTAGGGTCTATAACAATTCTTTCCCAAGCAATCGAACCTATTACTGTCTTAACACCTAAAGATTTCAGGAAGAACATGGTAGGAAATGTTCCCAATATATCACCTGCGCCTCCAATTCCTATTATCAATGCTCCTTTAGCGTTGATGAACTTCTTTAATAATGGGATGCGAGAATTGCTTTGAGATAACATACTAAAATTTTTAAGCTAAAATTATAGTCTTAACAGCTTCTCCTTTTCTAGTAGTTTCCAATGCCTCAATGCCCTCTTCGAGTTTAAATCTATGCGTTATCATTCGCTCAGGTTTTATCCTCGATTTTTCAAGTATGGATATTGCTTGCTGAATTTCGAGCTCAGTCGTAGAATAACTCGGCAAAATTTTTATTTCATTTATGAAGATGAAGCTTGGATCTATGGTTATTTCTGCATTTTTAGAAGGACTTCCGAAAATGCAAAGCTTTCCTCCCCTCCTTAATACTTTCAAAGCTTGATTAATAGCCTGAGCGTTCCCCGTAGCTACAATAGCTATATCAGCACCTCTTTGGTTAGACCAATTAAATAATTCCTCAACATCCTTCCTAGGATCAAGCACAAGCTCCGCACCTAGGTCCAAAGCCATCTTAGACCTTAAATCGTTGATTTCCATCACAGCTACGTTCGTTCCATATAGTTCTTTAAGTAGCATCAAATGCAATAAGCCAGAAGGCCCAGCCCCAAATATCACAACATTATCACCTATTTCCGGTTTGAGTTTATTTAGCGCCCTTATACAACAGGCTAAAGGTTCTATGAAAGTAGCCCTTTCATCGCTTATAGAATCGCTCAATTTAAACACGCCTCCTCTTTTTACTATTGCAGAAGGTACCCTGAAATATTCAGCTAGACCACAAGGATCTAGATTTACCTTCTTAAACTCGCTACATAGCGTAAAATCTCCTCTTAAACAAAAATAACAAATTCTACAAGGAACGTGATGATGAACGAACACTCTTTCACCTTTTCTATATTCTTCGATCCCTTCACCTACTTCATCTATGATACCTACGACTTCATGGCCTAAGACTTGTGGTGTTATGGCTTCTCCTTCATACTTTTCTATATCTGTACCGCATATTCCGCATGCTAAAAGCTTAACCCTCAATTCTTCACGTGATATCCTAGGTATTTCTAGATCTACTATCCTAGCGTCCCTTTTACCTAACAATAATACCGCTTTCACTTCAATTCTTGCATTACTTCCTTGAATTCTTTAAAAGCTTCTTCATCCCTAACCACAATCCTTATCCTTTCAATCCCAGAAAACAGTTCCTTTATAGCTCTAAGCATCGCTTCTGCAGATTCCCTATAAGATAACCCTCCAACTCCTGCGCCCATGGCTGGTATAGCTAAACTCTTTATGCCTTTCTCTCTAGCTAAGATCAACGCCGCCCTTGTAGCTTCATAGACCTTTTCTTTGGTTGTTAACATCGCAGGTCTTTCCATCGTAGGCGAATGAATCACGTATTTAGCCTTCAACTTACCTGCATTCGTCAAAACTGCTTTACCTACAGGAACAGGAGCATATCTCATAGCCTCCTTTTCTATATCTTCACCACCTTTTCTCTTTATAGCACCAGCTACACCGCCACCCATTATCATTAAAGAATTCGCAGGATTGATTATCGCTTCGACTTCTTCTTCAAGAAGGTCTCCTAGAACAAGCTCTACCTTCGTTTGATCATAACTAACCTCATATGCCATGAATTTTTATTGATTTTCTTATATAAAATGAAGAATAACAAGAGATTTATCGCTATTCCTATAATTATTACTAAATCGGTAAGGAACTTGAATAGAGCAGATATGCCTAAGGTGCTACCCGTAGCTACGAAGATAAGTGCTTGAGATACCGATAATATAGCTGCTGTTCCACAAGATGGACAGGCACTGACGGAAGTTGTTATTAATGCTAAGCCTGCAGTACTCGTTAAAGTACCACAGGCAGCTCCTTTCTTGCCCTTACCTAATTCTTTTGTTAAAGATAAATTGATCGCTGATATGAAAGATAGTAATATCAAAAGAGAAAAAGTGGTTAGAGTTAATATTCCGTACCATTCAAAATTCGCTCCCTCAATAACTTGCTCATACTTTACCCAAAGTATCACGAAATCTTCGAAATTAGCATATTTAGAAGATTCAGGCTTATTCAAAAGGCCAAAGCCGTTAGGAGGAGCTCCTGCTATGATCCATTGAATTAGTATGAGGATTACGATGTAAGATAAAATTACTAAAGAGGAATAAACCAGAAATCGTTTAGTCTTAATAAGGTCGATAAACTTCATTCCTTAAGCAGTAATACCATATCATGATATAAATCTTCGGGAGACCAACTTAATATGTTACCGAAGTATATTCTTTGTCTCAATTGTTTGTCTAACAATATTATTATAACTGAATGAGTTACGGTATAGTTTTCTCCAGTCCCTACTTTCTCTACATAAACACCATACTTATTCCAAACTTGTTGTAGAACTGTTCTATTCCCTACTAAGAAAATAACTTCACTAGGTGCATTTAATTTTTCCATATAAGCTTTGCCGTCTTTAATATCTCTCTCAGGATCTACTGAGATAAGGAGCATCACATACTGACCAGAAAATCCTGCTTTATCTAATTCATTAGCTGCTTGCTTGAATCTCGCAAATATTATAGGACAAACATCAGGGCAATGAACATAAACGAAGGAAATTGCCACCACCTTGCCGTAAAGCTTACTTAACTCTACAGTCTCTCCTGTTACGGCATTTTGAAGAACAAAGTTTGGAG
Organism: Thermoproteota archaeon; assembly: GCA_041640715.1. Taxonomy (GTDB): domain Archaea; phylum Thermoproteota; class Thermoprotei; order Gearchaeales; family Gearchaeaceae; genus DSFO01. The sequence goes on along the minus strand of JBEPZU010000002.1, from coordinate 50,715 downwards.
AATTGATTGGATTAGGAAGTACATACCCCCTAGGCTTCTCAGAAGCGCCAACAGCAATATAGGCGATGACGACGACTATTATAACAGCAGCAGAAATCGGGATCAATAATTTCTTTTTCATAAACTAATGTACATCATCATTATTATAAGCCTTTCTATAAAGTTATATATAATTATATACAAGAAGTTATAGATAATTAAAGCGCTATTTTTATAATTTTAATCTTCCTTTTGTTTTAAATATATTAATCATGATGCCCGTTAAATATTTTAGACCTAATCCATCTACTTTAGGAAGGATACGATAAATTTTACAAACCTCCAAATTCAAGAGCTTAAGAGATCATGAAATGAGAAATAATCCTCAGCTACCCCTGGGATAAATCACTTCTCATATTGGAATTCTTCATCATTGGCTAATGAAATTAATCAAAAGAGAACTTATATTCTTAATTCTCCCATATGATTTACCCCATCTAAACAAAATGAATAATTCAAGCTTTAACTAATTAATTCGCTTCTAGAGCATTAACCTATTTTTGGACAGGCTTGATTTCTTCGATTTTTTCTACAACCTTTAAGTAATATTCCTCGAAGAATTCGTTGAAGACCCGCTTAACTTCATCGTAGCTTAGCTTACCTTCTTCTATCTCATCCATCAATCTTTCGAATTTTCTAGTAAGCTTTACGTCTATTACCCATTGGAATTTTTCTTTTAACATCATTATTAAATCCATAGCCAACTTCATGGGAATGAAAAATTTTCTGATCGGAGAAAGCATCACATAATTATGATCTATTAGTCTTTTAATTATAAAGGAATAAGTGGAAGGCCTCCCTATTCCTTCCTTCTTCATCTCCCTAATTATTTCCTCCTCAGTGAACAATAATTTACCTTCTCTTACAAATCTAACATCTACTATAACTGCTTCCATTTCCTTTATTCCATCTTTCAATTGTGGGTACGTTAAAATAGGATATATTTTAACGAAGCTATTTTCATCTGCCTCTACATTTATTTCCAGTGGTTCGACCTCTATTTGAAGCTCTTCTTCTAGCTTTACTGTCAATGGTTTAAAGCTAATCTTGTATTTTATGACATTAGCTGGTTTCATTTGCGAGGCAATGAAAGTCTTGAAAATTAGATCATACAATTGGTAATGTTGAGGAGTCATTTGAATAGGAATTCTTATCTGACCAGTAGCTATAGCACTCTCTAAAGCCTGTCTGTCCAAAGGTCTAGTAGGCCTTATACACTCATGGGTTCCTGCTTTCTCATATTGTTTTTTCCTAAGAAGATACAAAAGTCCCTTTTCCTCTAAGTATTTATTAGCTATTTCAAAGCCTACATAGCTTATATAATGACTATCCGTTCTATGGTAAGTTATCAACCCCGCTTCAAATAAATCTTGAGCAAGCCGCATGATCTTGTCAGAGGAGGTTCTAAGTTTAGGTACTGCTGAAGTTAATAATTCGCTCGTAGAAAAAGGTCTAGGAGGGGGAACTTCAACTTTTTCAGTCGATATCTCTGAGATTTCAAGTTTGCTGTTTATTAGTTGCTTCTTTATTTTTCTAGATACCCCAGCGGTCCACCTTCTAATCTTGATCGGTTTTGCATTAACTTTTAGAAATGTCTCGTTTATTTTAATGTTGAGAATAAGCCTTTTTTTCCTCTTTTTTTTATACTTCCTATAGTTTTCTACTATCCAACTTAGGACAGGAGTTTGGACACGTCCTACCCCCATTGTCTTTCTCTTGAATTCTTGTTGTACAAGATTGCTCAAGCTAAAACCAACCCATCTATCCCCTATTCTTCTAAGTATTTGTGCTAAAACAAGTCTATCATTGATCTCCTTTAGATTATCTAAAGCCTTCAAGAAGGCATTTAAGGTTATTTCATGCATCTCAGCTCTTTTTATTTCCTTAGCGAAAGGTTTGACTACTAGATATACGTCTTTAGCTATCTTCTCTCCTTCAGAATCAGGATCTGTAGCTATTATAACTAAATCGCTTTCTTGAGCTAACTCTTGTAAGGCTTTAACTGTATTGATCTGATCTTCTATCATGGTACTGCCACAATAAGGACATTTGCCCTTTTCTTTATACTCAGTGAATTGTTCGCCGCAATTTCTGCATTTCTTTATCGTGGAATAAATAGGTATGAACTCATCATGCTTCTTTATTATCCCATAATATATGCCTGATGCAGGAGAATGGGTATAAACCAATTCAAAAATATGCCCTCTAGTAGCGGTTATGTAAAGTATGTATTTATCAGTTACACATTCATAAACCCTCAGATCTTTAACTAATCTTACCACCGGCTTACCAAAGAAGGAAGATATCGTTCTAGCTTTCGTAGGAGATTCTACTACAAACAGGGCAGTCCTCAATTTGGCTTCTTTCATAGATTTTGCAGCTCTGACTTCTTTATTAATTATAGCTTCCCTTTCACTATGAATGATTTCCAATATTTCATCCTTTTTCTTTAGGAAATAATCGAAACTATGGAAATTGAAAAGTTCACCCCTGAAGCTTAGCTGGTATTTCAGGCCCTCGAATATTCGCTTATCATCGACCAAAACTATTGATAAACCCGTAGTTATTCCTCCATAATACATCCTGCTAGTTCTACCTGAAGCTTGAATGTAAGTCAAAGAATCAGGTATCAAGAGAAATCTTTTATTATTTTCATAAATTACCCTTAATCTCTTTTTTTCTTCTAATGCGCTAATGATTTTCTCGTCCCTTAAAACTTCAATTAACTCATCGTACAATATTTTAGTCAATTCTAATACTCTAAGCTTGGTCTCTTGTTTTATGTAAGTAAGAGCCCTTAATGCTTCAGGAGTATATTTCTGAACTTCATTCTTCAACTTGGCTGATAAATCGAGTATTGAACGCCTTCGCTCAAAATCCTCTATGAAGTTTACTACTATACTAGCTAGCCACAGCGTCCTTAAAGGATTTCGCTCGAAAATTTCGAAGGAGAATTTGAACTTGGGAACTCCTACAAAAATCGCATATTTCACTCTTCCAGGTAGATCTATACCTCTGACCAAAGGACCGTAAAAAGTTGCATGCCCTATGAGTAAATCTATTTCTCCTCTTTCAAAGCTATCTAAGATCTTCTTAGCATTGACTTTGCTGGATACTACTTCTGCTTTAAAGTTTTTCGAGCTTAGAGCGCTGATCAATCTGTCTATGAAACTAGAAGAGTTACTTACAGATACGAATATCAGACCTCCTTTTCCTAGTTCTGAGATTAAAGATGTGGCTTCTTTAATCTGTTTCGTCTCTGGAACGTATTTATAGAACTCGAGTACGTTCCTAAATACTTCAAGCGAGGAACCTGGTTCGAAATCTAAGAGATGCCTTAGTAATCTTATCCTAGAACTTGTGAACCTAGTAGTAGCGCTGGAAAAAATCAGCTGACCTATCTTATTATTAGCCTTATATTTTCTTACCTCTTCTAGAAGCGTCATTTTCTCCTCAAAGGAATCCCTACCAGTCCTCCTGGTTAATTGTTTTAATTTCATTAATGCTTCGTTTTCTAAATCAAAGCCTATTAAGTTCAAGATGACATCTATGGCTTTTGAGCTTTTTAGTACAGAATCAACGTCATCCACAAATACTAGGTCTATAATTCCCCTGAATTCTTTACTTAACAATAAGGACTTATTGTTCAATAGAAACTTAGAAGTTAGTACTGCAATATCGAAGGATCTATTCTTTAATGCTTCAATTAACTCTTCTTTCTTGTTTTCAAGGCTGCTAATAATTCTTACATCAATAAGAACTTTAGAAGCGAATTCTTTTAGACGTTCGATAACCTTTGCGACTAATAATCGAGTAGGTACGAGAAATACTATTTTTCTATCTTCATTTTTGAATTTAACGTAAAGAGAATAAAGCATACCGAAAGTAGTTTTACCTAAACCTGTGGGATAGGTTATTGCAAAGCTTTCAGCCTTGGCGGCCTTTATGAACCAACTCCTTTGAGCATTTGTGAGACTCTCGAATACATTCTTGGAAAAGTTCTCGAAATCATAAAGCTTCTGATTAAGCACATAATATTCTCTTAAGCCCCCCTGAAGTCGACCTTTCTCCTCAAGAATCTTAACTAATTGATTAAAATCATATATTCCAGAAGCTTCATCTTCGTTAATACACTTTTCACAAACCAATCCCTTCTCTAATCTAGAAGAAAGTATATCTCCTCCATCGTTTGGACATAATTCCCTATAAAGTAATTGCACTAATTATTTTTTAAAACGCTAATCTTTTATAAATTAAAAAATCTTGAATTAGGGGCAGGTTACGATATTTGAATTGAAGATACGTACCTATGATTCTTTATCAAACCTTAGCCTTAGACAACTTCCAAGACTTTTTGACCCTAAGATCTCTATTTATGCTTATTCTCCTATTAACCTCGTAATTAGTAGCAACCTCTATTTTAATGTTCCTAAAATTAAAACTCAGACGCTTCATACAACTAGGACACCTAAAAGAATATCTTCTCAACACGTCTGCTGGGGATGTAACTTCTTCTTTATCGTTGAAGAACTTAAAGCCACAAACGGAACATCTAATTATGCAAGACATAGAGAAGCTTACGAGGAGCTTAAAAGGAGTTTTTGTCGATAATTTGCAAATCAAAGCGTAAAAGTAACTGTAGCTTCGTTCATGTTGGAAATCAAAGAGTATTCAACATGATGTTTAAGTATGGCTTAAATCTGAGATGTTAAAATGCTTTCCGCTAAAGCAGGGATTATAAGATGATGCTCATCCACTTTGACTTACCTTGCTAAGCTCATATTTCTCCGATTTTTGCAAATAATACTTAAACAATAGATTAAGTTGAGTTAAAATCTAGCAAAATTAATTTACCTTTCTTGGTCAAAGCTATGCTAAGTTCACCTTTGTATTTATATGCAAAAGCCTTCTCTATTCTGATCAACGAATTCTTTAATATTTGCCTTGAATATATCATGCTGACTTTGCTCGTTCCTTCTTCCAAAATTATCTTGTATTTACCATTGCCTAATTCTATACAGTTTGCCACCCTAGCCACTAGATTTATGTTTATCATCCCAGCTTGAATTTGGTTAATTTTTAAATAAGGCATAAGAAAAGTTTTGAAGTTATTTATTAAATTATCGGTCGATGTTAGTTGTATTACTCCTCATTTACCTTGTAATAAATTAATATAGAAACTTCGAGAAAGTAGTATTATTGAAATGTCTTCGCCTCAATATAAGATCGTAGATAGAATAAAACTAGAAAGCAAAAATTCAGCTCTCATAATCGTAGACATGCAAAATGACTTCGCAAATCCTAATGGTAAATTATTCGTCCCTTCTTCATTAAATACCATTCAACCTATAAAGACTTTGATAGAAAAAGCTAGAAAAAAGAACGCCTTAATCATATATACCCAAGATTGGCATTCTAAAAACGACCCCGAGTTTGCTATCTGGGGAGAGCATGCAGTCCAAAATACATGGGGTGCAGAGATAATAGAAGAAATAAAACCATCAGAAAACGATATAATGATCAAAAAACTAAGATATGACGCTTTCTACGGCACTCCTTTGGACCACATATTGATGTTAAATAATATCAAAAATGTGGTGATAACAGGTACAGTAGCCAACATATGTGTTTTACACACAGCAGGCAGCGCTGCACTTAGATGGTATAAAGTAATAGTTCCTATAGATGCAATATCAGCACTTACAGATTTCGATTTCGATTTAACTCTAAGACAAATAGATTTCCTTTATAAAGGAATATTAACTAAGTCAGATGGCATAGGATTCGAATGATAATAGATTTTCACGTACACCCTCCTACAAAGGAATTCGTTAATGCACTAGGAGATTACTATAAGACAACGATCAAATACTTCAGAGCAAAGGAGAAACTCCTAAGCTTTGAAGAATTTGCAGAAGATTTGAGAAAACAAGGCATAACTAAGGCAGTTTTGTTACCTTTAACTTCTAACATCAAAGGATATGGGAATATTTCAAATGAACATATAAAAGAGATTGTAAACGCTGATGAAGATTTATTCATAGGCTTCGCAAGTTTTAGGCTTGAAAATGCTCTAGATGAATTAAAAATAGCCATCGAAGAATTAGGGTTAAAAGGTATCAAGATTCATCCCCAGCTGCTTTACTTGAGGCCTGATGACGAAAAATTCGAGAAAATTTATGAATATGCGGGCAAAAAAGAATTGCCAGTAGTGATACATACAGGAATAACAGGAATAGGCGCAGGCACTAGAGGTGGCGGAGGTATATATCTAGAATATGGAAGACCTATCTACATAGATAACATAGCCAGAAAATTCGAAAATGTTAACTTTATAATGGCACATTTTGGATGGCCTTGGTATGAAGAAGCATTAGCTGTCGCCTATCATAAAGAAAACGTCTTCATAGATGTTAGCGGATGGTCTCCTAAATACATACCGAATATAGTGATAAAATATATGGATAGTTTGCTAAAGGATAAATTCCTATTTGGAAGCGATTATCCTATGCTTAATCCTTCAAGAATAATAGAAGAATTTAAACAAATGAATTTAAAAGAAGAAACCCTTAGGAAAGTTTTCTACGAAAACGCAAAGAGAATACTAAATATTTAACTTTTTTAATCATTGATAATTATCAAAATGATTTTTTGATAAACATAAGCTTAATACCCTAAGCTATATCCAAATAAGTTCAGAAGAAATTTTTTGCTATATAAAGAAATCTTTACCTCTACGAGTATAATAAGAGATACCACTGAAATCGATACGCAGCTATACTAAAATAGTGAAAGAGATGAAAATTGAGAAAACAAACTCGATCAGAATAGCCATTAAGGTAACCTCTGGTAAGATAGTTTTCCATGGCTTAAAACAACTAGACATCTCGCAAAGGACGTAATTAAAAACAAGTATGAAACTAGTTGGAAAATTTAAATAGAGAAAATAATAATTATATAAGAAAATTGATGAAATGAATAAAATCGTAAACGATCTAAACAAAAAAATCGAGGATTCTAAAAGAGAATATGAATCAAATTTCCTAAAAAAGTTGAATTTAAAGCATGAAAAGGAATTAGAAAATTTAAGAAACTATAATATGCTATTAACGTTTCTCAGCGAGATATTTTATGAGATTCAAGACTTTGTTGAAGACTTAATGTTTTGCTTTAAACTTACCGCAAATAAATTCTCCGCACTAGTAACAGGTATGAAATCTAGCTCGATAGAGTATTTTTCTTTTACAATCTTGCTTAATAACTCAATGTTATTCTTGCCTAAAGGTATCATTAATTTCTTGAAGCCTCCTTTTCTGATCATCATCTCGATCCTAGCCAAATACCTATCAATAACAAGCATCACTTCCTCTTCCTTAAGTTTGACCTTTCTAGCAGTTAGATCTGAGCGTTTCTCTATTTCCATCCTTAATTTCTTATGAGTGAAAAAATATTAAATCTTAAAAGCTTATACGAAGTTAAGAAAAGAATCGAAAATTACATCATAGAGACACCTATAATTAAAAGTCATACACTCTCAGAAATTTTTGGAGTTAATTTGTATTTTAAATGCGAGTTCTTACAAGAAGTTGGTTCTTTTAAGATAAGAGGGGTTGCCAATAAAATCCTAAAAGCGCTAGAAAGAAAGTCTGATTTTGACCTGCTAGTTACAGGATCTAGCGGGAATCACGGTATAGCGCTAGCTTATTTAGCTAAGAAATTGGGGAAAAAAGCTGTAGTATTCACGCCTAAGATAGCTTCTAGATATAAAATGTCTCTGATCGAATTCTACGGTGGAGAAGTCATAATGGCTGGAAATGACAATGAACAAGCAAATAGGAAGGCAGAAATATATGCAAAAGAAAGAAATGGTTTTTTCGTACATTCCTACGATGACTTAGAAGTGATAGAAGGTCATGCAACTATAGCGTTAGAAATACTTGATGTCATGAAAAATTTAGATTACGTCATAATCCCTGTAGGCGGTGGAGGTCTTATAGCTGGTGTCTCCTATGCAATAAAAGAACTACAAAACAAGATTAAGGTAATAGGAGTACAACCAAAGAGTAATCCTTCGCTATACAATGCCATTAAATTAGGGAAGATAGTAAAGAGCAAAAAAGTAAATACAATAGCAGAAGGCTTAGCTGCTAAACGCATAGGAGAATTGGTATTTCAAATAGTAGTCAAAGGAAAAACAGTAGACGAAGTAGCATTGGTAAGCGAAGAAAATATAATCAGAGCTACAAAGCTGCTATTATTAAAAGAAAGATTGTTGATAGAGCCCAGCGGAGCGGCAGGATTAGCATATCTTATAGAGCATCAATTGGAAAAAAAGAGCAACGTTCTAGTTATATTAACGGGAAGAAATATTTCGAACAAACATTTAGAGGAAATATTCGGTTATTCTGGCTCTAATATATGAACCTCGACTTCTTTAGGAGCGTTTTCTTTTAGATAAACAGCATCGCTTCTGCTTCCTACTATAGCTCCATAATGCATAGGAATGGCTATCTTAGGCTTGATATCTTTTAGCGCTTGAACAGCTTCCTCTTTAGTCATTACATAGGTTCCACTAACGGGTATTAAAGCAATATCTGGTTTTAGATCCTTTATTTCGGGTATGTTATCGCTATCCCCTGCATGATAAACAGTAACATCTCCCAATTTCAATAAAAAGCCTATCTTTTTGTCCTCCTTAGGATGAAATACAACACCAGGGCTTCTAAACTTATTTAAGTTATATGCAGGCAGAGCCTTGATTTTAATTCCTTCTATTTCAATTTCTTCTCCAGGTAAAAGATAGAATTTCTTATTCGCCTTGAACCTATCAAATTCGTTCTTACATTCATGAGCACCTACCAATATTGTTTTGTCTACTACTAGTTTTTTCAGATCATTATAGCTTAAATGGTCGAAATGGTTATGGGAAACACATATTATGTCTGCAGGCTCATAGCTTCTCCTTAAATTATAAGGATCGATATATATCACTTTGTTTTGGTAACTTATTCTAAATGTATCATGACCTAGCCAACTTAGAGCAACACCTTTGTATTCAAAAGGCATGTGTAAATATTTCTATTTAAAATTTAAATTTAAAACAACATCAAAGAAGACACATCCTTTATTGCATTTCTAACGGTCTCCACGCTTTTACTAAATCTAGCTTTTTCTTCTTCATTGAGAGGAAGCTCTATTATCTTTTCTATTCCTTCTTTACCTATAATAGCAGGTACCCCGATGCAAACATCACTAAAACCATATTCTCCTTCAAGATAAGCTGAAACTGGAATCATTTCTCTCTTGTTTTTAACTATAGCTTCGACTAAACTAGCTATGCAACTTACAGGAGCAAAGACTGTAGCACCTTTTAACGATATGACTTCTGCAGCTATTTTCCTAGTCTTCTCTTCAGCTTCTCTTAATTCATTTTCGCTTAAAAGTTCAGACACTCTATAAGTATTTACAAAGGAAAATCTAGGTATTGGAAACATGGTTTCACCATGCTCTCCTATTACTAAAGCTCTAATTGAAGATCTAGGAACTTTGAGAATTTGACTCAAGATTTCTCTATAACGAGCTGAATCTAATTGTCCTCCCATACCTATCACTCTCTTTCGATCGAAATTGCTAGTCTTAAGTGCTACATAGGTCATCACGTCCATAGGATTTGTAACCACGATCATTATGGAATCTTTAGCATATTTTGCTACAGATCGAGATACGTCTCTTATTATAGGTGCATTAGTGTTGAGCAAATCCATCCTAGTCATGCCAGGTTTTCTAGCTACACCTGCAGGTATTATCGTTATATGAGAACCTTCAATGTCTTTGTAATCATTAGAGCCTAACACTTGTACCGATTTGCCTTTCTCAGAAGCCATTTGATTTAAATCCAACGCCTCGCCTTGAGGCAAACCTTTTATTATATCTACCAATACTATCTCATCTGCAAGATCTCTATTTATAAGTTCGAAAGCAGTATTGCTCCCTATTCTCCCAGCACCTATTATTGAGATTTTCATCATTCATTAAACGAATTGTGTTAATAAATACTTTATAAACAAAAACTGAATTGTGGAAATAAAAGAAAAGCTCAAACTACTCTTCGAGAAGAATTTGATATATGAAGGAATTTTAAGTTGCTTTGATGAGAATGGAAAAGCTCACATGGCTTCAATGGGTTTCTCTTTCGATGAAGAATACGATTTGATAATAAGACCTTTCAAAGATACGAAGAGCTACAATTATGTCTTAAAGAATAAGAAAGCAGTAATCAATGTGGTCGATGATATTGAGCTTTTCTTCAAGGCTACCTATGGAGAACCTGAACAAAATATATTCAAAAGCTCGTATAAATTAAGAATTCCTAGGTTGAAAAGTGCCGATCTCTATATAGAAGCCGAATTGAAAGAAGTAAAGGAAGAAGAAGCAAGAGCTACCTTTAAACTCAAACCGGTCTATTTATATTCAAAAAAAACCTACATTAAACCGTTTACTAGAGCAAAATACGCTGTAATGGAAACATTGATACACTCAACTAGGATAAGAGTGTTCACTAGAATGAAATTATATGAAGAAGTTGAGAGGCTTATTTCTCTAATAGATTATTACGATAAATTAGTTAGAAGAATAGCTCCCAATTCTAAATATCAAAGGATAATGGAAGAAATAAACAAAATAGTAGAAGAAGCTTTGAAATGGAAATAATAACAGGATCTAGACTTCACTTCGGAATCGTCAACATAAATAATCCTAAATATCCGCTCTTTAAGTGCGCAGGTTGTGCAATAGAAGAACCAAAGCTTAGGGCTAAGTTTGAAGAAAGCAATAAGTTATCTTTAGAAATTTCCAGAAGAGACATACTTCCTAAATTAAAAAAATATGCTGAATCTTTCTCGGTGAAAATTAAATTTAAAACATTGGAAGAAATACCTAGCCATATAGGACTAGGCTCTACTACCCAACTTTGTTTGGCCTTCGCTTATTCTTTGCATGAATTGAACAAAAAGACCTTTGATGTATATGAAGTAGCGGCTAAGTTAAATCTAGGCGAAGTGTCTGGAATAGGAATTGCATCCTTCATGAAAGGAGGATTTATAATAGATACAGGAAAGGTAGATAAAGAAATACCCAGAATAGAATTCAGAGCAGAATTCCCTACTGAATGGGTTTTCGTTTTATTAAGAGACATAAACGCTAAAAAAGGACTCTATGGGGTAAAGGAAAAAGAAGCTTTCTCAAAGCTTGAGGTAACAAGCGAAGAAAGAATACTAGAAATGTATTCGTTGTTAGAACAAATGAAAGATGCTTTAAAGAGTAAAGACATAGAAATGTTTGGAAAATCACTTACCAAATTCCAGTTTATGACAGGTCTCAACTTCAAAAAAGCTCAAGAAGGAATATTTTCTAGTAAGACTATAGAAGATCTCGTAAATTTTTTATTAAAGAATGGAGCCTTTGGTGCTGGGCAAAGCTCTTGGGGTCCTATCGTATATGGGCTCTTTTTAAAGGATACATTGAAAATAACTTTATTACAAAATAAATTACCTGATAATATTGAAATTAAAGTTACAAATGCTAATAATAAAGGTTTTAAAATTGTCTTAACAAACATTTAATTCGATTTCTTTAAGTTAATAAGAGAGTTAATAGATTTAGATATTATATGATATCTCTTGAAGAATGGCTTAAAATATACGATAATATTGCTAAACAATTAAGATTATCACCAATAGAAGATGAGAGGAGCGCAGAATTGCTTAGCGTGCTAATTAGGAATAGGGGTCTAGAACCTTCAGATATAAAGAAGATTGTCCATAACAAACACGTATTAATTGTTGGTGCAGGACCTTCTGTGATCGAAGACCTTGAAAGTATAAAGAGAATAGAGAGAAATAAGGTAGTATTTGTAACATGTGACGGCGCTACAAAGGCATTTTTGGAAATCTTTGAGGAACCTCCCCATATAATAGTAACAGACCTAGACGGATACCCTAAGGAACAAATACTCTGTTCTAAGATGAATAGCATAGTAATAGTGCATGCCCATGGAGACAATCGAAATGAAATAGCAACTTACGTCTCTAAAATAGAGAAGGTAATGGGCACCACACAAGTTAAGCCTAAGGAAAAAGTTTATAATTTCGGAGGGTTTACTGATGGAGATAGAGCCGCTTTCATAATGAGCCATTTTAAACCTCTATCCATAACCTTAGCAGGTATGGATTTAAGTGAAGAGGTAGGAAAATATTCTAAACCTATTATTTTCGATAGGACCAAAAAAATTCAGAAACTAAAGATTGCAAAGGAATTATTGGAACTTTTAGGTAGAGAAAACGCGAAAAGAGGGAACGAAATAAAGCTTTTTAACCTAACTAAAAACGGTGTAAAAATAGAATATTTTGAAAAAATAACCGTAAAGGATTACCTTAAATTAATATACAGTTAATCAGCCTCTCTTATTTCCTCAATATACATTAAAGGATAATTTACGCTCTTGATGAATCTCAACCTACCGCTAACTAAAGCTTTACCGTACTTTATTTTCACTGTGACATCTAAATTCTTTTTAGATATTTCTCCATACGAATAGGGAGTATCTTCTTTACCTTTGTATTTGATCTTAACATCAGCGAAGACCCTAAAGGGTTGGGCTAGCAATGCGCTTTTTATCGCCTTTTCTAAAATTTTAATGCTATCCTTTCTAAAAGGCGTACCGATGAATTGATGGTATACAAAACCTAGAGCTATCCCCATTTCGAATATTGCCCTCTCTCTATCAGTTATAGATTTATCGAAATAACTCTTAATTAACTCTTCCATAATCATTCATTCGAAACGAAATAAAATGATTTTTCTTAATAGCATGTTTTTCCAAAGTCAAAACTTAGAAGGTGCTCCTCTTTCAATGGTTTTACTTGTAGAATAAGAGAAAGCTAAGAAATTAAGAAGAAACAACAGCGAAAAGATATTTGGGTTATAGGATTTTCTACTCAGTAACGTTGTTAATATTTGAGAAATTTTGTTACGATTACTCGATTTTAATGCCAGCGAGTTCAGTCTTAAACTTATTCTCTTATTTTAAAGCTTGCAGAATTAAAAGGGCTGAAGCCGATTGAGGAAAACTGAAATTTTGAACCTTCTTAAAGGGAAAAGCAGGGTAGATGTGAAATATGGGAGAGATTAAGAGAAGAACAATAGTAAACTATCAACGATTTATGAACAGAAGGCGCTGAAGGAGGTTATTTGATCACATAACCGTAATTAACATTAAGAGCAAGAAGACGAATGTGGATACAAAATATAGCTCGAAATATTTGGATAGCGTTAAAAGAATTTGAACAAATCCTTTTTTTGAAAAAATTAAATGCGAAGCACATTTTAAAAACGCATGGAGAAGAAAATACTGCTAATATCTACAACTGCACTGCTAGCAATTGTGGTGGCAGGATATGCATTATCAATACCTCTTCTCAGCGCAACGCAAGCGCAAGAACAACAGCCTGAAAAAGTAGAACAGCCTGAAAAAGTTATCACAATAGAAGCACCAAAGCCTGCAAATGATAAGCAAATAAGCCCGCAGATACCTCCTGAGGAAAGACATGCGCTCAATAAGACTTCGTTCTAAATGAAAGTGCTTTCACGATAACAGATTTGACTTAACTTGATATTCGCGAAGATAATTTTTTAATCTTTTTTTAAAAAGTAGACCTTCTGAAGTATTTACTGACCCTCATCGAATATAGCTGGAAATATTTGGATAGCGTTAAAAGAATTTGAACAAATCCTTTTTTTACAAAAATTAAATATGACGCTAATTTTAATAAAAACTATGAACAAGAAAATACTGCTAATAATTGCAACCGCACTGCTAGCAATTGTGGTGGCAGGATATGCATTATCAATACCTCTTCTCGACATAACACAAGCACAGCCTGCAAAAACTAAGCAAATAACCTTGCAGATACCGCCTGATAAAAGATCCGCACATAATAAAACTTTGTTCTTAAATGAAAGTGCCGGTCAATGGGTTTTCACGATAACAGATTTGACTGGAACTGTGAAATTCGCGAAGATAATTTTTTACAAGAAAGATAGACCTCATGAAGTATTTACTTGGTCTAGACTAAATCCGAGCGTAGGAGATAGCATTACAGTTAATTTAACTGCAGGAACTTATGTATTACATATAATTATAGCAGGAAAACCTAACTCTAGCATTACCTTAACTGTAGCATATCCTTAATACTTTTTTTATGCCAACAAAGTTCTAAATACATTTATAAAATTAATTGGATTTTTTAAGAGTTTATAACCTTTTAATTTGAAACCTATATTTATTTTTTCTATAAATGACATTTTTCTTATTACTGGAGCTATAGACATACTATATGCTAACTCATCTTTTAATAGATCATATAAATGTGTTTTCTTTTTGAAAAATCTTATTATGGTAAGCCATCTTTCAGTTAAATCTTTACCCCAAAGTAGTTCTTTCACAGCCCATTCTATATCAAAAATCTTACCGATCTCCTTCTTCCATCTCTTTTCATAAAGAACGGTAGACTTTTCTTTGAAATCTCCTATGTCATATAAATCAATGAAAGTCTTAGCAGCTATCTCCCCGCTTTTAAGAGCAAAATATATACCCTCCCATGTAATAGGGTCTGCAAAACCAGCAGCATCACCTACAACTACGAATCTATTTCCATAGGTTTTCCTCAAAGGTCTATTAGGGTTCAAGTGAGCCAAAACCTCCCGATTATACACTGGGAGTGTTTTCATTCCCTTTATTTGTTTTGATACTATAGGATGTTTCTCTAGCATAAGTTTAAACCTTTTCATAACAACGCTTCCTTCCAAACGGTCTGTTATTCCTATAGATAGACCTTCTCTTTTAGGGAAAATCCAGCCATAGCTATAAGTCGAGAAATCAGGATGTATCAAAAAATTGAAGGAAGAAATAATTTCTTCATCTAAACTAGAGATGTCTCCTACAAATTCGCTTTGGACTGAAAATAAGTATTCAGTGGTTTCTAAGCCTAATTGATATAGAAGATCAGGTTTTATACCGAAGGCACCTATTAAGAAATCTCCCTCGAAGGTTTTAATCAAGCCCTTTTGATCACACTTGACGCTTACCTTCTCCTTATCTATAGTTATCTTTCTAGCTACTGTGTTATAAAACACTTCGGTGCCAAAATCGCTGGCTCTATCTCTTATCCATTGATCTAGCTCACTTCTATAATAAGAGTAAGCTATTGTCTCTTCTTTTCTCGTAGATATCTTCTCAATATCTTCTATGAATATATTTACACCTTTTATCTCTCGTGAAACCGCTTGTTGCGGATTTCCTATTTCAGATAAAAGCTTCACTGATCTCTGAGGAGTACCACCAGAACAAACCTTGTATCTCTTATAAGAACCTGCTTCTATCAATAATACCTTATGACCTGCTTTGGCTAATAAAGCCGAGCTAAAAGCTCCTGCAGGCCCTCCTCCTATAACTATTATTTCGTATTTCACCTAGAATAAGAAAACATTTAAATAAAAAAAAGCTTAACGTAATTACTTCTCTAAAAACCTCATTGCAAACTCGTTTGCTTTTCTTTCATTACCCCTATGCTTTCCCATGAAAAACCTAATTGCATGGTAGAATTCATGTAGCACTATAAAAGGATTATATATGTATTCTCCTTTTTTGAAGAATATTGTGTTTTTAGAAGGATCGTATAAAGCCAGTGCAAAATGCTTGCCCTTGGGCATTCCTACATTTATTTTAGGAGGATCAATGCCATAGTATTCTGAGAGGATTGCTATGGCTTCTTCAGTTTTACCTTGTATTATCAGATTTTTAATGTATTCTTTATCTAATTCTTTTTTCACCGCTTCTCAATAGAGATATAAGCCAATGATTACTTATAGGCGATATCAACTTAGGTAATGTAGGTAACATTGCTACCCAAAACGCAGGCAGGATGGTTATAAAGACATGCACGACGTTATAGAAAGCTGTGAGAATCAAAATTAAAGTCAATTTCCCTGTGAAATCTGAAGCAGTTAGCCCAGTGATTTGAGGTATTGTTTTGAAAAGACCATCCAAGAAGGGAGCAAAGATTGTAGTTAATACTGCATAATTAGCAAGGGTCATAACCACAGTCCTTAATATCAAAGAAGCTCCTATAGCATAGACCAATCTTATCTTCAGACTATTGCTCTTTGACAATTTAAACGCTAAATATGACCCAACTAGAGTAGTTATTACGGCCAAGAACTTCATGCCAGGTCCTATTATGGGGAATTGAGTTGAAGGAAAATGTAGGAGTATGAAGTGCAAAGCTGCTAAGGGAAAAGCTACAGCAGGACCAAATAAGAATAATGCAAGTACTACTATGATCTCTGCGGGATCGAATTTCAAATATGGTAATAGAGGGTAGGATAATATTCCAGATATAAATGTAGTTATAGTGAACATTATGGCTGCCAAAACAGCTGTAAGAGCTATTTGAATGCTACGCATATTTTTTTTACTAAGTCAATAATATAAATAAGTAGTTACAAAAAAATAAGTAATGAAAGTATACCATTTGACATTAATCCAGTTGGCTAAATTAGGCATACTCAAAGGTCAATTGAAAATATCCACGAATAAGTTAGCAAGTTTTTTAAGTATGAGCCAACAAAATGTTTCTCGACATTTAATAGAACTTGAGAAAGAGAATTTATTAAAACGAATAATAGATTCAAAAGGTCAAACATTAATCTTGACTAAGGAAGGGAGGAAGTTTTTCGAAGAAATATATGCATTATTAAGGAAGAATTTCGAAGAGGTCTCATATATGAAAGTAATAGGTAAAGTCTTCACGGGTTTGAAGGAAGGAGCTTATTATGTGACGAGAAAATATTATCAAAAACAATTTATTGAGAAGTTGAATTTTAAACCTTTTCCAGGCACCTTGAATTTGAAATTAATAGAACCTAAAGATAGGGCAGTAATAGAAGTTTTACCATGCATTTTCATACCTGGCATAAGGACCAAATATAGAAGCTATGGATGGGTTAAATGTTTTCCTGCGATAATTCAAGGTAAGTATGAAGGTTGTTTAATAACACTAGAAAGAACTCACTATGATTCGAGCGTAGTGGAAGTAATAAGCCCTTATCACTTAAGGAAAGAATTAGGATTGAAAGATGGTGATATAGTAGAAATTGATCTCATAAGATCATGAATAGATTAGAATTAATTTACAAAGAAATAAAAGCTCAGGCAAAGGAATTGAAGGCATTATATGAAGAATTTAAGAAAAAATATTGGGGTATAATAGATCCTAAGGAAGTCATCCTTACTGGTTGTGGTGATTCATATGCTGCTGCTCTATTGTTATCTGAACTGACCAATGCAAAAGCCTTTGACCCTTATGAGTTAAGCATGAACTTGAGTGATATAAAAACACTAATAATAATTTCAGTTTCGGGAAAGACAAGAGCTAACTTGATTCTTGCCGAGAAAGCTAAGAAAAAAGGCATAAGAATAATAGCATTAACTGGTAACAAGAAGAATAAACTATCAGATTTAGCAGACTTTGCTGTAGTAACAAATTATGAAGAAAGTACAATATTGCCGGGCACCTTAAGTTTCACTAAAAATTTGGTGGCTCTTTACTCTATATTCGCACTAGAGTTAAATCTAGATGATTTAAAAGAGGATTTAATAGAGAAGTTATTTGAAGAATTAATTCCTAGCCGTAGTGAAAATTTCTTCATAATTTCTACTCCTGGCTATTATCCTCTAACCTTATACTGGAAAGCAAAGTTGGTGGAATTCCTAGGAGCCAAAGTAATAACCGAAAGATGCGAGCAATTCATGCATGTAGACATTTTTAGCTTAGAAGAAAAGGATTCTTTGATAATTTTAGGGGACGAAGATCATAGAGCGAAATTCATAAATGACAATCTAAAGGATAAGATAGCTTATGTTGAATATTTTAAGTTTGGTCCTAAGAGTCCGTTTAGCTATCTCTTGGGTTCTATCTATGCGCAAGTGTTTAGTTACAAATCAGCCAAAGAAAGGAATCTAAAAGACGTATATTTCGCAATGTCTAAAAATCTCAAACTAAGCGATGAGTTCATCTATTAGTGTGCAGTAGTTATATCTATAAGACCTTTGTTTCTAGCTATTTTATCTACAACCCTTATTAAGACTAATGCTAGAACGAGATATGCTACGGTGAGCAAAATTAAGATCAACAAGTCGCCTATTACTAATTCAATACCTAAGCCTTTGATTGCAACTCTGTTCAAATCCATCCAATATTTTATGGGTAGATAATCAGCTATCACGTTGAAAGGATAAGGCAATAGATATGAAGGAAATATTACATTGCCAAATAATAACAAAGAAGCTATAATGCCTTCCACGACAGCCCAACCATAATGGGTAGTGAATAAGAGAAAAGAAGCTATGATCAAGCCTAAAGCTATTATCCAAACAATTCCTAGGAAAAAGTTTAACGCCAATAAAAATATATTGGGAGAAAGCGTGTGTAAAGGATAATTTAGTATAGCGGCACCTACAATAAAAGATAAAAGTAAAGGGAGTAAGCCTTCTATGAACTTGTAAATCCCTCTTCCTATTAGATAAATTGGAATTGGAGTAGGAGAGATATATATGTGTTTTAAAGAACGATAATGTTCCCTATCATCCCATATGGGATAAGCTACGCCCATTATTCCGCTTCCTACGAAGTTATAAAACGCTTGACCCACTAGGATGAAATAAGCCAAATCTGGATTCGGTCTTACAGCTATTACTATGAATAATATAAGCAAGAGTGTAGAAATGGGCCTTACCATGATATATAGCAAGTATAAATAAAACTTAGTCCAGTTAGCTTCTATTTGATAGGATAACCACGTTAGTGCTCTTAATTTAGCTAATAGATTATTCATTCCCATTTCAATGTTAGCGTTCCTGTTTTTCTTCCCTGTTCTTCCATATATCTAAGTAATTTAACAGCGATAACGAAGAAGGAAAAGCTTAGGATAAGCAGAACTATTATCGCCCATAATACAGAATAAATATCCGAACCATACACTAATAATCTACGCACTGCTTCTAAACCTAAAGCTAAAGGTATTAACGAAACTATTACCTGCAAAACAAAAGGAAATAACCTTATAGGGAAATAAACGCCAGATAGAAACAAAATAGGCTCTCCTAATAATTCGTTAATTTTGCTAACAGTTCTTCCGAACCTAAGGAAGGATGATGCGAAAACCATCCCTAGTGAATACAGAGCTGCTAGTGTTAATATAAATACCAAGAAAGCTGGGACCGCTTGCGAAACATGAAGTTTAATGTTAAAAAGAAAAACAGTAGCTAACAAAACTCCTAATGCTCTCAAGGTCATGTTGAATGCACCTCCAATAGCCATGCCTAAGAGCACACCTGTCATAGGAACTCCGCTAGCAACATATAAAGGCAAGTTTCCAGTTTCTCTTTCCCAATAAAACTGAGCCGCCATGCTCCAAAGTACGTTAAACCAAAACGCTATCATCGCGCCCCCTATTGAAGCGATCGCTAAAAATTCATTAGGAGCATTCAAGGCTTTATAAGCGAAGAGAATAGCTGAAATGCCTAGTAACGGAAGAAATACTTCTATTATAAAATGTGTTACATCTCTGTTCGCTCCTTTTATCCTCACATATGCTCTCGCATAAGCAACTTTGAATACTTCTTTTATCATTTTAATTTACTGCCTACTAAATAGAGAAAGACATCTTCTAGAGTAGGTTCCTCTTTACTTAGAGCGAAAACTTTAACATTATCTTCTTTAAGTTTGCTTAATACATCCGCGATAGGAGATTCTTCTTCTAAAACTAGTCTAAGTCTAAACGCTCCAGATTCATCGTTATCAAGAGAAATAGCTTTAATGCCCTTTATTTTTTTGACCTCCTCAAACTCTTTATTACTCATAGTAGAAATCTTTAGGTCGAAGATGTGCTCATTCCTCACGATTCTTAAGAGATTTTCTACAGTATCCACTTTGATAATTTTACCCTTATGAATAATAGCAACCCTATCACACATTTCTTGTGCTTCAAGCATATAATGCGTGGTTAAAAGAACCGTGCGCTCAGAATCTTTTCTCACCCAGTTTTTTATATAATCCCTTATTTCTCTTGAAATTTCAACATCTAAACCAACAGTGGGTTCGTCTAAGAACAAAAGTTTGGGCGAATTCAATATGCCCCTGGCTATGTTGTATTTTTGGAACATTCCCGAAGATACCCTATTAAGCTTCCTATCCGCAAAATCCTGCATTTTCAGCTCTTCTATTAAAGAATAGACGACCTTCCACCCTTCTTTGATGCCATAACCATATAATTGCGAAAAGAACCATAGATTCTCTTTGACTTTGAGAACCCCATAGCCTGGTCTTTCGTCTCCTGATACAATGTTTATTAACTTCCTAATTTTAGCGTAATCCTTTTTCACGTCATAACCAAAGACGTAAGCTTCTCCAGAGCTCGGAAGCAATAGAGTAGATAATATCTTAATCAAAGTAGACTTACCAGATCCATTCGGACCTAATAAACCGAAAATCTCGTTTTTCTTAATAGTTATGTTTACGTTATCTAATGCAACGATGTTGCCAAAATATCTCGAAAGGTTTTTAGTTACGACGACCTCTTCCATTTAATCAAGGAATCATTATTAGAAAAGCTTATATAAAAACTATTTGCCTATGCGGATCTAAGCTCATGTATACTCTTAGCGCTTATGCCCTTTAGATCGAAATCCCCTTCAGAGTAAACTATCTTACCCCTAAGCATTGTTAATACAGGTTTACACGAAAGCTCGAAATTCTCGAAGACGGTGAATTTAGACATGCTTATTAACTCAGAAGGATTTACTTTAAAAGTCCTTTTAGTATCTATGACCGTTATGTCTGCATAATACCCTTCTTCTATCAATCCCTTCTTTATCCTTAGATACTTTGATGGGTTATAACTGATGCATCTAATCAATCTATTAAGATCAATTATACCTTTGAGAGAAAAAGTGAAGAATACAGGTATTACTAATTCTAATGAAGAGAACCCGGGTGGAGGATTTTGACTAAGCTTTTCTTCTAAGCTATGGGGTGCATGATCTGTAGCAATGAAATCTACTATACCAGAGTTTATCGCTTCTATTATCGCTATGTTATCTTCTCTATTTGCTAATGGTGGTCTTACGGTCCTGTAACCTATTGGTTTCCCTTCTAGATCTTTCCGCGATAAAAAAGCATGGTGAGGAGTAACTTCTATAAAGACATTGTTAGTAGAACTTCTACGAAATTCTTCTATTTTAATTATAGATTCTTTCCTAGAAACATGGGCAAACCTCACGTTTCTTAATTCTCTAGAATTATTCAAGATAAACTCAACAGCACTTACTTCATCTTCACCAAATTGAGCATGAAAAACTAGATTATCCTTTTTTAAATTACCTAGGTGATCTTTTAGAGAAGATAAATCTTCCTCGTAGAATTTAAAACCAAAAATCAATTTCCTGGCTTCATTTAAATCTTCAATAGGAATAAGTTTCGAATGTAATCCAAAGTCTACCAATGCTTTCTTTTTGAAGTCTTCATAACGCTTGATAATTCTTTCTAGATTGTTTACAGGAGGCAAGGTATTGGGCATATCTAGGACTGTAGTCACACCGCCTGCTAAAGCTGCCATCGAAGCGCTTTCTATCGTTTCTTTGTATGATTGATCCCAGTCTCTGAAATGAACATGTAAATCTATCATAGCTGGGATGATCAAATAACCCTGCCCAAATCTAAGCGTTTTTACGTTAGAATGTTCAAGCTTTGATACCCGTTCAATCCTTTCGTCCTTTATTAAGATGGCACATTCTACCAATTCAGATCCTACTATCGATTTGCCTATTAATTGTATTTCTCTATTTTCCTTCAACAAGTTGTTCTATGACCTCGTTTTCGCTCAAATTCCTAAAGCAATACGTACATTGTAGTTTCAAAGGGTTTCTTTCTACTATTTTAAACTTTGAGACTATAGGTTCATTCTGTTGTCTTGATATACAAGTAGGATTCGCACATTTGAGAATACCTTCTACATATTCTTTAAGGGTAATTTTGCTTTTTTCGTGAACCTTATAATTTCTTATCACGTTTATAGTAGCTGTAGGTGCTATAAGAGCTAAGCTACTCAGCAAAGAAGAATCCAGCTCTAAATTCTCCACTTTTATTATATCCTTCACACCTAGCTTCTTACTCTTGACGTTTATGGCAATAGTCAAAGTGTTATCGAAGTTTTTACCAAGATTTAGAAGCTTGAGAACAACAAGAGCCCGCCCCTTTGGTATATGATCTATGACTGTGCCATTTTTTATCTTAGCAACTTTCATTTCTATCTCTTCCATTTCCATCTCTTTCATTTCACCGTATTTACTGTGGTAGAATTTTTAAATTTTCAAATTCTTATATATCAAAAAATATACAAGTTTTGTATACTAGATTAAGATCCTTTAAGGATCAACTCTAATAAAGCCATCCTCACATAAACTCCGAATTTAGCTTGCTTGAAATACGCTTGCATGCTAGTATTATCCACTTCATAACTTAATTCATCTACACGAGGAAAAGGATGCATAATTATCAAATCTTTTTTCGCTCCCTCTAGAACTTTAAGATCTATTCTATAAGAACCTTTAACTTTCTCATATTCGGCTATATCTGGGAAACGCTCCTTTTGTATCCTCGTAACGTAAAGCACATCTAGCTCTGGAATTACCTTATATATGTCATATACTTCTGTGAAATCCACTTCCATCTCTATTAATTTTCTCTTAACATCTTCTCTAAGGCTTAATGAGGGAGGAGACATACCGTAAATCTTATTCGCATATTTAGAGATGCCAAAAATAAAAGAAACCGCCGCTCTGCCATACCTAAGATCGCCGCAAACTCCTACTACTAGATTATTAAGTCTACCTTTAAGTTTTTTAATCGTATATAAGTCCAGCATAGCCTGTGTAGGATGGTTCAAATAACCATCGCCTGCATTTATTATTGGCTTTTCACATACTTCGGCTGCAAAATGAGCAGTACCTTCGATTGGACTACGGATTATCAACAAATCAGTGTAGCTATCCATCATCTTAAAGGTATCGAAAAGACTTTCGCCTTTCTTTATTGAAGAATATTCCCCTATGAGGTTAACAACTTCAGCACCTAATTTCTTAGCTGCTACTTCAAAGCTAACCCTTGTCCTAGTACTGTATTCCAAGAAGATATTGCCTATAATATATCCTTCTAGTGTCTTTCTAGAAGGACCGGTTCTCATCATTTCTTCAGTCTTATTAAATAATATTTCTAAATCGTCCACACTAAATTGATCGATAGATATAACATCTCTACCTTTCCAAGACATATGTCTTCAAAATACTTTTGATTTAAACTATTATATTTTTAATCACTTTCAACAACTTTCACACCTAATATCTCTCTTAATGTGGTTAATGAATGAAGATTTATTCCTTTTTGCAAAAGTTTCTCTCTCGCACCTTCTTCTCTATCCACAATTACAAAAGCATCGCTTACAAAATAACCTCCTTCTATTAATTTCATGGCTACATGATTTAGGCTAGAACCTGTTGTCGCAACATCATCAACAATTAGCACGGTAGAACCCTTTACTAAATCGCCTTCTATGGACTTCAAAGCACCGTGTTCTTTTTCTTCTTTACGGACATAAATCATTGGCATCTTCAATTCATAGGCTAAGAAAGAAGCCCAAACCAACCCTCCTGTAGGTATTCCTGCTATCCCTTCGAATTTTATTTTGTTTAAAATTGATAGACTTGCTTTTACTATTTCTTGATATATTATAGGATGCGATATCAATAATCTTAGATCAACGTAGACATTGCTCTTCTTAGAAGAAGATAACAGGAAGTCGCCGAACTTAACCGCGCCAGCCTTTTCTATTAATCTAGCTATTTTGATCATGTTTCATCATCTCAAGCGCTTTATTTATTTCAAGATAAGGGTCTTTAGATTTAAGTATCGATCTACCTATTATCTCGTAGTCAGCACCGTTTTTTATAGCGCTTCCATAAGGAGCACCCTGAGCACCTATACCGGGTGAAAATATTAGATGACGTGTCATTTTTCTTATCTCTCGAAGTAAAGCGGGTTTCGTAGCAGGTGCAACAATACCTGCGAGATTTAATTTATTACAAATATCAACCAATTTGCTGTAATTTTCATCCAAAATTTTGGATCCTTCATTCGTCATTAAAACAACAGCTATAGTAGGTATTTCATTATTTAATACCGATAACATGTCTTCTCCTACAACAGCATGAGCTATTACTGCATCAAATCCCATTTCTCTAATAAAAATACCCAACTTCTGAGAAATAAAAGGCACATCGGCAATCTTAAGATCTGCGATCAGTAAAAATTCTTCACTGTAAATTTTACAAAAGTTTTTCACACCTACTAAGTCATAGAACATTGGGATTAAACCTATTTTAAATCCAGCGACTTTTTTCTCAATTTTTTCAATTAAATTTATATTAATTTCCTCGTCGATAGCAATTATGATTCTACTATCCTTAATTTTTCTTATATCCTCCACTTTCCTAATGAATTTTTGATTCATATTACACTCTCAAAATAGTTAATGTTATATATAAAAATAGGCAACATCTAACAAAGACTACGCTATAAAACAGTATAATTGCATCGCTTAAAAGAATAAAGTTTAAAAAATATAAAATATTTACTAGGGGATATTCTAAAAAAGCAACTATTTGAAATGATATTATAAAAAATAAAAATTCTTTGCCTTTAAAAACTATAAACAAAAGCACAAAAATATATAATATATATTGAGGAGAAAAACCAAACGAAAAAACAAAGAATAATGATAATATTCCAAGTAAAATTTTTTCAAGTTCTAATTTTCGTTTTATAGAAAAATAAGAAAAAATGATAATTGAAAAAAATATTAATGTTATAGATATTAATTTTAAAAAAGAAAATTGAAGAGGTACTAGATTTTTTAATAAAACTGGATCGGGAGTTATCCCTATTATTCCATACTTAATAAGTTCTAATCCTTGATTATTTAACGAGAAATCTTTAAAATAATGAAAACTTGAAAAATAACCTCCTAAGAAAATGCTCGCTAAACTGAAAAGAGAACCCCAAGCAGGTCTGCTAATCTGCCAAAAAATACCGGAAAAGTACATTGCCGTATTGAGGAATAAAATTCCGTTGAAGAAAAGTAAGAAGAAAAGTGAATGCAAAAATATCTTTTTAGATTTATTTGCTAAAAGAAAAGAAAAGAGAGCCAATATAGGGAAAAACTTAAGAGAAGCTCCTACTGTAGCAAAGTAGCTCGAAAGAGAAATTCTCTTCAATTTCAAGAAGTAAATCGAAAGCAACATTAACATTACGATATATGGTTCAAAGGCAAGCTGTAAAGAAATCCACATCACGGGCAAAACCGAATAAGCGTAAAGCCATCTCATAATAGGAGTATATTTGAATTTAGAATTCTTTAGGGTATTCCATATTATTACCCCATTTACGATGTCAGCTAGAGCGTTGAAAAAGAAAAACGCCATCGAGAAGGCTATGTAGTCGCTGGAAGCAAACGAGTAAAGGAAATATATATAAAAGTGCATGAATAAAGGATAAGGGGTCCATATTTCTGTAACTCCTTTATATTGCATGAGAAGGGCTACGTTATGAAGCCACAACATAAAATTATTTGCAATCTGGAATAGTATTAAGGGAATGAGCAATCTTGATAAAAACAAAACAAACAAGTATATCTTGAATTCATGCTTAACTAAATAAGCGGGCAATAGAGGCTTTCCTACAAACATCAAGAGAAAGGTAATTTATTTCTATATTAATTTTACTTACTGCAATTTAAAGAATAAATTCATGAAGGGGCATTCTGATTGATCGTTCAAGAGTTAAAGAAACAGAAATCGCACCAAACCATCTCATAATTTAGTAATATTTAAATCATAACACTTTAAATAACAGATTGAGAATGCACATCATAGTTTGTATTAAACAAGTTCCTGATTCTGCAGATATGAGAATTGATCCTAAGACAAATAACTTAATTCGAGAAGGCGTACCTGCTATAACTAACCCACCAGATCTCCATGCAACTGA
Source organism: Thermoproteota archaeon (assembly GCA_041640715.1). Taxonomy (GTDB): domain Archaea; phylum Thermoproteota; class Thermoprotei; order Gearchaeales; family Gearchaeaceae; genus DSFO01. The sequence continues at coordinate 24,460 of JBEPZU010000002.1, read as the reverse complement.
AGAAGCATTGAAGGTTAAGGAAAAATTTGGAGGAACCATCACAGCTCTAACAATGGGACCTCTTCAAGCAGAAAGCTCTTTAAGAGAAGTTTTAGCAATGGGTGTAGATAATGCCTACCATATCTCAGATAGAGCTTTAGCAGGTTCAGATACACTAGCTACTTCCTATACTCTTTGGATGGCAATAAAAAAGGCAGTTGAAATTCATGGCCCCTTCACTCTGCTACTCTTTGGAAGACAAGCTATAGATGGCGAAACCGGTCAAGTGGGTCCTGGTGTAGCCGCTCGCTTTGGAATTCCTATAATTACATATACTTACAAAATCGAAGAAATAAATCTAGAAAAAAGTTACATTATTGCAAGAAGAAAAGTATATGATGGATATGAAAGGGTCAAAGCTAGTTTGCCTGCAGCCTTAAGTATAATCGAAGAAGCAAATACGCCTAGAACTCCTACAATAACAGATATAATAAGAGCTTATAGAACTAAGATCATAAAGTGGAATAAAAATGACTTAAAACTTGAAGATGATAAAATAGGTTTGAGAGGATCTCCTACTTATGTTAAAAGGGTATTTCCACCTCCTCCTAGGAAAAAAGGCCAAATATTTGATGGAAGAGGAAAGGAACAAGAAGCAGTTAAATGGTTAATAGATAACCTCATCAAGGTCAATGCTTTCAGTGCTAAGATCTCAGAGGTCTATGAAGAACCTAAGCCTTTACCAATTGCGTTTGATAAAACTAAAAGTTTTGGAGAAGTATGGAGTGTTGTAGAACATAGGTATGGTAAAGCAGACCCGGTTTCTTGGGAACTGCTTGGTGAAGCAAGGAGATTGTCAAGGCTTTTAGGAGTAAAATGCGCATCTGTGATAGTAGGTTATAAAGTAGAAAATTTAATAGAAGAAGCTGCAAGTTATGGTGCGGATAAAATATATTATGTTGATTCTAAAGTATACGAACATTACAGAACAGAACCTTATTCATTTGCCCTCATGCAACTTTGTTTGAAATATAAACCGGATATCTTGCTGATGCCTGGAACACAAAACGGTAGAGATTGGGCAGGATGTGTTGCAACTCTAATACCTACTGGCTTAGCTGCAGATGTAACACAAATGGACATCGATCCAGCTACAGGAATGCTTTTAGCTACAAGGCCAGATTTCGGTGGTAACGAAATGTCTACGATAGTTTGCCCCAAGCATAAACCTCAAATGGTCACCATTAGACCTAAAGTATTTAAAATACCTCCTATGATGCTCAATAAAGATTATGAATTGATTAAAGAAGAATTCCCCATAGATGAATCTAAAATACATACCGAACTTTTAGAATTCATACCTAAGGAGAAGACAAAGCTCGAAGAAGCCAACATAATAGTTTCCTTTGGTAAAGGGTTAAGTTCGCCTAAAAATATTTTTATGATTGAAGAACTAGCAAAGATACTAAACGCTGAAATAGGAGCTACAAGAGCGGTTGTTTATTCAGGATGGATATCTAAGGATAGACAAATAGGCCAAACAGGTTTGACTGTAAGACCTAGATTATACATTGCAATAGGTATATCAGGTGCAATCCAGCATGTAGTAGGTATTCAAAACTCAGATATAATCGTAGCTATTAACATAGATCCTACAGCACCTATTTTCAACGTTGCAGACTTCGGCATAGTAGGAGATCTTTTTAAGATAGTTCCTTTACTTTCTGAGGACTTGAAGAAGGTGATTAAAGTTGCCTGAAAAATTCGACGTCATAATAGTAGGAGCCGGACCTGCAGGCATTTCAGCAGCTATAACTACTGCTCGCGCTGGTTTGAATACATTAGTTATAGAAAGAGGTGGTATTCCGGGAGAGAAGAACGTGTTCGGAGGTGTATTATTAAGACATGCATTTGAAAAACTAATACCCAATTTTGTAAAGGAAGCTCCTCTTGAAAGGAAAGTCGTAGAATACCAATACTGGATACTTACAGATACAGGACATATAAAGCTGGTTTATAGAGATGAAAGGCTTGCTAAAAATCCAAGCGGGTATACTGCATTAAGAGCCAAATTCGATCCTTGGTATGCAAAAAAGGCTGAAGAAGCAGGAGCAATACTCGTAACTAGAACTCAAGCCTTAAAACCCATCGTCAAAGAAGGATTTGTAACAGGAGTCGAAACCGATAGAGGAGAAGTTTACGGAAATATAGTTATAGCTGCAGATGGCGTTAATTCTCTCTTAGCCAGGGATCTTGGACTACATGAAGAGTGGAAACCCCATGAAGTTGTGCTAGGGGTTAAAGAAGTTATAGAAATAGGTAGAGTCAAGATAGAGGAAACTTTCAAGTTAGGAATTGATGAAGGGATTGCGGCAACAATAATAGGCGGTCCTGTTAAAGGTATGACTGGTGGTGGCTTTTTATACACTAATAGGGAGACGTTGTCAATAGGTGTAGGAGCTCTGCTCAGCGATATCGTGAGAAAGAATAAAAGACCGAATGAGATGTTAGAGGAATTCAAAAGACATCCTTCAATAGCTCCTTACATAAAAGACAGTACGTTGAAAGAATATTCTGCGCATTTAATACCTGAAGGAGGATACCATTCAATACCCAAGCTTTATACTAATGGCTTTATGGTTGTAGGAGATGCAGCTATGTTGGTGAACGTAATAGGCTGGGAAGGTACAAACTTCGCGGTAGAATCTGGAATACATGCAGGAGAAACTGCCGTTGAAGCCCATAAACTTAAAGATTTCAGCGTTAATGCGCTTAGAAGATACGAAGAAAAGTTGAGGAATTGTTTTGTATTAAGAGATCTTAGGAGATTCAGAAGAGTACCAATATTATTTAGAAATAACAAAGCGTTATTTGATGTATATCCGGATATGCTCAACGATATCTTAAAGTTGATCCATACTGTAGATGGTGTCCCAAAAGAATTGAAATTAAAGGAAATGAGAAAAATAATTTTTAGTAGAAGGAAGCCAGCAGATTTGTTTAGGGATATTTATAGTATTATAAGAGCTTTTGTATTTCCTTAAGAAAAATTTAAATTAAAATCGAAAAAATGCTTTATTTATGGCTTAATTTATTATACACTATATGCAAGTCCAAGCTAAAGCTAGTAATGTTGAGGCTAAGTTATTTTTAGCTAGATACAAAAGGGATGATTTAAGTCATTTGGTAATAATGGATAATCAAAAATGTTTGAAATGTAAGCTCAAGCCGTGCATAACGGTATGTCCTGCAGATGTCTATAAATGGGAAGAAGATAGGTTAATAGTTAGCTACGATAACTGCGTTGAATGTGGTTCTTGTAGAATAGTTTGTCCATATTCTAATATTGCCTTCAGATATCCTAGGTGGGGCAAGGGAATAGGTTATAGGTACGGCTAGCCTTCAATTGTTTTTGAACCCTGAATGGGCATAATCCTTCTCGTAACAGGTCAATTAGCTAAAAATCTAGTTGAAGAACAAGCTAAGAAATGCAACAAGAAATGTAAGGTTATAGCCTTAAACTTCCCCGTAGCTAGTTTGATGAGGCCTTCGTATATAATTCGCGAATTAAAGAATTATATTAATGAAGAAATTGAATGCATTGTATTACCTGGACTAATACAAGGAGACCTATCAAAAGTAGAAAATGAGTTAAAAGTTAAGGTAGTTAAAGGACCTAAGCATGCTTATGACATACCTTTTATACTCAATAATTTTGACATTAACGAGCTATCTAAAGAAGTGCCTGCTGACGAAATAGCTAAAGAGAAAATTAAGAAAATCATAGACGAGGAAATAGCTAAAGTCGAAGCTAAGGAAGCTTTGCCAGAAGAAGGGAATTTCATGATGAGGAATCTCAAGTATGGAGTAGATTTTCCCATAAGGATAATAGCCGAAATTGTAGACGCACCATTATTAAGTGAACAAGAATTAAAGAAGAAAGCAAAGTATTTCATCGATTCAGGAGCCGACGTAATAGACATAGGAATGCTAGCAAATGAAAGTAAAGTAGAAAAGATTAAAGAAATGATCAGAATTCTGCGCGAAAGTTTTGATGTACCATTAAGCCTTGATTCAATGGATTTGGAGGAGATAAACAAGGCTATAGAACTAAACATAGACATGGTGATCAGCTTGGATAGGAGTTTATTGAAAAAAGTGAATGTGAAGGATGAAGTTCATTACGTACTAGTACCCGCAGATTTAGAACAATCTTATTTCCCAAAAGAACCTAAGAAGAGAGTTGAGCTATTATTAGAGATGCTAGAGATTGCCAAGGAAAGGAAAATTAAAAATGTAATATTAGATGTCATACTTGATCCTCCGTTCTCCTCTTCGTTCTCGGATTCGCTTTATTCATATAAAATTCTCAGAGAAAAATTGCCCAGAATACCTATACTGATTGGAACTGGCAATATAACAGAACTGATAGATGCAGATACAGCAGGAATGAACGCTTTATTGATGATGTTTGCTTATGAAATAAACGCTTCTTTTGTACTGAGTACTGAAGCAAGCGATAAGACTAGAGGTGTCATAAAGGAGATTTTTATAGCTAAGAAGATAGGCTTCATAAGCAGACATAAGAAAACGTTCCCCAAAGGTTTAGGCATAGATTTGCTCTTCTTAAGAGACAAAAAGCTTAAAGATGAAAGAAAAGAGGAAGAAAATGCAGAAGTGATATATGCGAACAATATCAACGAGTTTTATATTCAAGACCCTAAAGGTTGGTTTAAAATATATTTGGACAGAGATAATAAAGAAATAATTCTCCATTACAAGCCATCTTACAGAGAGACAAAAAGTAAATTGATAATAAAAGGCAAGGATCCTGTTGCTATGTATCGGAAAGTAGCAGAACTTGGGCTCATTTCAAAAATAGATCATGCTTGTTATTTAGGATCTGAACTTCAAAAAGCTTATATTGCCCTAAAATTAGGCAAGAGCTACCTTCAAGATGCAGAACTTTTTAAATGAGCTCAGAAAACTTGTTCAATAATTTTCAGATATTATTCACTTTGAAGTAGTATATAGCCGATTCTGCACTAAATTTAATCAATCTTCTGGTCTTTTGTTGAATTTCCAGATGTTTTATTTGGCCAATCTAACAATGCTAGCATGCTTATTTTGCGAATAATATAACTGTAGCTTGTAGCTAAAAATAAATGAAGAAATCAATGAATTTCAAAAAGCATCTAGAGTTAAGTAAAGGTTATATTTTAAGTAACCCTTTCTAAAACACAAACAATCTTCAAGAAAAAGAATAGTTTTTTGTTTAAACAATTTAAACGGATTAGCTTAAAAAAATAAAAAATTTTAACATTTACCTTTTTCGTATGAAAAGACCAAGCACAAGGTTTATAGTATTGACATCAATGTGCGCAGCTTTGTACGCAGCAGGAATAGTAGCTACCTTAATACCTACACCATGGGGTGTTGGGCATTTCAGGCCCGCTGTAGTAATACCTGCTTTCTTCGCTTTTATAGGAGGACCTTGGGTAGCAGCCATAGGAGCTGCGATAGGTACCTTCTTAGGAGATATAATAGGTCTTACGCCTGCAGGACTTAGCAATCCTATATTATCGTTGGTAGCAGGCGTCCCTGCTAATTTCTTTGGATTTTTAACACTAGGTTATTTGATTAAGAAATTCAATACATGGAGAGATTTCGTATGGATATCCTTAGTATCTCTAACAATAGGTAATTTCATAGCAGGCTTTGCTGTAGCGTTCTCCTTGGGCATTGTTTTCGGACCTTCTTTGGCTTCAATAGAAAGTAGGATAGCCTTGGGTTTAGGTTTGATGTTATATTGGATAATTACAATGATACCCTTCGTTTTGATATTGGTGCCCATATTGGTCAGATATCTCTCACCCATCGCAGGATTGGCTGTAAACTTTAGGACAGAGGGGAGAATTTCCATGCTCAATGGTGCTAATTTAGCAGGACTAATATTATTCATCATCGCTTATTTAGTGGGATTCCCTCTAAGAGACTTCATAGCAACTTTAGCTAATCCAATGATATTAGTTATACTAAGCTTAATAGCAGGAATAGTAGCTACAATAATAGGTTCTTACACTATAAGGAGAAGTGAAGAAAGAAAAATCTGATATTATTTACGTACCAGCAGGACTTTCCAGCATATTCCAAGTACATTACGAGGGTAGAGAACTAGAAAAAGAAGGCGCGAGAGGAGGCGGATTTAGATTAGAACTTGGTTCTTATACATTTGCTGAATATGGAGAAAAAGATGAAGTTTTCATAAACGGTGTAAAAGAAGAAGCGAGGACGACTTTTAAAGTCATAGAACTAATGAGGAAAAAATTTTCCATAGAAGGGAAATTCAAGATTTATCATAAAATAGAATTGCCTATAGGATGCGGATTTGGTACCAGTGCTTCAGGAGCGCTAGGCGCTGTATTCGCAATAAAAAATTTAGTCGATTTAAAAGCAAGTTACTGTGAGTTAACAGGAATAGCACATGAGGCTGATATATTAGCATTAACAGGTTTAGGTACGGTGGCAGGTTTGGCTTCATTCAAAGGCAAAAGCGGTTTACTCGACAAACCAGGCTCTCCATGCTTATCTGAAGCTAAGGAACTTGAGGTTGATGAAGAAGATGTGTTAGTATCTTTAGTTTTTTCCAGAATGGAGAAAGCACCATGGATATCTTCTGAACGAATTATAAAAATAATCAATCCTGTAGCAGAAGAATTGTTGGGGAAAATAAAGGACGAAGGGACTGCATATTCTCTTTTAAAATATTCTCTTATTTTCGCGGAAAAATGCGGCTTCTTAGATGATGAGCTCAAGAAAATTTCTGAATACATGATAAAACTAGGATTTAAAGGAGTAGGCCAAAATATGATAGGAAGAGCGCTACATGGATTAATAAGTTATAAAAAAGCCAATGAAATATCCAAAGAACTAGAAAGAATGTTTGGTGCGCAAGTCATCGTATCTAATTTACAACCTGAAAATCCCTTACTAAAGTATCTCTAAAAAAGTTAAATTAGAATAATTACAAATAAAGCGAGAATTACTAGTATTATTGCAATAGCTAAGAAGGAAATCTCTATTAAGTCCTCATGTTTAGTCGCAATTTCTCTCATCACCGCTTTCGCTCTATAAAAACCATGATATATTGTCGAACCTATTATTATGAAGAATAGAATTTTAAGCAATACGCTACTGCTTATCTGATTTATTATTTTACTTTGATCAAAACCCAGATAGTAAGAGAAATCAAAATAAAATATCGTAACAGGAAATAATAAAGCCGCGATGAAAGCGGTCGCCGCAAATAATAACCAACTAAATGCATGCAGCTTGCTCATATCAATAGAAGGATGATCAATAAAGATATTAAAATCCAAACCATGATGCTTATCAGAAACACTGTAACGTCTCCTAGAACGCGACCTCCTATTTTAATCTTAGAAATCTTAGGTAATAAGTACAGCCAAGTTAATGTATGATATAGAGCGAAGAATAACGCGATGCTTGCCACTATGATTTGAAATGTAGAAGGATATAAGGAATTGGTATAAAGCCTATAGAGTAAAAATAGCGCATACAAAGCTATTATGAAGCTTGAAAATTCTCTTACTAGTTTGAACGTATATCTAGGATGCCTAAAATATCCTACCTTTCTCTTCATAGCTTAAATAAAGAAGACAAAGAAGTCATCAATTTAAGTCTTTGTATATGAAAAGCAGGATCTACGCCTTTAGGACAAACTAAGCTACATTCGCCCATGAAAGTGCATTTCCATACACCATCCTTATCGCTAGCTATTTTAAACCTTTCTTCTTTGGCTTGATCTAAAGGATACATTAAATATCTATATAATATCGCTAAAGCAGCAGGACCCTTGAATTTTTCATCACTACCGAATACTGGACAAGCGGCATAGCATAACATGCAGTTTATACAAGAGCTAGCGTTGATTATTACATCAACCTCCTCCTGTTTCATGATGACTTCTTTGACCTCTTCCTTTCTTATCACATAAGGCTTAATTTCCTTAAGATGATCTAAGAAAACGTCGAAATCAACAACGAGATCTCTTATTACTGTGAAATTATAAAGCGGTTCTATTCTTACAGGTTCTTCAAGATCTAAGAGCTTAGTCTGACAAGCCAATCTGGGCACTCCATTTATTACCATTCCACAACTTCCGCATGAAGCCATCCTGCAAGAATATCTGAAACTCAAAGTCCTATCTATGTTTTCTTTTATGTATATTAACGCATCTAAAACCATTGTATCAGATTCCGCTGTAACTACGTATTCGCTTTTGTAAACTTTATTTGATTCTGGATCAAACCTATCAACTATCAACTTTACTTCTTTTTTCTCGCTCATCTCAATATTTTCTTTCAGCTGGCTTCCATTTAGTTATAACTACAGGTAAAAGTTCTATTGTAGGTTCACCTTCAGTCTTATATACAAGCTGATGGACAAGCCAATTTTTATCGTCTCTTTCTGGGTAATCCGTCCTATAATGTGCACCCCTAGATTCTTTTCTCTTCAATGCAGAATAAGTAATAGTTTCAGCCAAGTCTAACATAAAATCCAACTCTAATACTTGTATAAAATCTGTATTGTATATTCTACTTTTATCCACAACAGAGACTCCTTTAAATTTCTCTTTTAATTTAATTATCGTAGAATAAGCTTCTTGAAGTTCCTTTCCGTTTCTTATCACTCCTACTTTTTCTTCCATCGTGTTCTTTAACTCATATAAAATTTCAGAATAAGGAATTCCGTTTTCTTTCTTCAAAATAACTTCGAAAATTCGATGCTCTTCTTTTAGAACTTCTTCTCTTAAAACTTCTCTGAAATCATGATTTGAAGCGAAAATTGCAGCCTGTCTTCCAGCCAAAGCCCCGAAAACTAAGCATTCTGATAAAGAATTTGACCCGAGCCTGTTTGCGCCGTTAATACTAACACATGCTGCTTCCCCCGCAGCATATAATCCTGCTATGGGCGTCTCTCCATATTTATTCGTATGAATACCTCCCATTATATAATGCATTACTGGCCTAACAGGTATTAACTCATGCAACGGATCTACACCAACATACTTCTCAGCCATTTCTTTAACTGTAGGAAGTCTTTTCTCTATGAATTCCTTACCTAGATGTCTTATATCTAACCCAACATACTCTCCATACTTACCCGTGAATCCCCTTCCTTCTTTGATCTCACCAATTATAGCCCTAGATACAACATCACGTGAAGCAAGTTCTAATTTTTCAGGAGCATATTTTTTCATGAATCTTTCATATTTATTATTGAGCAAGTATCCCCCTTCGCCCCTAGCAGCTTCGGTTATCAATAAACCTTTTCCCGGAAGGCCTGTAGGATGGAATTGAATGAATTCCATATCCTTTAACGGTGCTCCTGCTCTATATGCGAAAGCCATGCCATCTCCTGTGTTTATAGTTCCATTCGTAGTATTCTTATAGAGCTGACCTACTCCTCCTGTACATATTATTGCAGCCTTTCCTTCAAAATAGTGCAAATTTCCTGTCTTTATTTCTATGGCTGTCAATCCCTTGAACCTTCCTTGTTCGACTATCAATGAGGTCACAAACCATTCATCATACCTCTTGATGTTATCATAAATCAAAGATCTTTGAAAAAGAGAATGAAGTATGTAAAAACCTGTTTTATCTGCTGCAAAAAAAGTCCTTTTCACGCTCATTCCTCCGAATGCTCTCGCTTCCATTCTGCCTTTCTCATCTCTATTCCAAGGACATCCCCATTTCTCTAAATTCAAAAGCTCAACAGGAGCTTGTTTAACAAAAAGTTCAACAGCATCTTGATCGGCTAAGAAATCGCTACCTTTTACTGTATCAAAAGCATGTAAATCAAAACTATCATATTCTTTAAGAACAGCGGCCGTTCCTCCTTCGGCTGAGACTGTATGACTCCTCATAGGATATACCTTTGAAATCAAGGCTATCTCTAGTTTAGGATTAAAGCTTGCAACTTCGATAGCGGCTCTTAATCCAGCAGCTCCGCCTCCGATTACTATTACATCAGCTCTTATCTTATCCACGTAAAAGTATATTCTACAGATTTATAAGGTTTATTACCTCTAACATTTCAAAAATACCATAAAACACCGATTATAATAGAGTTAAATATAATTGCGGTTAATTTATCCAAATTTATAAATTTATATACATTTATATGAAGAATAACAATAATTATCTGAGAAAAGTATATAAAAAAGTTCGCGTAAGATATCTTATGTTTATTTTCACCGCACTAGCGATAGCCCTACTAATCTCGATTGGATTTGCGTTGATAACTATCTTTCTTAATTACAAACTGTCCCATAAATCCAAGAAATCAGAATTAAAGCTATCTCCTTATGAATGCGGCGAAGAATTGTTAGGAGAAGCTCAGGTCAGAATGAGCGTACAATATTATATTTATGGAATCGCATATCTGATAGCAGATATCGTAGCTATATTAATTCTTATATGGGCCATAAGGTCGATCGAATTTACGATGACTAGTTTGTTAGGCGTTTCAGCATTATTATTAGTCACTCTGTTCAGTATAGCTTATACCCTTAAGAGAGGAATGCTACGTTGGGTATGATGGTACTTTTAATAGCCTCAAATCATTATAGGAGAAAGAATAAATAACTCATGTCTTACTATCCCTCTATAGATCTATGAAAAGCCTCAATATTTGGCAAGATTTAAAAATATGGTTAGTAAATCCTAGGAAACTTCCTTTTGTAAACAAACTATTAGTATGGGGAAATCGCAATTCACTTTGGTTGCTAGTTTTTGGAATAAAATGTTGTGCTATAGAAGATATGATGGTGGCAGGGGCTTCGAATTATGATTTTGAGAGGTTCGGAGTCCTTCCTAGAAATAGCCCAAGACAATGCGATTTGATGATAATAACAGGGCCAATTTCACAAAGACTTGCACCTGTAGTTAAAACACTCTACGAGCAAATGGCAGAACCAAAATATGTTATAGCCACTGGCGAATGTTCAATTTGCGGAGGTCCTTGGAAAGGAATGTATAGTGTCATAGACGGAGCAGATCAAATAATACCTGTTGATGTATATATACCTGGTTGTCCTCCTAGACCTGAGGCATTAATAGAAGGAATAATAAAGCTTGAAGAAAAAATACTCAAAGGAGAGACAAGAAAGAAATTTTTACCTAAATCTGGTGTACCTATTATAAAGGAAGATTGGCGAGTATGAGCGAAGAATTAGAAAAAGAGATCAAATCCATTTTACCTTACGCAGAGATATTTAAGATTTACAAATACAAGTATTATGCTAAAATACCCAAAGAGAAATGGATAGATTCTGCTAAAAGGCTTAAGGATGCAGGGTTTGTTCTATTATCTGCTGTTACTGCTGTGGATAGATTGAATTCAATAGAAGTGATGTTCATTTGTAGAAAGCTAGAAGGTAAAGGATTGGTCATCGTAGGTACTTTGATAGATAGGGACGATCCTAGAATACCTTCTCTCTGTGAAGTGTGGGAGGGAGCTCTATTCCACGAAAGAGAAACCTTTGATCTCATGGGAGTTTATTTTGAAGGAAACCCAGATCTTAGAAGGATTTTATTGCCCGAACATTGGGTAGGACATCCGCTTAGGAAAGATTACAAATGGTAGAAGTTAAAGAGGTAAAGGGGAGAGAAGTAAGGCAATTAATTATAAACGTAGGTCCACAACATCCTGCCACACATGGACCTATGGATATAATAATAACAGTAGAGGGCGAGGTGATAATAAACGCGGATGTAAAGTTAGGTTATATTCACAGAGGCATAGAGAAGCTTTGTGAACTTAGAAACTACTTCCAAATTCCAGTTTATCTCAACAGGCTTTGTTATGTTAGCGGTATGTTTTGGGAATATGGGTTTGTAAAAGCTGTAGAAGAAATCATGGACGCTAAGGTACCAGAAAGAGCAGAATGGATTAGAGTAATAGCATGCGAGCTACAAAGAATAGCAAGTCACCTGGTTTGGTTGGCTGCATTCTGTGCAGATGTAGGATTATTTACATTGTTTTCTTGGGGATTAAGAGATAGAGATAGGATAATAGACATGCTTGAGATGATGAGCGGTCAAAGAATGACCTTTGGATTTTTCAGAGTAGGAGGAGTTAGATATGATCTTCCGCAGAACTTCGAGGATTATGCCAATAAGGCTTTGAACTATGTAGAAAAAAACCTAGCTGACTATGAAAAAATCATTTATGACAATCCAGTGTTCCTTAGCAGAACTGTAGATGTTGCACCAGTAAGTGCTTCTAAAGCTATAGAACTAGGTTGGACTGGACCTATGCTAAGGGCATGCGGAGTTAAAAGAGATTTGAGAAGAGATGAGCCTTATGCTGTATACGAAACCTTAGATTTTGATATCCCTACTGGAAAGAAGGGAGATACATTCGACAGATTTTACGTAAGAGTTGAAGAAATAAAGCAGAGCATAAGCATAGTGAGGCAATGTCTGAAAAGAATTCCTTCAGGACCTTATCAACATAGAGCTTTATTGTATCCTCCTCCTGGAATAGGTTACGGTTATGTAGAAGATTCGCGTGGCGAATGTGGTTTTATGGTAGTAAGCGATGGAAGCCCTAAGCCATATAGAGTAAAGATAAGAAGCCCAGCATATATTCATGTCATGAGCCTACCTAAGATAATAAAAGGCTCAAAGGTAGCTGATCTATACGCTATCTTAGGCTCATTTGACCCTTGTTTGGGTGAAATAGATAGATGATGGAAGGAATATTTCCCTTCATTACTTCAAATCTGCTTTTGCTAGATATTATAAAAGCTGGCTTAGCGATGCTATTCGCTCTGGTCCTAGTACTCGTAAATGTCATAGTTTTTATTTATCTTGAAAGGAAAATATGGGCTAGAACGATGCAAAGGATGGGGCCTACTTATGTAGGCAAATGGGGAATACTTCAACTAATAGCAGACTTCATCAAAATCTTAAATAAGGAAATAATAGTTCCTGCAAAAGCTAATAAGTTTGCTTTCCTTTCAATGCCTATTTTAGTAACAGCCATTTCACTTTTATTGATCATCATCATGCCCTACGATTACGTGGTGGTAAATACTCTATTAGTGTTGGAGCCTTTCATAAATTGGATCGGACTTCTTAGACATGCAATAGTATCGAGTTATTTCGACATAGGTTTACTCTTGATTTTCGTAATCCTAAGCTTTAATCCAATATTAATACTACTCACAGGATGGATAAGCAACAATAAATATAGCATAATAGGAGGATTTAGGGCAGCAGCTCAGCTCCTAAGCTTCGAAATACCCTTGTTACTTTCTGTGGCCGCAGTTGTGGTTCTTACAGGAACCTTGAATTTATATGAAATCGTCGAGAAACAAAAGCAAATATGGCTGATATTTTTAGCACCGCTTACCTTCATACTTTTTTTGATAACTGCAATAGCTGAAGCTGAAAGGACGCCTTTCGATATACCTGATGCAGAATCAGAGATAATAGCAGGTTGGAACACTGAGTATAGTGCTTCTCCTTTCCTTTTATTGATCATGGGAATGTACGTAAGAGCCTTCGTAAGCGCTACTTTACTAGCAATACTATTCTTCGGGGGCTGGTTAGGACCCCAGTTACCAGGAATCTTATCACCAATGAGCGGACCCTTCTGGTTAATGATCAAAACATACTTTTTCATGTTCTTATATATAATAATAAGGGCAGCGCTTCCTCGCTATAGAATAGATCAGTTATTAAGCTTAAGCTGGACTAAGCTATTACCTCTATCAGTTTTCAACTTAATTCTAGTTTTCTTAGTAAAATATTATGCGATCTCAATAAATCTGCTCAGCTAAGCTTATATTTAGCATCTAAGAAGTAATAATGAAGTGCATAAAGAAGTAAAACTCATCAAGACTCTTAGGAGAACGATAATAGGACCATTGAAAGCATTCTTCACCGTTACAAAATATGTGTTTTTAAAAAGACCTACGATCGAATACCCTACTAAAACTATATATTTCCCTGAGAGATTTAGAGGAACCTTGGAAGTAGATGATCAATTATGCGTAGGATGCGGAATATGCGCTAAAGTTTGTCCTAATACATGCATATTCATGGTCCCTTATGAAAAAGGGAAACCTGCAATGATACCTGAAATAGATCTACAACACTGCATGTACTGTGGTTTATGTGTTGATTATTGTCCTCCAGGCGCGATATACCATACGCATGTGGTTAGCATAGTAGGCTTCAAGAGAGAAGACCTGTACCTAGATCAAAAAAGAGTTACAAGAGTCCAGGAACTTGAATATAGATAGAATAGAAGATTGCTATTTCCCGAGCGCCTTATTATACGACCTAGAAGGGAACACTTGGATTAAAATAGAAAGGAATTCGATAACAATTGGAATTACATCGCTTTTGGCATGGTTCCTAGGCAAATTTACGATAATAAGATACATGAGCTCGAGAAAGATGGGAAAGAACGAGATTATATGTTCTTTAGAATCTTTTAGAAGCTTCACCGTAGTTAAGTCTCCAATACAATGCGAAATCATCGATATTAATCAAGAAATCGTGAATAGACCTATTCTTTTGAACAAGGATCCTTATGGAAGTGGTTGGATAGCTAAGTTACTACCTTTAGAAAGCCTTGATAATTTAAATTATAAAAGAATAGAAGAAATAAAAGAAAGAATTACAGAAAACATTAAAAAATTTAGGATTAAGTGCTTTTCAGAATTCCCAGACTATGAGTTCATTGAAATAGGGGTGGAATGTTCTGCAGTATTAGCTAAAATCAATGAACTCTTTTCTAAGGTCGAAATAGGAACAGTTGTGCACGTCGTAACTGATGATCCTTTGGCTAAATTAGAGGCGATGAGATGGCAGGATCAGACAGGCCAAAAATTCGTTGAACATAAAAAAGAGAATGGATTACATCATATAATAGTGAAAAAAATCAAATAAAAAATAAATTACTTTTCTATTGGTAATTTGACAGCGTTGCCCCACTCAGACCAAGAACCATCGTAGAGTTTCACGTTTGGATATCCTAACAAATATTTGAGCACGAACCAAGTATGGGATGCTCTTTCTGCTATTCTGCAATAAGTTATGACCTCTTTCTCTGGGACCACGCCCCGGCTTCTATATAATTCTTCTAGCTCTCTCCTGCTTTTAAATGTACCGTCCTCCTCTCTAACTGCTAAAGCCCAAGGTATGTTTATAGCTCCAGGTATGTGGCCTCCTCTTTGAGCCGCTTCGGTTGGATATTCAGGCGGCGCTAATATCTCTCCGGTAAACTCCTTAGGGCTTCTCACGTCTATTAAGACCTTATCTTTCATATTACGAGCGATGATGACATAGTCAAGATACACCCTTATCGTTTCATCAGGTTCCTTAGCTTTAAAAACAGCCCTAGGATAGGAAGGAATCTCAGTCGTCAAAGGCCTATTTTCTAATATCCATTTCTTTCTCCCACCATCCATAATTTTAACCTTCTCAACCCCATAGTATTTGAATATCCAGAAAGCGAAAGCAGCAAACCAATTGTTATAATCGCCATATAATATTATCGTTGTATCATTAGAAATCCCATTTCTTGAGAAGAGCTCTTCAAGTTGCTCCTTGCTTAATATATCTCTAATAACAGGATGGTTCAAATCTTTCTTCCAATCGAAAAGAACAGCACCTGGAATATGGCCTAAATAATAATTCGAAGTAGGATCGTAGTCTACTTCGACTATCCTAATGCTTGGATCTTGTAGATGTTCTTGAACCCATTGTGTACTCACGAGCACATCGGGGTTAGCGTATTCCTTAAATTTCTCCTCCTCGCCCATTAATATAACAGTGTTATATGTGTCTTAAAAATTTAATCCGATCTTTGTCAAGTCGTTCCACGTTATATTAAGTAAAATATAAATTCTACACTAGCGATATATGCCTAAAAATGGAATTGAATTTAGACCTAAATACTTTGCTTTATTTAACTGCTATTGCTTGGGCTACATTCTTCTCTTATATGGCCATAAAAACTAGAGATATACTGTATTCTGTAGCATTCTTAATAGGGATGTATGTAGCAAGTGCTTGGGCTTTAATACAACTAGGAGCTTGGTTTTTGGCGCTTATGTATCTCTTTATAAACGCAGGAGGAGTTTTAGTCTTAATAATATTTGCTGCAATGCTCACAAGACCTGTTATAGATATACCTCCTACTAGAAGGATTTCCCTCATAGCAATCATCAACTCATTTCTACTAATCGCCTTGATAGCGGCGTTGCTGATTTCTAACAAGGCAAGTATTAATATAGTTTTTACTTCAGACTTATCCATCATAACAACTTATCTCTTCAACAATTACGGTTTAGCCTTGGTGTTTTTAGCGGTAGCAGCTCTTGCGATTTACTTAGGGTCAATATATATAGCGAGTGAAGAAAAATGAACGGAACTATAGCCCTAATAGCAGTACTACCTTTGTTCTTGATAGGTATATACGGTATTTTAGCAAGAAGACATTTGATAAGAATAATAATATCAGTAGAGATAGCGATGAGCGCAGTCATATTGAGTATAGGAGCATTAGCTACGATTAAAGGAGCTTTGGGAGAAGTTTTAGGATTAATAGTAATAATAATCCTAGCCATGGAAGTAGCTCTAGGACTAGCCATAGCTATAGAAATGGATAGAACCTATCAAAGCGTAGACATTTTCGAAATAAGGAAACTAAAAGATGAGGTAAGTTGAGATGGGTGCAGAAACTAATTTTGAAGAAATTAAGAGTTTACTTTATTATTTCTCTCCTTTCTTCATACTTTTGCTTGCTTCTATCTTAGTAGCAACCGCTAACTTACTCAGGAGATTTAAGATAGCAAAAGCGATATCCTATAGCTCAATGTTACTCTCATTGTTCATTTCGATATACTTTTTGTATCTGAACATAAATGTACTACTTTACAACGGTCTTGTTGCAAGCGATCGTTTTTCCTTCATTTCATGGATAGCGATGATCATCGGTGGTCTAGTAACTTTAGCAGCTATGAGCGAAAACATTGCAAGGAGAGAAGCTCAACCTTTGCTTTTGATTTCTCTGGCTTCATCTCTCATGGTAGTTTCAGCAAGAGATCTTTTAATATTGTTCATAGCGATCGAGAGCAGCTTATTCCCAGCATATGCTCTTGTAGCTCAGTTCAAAAGAGAATACTTTTCTCTAGAAGCAACGGTTAAATTCTTCATCTTTGGAATATTGGCCACACTTTTATTTGCGTATGGTTTAGCGATGATCTATAATGCTACAGGAAGCACTAGTTTTGCTTCGATAAATCAATACATACTAAGCCCTGATGCGAGATTGAATGTTCATGTATTGATCTTAGGTTTCTTACTATTATTGTCTTCGCTGGCAATCAAAGCTACACTAGTACCTTTACATTCCTGGGCCATAGATACTTATCAAGGTTCTCCTACGAGCATCTCCTCATTCCTTTCTTCGTCTTCTAAGATAGTAGGGATAGCTGCAATAGCATTAATCATAAGTGCTCCTTTCAAACACCTTTATTCATTAGAACCAATAGTGAGATACATACTCGCAACGCTAGCGCTAGCAACAATGATATTACCTAATATTGCAGCATTGGTGCAAAGGAACATTAAAAGGCTTCTAGCATATTCTTCAGTAGCCCACGCTGGATACATGGCTTTAGTTTTCGTCTTTCCAGAACCAACACTGCCCATTTTGGGTTATTATCTAATAACATATAGCATAGCAAAGGCAGTAAGTTTCTTAGTGGTCGCGAAGCTTACGGGAGAAGGTAGCGAGAGTCCATATGATAGCTTGATAGGATTCTTCAAAAAAAGTCCTCTAGGAGCTTCAACGTTCGTAGTTTCTCTTCTATCTCTAGCAGGAATCCCTCCTTTTGCAGGATTTATGGCAAAATTCCTTCTATTTTTAAACGTGGCTTTTTCAGGGAACTTAGGCTTATTCCTAGCTTTAGTAGCGCTGATAATGAGCGCAGTCTCTGTGTATTATTATGCTTATCTGATAAGACTGGAAACATATAGCAATCAAAGTTCTTCAAGGGAAATGAGGTCTTTAGAATCAGATTCGGTGTTCTTGCTATCAATAATATCTCTTATTGCATTAACTTTCTATCCTTCCTATTTTTACTTAACAACACCTTTATTTTAGAGATATGTAGTTAAATCGCATATATCTATATTAAACTCTATAATGTTTTTGAAGATGTTTAAAAGTGGTATTTCGTAACTTTCTACTTTATTACTTAGATTCTCAAAATCCTCATATAATTTTTTAAAATCATTTTTAACAACGTTTATTTCTGTCTTCTTTTTTATGAAATATATCAGAGCTTTTTCTTGAAGTATACTCAACTTAATAGCTATATCTTGCAGAGTATTGAGTAGTTTCTCGTTTATCCTTCCTCTATTTAAAGATAAATATTCAGCAAGCTTCACAGCTTCATCTCCTATCTTCTCTAAGAAATGAGAAGCTATCCTTAGATCTAAGCAATCCACCAAAGAAAGCCCTAGTTTGCTTAACAAACTAGGATTGATTAAAAGACTTCTTAATTGTCTAACCAATAGGAAATACAATCTATCTACCTCCTCATCTCTTTCAATTATCACGCTTAAGATCTTTTCATCTTTAGTCGTTAGTTTTATCGAGTCTAGATACATTGTAGAAGATATCGAGTTTATTCTAAACAAGATCGTTATAGGATCTAAGGAGCCTTCATCTATCAAACTTTGCAAGACTATAAGATTGCTACTCTCATCTACGATTTCCAAACCACTTAGCTTCCTAGCAATTTTAAGCACGATTTCCCTTTGTTCGGGCTTAAAGCTTTCCTTATTCAATATTCTAATGGTATTATACCCCATCAAGTAATAGCTGAGGATTTTCCTCTCTATAGACTCATCATACTCTAAGTTTGCTTCTTTTCCTCCTCGTTTGATACCAGAAGGAATTAGGATGAGCTCTCCGTTATTGGAAACTCTTACTTCTACCTCACTAGATTTGGAAAGATTGAAATTTTTGATCCAGTCCTGAGGTAATGCAATGTAATATGAATTACCTATTTTTTGGATTTTCCTAATCATCATATGATAATAACTTACATGATTCTTAATTTTGCGAAAATGCTTTAAACCCTGCTAGTCACTTTAAGCATGGAAGAGCTACTGATAGGCAAGAGTAAAAATACTAAGAAAACCTACTACCAACTACTGAAAAATTTTCATAAAGAAATAGGCAAAGAGGATTTCACAGAAAAAGATATCGTTAAGTTTTTGACAAAGCTGGAGATGAGAGGTTACAAGCCTTCAACTGTTAGATTATACGCAATAGTATTAAGGAAATACGCTAAACTTCATAACAAAGACATAACTAAAATACCTATACCTAAGCACAGAAACGAACCTAAGCAAATATATATAAGAGAAGAAGATTTGGGGAAATTCCTGAATTCGTTCGATAACCCGAGAGATAAGCTCATAGTAAGACTTTTACTATTCACAGGATGCAGGGTAGGAGAAATAGCCAACTTACATGTTGAAGATATAGATTTCAATAGGAGGATAATAAAAATCGTCGATCGTTACTACGAGATAAAGAAACCTAGACTGGTACCCTTAGACGAAGAGACTTTAAAACTCCTAAAGCAATACGTAGGCAATAGAAAAATCGGAAGGATATTCGATATAGGAGTTAGGGCCATACAGAAAATAATAAAGAAGGGAGCTATAAAGGCCGGCTTAAGCTATGCCAATGCTATAACACCTCACAAATTAAGGCATACTATGGCTATATACTGGATTACCAAAGGAGGAGATTTGAGGACACTCCAAAGAATTCTCGGGCACAATAGTATTAAGACTACTGAAATATACTTAGATTATGATTTTGAAGATGTGATTAAAGTATACGACAAAGTTTCCAAAAATTTCTTAACATGAGATAGAAAGACCTTTAAATTAATATTTAAGAAGATAATCGATGGGGAGCTGGCGTTTTATTAATGAGATAGGAGATATTGCTTATAATCTTGCAGTCAGCGAAGTAATTCTTAGAAGTGTTGCAAATAATAGGACTGATAATACTCTAAGAATTGCAATTTGCAATCCATCTTCTGTTGTGTTGGGAATTCAGCACATACCCCACAAAGTAATAAACATCCAAGAAGTAAGGACCCTTAGGTTCAACATAGGAAGGAGGCCTACTAGCGGTCCTGTATTATTTTTCACAGACAAGCAAATCGCTATACAAATATTTTGTAAAGATAATAGACCTACTTCGAATGCTTTAAAGGAGAACCTTATAGAAGTTATCTTAAAAGGTCTAAAGGAAACTGGTATAAATGCGACCTATGAAAAACCATACGGAATTTTAGTTAATAAAAGAATGCTAGCTTATGTCGATGTGATGAGACTCAATTATGCTTTGGCCCTTAGCTTTTACATCAACGTGGAAAACGATGAAGAATATAGGAAAAGGATTTTGTTAGATGGAGCAATTTCTTATGCCAAAAATCCTGCATTCTACACAAACCTCAAGTTTGAATTAGGTAACGAGTATTCACAAACCAGCTTCTTAGAGACGATAAAATCTACGATAAAAAGAGAATTCTCCATCTCATTCATAAATCAAAGACTTACTGATTATGAGAACATGTTATTAAAATCCCACCTAGAGAAGCATACAATGAGCGAATGGATCTACGAATATAGAAGTAAAAATATATCGATAACTCCAGATGTGAAATCGGTGACTATCGATACTAAAAAAGGGTTCATAACTGTCATAGCTTCTACTAACAGGGGATTGATAACTAACATCCACATATCTGGAGATTTTTACATATATCCTCCTGAAGCTTTAGAAGCTTTAGAAGCAGGCCTGAGATTTGCTCCTGCCGATGAATCCTATATAGAGGATTATGTCAAGAGATACATAAAGGTCGGTAAGGTTGAATTTAATGGGATAAACGAAGACGAGCTAATAGAAGCTATTAGAAGGGCTACAATAACTTAAGCTCTTAAATAATTCGCTATTCTTTGTTTGATTTAGCGAAATCGCAGATTTAAGACCACTATTGTGACTACGTAAAAAATTCTCAAGACTAAATTAAAATAATGGAAGAGATATTGATAAGAAAACTCAAAGAGGAGGATTTGAAAGAAATAAGCATCGAGAAAGCAAGGAAAATACAAAGCTTCATAGCTAAAAATCTAATAAAAGAAGAAGTAAAAGACTTGAGAATCGCAGCTGGCTTAGATTCTGCTTATAGTAAAGATTTGATTTTCACGGCCATAGTTTTTTTCGACCTAAAAGAAAAGAAAATAATACATGAGGAATATCGAATAAACAAAGTCACCTTCCCATACATACCTACTCTACTCTTTTTAAGAGAAGGGCCTTCAATGGTGAAAACAGCTGAAAATGCTAAGAGTAAAGCAGATGTCTATTTAGTAGATGGCCATGGAGAGGCGCATCCCTATAGAGCAGGTTTGGCTTGCTTCGTGGGTTATCTATTGAATAAACCAACAATAGGTGTTGCTAAAAAAAAGTTATTCGGAACGCTAAAAATGCTCAATCATGAAGGTTATTTGGAACATGAAGGTGAAGAGATAGCTAAAGTCATAGAAATATGCGGGAAAAGGTTTTTCATAAGCGTAGGCAACAAGATAACTTTGAGGCTTGCTTTTGAAGTATTTAAAGAAACGATAGTTGGTTGCGAACCTTTACCTTTGAGAAGAGCACACATATTAGCTAATAATGCTAGAGCAAAGCATGAGCGTGGGAATTAATTGATTTAATTATATAATAAAACACAAGCTAAATTAAAGGTATGAAAACGCTTAAGCTAGTAGTACCTCCTTTGGATAATAATGTTTATTTGATCTTCGATGAAAACGGAGAAGCCGCCATAATAGACGTAGCACTGGGAGCTGATCAACTATTCGAAATAGTTAAGGCTAAGAATCTAAAGGTGAAGTACATAATAAATACTCATGGACACATAGATCACGTTGCCCATAACAAAAAAATTAAGCAGTTGCTGCCCGATTCTATTTTAGTCATTCACGAAAACGATCTAGAATTGATGAAGAACTCGTTTTCTCAGAGATTCGATCTCATAACAGAAGAAGTTGAATATCAAGAACCTGATTTATTACTCAAGGGAACAGAAATACTTAGAATCGGTAAAATAGAATTGCACGTAATTCATACACCTGGTCATACTCCAGGCTCGATATGTTTATTAGAACCCAATTTAAAAATACTATTCTCAGGCGATACTTTATTCTTAGGCACCTACGGTAGGACCGATTTACCGGGAGGAGATGAAAACATGATGATAGAAAGTTTAAGAAAACTGAGCAGATTGCCAAAGGAAACGATAGTTTATCCTGGACATGGAAGCGAAACTAGAATAGGTCTAGAATACTGGTTGCAAAATTTATAAGATAACTCTAGAGATCTCAACGAAATTCCTTGTTGATCATTATAAGGTTGGGCAGATACCCAATGAAGACGAATTAATTAACTCCATCTTTTTAACCTATACCGAAATAAATCCCTATGAAAATAGAAAAAATCGAGGAATTTTTTAAGAAAATCCATGGAGTTGATGAAGTAAAGATAATCAAGATAGAGGGTGTTGAAGTAAAAGAGGACTCTTTGAAGGGATATGGATATGGAATACCCATTATAATAACCTATGAAGTAAAGGGAGAGTTGAAGAAAGTTGTATTAGAAACGATGAAGAGTGATAGATTCGGTCATGAATACAAATCGGATAGAGCTCAAAGCTTGATTTGGGCTTATGAAGCATACAACAAGTTACCTAGACATGCTAAAGCCGTAGCTTTGGGTTATTTCGATTCTAAAGGGGATTTGATACCTATCAAAGAACTAGAGGAAGTATTCCTAGTTACGGAATTCTTGAGAGGAAAGTTGTATTATTTAGATTTAGAAAGGATAAGGGATTCCGCTTCCTTAGAGCAACTGGACATTAGGAGATGCGAAGCATTAGCTAAATATCTAGCAAGCATCCATTCAAAGAAGGCTGAGGATAAGCTAATTTACATCAGGAGGGTTAGAGAACTCTTAGGACATGGTGAATGCATAATGGGTCTTATAGATAGCTATCCAGAAAAATCAGAATTTTTAGAAGAAGGAGAGTTGAAAAACATAGAAAAGAAGTTAATAGAATGGAGATGGAAGCTCAAGAAATTCACCCATAGAGCAAGCTTAGTGCATGGAGATTTCCATCCTTGGAATATCTTCTTCGTAGAAGAAACAGAATTTTATCTATCTGATAGAAGTAGAGGAGAATACGGAGAACCTGGAGATGACGTTTCAGCTCTAACTATTAATTACATATTTTTCTCATTACAACGTTGGAAAAAGCTCTTCGGACCTTTTGAGGAATTGTTCAATAAATTCTTCGAGGTTTATCTAAAAGAAAGCAACGATGAAGAACTCTTCAAAGTAATACAGCCTTTTTATATATGGAGAGCTTTGGTGATCGCAAATCCGATATGGTATCCCAACTTAGATATAGAAGTTAGAAGATCTCTGTTCAACTTCATAAACAATTTGCTGGAAAATGAGACCTTTAACTATAAAGAAGTGAATTCGATGCTTCATAAATGAAGAATTTCTGTATTTGGATAACGGGCCTTCCTGCTTCTGGAAAATCCACAATAGCTAAAACCCTAAAGGAAAAGTTGGAACAAATGGGTTTGAGAATTCAAATCTTGGATTCAGATGAGCTCAGGAAAATCTTAACTCCTAAGCCTACTTATTCAAAGGAAGAAAGGGACTGGTTTTATAACGTGCTCGTTTACATAGCTAAACTCCTTTATGATAATGGGGCTAACGTCATAATAGCCGCAACAGGTAATAAGAGAATCTATAGAGAAAATGCTAGGAGATTAATTGATAATTTCATAGAAGTTTATTTAAAGTGCAGCTTAGAAGTTTGCATGAAAAGAGACAGAAAAGGGATTTATTCTTTAGCTGAGAAAGGGTTGTCTAGCACCGTTCCAGGTTTACAGGATCCTTACGAAGAACCTACTAGACCAGAGTTAACGCTAGAAACGGATAAGCTAGGAATTGAGGAATGTGCGGAAAAAGTAATAGAGTTTATTAAAAAGGTTATTTAACGTAGGTCGCTGGGGATAAGTCGAATTTCTTCTTGCATCCTTCAGAACAGAAATAGTATGTCTTTCCTTTATAGTCGCTTTTGTATTTTGCCTTTGCGGTATCTACTTCCATTTTGCATACAGGATCGATAGCCTTTGGCATATATATCTTAATAATCTCTTACAGTATAAGATTTATAAAGAAGACGTTCAAGTGATAGCTAGTGGCTAAAGATATTGTTTGCGGAATGTATGTTGATGAATCCAAAACTCCTTTCAAAGTCAAA
>JBEPZU010000001.1:0-228448 GCA_041640715.1 Thermoproteota archaeon | reverse complement strand
CAACCAAGTCTCCTTCAAGATATACCTCTAAAGTTCTAGGTATTTGGCCAGAAGCCGCTTCTTCTAAAAGTTCTTGAATGATTATCTTTTGAAAACTTAAGAAAACTTTATCAATAATCTTAGAAGTCATATTGCCACACACAGGACAATTATAACTCAATTTTTTGATAGGATCTTGATATACTTCAAATTCCCCATGCTCTTCGCAATAAAACTTAGCCCCTATTAGCTTATATCTTATAGCGCTGCATTTCGTTACGATCCCTTTTATTTCTATTAAAGAACCAAGATGTTCTGCTCTTATTTCCCTGATCTTGGGCTTATAATCGCCTTGGTAATCTTTGATTCTAACATATATTTTCTTTGCTTCTTTTAAAAATTCTTTAGAAATTTCGTATGCAAATTCGTATGTAATCAATTCTTTTAAAGCCTCTTCAATATAGGCGAGTTGTTCTTCAGGCTTTCTTATTAATAAATCAGCAAGTTTAGGGTTAAAATCGTACAAATGCTTATGAGAGATAGTAAAAGAGCGTTGTTTTAAAGCAACCATTTCTTGAAGCTTATGCATATAAATAGGTTTATCTTGCTCAGAATATTCTTTAAAAAATCTTTTATATTCTTCCTTGTAGTTTTTTATTTCTTCTGCCATCTAACTTTTTCTCTCTTTTTTAGATTTAGCAGTCTTAAATTTTTAGACTAGTCAATTTTTAGTTAAAGAATTGTCCAAATAATAACCAACATAGCAACTCTATTTTCGAAAGCCTAAGACTGACCAGCTTTTTTCACATTAAAATCCATTCTCTTCTAAGATTCAAACTTGATATGTCTTCTTTATCACGTTCTAGCGCAATCGTTTTCTATCTTACAAAAATCCACCATTTAGATACTCTAGAAGCCGAGAATTTTTTAGATTTTCTTAAGAAAGGTATTACGCAAAACATTATCTGACCAGGATTTGATCAATTCTCTCAGGTATCTCAATAAATGCCTTTCTTCTATACTCAAAAGAGGAAGAACTTTCTTGTAATCCTCTACAAAGATTGCAATCCTTAAAATCTTCTCTAGTCTTTTAAATAATATCTCTTCTACCATGCGCTTTATCTCCTTTGGGTCTTCTTTTATAATCTGTTTTTCAGCTAAATATATCAAATCCTTGGCTTGATGATAGAAATCTTCTTCTATTTTTTTAATTTCCACTTTACTAGTTACTTCTTGGAAATGTTTCTTCTTTAATTCGCTAGTAGTAATAGCAGGTAAGGGATACTCTGTTATGCCTTCTTCTGCCAATATTCTAGCCAATGCTCTAGGAATCTCTATTTCTTGATTTTTATAAAACGGCCCATAATTCACTCCTAGAAAGCTAACCTGAGAGTAATCTCTTAAAATCTTGACTCTAACCTTAGAGGATTCATAATTGAAATAACCCTCAAGAAAAACCTCTTCCATTTCAATTATTTTTAATTTTTAATGTTAAAAAAATGAAAGATAGCATGAAAATAGGTAAGCCTGAGATTAGCTACTTAAAGGAAAAAATATTGAAACATACAGGTGCTAGTTCAAATAAAGTATTACTAGGACCCAAGATAGGCGCCGATGCTGCTTTATTGAAAACGAGTAAGCTAATAGCTTTTCATTCAGATCCCATAACAGGAGCTAGGAGAAATATAGGTAAATTAGCCATAATTATAGCAAGTAATGACATAGTAGCTTCAGGTGCAAGGCCAAAATTTGCTACATTATGCACATTTTTGCCCTTAGATTCAAAAATAGAAGAAGCAGAGCAAATACAAATCCAAGCGAGTGAACAGGCTAAGGAAATGGGCATAGCAATTGTAGGTGGGCATGTTGAATTCACACCTTCTGTTAAAAATCCAATAGTTGTGACTTCCATGATAGGCGAAATGATAGGAGAATATCAGCTTAGATTTAGAGAAATTGAGAATATTAGGAATAATCCTTCTGATTACGTATTAATCCAAGTGAAGCCGGCCGCTCTTGAATCCACATCCATAATAGCTAATGATTACGAAGAAAAAATTTCTCAGAAGTTCAGAAGAGAAGAAATTGAGGAAGCCAAAGCGTTGATAGAGAAGGTGTCCATATACGAAGAAGGCATCTTGCTTTATGAAAAAAATTTAATAGTGAATGCACACGATCCTACCGAAGGTGGAATATTAACGGCAATAAAAGAGATCGCGGACTTCTTGAATGTAGGCTTGGAGGTCTATGAGGAAAAAATCATAATCTTGGATATAAGCAAGAGAATTTTAGGCGAATTAGGATTGGATCCTCTTAGATCTTTGAGTTCTGGTTGCATTATATGCGTAGCTAAGAAAAATAAGGCTAATCAAATCCTAGAGATGATGAGAGAAAGAAATGTAGCCAGTTCAGTAATAGGTTTCTTAAGGAAAGAAGGAAAGATATTAATCCTACCTAATGGAGCTCGTGTAGATTTGGATGAGATTGAAGAAAAAGAAGAGATGTGGAAACTATTTGGGTTTAATTTTTAATTCTATATTTGAAGAAAGATTCTTTAAGTAAGAGGAAAGTTCTTCGTTTATTTCATACTTCTTGAAAAACTTTTCAGCAAAATCCTCATTTTTGAGCATTAATATGAGATACCAGAATATTTCGCTCATTGCTTTTCTTTTTGAAAGATGATTTTTCTTAGAAATCTTTTCTAAGAGCTCCTCTTTCATTTCATTTAATTTTTTCTGTCTTGATAGGATCTTCAGAGTCTGAGGAAATTGTATTTGCGAATAGGTTGGCTTGCCTGATTTAGAAAGAGCTACTCCTGCTGTAATTAAATCTCCAAAGTAAAGTAGAAAACGCCAATATCTTTCCCTGTTAGCCCTAGCTCTATAGATATCTGCCTTAGACAACCTATCATAAGCTAAGGCCAAGTCCTCAGGGGTTGTATAAAATCTAAAGACGTTCTCCTCTATCCATAGCAAAAGAGTATCTTGATCATAGGGAAACTCATCGATAACACTTTTAGCCGTGAAAAAGCTACGCGTATATATAAGTTTTCTTATGGATGAAAAAACATCTGTTTGTCTATCCTTCGCAGAAAGCAAATTTACTTCCTTGACTCCTACCTTGCCAAGCATCGCAGCAAATTGTAAATCCAATATAGCACTTCTCATATCTCCTTCAGCTCTTTCAGCTATTATCTTTATGGCAGCTTCTTCATAACTTACGTTCTCTTTCTTACAAATTTCTATTAAATAACCTTCAATCAGTTTTGGAGAAAGTTTTTTCATTTCTATCATTATACATACATTCCTTATAGGGTACAAGTGAGGTTTCCAACCATCATTGGCTATGAAGACTATAGGAAATCTAGATTCATTTACCAAATCAAGCAGTAAAGATATTATGTAGTTAGTTTTAGGGCCTTCAATGCTGTCTACTTCATCGATCATTATCAACTTCAATTTACCTACCAAGCTTTGCTCTTTACTCGTAGCTAGAACAGACTTTTTGATAACCTCTATGCTATATATATCACCAGCGTTAAGCTCTATTAATTCCAGGTTGAATTGCTTAGAGGAAACTTCTACCAATAATGTTTTCCCTATCCCAGGCGGCCCGTATAGTAAAATTGCTTTCTTAACTGGTACTTTGTTTTTTAGCCAAATATTTAACCAACCTAAAAATTCTTTCTTAGCCTCTTCATTTCCTACTATTTCTTCAACCCGCTTAGGCTTATGCTTAAAAGTCCAGATTTCTCTATAAGTAAGGCTCATTTGGAACAGTTCTTTAAAATCAATTGCATTCTAGCCAAGAGGGAGCTAAGTTGTATTTCTTCGTTCGATCCTTCTAAAACTCTGTACTCATATTCGCCTAATATTTCTATCAAACTCAACTTACACTCATCAGGTACGTTCAACTTAGGTAATTCTCTGTATAAATGATAAACTATTTCTGTACCAGAAATACCATCATTATAGAGCATCTTCAAGACTGCATTTCTGGCACCCTCAAAGTTACCTTTAATTAAATTATCTAAGATGCTCCTAACCTCCTTAGGTTTGACAGCGCCAGCGACTTTATAAACAACTTCAGGTGTAACTTCTCCAAATAAAGAAGAACTTTGAAGTAAGTTTATAGCTTTCCTCATATCGCCACCGCTCAAATCAAAAATTGCTTCGAGAGCTTCCTTTGTTATTTTAACATTTTCCTTCTCTGAGATGTACATTAATCTATTTACCACAGAGTTTTTATCTAAAGGAGAAAATCTCAGCACTACACATCTAGATTGTATAGGCTCTATTATTTTATTGCTGTAATTGCACGTAAGAATAAATCTTATATTCCTAGCATATATTTCCATTATCCTCCTTAAGGCTGTCTGGGCTTCGCTAGTCATAGCATCGCTTTCATCGAGTATAACTACTTTAAAAGGAATGCCTCCTAAAGGCAATGTCTTGGCAAACCTTTCCCTTATTTTCTCTCTTATAGTATCTATTCCTCGCTCATCACTTGCATTCAACTCAAGGACGTTGTTCCTCCATTCTTCTTTATATAACTCATAAACGAAAGCCAGAGCTGTAGCAGTCTTACCCACACCAGGAGGACCTGTTAACAAAAGATGCGGCATATTTCTCTCTTCTAAAAGTCTCTTCAAGCTTCTAACGACATCATCTTGATTCACTATTTCGTCTAATCTTTTAGGTCTATACTTCTCAATCCATAATAATTCTTCACTCATGTCCTTTTACTTAATTCCTTTTGTTTTGAAATAAATTTTCTTGAATGATTTGAGGACAATTCTAGAAGCCTTTCAATAGTAGACAGAAACTCAGAATTAGGATTAGCAACTATTATCCTAACCTTGCCGAATCTTTTCTCCTTTACCATTCCTAAACTCTCAAGGAATTCTATATATTTTATCGTTGATTTAAAGAAAGATCGTGATCTCTTTACCAACGCGCTTATGTTTATTTCTCTCTCTTTGATTATCTCTGATAAAATTCTAACCTTCCATTTACTCCCCAATAATTCTTCAACAAGATTAGATTCTGTCATAAGTCAAGAGATTTTTTTTCCAAAACCTCTACGGGGATGCTAAGAGAAATATAACTCCTTCTACCTCTATTTTCATTAAATACTCTTACATCTATTAACCCCTTATTCTTCAAGCTCCTAAGGTATTCCCAAAACTGAGTATATTGCTTAGGTTTCTTTCCAAGAGATTCGCAAAGTAGTAAGTAATGTTCTCTGACATTATTTATGCTTACTCGTATAGAATTTTTTTCTTTCAATGCTCTGCCTATGGATAACAGCAGTATTTTCTCTTCTGTGAGAAGAGAATCTAATAGCTCAGAGCTTAATGATGGATGTACTTCGCTTATTGCCTTCCTAAGATGGTTAGGAGAGATTCTACCTCTCCCCTCCATCTCAGCGATCTTAGCAGCTCTCCATAGAAGTTCTAGGGCAAATCTTGCATCCCCTCTTCCTCCTTTGTCTATGCCTGTTTTAAGAGCTATTTCTTCTACTATTTCTTCTCCTACTACATTGGGTAAGAAAGCTTCTTTTATTCTCTCCTTAAGTATTTCTTTTATTTCTATGTATTTATAAGGTTCGAAATATACCATGTTTTTTTGTAATGTGCTGATCGTGCTATCGCTTAAATAATGAAGAGAAGATAAATCACGAAGAATTATTATAAGGCTTATCCTAACTTTACTAATACCTGTTTCAGGTATTCTTGAGAGATCATAAAATATCTCAGGGTCATTTCTCATAGCATAATCAGCTTCATCTAAACAAAGCAACAGCTTAGAATTTTCTTCTTCCAAAAAATCCATTACCCAAGTTAAGTATTGTTTAGGAGAAAATCCTCTTTTAGGTATTCCAGGTATTAGCGACTCTGCTATCTTAGTTATTATCATGAAGGGCGTTCTTTCAATATGGCAATTAATATGTATGAACTTAAGATTTATCCCTCTTTTTGCAGATTCTTCATACATCAATTTACCGAAAAACTTTGTTAAAGCTGTTTTACCAGTTCCTGTAGGCCCATAGCAAATTACTCTATAAAAAGCAAAAACCTCAGGATCTAATAGTCCTTTAAAATAAACATTCAATTTTTTCAACTGTTCCTCCCTGTGAGGTAAATAATTAGGAACGTACTCCGGAAAAAGTTTGCTCTCATCCTTGAATAAATAAGACTCGGAGTGCATTTTGTCAAATTTCATTTTCGACTATCTAGTAATAATTTTCATTAAATAACTTATATCGATTTCTTACCTGTTAGAATTTGAAAGTGCATTAAGCTAACAAAAGATATGACAAAGTAATTCTTAATAGGCTCTATGAGAATGACATAATCTGGATTAACAAGATCTATAGAGAAACCCTTCTGCTTTATAATGTACCCCAACTCGCGCTCTACTGTAGTTGCACTTACTCCAAATCTTCTATTGCATCGTACTGCTATTCTTTTATTCTTGTCTAGATTTTCTAATAAAATAATAGCTTCCCTTGGATCGTTCACAACAATATCTATGGGTATTAGTTTTTTCACATAGGAACGCTTGAATTTAAATGCAAGCTTTACCAATTCCTCCTTCGTTATATCTGAGGAAACCATGAATAAACCTGGTTTTATCTTGAATTCTTCGAGCTTAGAGTTAGGATCTAGCTGAAAAAGCATTCCTAAAATTTCTTCAATGGCTTTTTTCTCTTTCCCGGGCTTGCATGTTACAAGGATCTTCATAAAATTTAATATTAATTTATCCAAATACGTAGCTATGAGTTTTTATTTAGAGAAATCTCTTCAAAGAAAGTTTACTACCATAGGAGATATGGCAAGGAGGTTTTAGATAAAATAGCTAGAGCATAAAATTTAAGTATAACTTAAACCTCATAAGGGGATGATCAACTTTATCTTTGAAATCTTATTGCTGGCTTATCTAGTCCAAGTTCATGAATGTTTATAACCCTAACATTTTATTGTAAAAGGGATGATTTTTAAATGGACAAATTAAAATGTAGATGCGGCAACATCCTAGAATACGATGCAGGGAAAGGAGATAGAGTCATAGTCTTTTGCAATGCCTGTTATACGAACTACGTCCTCAAATTAGAGGACAATAAAGCTAAAATAGAACTTGTTTACTATTTCCCAGATGATTAATCAGCACTCAAGATCCCAATCATCCCAAAGGTCAGATGGGCTTTTTCATCATCTCATCAATTTTCTAACAATTCTTTGGGCAACTTGAACAGGTATATTTAGAATTTTAGATATCTCTTCGTACGTAAGGGTAGGATCTACCTTTAAAAGAGCTTCTATCTTTTCTTCTATCTCTTCTTTTTCGCTTTTTTCAAAAAAGTTGATTTGCGCTACAGCCACACCGCTAATGTAAATACTAGGTATTCTCTTATTTTTCTCCACGGCCTTCTCTAAGAGTATACTCCCATCTTCTGGATTGAATGATACCAATTTGCCTATTATAATTCTATCATCTATAGTCCTAACCTCAACAAAACTACCGAGCTTTTCATTAATCTTTTTATACAAAGAGGGATTTTCTTCTTTCACTAAATTTTTTTTCCTAAGAATGTGATATAAAGTTTTCTATGCGACCGCCGGGATTTGAACCCGGGTCCTCGGCTCGGAAAGCCGATGTCCTAGTCCATGCTAGACTACGGTCGCCTAAAAATTAACATAGTAATAAACTTAAATCTTTATCCCCCGGGCCGGATTTGAACCAGCGGTCTTCCGGTATCTGCCTTGATATAAGTTCATCGGTGGTCTTCGACCTCCTCACTTATACGGGGAACCCCTACAGCCGGATGCGTTACCACGCTACGCTACCGGGGGCTACAATATTTTCATAATAGTTTTTTTATTTAATTTTTTTTGCAACTCATAACAGCAAAAATGCTCCGGGCCGGATTTGAACCAGCGACCTCCCGGTATCTGAACAGTTCTTCAGCCGGGCGCTCTCCCAACTGAGCTACCGGAGCTATTTTAATATTCTGCAAGTTAAATTAAAAATTTTATTGAAGGCCTTTGTACCAAATTGCATAAGCATCATGAGAATGAATCGACTCATAAGATCTACCTATTATTCTCGTAGCGTTGCTGAATCTTTTTACAGCTTCTCTTACAACGTCTTCGATGAATTTTGCGTTTTGTTGAGATTTAATTATGAGATTTGCCTCATCTAAACGCTTCAAATATTCAGAAGGGACTGAGGAAAAACATTCAGAAAGCTTTTCATCTACCATTTCGAAATCTAATATAGAATCACTTTCGATTTCCACTATAAGAGAAGCTCTTTGCATATGGCCTATGCCAGTTATCTCTCTGCTACAAGGACAAGCTGTTATACCTGTCTTCTTGAATCGATATTTAATAGGTCCTTCGTTCTCTACTTCTAATCTTACCCCTAAGAATTGATCGGATTTCTTTAAAGGAAAATCAAAAGTGGCTATTATCTTACATTTACTAGAATGTAATTTATCAACATTTCTGCATATTTCTCGCAATATGTTTTCAATATAATCATCGTTATGAGATGCATCCATCACAGCTTTAACCAATCTGCTCATATGAACTCCTCTTTTCTTCGTAGGAATTATTATAGTCAAATTCACAGGTAAAGTCATTCCTTTCATCTTAAAGATCTTCTTTAAATTTTTAATGCCTGCAAGAATAAGCTGATCGCTGAGTTCTTCATGTATATCTTTGGCTTTGGATAAATCAAAGCTCATATTATTAAAGGATTAAGACCGTTTATTTATTTATTTCATAATACTTATCTAGGAAAGCTTTTCTATCCAAACAACCTTTGCATTGCCCGCAATGAACATTACCTAGACCATAACAGCTCCACGTGTATTCTACGGGAACTTCGTATTTTACAGCCAATTCTACCAATTCCTCTTTATTTATTTTCAAAAAAGGAAACATCACCTTCAATTTACCTTTTTTACCGGCATAAGATCCTTTTCTTATCATATTGCTTACAGCTTCTAGGAATTCATCGCTAACATCTATAAACAAATTGGAATCTGATTTGATATGACCAGTAAATATAAATCGAGAATCGAAACACTCGGCGAAATATGCTGCTATGGAGATAAATATCGCATTTCTAGCAGGTATGTAATACCTTGGTAGTTCCGATAAAATCTCTTTGACTAAGCTGTTTGAGACTACATTGGATATTTCTATTATCTCTTTCAAGAAATCTAGGTTTATTTCTATAAAATTATCCACTCTTGCAAGATCTGAAAGAAATCTTGCTGCTTGAATTTCCTTAGGATTTCTTAGACTAGGATTTATTGTGAGAGAAATTACCTTATAGCCTAATTTTTTAAGCATGAATAAAAGTACGGTAGAATCGATACCTCCTGAAAATAAGAGAATACAAGATTTATTTTCTTGTTCTACTGCTGAAAGCTCCCTTTCTATTTCCCTCATATACCCTCACTTCTATCTCATGTATATTAGATGGAAGGGTTTTTGTTAAGATTCTACAAACTTCTTCTGATAGATTCTCTGTAGTAACCTCATTTTCCATTAAGTAAACATGTTCAATAGGAGCCACTACAAAAAATTTGCCATATTGAATAGTGACCAGCTCTTCATTTATCTCCTTAACGTATTTCTTAGAAACTATAAGCTTATGATCAAGCGCCTTTATCGCATCCCTAACCATTTTCTTAAGTTCTCCGAAATCAATGATCATATCCAATTCCCTCTTCTCACCTTTCAATATTATCTCTAATTTGGCTGTGTGACCGTGCAAGGGGAAACAAGTAGCATGCTGCGGTATGAAATGAGCATAATCAAAGTCCTCTTCTATAAATATACCTGTTTCTTCAAGCATAAAATTAGATCGAAGATTCACTTATAAACTTTTTTATCAATAAATTATTTTAAAGTCGGTATACTCTCCTTTATATTCCTCCCATATTATTTTAACATCAACAACGTATGCACCAGGAGGACCCCGTTTGCATTTCTCTATCACTTTCAAGACATCCTCTTCTTTACCTTCCAATACTGCTTCAACCCTACCATCAGGTAAATTCCTAACGAAACCTCTAACCCCATGTTGCTGTGCAGCAGATTTGGTGAAAGCTCTAAAGAATACTCCTTGTACCAGACCTTCTATGAAAAGATGTGCTCTAGCTTGCTTCGACATTGTAATACTCTAAGAGGGATCTTTGTTTATCGTAGTTCAAGTAACATGAATTCTCTATTCCTGGTACGTTGAAAGGTAATCCAAAAGGTATTCCTTTAAGTTTGCATTTTTCTTCTATATAATTCAAGATATCTTCACAATATTCTTTCTTAGCTAATAGGTAACAACCTGATTTTCTGATATTCTTGAAATATAACTCGTGATACAACTCTATTAGATATGGTTTCTCCTTCTTAAAGAAAGCCTTCATTCTTTCCCAAATGTCTTTTCTAAGCCTTAATATTCCAGCGGAGATGAAACAACAATCAGCCTCTTTGGCTCTATCTATTAGCTCTTCTAACATCCTTTTATCATCATTTATCCCAGGCATTATAGGATCTATGTTTATCCCACAGACTATTCCTTCTTCTCTCATCCTCTTCATGGTTCTTAGAATGCTCTCCGAAGAAGAAGCAAAGGGCTCTATCTTCCTCTTGACTTCTTCATCTAAAGTGGTAAGAGACCATATTATGAAACATTTGGATTTATACCTGGCATGAAGATCCTTATCTACAATCACAGCGGTTGACTTGGTAAATATACAATAAGTTACGTTATATTTTTGTAAAGTCTCTACTATCTTTTTAGTGACTCTGAACTTCAACTCGATGGCTTGATACGAATCAGTAGAGGATCCTATCATTACAGGTTCTTTAGAACCATACAGAGGAAGTTCTTTTTTCAAAATGGAGTCTGCATTAATCTTCACGAAAATTGTATCGTAAAAATCAGGATACCAATCATAGGTAGCATAACAATATATACATCTATGCTGACATCCCATGTAGGGATTTACTGCTAACATTTTTCCATCAGCCTCTCTCGTTTGAAAACTATGAAGCAAAGATTTTGGTCTCTTAAAGTTTACGTTCGGGAAATCGTTCTTCCACCACTTATAACCTTCCACAAATAGATTTATCTGTTTGACTTAAATTTTCAATAAATCCTTAGCGATTTTCCTAATCAAATTCAATAGATCTTGGCTATTTTCTACAGGAGGATAGCAAACATTACCTTTACATACATAGATTCCTTCTTTATTATATTCAGCTTTAGCTTTCTCTGAACTGAAATCTACGAACTTCAAGTAAACTTGAGGATGCAGAACTATCTTGGAATCTTCAATTATTTTGACACTTTCTTTTTTATCGAACACAAGCCTTACTTCTATAGGATTCAAAACGAAAAGTAAGGAATCAGCGAAGGAGCTCGCAAATATGCTATAATTCTGATAATTCGAAGAAAATATAGAAGCTATCGTAGTTGAAACTTGCTTCAATTCTTCAGAATTGCTCAACTCACCTAATATATAGAAAGCCTTCATGGCTAAGGAGTTTTCGTTTATAGGATTATAACTCTCCTTAAGCAAACCTATATCTTCGTAACGCTTACTATCCATGAATAACCCGTTCTCATCCATGAATCCATTTATTATTTTTTTGGATAACTCAACCGCCTTCGTTAAAAGAGTATTATCGAGATCATAGCTGTAAAACCTTAGCAAAAGATTTAGAAGGTATATGTTGTCATCTAAGAAACTCTTATTAATATGCTTCGCGTGCAAAACGTCTTCTTGAGAATAAAAATCTTCAAGTAATCTATTCAAAACTTGCTTGGAAATTTCTATATAATCTTTCCTTTCAAGACATATACCAGCGTAAAAGAAAGCTTCAGCGCAAAGAGCATTCTTACATGAGTATATGTTTCTATCAATATAGGGTTTTTCCCTTCTCCTCCTTTCCTCTAGAGATAAGGAATAATAGATTTCATCTGCATCTTGACTTGAATAGAACAAACCCAGCTCCTTATCTCTTAGATTATTTAGTAAGTATTCTGAGGTTTTTTCTACGATATCCTTTAGCTGAGGATCTTTGAAGAGATAATATGAATAAGAGAGAACCTTGAGAATGTTAGAGTTCGTATCTAGCATCTTCTCATAATGGGGTGTCCTCCAATCTCTACTAACGCTATATCTAAAGAAACCTCCTTCTATTTTGTCGAATAAACCGTTTATCATCCCTTCTATAGATCGTCTAACCATTATCTTAAAGCCCTCTTTACCTGTGACTTCATACATATGAGCCAAAAAGAGAAGTGCTTCGCTCAAGGGAAACTTGGGTTCTATTCCAAAACCTCCATGACTTTCATCGAAATAAGAAATTAAAATATCAACGATATCCCATATGATCTTCTCATTAGGATTTGTCTTCTTGATTTCTTTTTTCCTCGTAACAGAAGAAGCGAGCAATTCTTTGATATCTCTCTTCTTTGATATCTCTATTATTTCCTTGAGAATTTCTTTGAATTGTTGAGGCTGGACATAGGTACCTCCTGTAATTACATCTCCTTCGCTTGTCAAAAAAGCGAAAGTTGGATAGCCCCCAAAGTTATATCTTTCGCTTATATCTGGTCTTTCGTCTACATCAACCCTTATAGGTATGAAATTCTCATTTATGAGCTTGATGACTTCTTCATCAGAATAGGTAGTTTCATCCATTACGTGACACCAATGACACCATACACCAGCTAAACTTAGTAAAACCAATTTATTTTCGTTCTTAGCTTTCTCAAAAGCTTCTTTATTCCATTCATACCAATTTATTTTCCAAGCATTACCTCTTATCCTTTCATTCATTGAAAAAAGATGATTTGTAACATCTATAAACTTATCTAATTTTCTTGAGCTTGAAAATAGCAAATCCAGGAGTGTCTTCTTTATGCGGCTTAAATATGTGGATGAATTCCTTTTCTTCTCTAAAATTCAAAGGTAAGGGCTCCATCTTGAGCTCTTCAATGGAATATTCCAGAATTCCTTTCGTCTCCTCTTCTGTTACGGTACATACGCTATAGCAACATATCCCTCCTACTTTAAGCAAGTTATATGCGGCCTTAAGCAAAGACTTTTGATAGGATGCATAGGAAACAGGATCCTTCCTTGGAATGTTGAAGGTGATTCTTGGTCTCAAACCATAGTTACTACAAGAAGGATCTAAGATTATCTTATCGGCTATGTTTTTACCCAATTTCAAATCAAGATACCTAGAATCTATTTTCAACAAAATTGGCTCAGGAAGACCTAGCAGGTTTAAAGTCTCTTTTATCCTTCTAATTTTATTCTCAGTCTTATCACAAGCTATTATTTTAGCCTTGCCTCTAGTCATAGCGATGATATGCGATAGTTTACCTCCCGGAGAAGAACACATATCTATAATGACCTCGTTTTCCTTAGGATTAAGCTCGTGTATTGTGATGATTGAAGGCAAAGATTGGGGATAAATGAAACCTCTTTGATATGTCATCAAAGAACGAATCGAAGGTCTTTTAAACTTGGGTTTCAGGTTCTTAACCACCAATCCCTTAGAGGATTTCAAGAATTCCTCGCTACTCATCATCAATTTTCCTTCGCATGCTATAGCTAAATCGCTGGTTACAACGCTAACCCTTGAACCTTTTTCTGCATTTTCAAGACGAATTACGCCTGGTCTATAAAGATCTGCTCCTTCACCAGCACTTTCAGCAGCATCCAACTTAGCAAAGACTCTAGAATCTAACAAATCAAGCTCGTTTATTTCATAACCTTCTATGTATATTGCATCTTCAAGAAATTCATCTTTATAAGCAAGCACACCTTCTTCCTTCAATAAATTCACCGCTTCATCAGGAGTGATCTTTGCTGTATTCACCCTCAAATAATATCTTTGAGTGGGTCTTTGAAGACTTTCAAGTGCATCTAGATATTCGTCTTTAAAGGTTTTTTTATAAATCTCTAGAAGCCAATCAGGTACCTTTAGCAGGTTTCCTTGAAAAATTTTCATTCCCACAAACTATGCATTTTTTTGCTCCAAATCTGATTTCTTTACCACAAACTTTGCAATAATAAACCCAAGTTATTTTTCTTTTTATCTTCTTACCTGATATAGCTTCAAAGTTTATGTTTAAGTGTTTAGCGAGGTTTTGAATAGAATAATCATCGCTCAACAATACTACTTCTTCTTTTTTCGATAAATCATAAGCGGCAGCAAGAAGCTCTATATCGGTAAGAGATAACCCTTTCTCACCCAATTTCTCTGCAATATTTTTTATCTCCTTCAAGGTACTCTTAGAAGGTTTATATATGATTGGCGAAAAAGCCTCAGCCCTTAAGTTTGCCTTTAGACTCTTTAGCTCATTAACTACACCCTCTACGGTATAAATTTTTTTGGAATCAAATCTGAAATCCCCCAAAAAGAAACCAGTATCTACTATTAAAGACCTATCAGACATCTTCCATCATTCTCATTTTGACTTTTTCATAAAAGTTGTCCTTAAATCTTATGAAGTACAATTTCTCCTCTGAACCCTTTATATCCACATTCTCATAGGCTTTCAAATCATAACTTAAATTACCATCTATTATCAATTTGAAATCATCATGAGAATATATCCTTAGCCGAGCATTGAAGGGTAATATGAAAACTCTACTTCCCCATTTCAAAGGATTTAGAGGATTAACTGCGATCAAATCCAAAGAAGGATCTATAATGGGTCCTCTACTACTAGCCAGATAAGCAGTTGAGCCTGCACTGGTAGATACTAAGATGCCATCACATCTACCTCTGTATAGTTCTAGATCATCCTTTAGTACTAAAAAAACTGAGGTTTTTCCTATATTATTAACGAAAAAAAGGGCGTCATTGAGAGCATATTTGGAAATCCCTCGCAAATTCACTTCTAAGAGTCTTCTTTCTTCTATTAAGTAATTTTTAGAGAACAGAAGATTCAAAGAAGTCTCGATCTCTCCAGGAGTTATTTCACACAAAAAACCTATGCCACCAGTTTTTATACCTAATATTTTTGCTCTGAATCTCCTAATTGTATCTATATATCTTAACAAAGTACCATCGCCTCCTACCCAGATTATGTAGTCTAAGTTATCAGCTTCTTCCAAAAGTTTTCCATCCTTTAGTAAGTCTTTCAAATTTTTTTCAAGATAAAGATTATTGCCTTGCAACAAAGAAAGCAACTTCTCTACTAATTTTATTGAAGAAAAATCTAGTCTAGATATTATGCCTAAATCCATTGTGCAGTATTATTTCTTAGAATGTTATTTATTTTAAGTAAAGATTTAATAATACTGAGTTGGTGAATTAGCATATGAGCGTGAAAATAACTGAAGCAGGAGCTATAAAAGAAGGTTCGTACATAGTTATAGACAATACACCATGCAGAGTTGTAGAAGTGGAGAAATCCAAGACTGGAAAGCATGGTTCAACTAAAGTTAGAATCGTAGGTATAAGCGTTATAGATAGCTCTAAGAAGATTTTAACAGTACCTTCGGATGCGCAGGTTAACGTACCAATAATAGAGAAGAAATACGCACAAGTAATCAATTTAACCAAAGATACTGTTCAGCTAATGGATTTAAACACTTATGAATTTTATGAGGTAAGTAAACCACAAGAATTGGCAGATAAACTAGCGCCGGGGATGGAAGTTGAAGTTTGGCAAATTATGGACTATAAAACTATCTCAAGAATAAAATGATCTAGATTTATCGTTACAAAACCACAAAATAATTCCAGCTCTTTAGTTTCATCTTCAAGATTTTTAGTTAAGAGGAATTATGTAGAAGACCTTTCTTCGATGGTGTTTTGTATTCCTTTAGCAAAAAGATAAAAGCTGAGTTTTTCTTTAGAAACTATTTCTGTTCTTATACGCTCAAATAAAATGTCCTCTAAATTTTGAATACCTGCACGCTTTTTTATATCTTCATAGCTAACAAAGGCTTTGACACCCCTCTCAAAAAGTATTCTTTCCAGAGTCTTCTTGCCTATTCTAGGTAGCATCTCAAGAGAATGAACCCTAGGCGATATAGGGCCTGCGTTATTAAAGAAATCAACAAATTTCTTCTCGTCCTCTTCTATTATCTTTTTTATAGCATCGTCCAGCGCTATCTTAGCTTCATCTACAAGCTCATCGAATAAAAGCCTTGAACTAACCCTTTTCACCTTAGGACTGCCCTTGCCTATGTATACGAGCTCGCCTTTTTGCAAATGTATGTTTGGATCGGTGACTATTTCTAAAAGAGTAAAATAGTCTTTACCGATTGCTTGGGAATAAACTTCTTTAACTTTAATCATAGGATAAATCGTTTTCTTTTCCTTTACATACCTCTGCGGTATATTATAACTAAGCACTATGGCAAACTCTTCGAAATAATATCTTTTCTTTGGAAAAAATGACATTGTTTATTTCTCGAGTATATCTAGAATCTTCTTAAGTTCTTCATCTCTATAGTATCTATCACTTTGTAAAATATTCCTCAACTCATCTAAACTTGTAGGCATTATATTAACTATTTGAACAGCATCATACCTAGGTATGTTCAGCTCACTAGTTAATCTCTCTATTAATTCCCTAGCTCTATCAGCACTTATTTTCGAAAATTTTTTCAAATATTCATACATCTTATTCTGATTTTCATTGAGTTCTCCTTCAGAAATCCTTTTCTCTAATAGCTCTAAGGCTTCAGCTAAGCTTATATCTTTATAAGAGATGATTTTCATTGGTTTTTTTAAGGTTTTAAAAAAATAAAAGTATATCTGCTAAAAAAGTATTATGCCAGCTACAAAAGGGTATAGAAAGAGAATGCGTAAGCTCTTTTCTAGAAGAAGAGCTAGAAAGGGATTATCGCAATATATGGTAAATTATGAAATAGGAGAATTTGTACATATAAATATAAATCCGGTCAACATGAGGACCGCTCCTCATAAGAGATATCAAGGAATGACTGGCAAGATAATAGGTAAAAGAGGAAAGGCTCTTATAGTGGAGGTGTATCTAGGGAATAAAAAGAAACAAATAATTACGACTAAAGAACATCTTACTAAATACCGAGCTCCTGCTCAAGTCCAAGTCTCTTCTCAAGCTCAGGCGCAATAGAAATAATATCCAAAAACATGATTTTAAAAGGAATCCCTAGAAACGAATAAATACTAGGAGAAGTCCTATTTTGATCCCCATGAGCTAACTCCTTTATATAAAGTCCTCCTTGACAACGTATCAGAAACTCTACTCTGCGTTCATCTATTCTTTTAGCTTTAATTTCATAGACAGTTTTATACCTAACCTTATCTGCTCTTCTATAAAGAACTCTTAAAGGAGTTCTTTGGGCTATTACTTTATTTGTGAATTCTTTTTCTAATCTCTCAAGCATTTCTTTGCTGATTTCGTCTTCAAACTCTACCAAAAGCCTATATGTCTTTTCGTCATATTTGGAAAAAACGTTTATCTTTTCCATCACTTCTCTTTTAACATATTTTAAATTCTTTATCAAAACAAAGCCTTCATTTCTTTTATTTAAGAAACTTTCTATCTCCTTTAAATTTAAATTCCTTTTAAGAGGTCTTTTTATCTCTATTACGAAGGGTCTACCTGTATTATACGTTATTACGTCTATATCTTCTCTTCCTGCAGCATGCAAAACGCTAGAACTTCCGAGGAATCTATTTCTGAATTCTTCAAGAAGATAACCTTCGATAGAAGGATCTTTAGTATATCCTGAATAATCGCATTCTATACAACCGGCTCCCTTACAAAACTTGCAATATTCTCTCGTTTGCCTTATGTTCCTTTTTAGCTTCAAATATCTTCCATAAACGTATATGCTTGAAGGAACTATCTCTATTCTGTCATTTATCGCATCGAAAATTATTCTAATATCAGGCTCTAAAGTATTAACCTTCTTCCTCAAAATCTTCTCCAATAATCTCGAAATAGAAAAGTTAAAGAAGCTTTTAAGAGAAAAACCGCTCGTTATTCCAAAAGAAGAACGAAGGCGATCCTCTCTAGCTAATAGCATTTCAGATATTCTTATACCTACGCTAAAGGTTGAGAATTCATAAAATTCTAATCTATCTATTATTTGAATAATAATTCTTGTAATTTTTAATAAAATATTATTACATAAGTAGCATCTTTTATTTTTATTTTTCTTAAAATAATATTTATCAGAAGTTTTTTCAACATATCTTTTAATTAAAATTTTTCCAAACTTGAGAGGAGAATATTTAGACTCCTTATTATAAAAAAGCCTAGATATACATATTGGACAAATATAATAAGAATTAAGAATTAATAAAAGTTTATTTATTTCATTATCTAATTGGTACATGAAATCCTAATCTCTTAAATCTTTTTATGTTTCTTTTTATTGTATTATAAGCAGTTAAAAGGGTTTCTACATCCTTTATTTCAGTTCCAGAACCTCTGGCTATCCTCTTCATCCTAGATTTATCTATTATCTTAGGATTGTTTAATTCTTCTTTTCTCATCGATTTTATGATTGCCTGCCATTTCTTCAAATTAACCTCTGCTTCTTTAAGAGCATTTTCGGGGAGATTTATCGAAAAACCTGGTATTAAAGAAAGTAGTTTGCCTAAAGGTCCTAGCTTTTTAAATTCGCTTATTTGATCTACCAATTCTTTCAGGCTAAATTCCCCGCTCATAAACTTCTCAGTCTTTATCTTTTGCTCAATCCTAGCCTCCTCCATCTTTTTAGAAAGCAAATCTAAATCTCCTAAACCCAAAAGTTGATTTACGAAGGATACCGCATCAAAATCCTCAAACTCTTCTATCTTCTCCCCTGTACCAATGAACAGGATTTTTGCACCGGTAGCTTTGACTGCGCTTATAGCACCTCCTCCTCTAGCAGAACCATCAAGCTTT
Organism: Thermoproteota archaeon; assembly: GCA_041640715.1. Lineage (GTDB taxonomy): Archaea > Thermoproteota > Thermoprotei > Gearchaeales > Gearchaeaceae > DSFO01. The sequence goes on along the minus strand of JBEPZU010000001.1, from coordinate 209,534 downwards.
GTGATTATTATGCTTCCTATTTTAGTTGCTTCATTGAAGGATTTAGCTTGATTGTAGGCAGATTGACCTATAGTAGCATCGAGCACTAAAATGACATGAGAAGGATTTATCTTCTCAGCCATAAGCTTCATTTCTTCGATCAAATCCTTCTCATTCTTGTGTCTTCCAGCTGTATCTATGATTATGACATTACATTGACGAGAAAGATTTTTTATGCCCTCAAGTGCTATATTGATGGAATCTTTAGAGCTCAGATCTCCGTAGAAGGGGACTTCTATTTTCTCAGCCAGTTGATATAACTGATGGTAAGCACCTAATCTATAAGTATCAGCACATACAAGACCCACCTTATAGTTCCTCTTTTTTAAATAATTCGCTAATTTAGCAGCAGTGGTCGTCTTACCGCTTCCTTGTATACCTACAAGCATTATAATATTCAAAGAATTGGGATTAAGATCGAGTCTATGCTTAGCCCTCCCTCCTAATAATTCTATTAGGCTATCGTATAGTTCCTTCAATATCAAGTCCTTCCTCGTGAAACCCTTAGGAGGTTCTTCCTTTATCTTACTCTCCAATCTTTTACTAAGCTCTAATACTAGATTTACATTGACATCCGCCCTGAGAAGAATACGTTGAATTTCTCTTATGAATTCTCTAAGATAAACCTCATCCCCAGTACTTCCTTTTAGCTTATTTATTGCATCTAAAAAGGACTTAGATAATTCCTTTAGAAAGCTCATTTCTCATTGATTCTCAGGAAATACTCTTTGAGTATAGATCTTAATTTTTCATCATGCTTTACTGTATATACAACTTTACTAACTTTAGCCTTACTTAGCTTATCCAAGAAATCCGTCTTCTTCTTACCTCTCTCGTAAAGGCCTCCCGTCTCTTTTATACATAAATTCATCGGTGTCATCTTGATACCTAAAGATTTCAAATGATCTATGAAAGCCAAATAGCCATTTATATCATTCCATTCTAAATTATAAGCTTCACAATAACTTATCCACAAATCAACAGTATTATGAAACAATATATCTTCTCTAATTCCTTTGACCATCTAAGCTTATATCTCCTTTTTCTTTTTAATAAATTCTGCTAACATTTAAGTTTTGTTCTAATGATAAATTCTTAGGGCCCATAGCTTAGCAGGATAGAGCGTTGGCCTTCGGAGCCAATGGCATGGGTTCGAATCCCATTGGGCCCGTATAAGTTTAGTGGTATTAGAAAGCGAATACCACTAAACTTAATTCATTTCTATAAACGTGAAGATCTTTAAAAAGACTTATCTAAAGGAGGCAATCCTTTCCTATTCTTAGTCCATTTTAAAAATTCTGATGAAGGAGATATTTCTTCATAAAGTTTCTTTCTATTAGCTTCAAGCATCTTTGTTTCTTTACCAGCAAACTCAGATCTCGTCAAGAGCAGGCTACCGTTTGAATCTGCCACTTCTTTAAGCGCTTTTATATATTTTAGCGACTCTTCACTTCTTAATAAATGATGATCCAAGATTAGAACTTCAACATTGGCAGTTACCTTCTCCAAATTTAAAATTGCACTTGAGAAATTCTCCCGCGTTAATTTGGTATCTAAGAGATACAAAGGAGGACCGCTTATCATCAAATAATTAGGTCTAATCCTTATTATCTCATCCAACACCCTTTGACTTATCGGACCTTCTACATCTGAAGCAAAGAGGAACTTATCTCCTTTATCTTCGATACAAAGCATTAGCACATATCCTAAAGGAGTTCCTTCTTCGCCATGAGGCATAGGAGCTGATACCCTGAGTTTCACCTTATCCTCTTCTAGAATTTTGGAATCAGCTATTTCCACTTTACTAGCTATTCTCTTAACCCTTGACAAAAATTGAGAAGCCCTATTCTTTTGGCTGAGATTAATATTTTCAAAGGGATTTTTCAGAAGAACCCTCTTTCCAGAATATATTTTTTTAGCACTTTCAGAATCAGCAAAAGTCCATAAATTGTCGATTTCATCCCAGAAAGGCGTAAAGTGGTCATAGTGATAATGGGATATGAATATTAGATCAGCATGACTTGCTACGTTCTCTATTTCCTTCCTAGTTTCAATTAAGGAGATGTATTCCAAAGGATGAGGGAGTAAATTGAAACGATAGCCTAAGGCTACGCCAGGGTCTATTAATATGTTGAGATCAGAGCATTCTACGTATACAGATAAACTCCTATTTCCTAGCGTCTCCCCACCTATGACTCTTATGTTCACGTTAGAAGATGTTGGTATTCATTCTTTATTAACTCATCAAATATTTCCAAAGGATCCTCCATTTTGTTGTATAAAGGTTCTCTTCTATTCATAGATACTTTTAGAAAAGCCTTAATTTTGGATATTATGCTATCCAAATCCTTAGCATGGAAGAAAAAGTCTTCCTTTAGGAATCTTTCATACATTTTTTGAACTATGGGCAGATAATCTATTACTAAAGGAACGCCACTTACAATTGCTTCCCCTACTATAGATCCTGTGGCTATCACTATATCAGTCTTTGTCAATAGAGTAGGCAAGTCTAAAAATTCTCCTTTGTATCTTTTAAGCACTATTAAGTTAATTTGGTCTGAAATTTTATTTAATTCCTTCACCAATCTTAAAAATAATTCATCCGGCGCTTCTATATGGGAAGCTAAATAAGCAGGCTCTCTTATCAGCACGTTTGTTTTATTATCGTCTAAAAGACCCTTAACGTTTTCAAGATCATAGACATGTCTTTTGAGCCAAGTTACTGGGGTTAAACCATCATATTCTATAACCCTTTGGGCGCCATATTTTTTGAATTCCTCGCCACAACCTTTAGGAACTATCATGTAGCTAGCCAAAGCGGAGGTCAAACGTGAAACGAAAACTGATTCAGGGGAATCGTTGAAATCAAAGATCGGAATACCTGCTTGGAAAGCTATTCTAGAACCTTCTACACTTCCGTGAGCTATCAAAAATTTAGGCTTTTTATCTAAGAACCATTTCAGTAATTCTTGGGATCTTTCTACGCTATAGACCAATTTCTCTAAGACGTTTCTTCCATGTCTCCCTAAAATCTTACAATCTAAATTTAGATGTTTTATAGCAACATTGCATTCACTATATTCTCTCGTAGTAGCGTATAACCCGTATTTTTCTATGAAGTATTTAAAGAACCGTGCTTGTTTTGCTGTTAGTATTTCTACCCATCCTGTCATTAAAAAGATTACTTTGAAGAACTTAAATAAACATATCTTAGAGCTTTTCCAATCATTTTGGGTTTACTGATCAACTTCATTCCTTCTAATACGCTTGGTTTTTCACCTTCTAAGAAAGCCTTGGCCAAAGTTATTGGACTTAATCTTTTTATTAACTCCTTGATCTCCTCCTCGTTTAAATTTAGCCAATATTCCAAAATCTTTTTACCCTCCTTCAATTTTCTACCATACTTCTCTGAAAAGAGTTTCTCATAATCTTCCCTGAAGCAGATTTTACCCGCATATAAAGCGAACCGAATGCCCTCACCGCTTATAGGCATCACCATGCCTGCTGTATCTCCAGCTACTACAACATTTCCAATTCTAAGTTTTTCCAAAGGACCCGTTGCAGGAAACGAAGCACCTTCTATCTTGCTTTTAATCTCTACATCGAATATTTTTAAAAAACGATAGAGCCTTTCTATCATTAATGATTTCGATGTTATGTGACCTCCTACACCGAAGTTACAAGTTCCTTTGCCGTAGGGAAATATCCAAGAATAACCGAAAGGATATACTTCAAAATATATCGTATCATCCCTTATTTTATTCGTCACACCATATCCTCTCATCGCAGGAGCCAACTTGTATCCTGTGAAAGATAAACCCTTTCTTCTCGCAAAAGTCGAAGTGTATCCTCCTGCGTCTACTATTAAGTCGTAGTCTTCTGCTCCTTTAAATTCCTCCCTTCTAAATTTCGCCCCCAAATCGATGGCTGAGTCGAGAATATCTTCTAAAAATAGCCTTTTATTTACTATGTATCCCGTGAAGGGAGAAGTATCGACATCGGTTATGAGTTCATTATTATGATAAATAGCTACTCTATGTATGTAGTTCAATGCCCATTTGGAACCTTCAGGAGATACGGGAGTATAAGAAAAAGCTTCACCAAAAACTCCTTCACCGCATGGCTTTGAAGCTAAAATTTTATTCCTCTCGAATATGGTGACCTCATGACCCTCCTTAGAAGCCCAGTAAGCACAATTGGCTCCTGCGGGTCCTGCTCCTATTACTGCTATTTTCATATTTACTAACTACTCAAAGCAAAAATTAAAGATTAATGTAATTACCTATTTAGATTTAACTTAATTTGAGATTTTAAAACGCAAATACATCGATTTTCTTATCATAGTGCGGGAGCCGGGATTTGAACCCGGGACACCGGATTCCACGCATGCCTGCCCAAACATGCATTATGAGTCCGGCATCATGACCAGGCTAGATGACTCCCGCTCACATTTTAGTATTGTAGAGGAATTACTTAAAAATACTAACCGAAAACTCGTTCATAATTTGCTTTTAAATTCTTATCGCTTGCGATTTCTTGTTCGCATAACTTCTTTATCTTAGATATATCAGGCGCATTTACTCCAAACCTCGAGAAATTGGTGTTGAAATTTTCAAGAATTTCCTTAAGATTTTCCATGGAAATTATTTCGATACCTAGGTGTGCCTTCATTGTACCTCCTCTCAAAATTAAGTTTTTAAAGAATTTAGGAGCAGTTTCATTGAGTTGTTGGAAAAGCTTATTGACAGCGCTTTTCCCCATAACTTCGGTTATTAATTCTGATAACACCTCGAGTATATCTGCTACAAATTTGAAATCTATTTTATAATTTTTATATGAAGCCTTAGTAGCATATCTGAAAAAGATAAAAAACAATAATTTAATTCTTTCTAAATTTCTTAATTCTATTAATAAATCATTTTTCTCTAAAAATTCTTCTAAATATTCTTTATTTATCTTTTCATTTTTTTCATAATCGCTTTTTATAGCATATATCAATCTTTCCAATAAAGCCTCAAAAAATTCTTCATCCTCTATAAACTTTATTAGTTTAGATACCTTAATCAAACTTGTTATATTTATTACATCGCCTTCAAGTGGATCCGCTAACGCAAATCTTGGATTTTCCTTCAAGAGAAATTGCGATAGATAATTCTTTACGAGTTCATTTCCATGTACTAGGATCAAGGCCTTGACGGATATTCTTTTTAATAGATTTATCAAATCCGTCACATTTCCGTGCTCATTCAGCTCATATAACACTACATTACATTTCCTGCTAAGAGCTACCCCCTTGAAATCTATCAATTCGCCTTTTTTCGATAATAATATTCTTTTAGCTATTGTCTTTTCATCAACCCTTCCTGTGAACAATACGGTTGCATTTTCATCCAAAAAAACTTCCTCAACGTAAAATAGACTTTGCCCATGCTTTAAATTCGCTGAAGTGGTCAATACAATTAGAGGTTTTTCATTTTTCACCAAATCTTTTCTCATGTAATCAGGAACGGGCTTTATTAAACCTGAAGACCTCATGTGTTGATATAATCTAGCTAAATAGCCATTTAGATTTGAAGAATAAGCATCATATATTCTTAGCACGTCCCTTATACTCCCATCAACGTAGATCGTAGCATGTGGCATTTCATTGTTTATGATTTTATAAGCTAGGTAAGCAGCTATCTCCTGTGCTCTTCCGGCCGCTGGTAAAGGAAATATAACTTTACCTTTTAATTTTATAGCAGAAACCACTAGACGGGCAATTTTTTCTATAGTTTCATTGAAACTATCCATGCCTATGGTGAAATTGCTCTCTGAAATTACTACATCAACGTTTGTTAAAGGTGCCTCAAACTTGCCTGCAAGAGGTAACTCAAATAAGCTTACATCTCCAGTATAAAGAATCGAATTCGAATCGAATTTGATCAAATAAGATAGAGCGCCTAATAAATGTCCTGCACGAAGAGCCATCACTTTATAATCGTCAAATTTAACTATCGAGCCTTCTTTTATGAATTCAACGCTATTCATAGTTGCTTCTATCTCTTTTGGAGGTATTCTATATCTATCCTTTATTTCTAGGCTACTGATCGTTATTTTACCTATTTCACTCGTAGGTTCACTCATGTAAATTTTAGCATTTGGAAACATTTGCTTGAGTAATGTTAAACCTCCTATGTGATCTGCGTGACCATGCGTTATAAAAATCTCTTCTACTTCTTCTTCTATCTTGCTGAAATCTGGCATTTCAGTTTGAAAACCACAATCAAAAACCGCAGCCTTTCTTCCATTCTTGATTAATAAGAATAAATTTGGCTTACCGCTACTACAACCGCTTATAAATTTGAATTTCATGAATAAAAAAATAATAAAAGGAAGCCTTAAAAATAATCCAAATTTAGATTCTCTGTGAGTCTAGAAATTTCCTGAAAATCTTTCCTTTTAAGCTCGAAATCTGCAGAAGCTGCATTCTCCTTGAGTTGCTCTAAGTTTTTTGCACCAGGTATTGCTATTACATCAGGATGGGATATAAGCCAGTTTAAAGCTATTTGATTAATCTTCTTACCGTATCTAGAAGCTATGATTTCTAGTTCTTTTAATACACTAGAGATTTTCTCTAAATTTTCTTTTTTAAACAAAGCTTTGTTCTTCCTTATTGGATCTTGGGGTACATTGCTAGGATTATATTTACCTGTCAAAAGACCTTGGGCTAAAGGACTATATGCTATTATACTCATCTTATTAAGCCTAGCATATCTCTTTATTTCCTTCTCCACCAAACGTTCTAGGAGATTATATTGGACTTGGTTAGAAACCAAAGGAGCGTATTTTAAATGTTTTCTCAACTCCTTTATTAGCGCAACGGGAAAATTGCTAACACCTACTGCCCTTATCTTGCCTTGTTTATAAAGTTCATCTAAAGCTGAAGCCGTTTCTTTAAGCGGAATATAAAAATGAGGCCAGTGTATTTGATAAAGATCTATGACATTAGTAGCTAGTCTTTCTAGGCTCTTATTGCATGCTTTAATCACATCATTATATCTTAGGTGAAAAGGAGCTACCTTAGTAGCTATGACTACATCATCCCTAATCCCTTTTAAAGCCTTCCCTAGGACTATTTCAGAAGTACCTTCTCCATATATCTCAGCAGTATCGAAGAAGTTTATTCCTAAATTATAGGCTTCTCTTATTATTTCGATAGCCTTTTCTTCATTTAGCTCAGTCCCCCAGCCCCAGTTGGGATCTCCGAATTGCCAGCAACCTAAACCGATCACTGAAACTTTTATTTCAAGACCACCTAGCCTGGTATATTTCATAGCATCAAAGAATAAACTAGGATATATTAATTCGTTATCCTTTTACTAGCAGCTTTCCTTAATCTATTCATTATAGCTAAGCCCAATCCTTTCTCTTCTATACCTTCTACTATTATGACTTCTACATCTCTTTTATCCATTTCTCTGAGAGAAGAAAATAAATTATAAGCGACCTCGAATAGTTTCTCTTTACTGCCTAATACCATGAGGTTTTCATGATCCTTAAAGAAATGAGCAGTTTCCTTAGACAATATCAAACCAGCCTTCTTGTATTGACTTAATAATTCGCGTATATTAGATACCAAATCTTTACCTTCAACGAGTATCAAAGGCTTTTCAGGAGCATAATGTCTGTATTTCAAACCTGGAGAGATGACTTCTCCTTCAAATTCGGAAAAACCTCTAGCGAAAGAAGGAACTAATATTTTACCTAGAATTTTTTGAAGTTCCTCTAAAGGAAATGCTCCCGGTCTGAGGAGTACTGGAGGTTCCCTTGTTAGATCGATTACTGTCGATTCAACACCATAGAAAGTCTTTCCTGCATCGAGTATCAAAGGTATTTCCCCTCCTAAATCTTCTAAAACGTGTTTTGCCTCCGTAGGACTAGGCTTACCAGATTTATTTGCACTGGGAGCTGCTATGGGTCTTCCAGATAACCTTATCAAAGATAGAGCCACAGGATGGGCAGGTGCTCTAACAGCTACAGTTTCAAGACCTGCAGATACTTCTGGGACTATCTTAGGCTTCCTTTTTAGTATGAAAGTCAAAGGACCTGGCCAAAATCTATCAGTGAGTTCTATTAATTTGCTAGGAACTTCGCTGGCTACATCATATAGCTCCTCAACACTGCTCACGTGGACTATGATGGGATTATCTATAGGTCTTCGCTTTACCAAAAAAATTTTCTTGACTGCATTGGAATTTGTGGCATCAGCTCCTAAGCCATAGACCGTTTCTGTAGGAAAGACCACCAATTCACCTTTAACAATCAATTCTGCGGCCTCTTTGATATCCTCTTCTGAAGGATTTATAGGATCAACCTTTATTACCTTAGTATTCACAAAGCATAATTAAGAAAAAGAATTAAAATCGATTTAAAAAATAATGATAAAGGGGGTCGTAGTTTAGCTTGGTAGAATGCGCGGCTTGGGACCGCGTGGTCCCAGGTTCAAATCCTGGCGACCCCATTAAGCTGAACTTAATATGAAAAACTTCTTCCAGATTCTATTGAAAACACTTCTAGTGCAAATATGAGATTCATCCTTGTTTAATTAATATTTTGTGACCATCCCTGAAATTATTCAATATGCTAACATACTTAAAAGACAACCCAACAATGAAAAAACCTATCCTTAACAGCATTTTGCTTTCATTAGCCTAAATAGCTAATCCATAGAAAAAAATTTCACTTAAATTATTCGTAAGCGTTAACTTTTAACTGAATTCTAGTAACCTGCATAGTTGTTGAAGATAAAATTTTTCATTGATTTTTCCTTATTAAATCCATGAATTTAATTCTAGTTAGAGGCGAAGCACATGTCCTATGTTGAATTAATAGAAAGCACTCTTAGGAAAGCATATCTTACATTCCAGAATTCAAAGAAAGAACAGGGATTCAAGGAAAAAATTGCAAGAGGATATGGAGGCGATATAACTTTCCGCTTCGATGAAATAGTTGAAAATGCAATCGTGCAAGAAATAAAGCCTAAAGTAGCTCTTTTGCTCTCTGAAGAAAAAGGTATAATCCAAGGTGAAGGAAATGAAGGCATTGTGATAATAGACCCTGTAGATGGTAGCACCAATGTGTATAGAGGTGTGCCTTTTTGTGCTAGTACTATAACTATATCCAAAGGAAGAAAATTCAAGGATATAGTAGCCTCTGGAACTATAGATTTGATAAGCGGAGATATTTTCATTTGTGATGGATATAAAACTTATTTCAACGAAGAAGAAGTAAAACCTTCTTCTGTAGTGGAATTAAGAGAAACAATAGCTAGCATTGATATGAAACTCACCAAAGACACTCTTGTTTACATAGAAAGGATCAAGAGACTATCGGAAGCTATAAGATACATAAGATTTTTCGGAGCTATAGCATTGGATTTAGCTTATGTAGCTTCTGGAAAGCTAGATGCTTTCATAGTTCCTAGCCCTAGGATTAGGTTTCTAGACGTAATCGGAGGACTCTTCATGGTTAAGGTCTCAGGAGGATACATCGAAATCATAGATAAAGGAGATCTCGATGAGATGGATGTCTTGGATACCAATAGACATGCAGTTCTAGCTACAGGAAATGATGAATTAGCAAAGAAGATTAAAGAAATAATTTATTGAAGGAAAAAATATATCAGAGATATCTTTTATGGCAGAATTCACGGTAACACCTTGGGAGGCTAAGGGTAGGATAGATTATGATAAACTTATAGAACAATTCGGCACAAAGCCTTTCAATGAGGAATTAAAAAAAGAATTGCAAAGTCTTTGTGGAGAACTTCATCTCTTTTTCAGGAGAAACATCGTTTTCTCCCATAGAGATTTTGATTTAGTATTGAGGGATTTGAAAAATGGTAATAAATTCTTTCTATACACAGGAAGAGCGCCAGGAGGACCGATGCATATAGGCCATATTCTACCTTTTTACTTGACTAAGTGGCTTCAAGACAAATTCAAGGTAAATGTATACATAATGATCGCAGATGAAGAGAGATTCCTTCAAAGAGACGATCTAAGTTATGAAGATACCGCTAAAAAGTGGTCCTATGAGAACATCCTAGATATAATAGCAGTAGGTTTTGATGAAGAAAGGACTTTCATATTTCAAGATACCGAATTCATAGCAAAACTATATCCTAAAGCAGTTCAAATAGCGAAGAAGATTAATTTCTCTTTGGTCAAAGCAGTTTTCGGTTTTGAAAACGATACCAATATAGGTTTGATTTTCTATCCTGCGATTCAAATGGTACCTACTTTCTTCGAGAAAAAAAGATGCCTAATACCTGCAGGAATAGATCAAGATCCCTATTGGAGAATACAAAGAGATATAGCGGAAAGTATGAATTATTATAAAACTTCAGCTTTACACTTGAAGTTATTACCCGCTTTAACAGGGATATGGGAAAAGATGAGCACCTCAAAACCTGAGACTAGTATATTCTTAAGTGATCAACCTAAGATTGTAAAAGAGAAAATCTTCAAACATGCCTTTTCTGGAGGCCAAGCTACTGTAGAGCTGCATAGAAAATACGGAGGAGACACTTCAGTAGATGTTAGCTTTCAATGGCTTTATTTCTTTTTCGAAGAAGATGATGCTAAGATCAAAAAGATCGAAGAAGATTATAGATCAGGGAAACTACTTTCAGGAGAACTGAAACAAATACTAATAGATAAGGTAATTAAGTTCTTAGAAGAATTCAGAGAAAGAAGAGAAAGAGCAAAGGAAATGGTGCACGTGTTCAAATACGAAGGAAAGCTCGCAAAGGAAATGTGGAATTTAGCATGAAGTGGTTCATAACAGGAGAACCTGGTTCTGGGAAAACCACTTTAGTAACACTAATACTTGAAAAACTGAAGTATGAAGGAATAAATTATGATGGTTTTATAACTAAAGAGATAAGAGAAGATAATCGTAGAACTGGCTTTCAAATAATAGATTTGAAGACTCATAAGAGAGGATTATTGGCATCCAAGAAGCTCACCATAGACGGACCTAGGATAGGTGGTTACGTCGTGAATCTAGAAGACATAGACTTAATAGCTGTAAGAGCGATCGAAAGGGCAATTTCTGAGAGCCAATTAATCGTTTGTGACGAAATAGGCGCTATGGAATTATTGAGCGAAAATTTCAGAAGAGTAATAGAAAGAGCAATAAGATCTAAGAAACCTTTGCTTTCCACTTTACACAGGAAACATTTGAACTATGTGAACTATGCACAACCAGATCAGAGACACTTAATCTTCTTGACCAGGGAAAAATGGCCAGAGATTTTTAATTCCTTATCAAACGAAATAGTAGCTTACTTTAAAAATAAAGGCAAAGAAGCTCATTATTGAAGTTTTATACCTATTTAATTAATTCTTATTATGCTAAACAGAGAACTGACTTTAGGCAAAATAGGAGAGATTTCTTCAAAGATTCTCAAAGAAATGGAAATCGAGAAAAACTTAATAGAAGAACTCAAGAAGATTTATTTAAATTTTGAAATTGATATAAAAAGTAAAATAAAAAAGCAAGAAGAAATTTTATTTTTTGAAAAGATAAAATATAAAGATAGCCCTTATTCTTATGAAATTAAAGAAGAAATATTAGAAAATAAATGGATATTTAAAGAATCTAATCGTCCAAAAATATTAGCGATAGATACTAGCGAAATGGCAGAACACCACATAAACCCTTATTTCGTATTAATAAATGTAGGATATTTCTTTTACGATTATGCTAAAAACGAATACTATGAAGAAAGCATTCCTTCTATATACACAAAAAACGAAATAGAGGAAATTCTAGAAGAAGGAGAGATTTCTTGGCTTTTGCATTATCTTAGACTAATAAAAGAATTAGAAGTTATTAGAGAAATTAATAAAAAAATAGGGTTGGAAAATGTTTTTGTGTTCTTGGATGAAAGCTTTTCTTCAGGTTTCTTGTCAGGGCTTTCTGACAAGCTACTGGAGAAAATCATGAACAAATTGAAGGAAAATTTAGATGAAATGATAAGATACAAAGCTGTTCCTTTGGCAGTCTTTTATAGTAGAAGCAGATCTTTCGTAAATAGTCTTGGAAAAGAATTTGAAAAAATAAAAGTATCGAATTCTGAATTTTTTAATGAAATTCTTAATAACGGACAAAGAAGCCCTGTATTCAAGTTGATCAACAAGCCTACTTCAATATTAGGGAATAAGATATTAGCCTTTTACTTGAAAGTATCTGAAGGAAACGTCTTGAGAGTTGAATTCCACGAAGATTTGTATGATAAAATAGAAGAAATACACCGAATAGTTTTAATGCAAAGCATAATAGGGAACGGGTATCCCTATTGTATGGAAAGAGCTCATGAACAAGCTATAATCACTGAAAAAGATAGAGATTTCGTTTTAAACATGCTTAATCAAGCATTGCCTAAGGGATATTTTGTAAGAGCTAGTAAGAAATTAGAGAAGAAGATATCTGGATTGATATGAAAGACTGGTTATCCTATTACAAGGAGAAGAGCGAAGAAGAAGCAATAGGGGAAATCGTTGAAACTACACATAAATCGTTCAAGTTGCAAACTTACGTTTCTTCGAAGGTCCCCAATTATTCTTCTTTTGTAGTCGTATTGGCTGGAGAAGAAATCGATGTAGGGGTTATAACTGCGATAAAGATAGAACCCTTTGCAGAGTTGCCAAGCAAACCTAAGTTATTCAAGATGAAGAGGGAAGAATTGGCTCAAAGTTATAAGGATATTCCTGAAAAATACGCCGCTGTATGCGAAGCGATAACGGTAGCTTATTTTAAAGAAGGAGAATTCCATCAAACAAGACCTAGCAGCATTCCTCTAATCCATGATTTGGTTTTCATACCTACTAGAGAATTCATAAGAGATCTGCACATCATGAATGAAGAATTCGAATTGAGATATCTTCCTTTAATATATAATAGCATGCCTCAGCAAGAACAAAGCTTGTTCCTTTTCTTTTTGGAGAACTTCTTCGAAAATTTGTCTAAATATTTCAGTTTAGAGGAAATACAAATGATGTTAAGTTCTATTCAAAAAAGCTTGGACGAAAATTATTTGGATATGTTAATAGAAAAGGTTAACACTATATTAATCAGATGGATGGAGAAAAAGCTACCAAGGAATTAGCTTTTGTATTGAATGCCAGTACTAGTGAAGGGATACTAGCTCAGCTTAGAGATTATAGCTTGACCGAGGATATAGCAACAAATTCCCTCGCAGTCATAGAAGGTAAAAAGAGAATATACTTAGGAATAATATCTGAGACATGCCACCTAAAAGGTTCAGAAAGAGCTAGCCAAAACGTTTCTCTTATGAAAGAGGAAACAGGTAGACGAATAGCTGAGATAACAAAGGAAAGTTACGTTGAAAGAGACAAATTTTCTACCGGACTTAAATTAATACCTTTAGCTCAAACGGACGGCAAAATTACTGAAGAAGTTGATACAATTCCTGTTCACATGGCTAAGGTTTTAGCACCTAGCGAAAAAAACATAAAAATGTTCTATGGAACAATAGATTACAGAGTTAACTGGGGCATAGGATATTCAAAACATCCCTTCAAAGAAATAGAATCTAAAGTGATGATACCGTTGAATATAGATATCTTAACAAGAGGCTCTTTTGGGATTTTCGGGAAATCCGGAACTGGAAAAACCCATTTAGGTAATATAATAAGCACGCTCATAGTTCTCTTCAACAAATTAGGAAATCCTGATAAGAAGATTAAGCTCTTGATCTTCGATATGCACAGCGAATATGGCTTAAAGGTAAAGGATGAGCACGGAAATGATTATGCAGAAGGTGTCGGATTGATTTTTAGGAATGAATTTTTGAGATGCTCCCCAGATCATGCTCTAGCAGAAGAAAGAGGGTTGGAGAAATTAATGATAGATCTGAGCGAAATAACGATCGAGGATTTTTACGTCTTGGAAAAAATCTTAGGTTTATCTGAAAATTTCATGGCTTATCTACCTTCGTTTAGAGCCATCATAAATGAAGCCGTAAATGAGATATCAAAACAAACTAGTCAAACACAACAAAGGTCGACAACGAAGCAGGATTATTCTTGGTTATTATACCTTTTAGGATACCTAGAAGAAAGTTACACGAACTCAGAATATGAAAGATTGGAGAAAAAAATAGGAGGGTATATGAAAAGTTTGGGACCTGGAGCTTTATCTGCGCTTAGAGCCGGTAAGGCTAAGCTTAGGTTCTTGAACAGATATGAATTCTTGAGTACTGAGTATAAAGGAAATCTGAATGAAATAGTAAACGAGTTATTTGAAGGCAATAGGAATATAATAATAAGCTTTGGAAGATACGGCGATGATCCTCGAGCTTATATTTTAATAGCCCAACTTTTAGCTAAGAGAATCTGGAAGAAGGCCATCGATGAAATAATGAAAGGAAGGAAACTTGAAAATAAGATCCTAATATTCTTAGAAGAAGCGCATAAATTCCTTTCAGAGGAATTCTATGATAAAACTGCCTTTGGAAACATAGCTAGAGAATTGAGGAAAAGAGGAATACTGTTAGCCATAATAGATCAAAGACCATCACAGATAGCTGAAGATGTTATGGCGATGCTTTGGAATAACTTCGTGCTCACGCTCACAGAACCTAGAGACATTGAAAGCGCGACTAGAGGATTGAAATACAGCAAATTGTTCGAACCAGTTGTTTCAACCCTCAAGAGAAAGGAAGCTTTAATATTCGGAGAAGCCGTTAAGCTGCCTGCTGTTGTGACCATTAGAGATTATAGGGAATTCGTTAACGAAACCAAAAAAACATACGAAAGTTTATTCCAAAAAATAGATTTACCAGGATATTAAAATTTAAAATGTCCCAGAAAAATTTGTTAGTTTAAGAATAGATCTTAAAATTATTAAATTTAAATTTAATTATTTAAATCAAATTTAATTATAAATCTATTCATCATTTCGATATTTATTATATGGATTTAATTTTTTTATTTAGATTTCTCTTTTAATATAGAATCAAAAAAATAAATCTAGTAAAGAGATTGACGTAAATGCTCAGTTCACTTTTTATTATAAATTTTCATATAAAAAATACATAAGAATATATAGAGGCAAAGCAATTTTCATTCAATGCGTATACTGCCTATAATAGCATTCATAGGTTTCGTAGGTATAATAGATACCGCTATGCTCTCCCCTATATTGGCGAGTTATGCTGTTTCATTAAACGCACCTAGGGGTATTGCGGCAATTATAGTAGCACTTTATTCAATTATAGCTATCATAGTAAGCTTTCCTCTAGGATACTTAGCTGATAGAATAGGTAGGAGGAAAGTCCTTTTGATGGGAATTCCAGGGGACATCTTAGCTTTTATAATATATCTTTTAGCCCCAAATTACACGTACTTAATAATCGCAAGAGCATTACATGCGTTCTTCGATTCCATGATATTCCCTTCAGCTATAGCTATGGTAGGGGATAGCTTCAGGAAATTAGGTAAGCCTTTAAGCCTTTTCTGGACCTTTACCACAATAAGTATACTAATAGGTTCTGGACTTACGGCAACATTAGTATTTAGATTCGGCTTTAGCGCTGTTTTTTCTTTTATAATCGCTCTCCACGTAACTGCCTTGTTACTGGTTTACAATCTCAAAATAAAAGAAGTCTTTGGATATAGATTAGGGAATTCGCTAGGTGTAATAAAAATGAATTACCTCAAATTGCTTCCTGCCTTTCTAACGATGTTTAGCATTTATTTGATAAATGGCGTTGTAGTAGGAAGCTTAGGACCAATTTTGAGCATCGTAGAGAAATTACCTCATGAACAAGCAGCGGCTAGAGTTGGTATATTCATGGCCATTGCTACAGCTATATCGATACCATTTTTTTATATTTCATCTTTGATATCTGAAAGAAATAGGCCGGAATTAAGCTTGGCTTTTTCCTCTTTAACAGCTTTCTTTACATCCTTGGTCTTTTACTTCAACGTCGCTTATTATCTTGTTGCTTCTATCATACTAGGGGTCTCTTTAGGCTTAGGATTCTTAGCTTCCAGCTATGTAACTGCTTCGATGAGAGAAGAAGCTAGGGGTTCAGCTTCTGGAATATTACAAGGCCTTTCTTTGACAGGAATCATAATAGGCTCTATAAGTTCGGGTCTACTCCCTGTTCAACAATATGCTCTAATTTTCTTAATACCGCTTACATTCTCAGTAATAGCCCTAATAATTTCTTTATTAGCTAGCTTTGTGCCACGCTTACAGTAAGAATATTCAATCTAGTCAAACCTCCCTCGCTAGGCAGGAAATAACCTACTTGAACATACCTGTATTGCCCTTCATACTCTGACCATACATAGACCTTACTTTTTGATTTCTTGAAATCCTGATCTTCTACAAAGCTTTTCAATTTAGCTTCTAAATCAGCATAATCCTCGACATAAATGTAACGAGCATAACCTTTCCTTACCTCTATATTGGAGCTACAAGAAGCTACCTCTTCAGCTTCAATACCTAGTTCTTTCAAGATAGATATGATGTCTTTCTTTACTTTATCTATAGGCACAGAGAAAGAACTCATAATATTTTATTATAAGACAAAATAAAAGCATATGGACTCAAATTCATTTAAACTGAACACAGGAGACCCAATGCCTAAATTCAGTTTAAAAGACGTTTCTGGAAAGTTGGTAAGCGACTCAGATCTAAAAGAATCCTAGTAATAGTATTTGCTTCTAACTTATGCCCAGTCTATAGGGATTATGAAGATAGACTCATAAAAATACAAAATAAATACGCTGATAAGGGAGTGCGACTAATTGCAATAGACTCTAACCATAGGGATTCTGAAAGCCTAGAAGAAATGAAAAAGAGAGCTAAAGAAAAAGAATATAATTTCTATTATTTGAAGGACGAAACACAAGAAGTAGCTAGAATCTTTGGTGCTATATGCACGCCCCATGTATTCGTTTTCGACGAGAAGAGAACATTGAGGTATCAGGGAAGGATAGATGACAACAGAAATATTCAACTAGTTAAAAAAAGAGATCTCATAGAGACGATAGAAGCCTTGTTGAATAAAGAAGAAGTGAAGGAACCCATAACTAGACCTTTTGGTTGTAGCATTGTTTGGAAGCGTTAGAACTAGGCCCATTAATTTAAATGAGGACCGATTTCTTCCAGTACTTTTTCTACGATTTGCCTGGATTGCCCGATATAAGAATAGGGATCTAAGAGTTGCTCTATTTCTTCCTTGTTAAGATATTTACTTACCAATTCGTTTTTTATGAGTTCCTCCTTGAAATTCAATCTTTCTTCATAGCATTTTATAGCTATATCTCTGACCAAGTTCTGAGTCACATTCCTTGAGAGACCCTTTTCCACCAAAGCGAGCATCACCCTTTCAGCTAGATAAATACCGTTTAAAAGCATGAGGTTATTCTTAACATTTTTCTCATAAATTTTCAATCCCTTGATTATCTTCTTCGTTTCTTCTATCATGAAATCGAGTAAAATGAAACCATGGGAGAGCGTTATCCTTTCGTTTGCACTATTCGTTAAATCTCTTTCATGTTCAAGAGCTATGTTTTCAAGAGCTACATTCACCAAAGCTCTTAAATATCTAGCTAAGCTACAAATCCTCTCAGAACGATGGGGGTTTCTCTTATGAGGCATCGTAGAAGAACCTATTTGCTTCTCAGAGAAAGGCTCTAGAACTTCAGCTATTTCTGTCCTTTGTAAATTCCTTATCTCCTTAGCTATTTTCTCAAGACATGAACTGTAAACTGCGATGAAATACATTATATCTGAGAAAACGTCACGTTGAACTACTTGATTAGTTATCAAGGAAGCCTTAATCCCAAGCTTTTCCATCACTTTCTCTTGCAAAATCAAACCTTTTTCACCAAAAGCAGCCATAGTACCTACTGCACCGCTCATCTTACCTAATATGTCGAATTCAAGCAGGAAATCGATCCTTTTTAAACACCTGTAAATATCGTAGCACCAAAGAGCAAATTTCATTCCATAAGTTGTTGGAAGAGCGTGCTGACCATGGGTTCTACCTATGCATACCAAATCCTTGTATTCCTCAGTTTTTTCATAAAGTATTTTCAACAATTCTTTGGTCCTTTTCTTCAAAAGTTGAAGAGACTCTTTGAAAGCTAAAGCCCATGCCGTGTCTTCTATGTCATAGCTTGTAGCGCCTTTATGAACAAATCTGCCAAGACCATCTCTACAAACTTCAGCCAAAGCATTAACTACTGCTAATAAATCATGATCTACTTCCTTTTCTATCTCTTTTATCCTTTCAAGCGATACATGAGCTAAGTTAGCTTTTGAAGATATCTCCTTAGCTGCTTCCAAAGGTATCATTCCCAATTCTGCTTGAGCTTCAGCTAAAGCTGCTTCGACCATTAACCAACGTTCGATCTTCGCTTCCTCTTTGAAAATTCTAGACATTTCCTTAGTAGCATATCTCGTAAAGACAGGGCAGGACATATCATTAATTTAGGAGAATTAATATATCAAAATTTTCAAATTTATATATTGAATAACCATTCCTAAGTTATGAACTTATATACCTTGATAAGAGCTATACTTACTACTTTGGTCGCGATATTCATCTTCATGGTAACTATGTTCATATCATCATTCGTTTTAGGATTAAACCCTTATTCACTAGACGAAATCACGAATAAAGTGGGAGGTATTAACGTTTTCTTAAGCGTAGTATTAGCTCTAATAGGGGCTTTCTATTTCTTATATTACACCATACAAGACTCGTTTAGAAAGGACATGGAAAGGCATACATTGGAATTGATAAACGATCTCAAGAGGATGAGTGACGAGATCATCGTTAACTATGGGATTATAAAAGATATCAGCGCTAAGGTTAGTAAAACTGATCAAAATATGCGAGAAATCCAAGAAAGAATAATCGCAATAGAAAAGTTATTGGTAGAACTTATAAGTAAATTTAAGAAGTAGATTCTTCTTCCTTTATTTTCTTAGCCAATTCTTCTACTATTTGAACCCTAGTCTTACCTTCTACCCTTATACCTTTATTCCTAGCAAGCTCGATCAAAGGATCTTCTTGATATACTCCAACTTGAGTTCTTTGAGAAGTTGCAAATTCTCTTTGAGCTTCTAACTGAGGATTCGTAGCACGTTCAGATTCGGTTATCGCCTTTCTAACTTGTTCAGTTTCGCTCATGGATCTTCTGAACTCTTTTACAGCTTCGCCCAAGCTCCTCGCTATCTCAGGTATTCTCTTCGAACCAAATAATATCAATAATATGAAAATCAATAAAATCCACTCTATAGGCCCCCAAGCATTATATATCATATTCACAAAAATTAATTCAGCAAAAACTAATAAGTTTTATGTATAAAGATTTTTTGGATTACATCAACGAATTAATTATCAGAATTAGGAAAGTAATAATAGTTTTCATAATTGCCCTCCTCATATTTTTGGTAATCCCTAGCGCGGAATTCTTTAATGACCAACGTAGCAACAATCCCTTGTTTTACGATCTTTTCATATTTTGGCTTATTAGAACGATGGTCAAAGCTTATTTGCCTGCAGAATTCAAGCTATTCGTTCCATCTCCCACTTCTCCTTTGTTTGTAATGATACAACTAGCATTGCTTTTAGCTTTAGCAATAACTATACCTTTCGCATTCTACGAATTATATGCTTTCATTTCTCCTGCGCTTTACAAAAGAGAAAAAAAGGTGTTAAAGAAATATTTGCTACCCTTTGCATTGCTATATCTAATAGGCTTGATCTTCACGCTTGTATTAGTATTACCTTTGACTTTCAGAGCATTAACTTTATTTTATGAACCTCTAGGATTAGCGCCCCTCATAAATTTGAACGATTTCATAAACACCGTGGTAATATTAACTATATTAGGAGGTTTACTTTTTGCTACACCTTCTATATTATTGCCATTGATAGAAATAGGAGTAATAAGCACGAGGGTTTTGTCTAAGTATAGAATTCTAATATATTTGATAATAGCGTTTATCGCAGGTCTAATTAGCCCAGACCCAACTTTTTTAAGTTTATTACCCTTACTCTTTCCAGTTTATCTTTTATACGAAATCACAATTTACATAGGTAAAAGAATTGAGAAGAAAAGTGTATAAAAGAATGTTGAAGGATTTTAAGGAAATGGAATACTATTCTAGGATTCTTGTATTAAAAGGAATAGGAAAAGAGGGGTTGAGTAAACTTAGAGATAAAAGAGTTGCTATCATAGGCTTAGGAGGTTTGGGTAACGTGATCGCATATTTATTAGCCTCAAACGGATGTGGCTACTTGAGATTGATAGACCAAGATATAATAGAACTGAGCAACCTTGCTAGACAACCTCTGTTTACCACAGAGGATATAGGTAAACCTAAAGTTGAGGTTGCGGCAGAAAGATTAAAGAAAATAAACCCTAACGTTGAGATAGAAGCTTATGCAGAGAATTTGAATTTATCGAACTACAGAGAATACCTTCAAGACGTGGATATCATACTAGATGGTCTAGACAACTTAGCTACTAGAGACATAATAAACAGCTATGCCGTAGAGAAAGGGATACCCTATGTATTCGGATCCGTATTGAGATATGAAGGATCTGTTTCTTTCTTTAAACCCAGAGAAACTCCTTGTTTAAGATGCATCATAGGAGACTTGCAAGATGAAGGACTTGAAACTTGCGAAACTGCAGGTGTTTTGAATACAGCTGTGAACATCATCGCTTCTATAGAAGCAAATGAAGCTTTAAAATATTTACTAGGAATTAAACCTTCCTTGTTCTCTAAAATGATGCTCGTAGATGTTAAAAGCCTTATCTTTGACATAATCGAAGTTAGGAGAAGAGAAGATTGCCCAGTGTGTTCTGGTAAGTTCGCTTACAAACCAGCAGATATAGGATTGATATGGAGTTGTGGTAAAAACTTGGTCAACGTAAATCCTCGTAGAAAAATTGATTTAAATCTTAATAATATCAAAGATGAAATATCAGAAAAAATTCAAATAAAAATAAAAAGCCCAATCATGCTAGGATTTGTTTATAAAGATAAAGAAATAAGTCTATTTAAAAACGGAAGAATGCTTATAAAAAATGTTAGTAATAATGAAGAAGCTATACAGCTCTATAATGAAATAATAGAAATGATCACTTGAAGAAAATATTGAGAGAATCTTTAATGCCTTTTTTATAATCCCTTGAAGCATTAATCACATCTTCTCTTTTAAGTCCAAAAGCTTTTAAAACCTTCTCTGAAAAAGGCTTATTAGATATAAATAGATATGAAAGAATCGAAGTGATATTTTGAGGCTTCCTATTAAGGCTTGCTGATTCGAAATCTATTATCTTAACTTTTAGATTTTTATCAACTAATACATGATCTGAAGCGTTGGAGAGTTCTCCGTGATCTATTCCAAGCTCATCTAGCTTTATACAAATAGAGATGATCTGCTTTACTACGCTTTTTATTTCTTCCTCTTCGGCCTTTTCCAAGAAAACATCTATGTCTGTTCCTTCTAAGTATTCCAAAATTAGGAAGTTCTTCGAAAAAGAAAAAAGCTTAGGGACGAAATCTTGGTTCGATAAGACTTGCAGTATATTAGCTTCCTTTTCCATAGATTCTCTATTGGAATCTAAACGCCTTATCTTTAGAGCCACCAATTTTCCTTTATATAAAGCCTTAACTACTAAGCTTGTAGTCCCCTTGCCTATTATTCTCCTCCCTAGTACTGTTGTATTTCCTCCTTCGATTAAATCTTCTATCCCAATTTCCTTTAGCTCTTTAAGCCTATTTTCAAATTCTTCCTTGCTAAATAAAGGATAACATAGGATTTCTTCAAACCACACTACTCAAGCTTTATGTTTAAGCTCTTTATCAAATCTTCCCTTACCCACCAAAGATCTTTCAAGGCTAAATCCAAAATTCTCCTCTTTATTCCTAGGTCTTGAGCCTCTTCAGCTGAGTATATTTTAGCGTTCTTTAAAGATTTTATCAAATCCTTAGGTAAAGATTGTGTCAAAGCCCATTTCTTTATAGCGCTATCAATGCTGGTTATCTTCCTTTTAGTAGTAGCGAACAACCTCCCATCCTTCAAGCTTATAGGTTCATTCCTATGTTTTCTTATGAAAGCTCTCGCATGAGAGAGCAAAAATAAAAGAGGTCCTTCATGTATTTTGAATTTTGAGAGCTCTTTACTCTTAACTTCAATTAAGATGGCAGCTTTTTCTTTTTCATCAGAATATGTCAATGAATCTAATATTTCGAAACCATTGATTATTAAAAAGTTAGTCAAGCTTCTTTGAGCTCGCTGGATTTCTCCCCAGAATTGGTCTGGAGCTATTTTAGGGTATTCAAATTCAACAACCAAAGCTTCAGAAGCCCTTCCTTCGAAAATTTCTAAGGCTAGATCTAAGTCTGAGCAATACTTCCTTCCTTCGAAAAATATCGTAGAAGGATTTTCTAAAAACAACAAACAACCAAACTTGAACAAGTCGAATTTCTTGAAAGAAGAAGCTACGTTTCTATTAGGATCTACTGGATCAACGACTACTATAGGTTCCGGTCTTCCTTTCCAATCTCCTATGATTACTTTATAAGGCTTCCATTCCAAAGAGGAACGTACCAAATTCATAAAGGAACCATAATGAATTATTAGAAGTTCACAGAGATATCCTGATAGGCCTCCTACTTTTATTTCAGCTCCATAAAGATCTAGAGTCTTAAGAAATAACTTGAGCAATCTTATTTCCTTCCTTAACTTATCATTCAGCACTTCCAACAAATAACTAGTATGAAGTCTAGTTCTATCTGCCGCAGTCCTTATCTTCTCTCCTTTCTCTATTAAATACGCTGGTACTATGTCGAAATTATACCCCTTATAAGGAACTGTTATGAAAGGATGTTCTGCATATCTTTCTATGTGATTTGGGAAGGAATATTTAGCTAGCTTAAGAGCATCTTCTATTATGTTATCGCTTCTTCCGAGTATGAAAATATCTATATCCTTGTCTTCTTTGAGCCAAGTATCATGGGCAAATGAACCTTGTACTTCTATCAAAGCTTCTATACCTAGCTCTTTCCTTTTGTTTTCTAATACTTCCAATATTTCTTTGACCAATTCGTTTATCTTCGCTCTTTCTTCTTCACTTATTTCAAGTTTATCCTTAACCTTGTCTAATACTTCTTCTGCCTTCATAACGAAAATCTTTCTATGTCTCTATATATGGGACCTCTAGGAGTTAGGATGCTTTGCTTCAATGAGAAATCCTTAGCAATGAAAGAACCGAATTCTAATTCGAGATTGCTTTCTAAAATCTTGATGACTTCGTTGATGCTCGAATTTTCTTTTATCCTCGCTAGCGTAACGTGAGGATGGAAATCTTCTCTTTCAAGCCTTAATCTTATGTTTTTAAGCTCATACTCTATCAATTCATGTAATTCTATCAATTCAGAAAACCCCTCTTTAATACCAGCCCATATAACTCGAGGTCTCTTCAGGCTGGGAAATGCTCCTAAACTTGATATTCTAATGAATATTTGTTTGTACCTAACTTTCCTCAAAGCTGATATGACTTCTTGGACCATAGGTTCAGATATCTCTCCTAAGAATCTGATCGTTATGTGCAGATTTTCTCTTTCAACAGGTTTGACACCTCTTAAATTGAGCATTAAAGCAACCCTAGCAAGTCTATTGATAACTTCTTCATCGTTTATATCCAAAGCTATGAAAGAGCGCATCTAACTAAATTTATTATTCTTACGATGATTTAAATTGAAAAATTTTAATAGAAGAGAACTAAGGGAAAAATAGGATGAAAATAATCTGTATAACTGGCATGCCTTTGGCTGGTAAGACCTTGGCTGCAAGCTTTGCTAAGGAACTAGGTCTACCTGTAATAAGCATGGGCGATAAGATAAGAGAGATAGAAGAAGGAGATGCTTCAAAGCTAATCTTCGAGATAAGGGAAAAATATGGAAGGGATTACATAGCAAGAATATGCGGAGAAGAATTAAAGAAATTGAACAAAGATGCAGTAATAGAAGGAATAAGGAATATCGAAGAAATTGAATACCTCAAAAAAATAGGAGAGGTATATTTAATAGCTATACACGCATCGCCTGCTACAAGATTCAAGAGGGCATTGGATAGGAAAAGGAAGGATGACCCTAAAAATTATGAGGAATTCAAAGAGAGAGATGAAAGGGAATTGAAACTAGGATTGGGAAGTACAATAGCTCTTTCAGATTACATGATAGTCAATGAAGAAAGTAAGGAAGAATTGAGGAAGAATTTTATAGAAGTGCTTAAGAAGATATTAAATGCTAGAAATAGAAGCTAGAGTAGAGATAAAACCAACAGAAGATGAAAATAAAGTCAGGATTGCCTTGGATAATGTCTTAGATTACGAAACTCTAAATACAATTGAAGAAGAAGACTTGAAATTTTACATAGCAAAAGCCTATTCATTAAACGCATTGAACAAGCTCGCTAAGTTGATAAAGAAACAAAGAATAGAACTAACGGTTAGAAGCATTCTCGAAAAAAGCATCGAAGATGAAAATTTGGTCTTCAGGCTAAATAAACAAGCAGCATATATGAACAAGGTTTCTTTCGTAACGGTTGAAGGAGAAGCTCCTTTAGGATTCATAGAAATAAGGATAAAATCTAAGGATTTGGATAAGATAATAGATTATATTGCACCTATGCCTATTGTGAAGAAATTCAAAGCTGAATACGAAAGAAGTCATGAGCTGCAATGACGTTCTCGTATTCCTCCTTTGCTTCGAGTATCAGTTGATCTGGATTAGTATATCTCGCGCTCATATGGGTTAACAACAACATTTTAACGTTAGCCTTCTTAGCTATCTTAGCAGCATCCCTAGCTGTTGAATGCTTAGATTCTCTAGCGAGAGCTTCTTCTGCATCTCCGAAGGTAGCTTCATGGATTAGCAAATCTGCATTGCTTGCAAAGCTTATCAAATCATCATTGGGAGCTGTATCGCCTGTATAGACTACCACCTTTCCTTTAACAGGCTCACCCAAAACTTGCTCAGGATATATAATCCTTCCATCTTTAAGCTTCACGGATAAGCCCTTCTTGAGTTTCCTCAAATGAGGACCTTCAGGTATACCCAATTCTTTGAGCTTTTCCTTTAATATTCTAGGAGGCTTGTCCTTTTCTTTTATCCTAAATGAATAACTTTCCACACTATGTTTAGCTCTGATAGCACTAACTTCTATTTTATCATCATATATTTTCCCTTCCTTTAATTCGTGGATGACGACCTTATAAAGACGATAAGGATTTATGACTTTATCCAAGACATTGAATATTTCCTCGAAGTTTTTAGGAGCATAAACGTGTAAGTCTTCTCTCCTTAAATCTAAGCCCATGCTCCATATCAGTCCAGCGATGCCAAACCAATGATCTCCATGTAAATGCGATATGAATATGGCCTTTATCTTATTGGGGTTTAGACCTGCATTCAATAATTGCCTTTGAGTACCTTCTCCACAATCAAATAAAAATATGTCACCATCTATTCTAATAGCTATAGAAGGAAGGCCTCTCTGCTTTGTGGGCTTGCTCGCCGCTGTTCCTAGGAGTATTACTTCCATCATCCAATTCTAAAACATAAAGCCACCTTATTAATGATTTCCTAACCCTTTGAGGATGTTTTAATACTATCTTGTATCCTAATGGCTCTAATTTTTCTTCAACAGTAGCAATGCAGATCCTCATCTTACCATAGCTCTTAATTCCTTCTAGAAATTCTCTGAGTAGATCAGCATGGCTCCTTCCTTTCAAAGAAGAAGCAATTCCATATGGAGTATCACAGGCTATGCTTTCAACTCTCCTTAAAGGAAGTTTTGTGGCATCGCCTCTTACCAAATCAACATTATAAAGATGATAATAGCGAACGTTTTCCTTGCATCCCTTAATCATGTTCGCATCTATATCTATTCCAACGCAATGCTCTGAGATTAAGGCAGCTTCTATCAATATCCCGCCTACACCACAAAAAGGATCCACGAATAACCCATTTAAAGGTGACTTTGCCAAGTTGACCATCAATCTAGAATTTTCTGGCATCATCGATGAAGGATGGAAAGCAGGTCTCTTACTAGGTCTTCTAGATAAAAGCGCTTTCCTATCGCTCTTAGCTTCAAGAAATCCTAGATAAAGTATGCGGTCTTTTATGTAGCCTAATATTAATACAGAAGGAGATTCGAGATCTACTCTATTGCCCTTCAAGTAAAAAATCCTGCCTATTTCCCTTTCCAAATCATTTGTGATCTTCTTGAAATCTTTATCATAAGAATGAATCCTAACAGCAAAGCTACCTTCTAATTTAATATCTAACTTCTCAATTTCTTTGATTTCTTCTAAGGTACCTTTGAAGAAAAGCCTTACTACATATCTAACTTTAGCACATCTCCAGGCAAGATAGGGAGCTATGCCTTCAAAGCTGCGTATGAATAAAATTAAACCATTCCTCCCTAGAAAATTGTAATAAAAACCTGCAGATTCTAGAGCATAGATGACTTCTCTTTCAGCTAAATAGGGATCGTCTCCTATTAAGATTACATAATATTCAACTATTTCCAACTTGCTCTTTCTAGTTCTCTGATTTCCTTTGTCTCTTTCTTCCAAATCTTGTAGTGTTCTTTACATAGATAGACCGTCCTAAGTTTTGAAGAAAAACTAAAAGAGCTAGCTAAAGAAGCTCTTTCATAAGACAGGGATTTCTCGGCTTTATTGGAACATCCTACTACACTGCAGTTAACTCCTTTGCTTATCTTTCCCATTTACTTTCCTTCCTCTCTTTCTTTTTGCTTTTTCTTCCATTTATGTTTATGCGTATGTCTTAACTTTTGGCTCCTTAAACCCCTCATCTTCTTACCAGCAGAAGTCAATCCCCTGAATACCCTTTTCCTATGCTTATGACCAAACCAACGTTGTTTTTTCTTTTTAAGGAATTTTTTAGCCAAAGTTTTGTATCTATTCCAATCAATGCTTTTAAGAGTAGCTATGTTTTCTTCATAATTCGTTTTCCTTCTAAGATCCACAGGTACTCCTAATTTTATAGCTTTCTTTACGGGCAAGTTAATAGCCTTTAATTCCCCTATACTGAAACCCTTCCCTTTCCTTTTCTCTCCAGTCCTAGTAGTGACGTAAGCTACCAGTTTCTTTCTAAGCTCTTCGAACTCTAAACGCTCGGAATTCAATTCTGGAACGGAAATATCAATCACCCCTATAAATCCAGCTCAGATTCTTATCATATTTTATGCTTGTGCTATAAGGATCCACTAATATCACTTCAAACCATTTATACATTCCATCCTCTGCTACATAATAAGAGTTCAAAACTTCCATGTTAGGGAATTTCCTTTGGGCTTTTTCTTCAGCTATCAATCTAAGGGATTTCTTCAAAGTCAATTTAGTAGTACCCATTCTTTTAGGCCTTCTGCCTGTTCTAGGTCTTTGCTTTGACATCTTACCTTTCCTAATTCT
Organism: Thermoproteota archaeon; assembly: GCA_041640715.1. Taxonomy (GTDB): domain Archaea; phylum Thermoproteota; class Thermoprotei; order Gearchaeales; family Gearchaeaceae; genus DSFO01. The sequence goes on along the minus strand of JBEPZU010000001.1, from coordinate 181,938 downwards.
GACTCTAACAACTATTATTCCCTGTTTTGCCTTATACCCTAACATCCTAGCTTTATATACTAGCGTAGGCCTTTCTAGTTTAACTACAGCAGGCTGCTTCCTCCATTCTATTAGCCTTTCTCTCAGCTCTTTTTCATATGCCTTCTTTACCAGTTTTCTATATTTCGCTAAACCCATTACCTAGTCTTCCACTTTCTAGTATTTTAATTTTCTAAAAAATTCTGATATAATCATCGCAGCCTCCTTTGCTTCCTCTTCCATTGCCTCTCTGGTCTGAGCTCCTATGTGAGGAGTAACTATTACATTATCCATCGAAATCAATTTCTTCTCGACTTCAGTATCTGGAGGCTCTTTTTCAAATACATCTAGAGCAACTCCTGCAATATGTCCTGATTCTATGAGCTCTAACAATGCTTTTTCATCTATTATAGCACCCCTAGAAGTATTGACTATAAAAGATCCCTTCTTCAATTTAGCCAGTCTTTCTTTATTCAAGAATAAGTAAGTAGAAGGATTTAGGCTTAGATGTACAGTTAAAATATCCGAGTTGGACAATAAATAATCTAGATCTGTAGAGAACTCAATCCCTATTTCATTAGCCAATTTACTTTTATCAGTCCTACTATGAGCGATTATCCTGCAATCGAAGGCTTTGAGTTTCTTAGCCACTTCATAACCTATTCTTCCAAATCCTAGAATACCAACAGTCTTTCCTTTAAGTTCAAAACCTATTAGCTTATTCTTTATCCATTCTCCTCTTCTAAGCGCTTCATGACCTAAGTAAGCCCTTCTAAGTAAACTTAAGATCAAACAAACTGTTAACTCAGCAACAGCATTAGAAGTAGCGCCAGGGGTATTGAATACTGCTATCCCTTTTGTTCTAGCATATTCTAGGTCTATGTTGTCTAAACCAACCCCGGTTCTAACTATCAATTTGATTTTCTCTGCATGATCTATGACTTCTCTATCAACTTTAGTTCTACCTCTAACAACTAAAGCATCCTTATCCCTTATTTCAACCAAAAGTTCTTTCCTTTCTATATAAGGCTTGTATACAACATCAAAACCATCCTTCCTAATAAGCTCAAAGAAAGTTGAAGAAATAGGGTCGGTAACTAAAATTTTCATAAAAAAAATTAATTAATTAAAAATAAAAGTTTTAGAATAGAGTCGCTAGACTTGCCGCTCTTCTCCTTCTCGTCGCCGCGTATACTAGGGCGAATATCAGTATCAGAATTAGTATTACTATTATCGCCAGTTGTAATGGAGTCATTCCGGGAGCTGGTGTAGTAGGAGTTATTACAGCAGCTCTAACTCTACTTATGTCATCCGTAATTTCACTATATAATCTTATGAAGTCGCTTACAGTTTTGGCTGCAACTAATCTTGATTCATAGAATGGAACTTTAGCGTCGATAGCTGCGACAATGCTTTCATCATGAGGTAGAGCTCTGGTTTTTGCTATTTCAGATCTAAGCTCAGCTAGCTTTTCTGCAGCAGCATTCCTTGCATCGTTCAAAACAGAGCTTAACGCTTCTTCTGCAAAGCCAAGAGCTTCTCTGTAGCTAGCTAATGCATCTAGCACATTGGTATAGGTATTTATGTCGGCAATGTTGTAGTTTTTCATAGAATTATCTCCTGATGCTAACTTTACAGACGCTAATTCATAAGAAGACCTAGTAGAGTCGCTAGCCGGAATTCCTGCAGCAGCCAAGTTTGAAACTTGAGTGTAGACTGTGTTTAAAACCTTGGTAGCCTGATCCCTTATCATAGTAGCAAGATTATAGGCAGATACCACGGCCTTCTGAGAGGCAAGAATAGCCAAACTGCCTGCTTGCTTAAATGCTTTGTAGCTATCCACTAAGTTGAACCATGTAGCTGGATCTTCTCTATTGAATAAAGCCAATGTTGAATTTCCTGAATCAAAAGCTTTCTCAGCATTTCCCCAAATAGTAAGAGCTTCTCTTACATCTACGTTATAACTTGCGGTTAAGTTCACAAAAGCCCTAACCTTATTTATCGTTGACATTGCATTGAGTTTTTCTGAATTCGCTTGCTCTTCTAATTGGGTAACTAGCAATGTAGCAGCTTCACTCAAAGTAGAGTTAGCCTTTAATAAAGGCGAAGCAGCTGCTATGTAATTGCCTGTTAGCACTATATTCTTTGCTTCAGCTATATAGCCCTCAGCCGCGCTAATCTTTGTATCAACTTCTGGACTTACAATCATTCCTGCATCTCTTGCGTTACCTTCTAAGATTCTAAGGAAACTTATGAATGTCTCTAGACCTGTTATGCCGCCTGTCACTGCAGTATAATAGCCTCCTACGTACTGGAGTATCGACCTTAAGAATATCTTTAAGTAGGTTCTCCAAGCGCTCTCAGAAATCAAGCCGGTAATATGAGTCACGAAGTGCTGGAAGTAAACGTTTTCGAAGAAGGAAGACTGGCCAAAAGCTATCACCTTAGCATCTGGTAAAGGTATTTTAGATATTTCTCCTGATATTCCAGTTAAACGCGTATCTAAGGCTAATGCAATGCCCCACTTTCCAGCTATCGCATTCCAATCTGCCATCCTATATCTTCCATCTTGCCATGTTAATTCAGGATCGTCCTCGTTCTTCACGTAGAACTGAGCAATGTCTTTAACGAAATAAGCAGTGCTTGCATAGAGAACATAGCTTACCCTAATTCCTGCATCAAAGCCAGGCTTTACAGCTGCTGAAGAAGTAAATTTAATATAAACAGTATCGCCGCGAACAGGCCCTCCTATGATTACTCCATAATCTTCAACATCGCTAGCTGCAATAAACTGAGCTTTTACTTCGTAATTAGTATCGAGTATTTGTATGATAGTTCCTACTGATACTTTTATGTAGTCGAATACAGGCAGTACATAGTCTGCATTAGGTACAGTTATCTTATATACGAAAGTAGTTAAAGGAGGATATGGCATAGGCGTCTCTATCACTGTAGGAAGAACATACTTGCTATAGGTAATCGAACCGTCTACAAGGTTAAAAGAGTTTACATCTAAGAAGAGCTTCCTTTTAGTTTCATTGTAAGCTATGTCGCTTATTAGCCCATAGCCGCCCGATTCACTCGCGAATAGATAGTAGAATGAAATTGTATTATAGGGTAACGCTGGAGGTGTTATAGTCCTCCAACCTGCAGGTATAGGTAGATCAAAAGAAGGCAAGCCTGTAGCGAATAGCATCAAGTCCTTTGCGGCTGAGGTGTTGATGCCTGTTGGGAAGTACACTCTGGATCCAACATAACCTAACAACCAGTTCATATTATATGGATTAGGTTGGCCTGATACGGGATTGACTGAGTTGGCCGAAGCAAACTGAGAGAATACTATCAATGAGCCTTTGTTTTCTGCAAGTATTTTGATCATTATATCCCTTGCAGTGTAGTTAACCCATCTGATTTCTGGTGCATAACCTATTTCCCTAGCAAAGTAATAACCATCGAAAGGTCTGAAGTGAGCATTCTCTACCAACATGAAACCTTGGGCATCCTTGAAGACTCTGTTTACTAAGTCTCTATAGAATGCCTCGATCTTCCATAGAGGTTGACCTGGAGTTTGATTTTCTGCAATGATATCCAAAGCTATTGATATTGCCCCTGAAGGCTTGACTGCGAAGTTTAGCTCAGGACCGCTAATGGTCCTCCACAACTCAAAGGCATTTACCCAAGGTTGAGTTGGCCAGTCGTGTGCGGTAAACACAGCATAACCTACACCATGGTAGTTTGCTGGATCATCTACAGCAGGCCTGTTATTTATGTACAAACCGTCATCCCAAACAATGTATCCATTAGGCCTTTGCTCTACCGTGATGGCCAATTTAGTTCTAGCAATCACATTGTTGTTATCGTCTAAGACATTAACATCACCAGTATACATTCCGCTTGGCAAGTTAGGATCTATGAATACGAATACGAAAGCATAATAATGACCAGTATGAGGCAATCCTGGGTAATGACCGTCCGCTATAGGCACAAAGAGTGGTCCATCAATAGGCACAGGAACTGGAATTTGATATGATTCTAAAGCTTGGCCTGCTATTGCGCTTACGTTCTCTGGCCTTAGATCAACTGAAGGACCTAAAAGCACAAGTTTGACTCTCCAAACGCCAGGACCAAATGTTTCATTAACCAATGTAGCGAACTGTGCCACTGAACTAACGTTCCCAGTTATACGAGCCTTTAAACTACTTATTGATACATCTGGATTTATTATCGTTATATTGACGTACTTCCAGTCTAGAGGATATTTCGCTACCAAGTTAGATGTATAACTATCAAAGCTGAGAGGTGTAGCAGTGCTAACTAGAGGCAGATCACCTTGTCTATGAATCTTATTCAATATACTTACAGACCTCCCTGCATGGCTAAAGATCGGGTTATCGTAATCTATAGCTCCCGTGTCTGTGAAATTGGCATAGAGAGTAGCATTGAACTTAAAGGTGCTCCAAAGCTCTGTATAGGCTGGGTAGTATCCTATTCCTGGACTTGTAGTAGCTAAGAATTTAGTATAAGCTATCCCTCCTATTGCGAATGTTTTAATTGAAGGTCCTTGATCCGTAGCAGGAGGAACTACTACGCGCCAATCAGTTAAGTTAAGACCAGCAGCCTTGATCAAGCCCGCTATGGTTGAATTGCTAGGTATTTCTAGTTTAGCATGTATCGAAACTGCATATGGCAAGTAGTTTGTTATCGTATAGTTTAAAGTCCATATTGTACCGTTTGCTACTATCTTGTTGTATTGAAGTCTAACGAACAATCCAATACCACCTTCTGCGCCACCTATCGGATAGAACCACTGATTAACCTTTGCTACCAAGTTATAAGGAGGTAATGAATCTAGCAAATAGGCAACTGCTCTCAAACCGAACCACTGATGGAATAGGAAAGCTTCGCTACCATATGATATATCTGATAGAACATAACTATCGCTTATCATCAAAACTCCATTGCATGGAGTTGAATTATAGAATGCTATTGCAGGGAATGTAGGATCTAAGGCCCATATTTTAGTGTTTGCGGCATTTGGTCTAAGCTTTATCGACATAACTTCACTTCCCAAATATACAACTGGATCTAGAGGACTTCCATCAGGCGCTACTCCTGGTGCAAATATTGGATTATTAGGCACTAATATCTTAGCAGGACCGCCTATCGAATCGCTCACCCATTCAACGCCGAAATCCCACGTATAATAATTCATCTTCACAGGAGTTCCTACTTCAGAACCTCTAGGTAGCATGTATACAGGTTCATCGAAATATGTACCAAAGAACGGCTCCATCCTAGGTATGTAACCTCCTACGAACAAAACTCTGCCTATGTAGTTGTCTACGTAGTTCTTTAATTCAATTCTATCTACCCATTCAGGATCTACATACCAAGGAGTCAGTATTAAGAATAGGTCGAATTGACCATAGAATATAGCATTAGGCCTGTTCGTATGACCTGAAAGGATTACTGTATTGAAAATTGAAGGATCCTCAGGTTCTTCGTCCTCAGGCGTAAGTGAAGCGCTACCTAAAGCTAGATAATTGGCTTCCAAACCAATTCCTCCTTTTCCATCACCGTTAGTTATGAACCAGATCTTAATAGGATGAGATGCATCTACGAATATTCTCTTGTTTGGATCATTAGTAGTTAGTCGAACCCATTTCCAAGACTCAACGCCTGTGAGATAAGAAACGCTATACAAAGCTGACCCACCAAAGAGCAGTTGCGGAACAGTCTTACGTACAAGATCATCAAGAGATGAAACAGTTGCTGGCATTCCATTTCTATAATAAGGCCTATAGATCTCTAAAGTCAAATACATAGTTGTATAAGATTTGGTTTGCATATCATAGACAGTTGCATTAACATACATTATATCAGCTATTCCTTGCCCTGCTTTATTATCTTCTATCATAGTTCCTAATGGCGGTGGATTATTTGGATCAAAGGCAGCCGTATAGTTGAGTCCAAAGGATGGCAAGGGTAACCATAGATCATACAAACTGAAATTACCTCTAGCGAGATATGGCCAGTAGCATTGTGATATGGATTCCTTGACCTTATACCACTCTAGCAATTTCTCATAAGTAATTTGATATGCTAAATATTCCTTCTTAATCCAAGGTTCGTTGCCTAAATCAGAGTACCCTGCTGCAGTAGCTTTACCAACCGTGATAGGTGTGGGTATAGGTGCAACATTTACCTCCCAAGGATTCGTTGATCTATTAGACCAATAGTATTGCAGTAAAACTTCTCTCCTAACGTTATAATCCACAATGCTTGGCTTAGGCAATTGAACAGCATACCAATCAACCTTGAAACCATAACCTGTTGAATTATCAGTAATTAATCTTATGTGTACACCTGGAGTACCGAGCGCAGGATATAATACGTCATAAAGATCGGTAGGACCTACTATTAACGCCACTATTGTACTCCAGTCCCAGCTATATACAACTATATAGGAAGTAGTAGCCGGAAGTGTAGGACTTATACCAAGACCTATCCTCGCAAAATGTATTTGAATAGCTGTAGCGCCTGGGTAGTATATATGATAGAATTGGTTTGTCAAAGGTTCATAAGGATGAGGACTTTCTATCGTTTGATTGATTTGCTGCCAAACATAATTAGGCGGGAATGCTTGAGATAAATAAGTTATGTTTGCACCTCTGTTTCTGAGGTCATCGATGAAGTTGTTATAAGAATATTGTAATCCAAGACTTTGACTTTCTCCTACAGCAGTTATATCATCGACCAATATTTTATATCCTCTAAATATTTGCTTGTAGGCGTCGGGCGTCGCTTGAGTTTCAACAACCCAATATGGAGGAGGTATCTTGAAGCCACTCTTCTTAGGTGATTGCGCTAATATATTATAAGCGTTTAATGCATCCACCAACCCAGCACCTGATATGTTGGGATCAGAAACGCCTTGTACAGTTGTGGTAGGAACAGCACCGTTTATCAAAGCAGCCTTTATAGCAGCAGGTGTAGCTCCTGGGAAGGCTTGGATTAATAGAGCTACGATGCCTGTTATAACCGGTGCAGCCATAGAAGTGCCCGATAATGCCTTGTACTTAACACCTGCATGGAGATAAGCTATTTGAGTATCATTGAAGGGATCTAGAGATTCATACGGTGAAGGAAATTCAAAGCCTGCGTTAGCAGCCATTATGCCAAATCCTGGAGCTAAAATATCTGGTTTATTCCTACCAGCGCTTAAGAATCCAGTTGTAGGTATGATATCTGCACCGTTCTGGAAGAAAGAGTTAGCAGGATATGTTGGACCTCTGCTTGACCAGTAAACCACTTTTTTACCATAACCTGGGCTAGGGAAGTTTGCGGGATAAGTAAGACCTACAGTGATCACGCTCTCCTGAGCCGCTGGAAAACCTAACGTGACAAACCCAGGACCATAATTACCTGCACTGTTAACCCAGACCATACCGCACTGTATAGCCCAAGCAACTGCATAATACAATACAGCTTGAGTATCAGCATCGAAGCCTATAAAGCCCCAGCTTGCGTTCATCACATCTACACCTACCTTAACTGCTTGAACTATTGAAATTGCTATGTGGTATACAGTAGGAGGCTCAGCAGATAGATTTGGATCAGAGAATATTTTGAAGATAGCTAAGTATGCATCGGGAGCCAAACCTGTAATTTCTCCCTTGGATATAGTAGCACGTTGATACAAGAAAGTAGCTCTGTCTAGATACCATCCTTGACCAGAACCTAAACCGGATGCGGCAGCTATCGATGCTACATGAGTACCATGTCCTGCAAACAAAGTAGGTATAGTTGTGTATGCATCTTCACCGCTGAAGGGGCTGAAGGAAAATATTATCTTACTCCTGCCATCTGGGAAAAAGAAGTCAGGATGCCTTGGGTTTATACCTGTATCCATAATGCCTATTATCACTCCTTTCCCGGTTATTCCCTTCTTCCATAACTCTGTAGCTCTGGTTTCTATTGCAACATCCAAAGGAGTAGCATACCATCTTGAAGGAAGTGCTTGTTGAGTTTTGAATTCTTTCTTAAAAAGTTCAGCCTCGATCTTAGGATTCATCACATTGAGCATTTCATAGCTCAAAGGTTCATTGTAAGCTATTAGCTTAACATAAGGTAAGCTAGCAAGTCTTTGTATTTCATTCTTATTTGCAGGTAGAGATACGCCCAGTAAAGGCAGGTATTGGATTACTTCAGTAGCGTATCTCAATAATTTTGAACCTGCTGGAAGCGAAGCTAGAAGTTTATCTCTGAAATGCCAGTCATACAGGATTATTACCTGAACGCTGCTAGCGCCAGAATCTATTTGTTTGTATATACGAGGATCGACTTTGCTCTTAGGAAGAGAGGAGAGCAAAGGTAGTTCAAATTCCTTCGGAATTACATAGGGCCAAGGTTTAGCCTTGTCTTTACTTCCTTCTATTACATTTTGGGCTGCGCTCAATAAAGGAAAGGTAGCCTGTACTATGAACATAGCAGTTATTGCAATGGCTAACACTAACGCTATCTTACTTTTCGAATTGCCCATTGTAAGGATAAAAGCACATTGGAGTTTTTAAATATAATCCTTTTAAAGAAAGCTCGGTCTTAGTTGAAAGGAAGCAGGTTAAAAACTTAAAATTTTACCCCAAAATTCGGGCTAGACGAAAAGATTTTGGAAGAACTTAATTTTTCTTTCTCTTAGATGTGAATCCTTTCAAGAGGGATACAAGTACTTCTATAGCCAGTTGCGAAATAGGAGTTATTATCTGAAGAATGTAATCGCCCAATCCAGTCAACCTGTACTTATTTCCCTCCTTAACTATAACCCCTGCTTTAAGAAGTTTTTTAAGAGATTCATCAAGTATTTTAGGATTAACTTGAAGACCGAACATGAGCTCACTCCAAGTTTTAGGACCGTCTTTTAGAGACATGATTATTTTCAACCTAACTTCGCTAGCTAATGCGCCGAATACTTCAGCTGCTTCTTTTACATTCTCTTCCACAAAAGATTAAACGAAGAATAAGTTAAATTTATTTAGTCCTATTAGCCAAGTAATAAGCTAATTCTATTAAAAGATCTTTGGTCTCTGAGGGTTTTAGAGAACTGATAGATTTTACTGCCTTCCTTGTGTAATCTCTTATATAATTTTTAGCTGCTTCTATTGCATTACTTTCCGAGAATAAATTTCTTGCCTCATACAATTCTCTTTCGTCGATTTCTTTTTTGGACAATATCCTCCTCAATTCTCTTCTTTGTTCGGGACTTCCGAATGTATCTACATAACATACCAAGAAATTTTTCCTTTTTTTCACAATATCGCTTATAGGTTTACCGACATCTTCTCTCTTACCAATACTGCCAAGCAAATCATCTTCTATTTGAAAAGCCATTCCTAGATAAAGACCATAATTACCTAACATTTCTATTTCTTCCCTACTTCCAAAGCCCAAGATTGCGCCGCCTTTCATCGAAACCTCAAAGGCTCTAGCTGTCTTTAGCTCTATCATCTTTAGATATTCATGGAGAGAAACATGATCCCTTTCTAAAAATAAGATATCCATTACTTCGCCCTCAGTAACGTCTAGAGCTCCCTCGCAACTAAGTCTAAGTAATTCAATAGCTCTTTCAGCAGGGAAGCCTTTTTCTCTTACTAACCTTTCTATCATTTGGAAGCTCTTTATTATAAGAAAATCCCCTGCAAGTATAGCTAAAGGCAAACCGTATTCCAAATGCACAGTTTTGACATTTCTCCTTAGTTCGTCCCCGTCTATTATGTCATCATGAATGAGACTCGCTACGTGAGCAGTCTCACCGCCTACGGAGGCAAAGGTTGCAAGATCTTCATCCCCACCTACTGCTTTGCAAGCCAAAACAACCAGAGAAGGCCTAAGAAGTTTACCCCCTGCATTTATCAAATGTTTAGAAGCCTCATCGAGAATTGGTATGTTGCTTCTAACATGCTCAAGTATGTTTTTAATTATTCTACCGCGATATGACTCCAGAATTCTCGAGAATTCATAGCCTAACTTAGCAGCTTCTACACTTTCAGCCATTTCATGGGAATTACTAAAATTCTCTATAAATTTCTTGTTGTAATTACACTCTAGTAACTAAAGCTTTTTTAAAAATAATCTTAAGAGAATTAATACTGTTAATATAATTATTATAATTAAGATAATAGTTTGGTTACTAACTACAGGTCCTATAGGCTTAGTAATGTTCTCCAAGATGTCCTGAGAATACTCTAACTTTAATATCGCAACTATAACTCCTAAAGTAGAAGATTCGACAATGAGATAATCACCAGTAAGTCCCTCAGGCATGGTTAAAGAGATATTTATGACTTTGTTCTCGTTGGGCTGTAATAGGTAAGTATTCTCGTAAAAAGTATTAAAGCCGCTATATACTTTTATATTGAAAGTCACGGAAGTTACATTAGAAAGATTCTTAGCGAGAACACTTATCGTAAAAGGTTCTCCAGCCTTACCTTTTATCGTATAATTACCTTCCAAAGAGAGCTCAACCTTAATACTGTCTCTTAGTATTTCTTTGATTTTCACCAAGTAATCACTCGTATAGGTTATTCCATAAATTGCATATTTTTGAATAGCACTTCTTAAATTAAGAGATGAATTGAAAGTTACAATCGACCCTTCTAATAAGGCTGGTGCTACAAAGAGCAGATCTCCCTTGAAATATTTTCCGGGATCATATAATAAAAAGTCTGAGCTGTAGACTTTGTTATCGACCGAGACGATCAATTTCCAAACCTTAGTCCTTTCTAATTGTATTACAGCTGGGTTTACTTTAGAAGGATCTTTTCCATAAGTGAAATTAAGACCATAACTCTTACCAGTTTGTTGACTTATTATTTTAGCCGTTATGTTGTAATTTTTAGCCAAGTAATTAGCCAAGTATTGATTAAGCAAAGCTATCGAAAATAAAAGCGCGTAACTCCTTATCTCTCCAGGTTTTAAATAATTAGGCTCCTTTCCTAAGAGAGAAAAAGTAGCAATTGATAACTGATCGAACACCTCGATGCCTATAATTATTTCATCTAAAATCTTAGTCTCGGTTGAGTTATTGATCAGGGTGAAAAATGCCAAATTAGGTTCGCTTGGCTTATCTAGTGTTCCAGGATATTCTATTTTGTTTTTTATAACTAGAGAGGAAACACCTATACCGCTAGTTACCTTGAAGGTCTTAGAATAAGGTTTAGAGGGTGAGGATTCATCAGCTGCGATTAAAAAGGCTCCTTGGTAGAAAATTCCATATTCAGATATATTTAAAGAAGCTGTGATGTTGAAACTACCGGCAATTTCAACGGTACTTATTGAAGTTAATCTTTGTTTTGAAATGTCTATATCATAAACTAGAAATCTGGTTTCATTAATTCCTAAACTATATGGTGTTATTGATATTGTTTGAATTCTATACATTCCAGGCCTGTTATAGGTGAAATCCAACGTTATATTTGCATTGGCTACCAATACCCTCCCCAGAGGAGATTCTCGAGTCTCCTCCACTCTAAAACTTTCCGAAGGGAAATCATAATAACCTATTATGTCTCCATCAGGATTTATTATGTAATATCCAAAATTAAATTGGTCACGCCTCAGCTCTTTAATCTTAATATCTAAATTAATCGCTACTAACCTCATCGTCTCATTGTATGTCCAGCTTTCGCTAGGAGATAGTAGAGAAGTTAATGTTTGTATTAGATAAATTGATTGCTGATGTTTGAAAGTCATGGAAATAACAGTTTCAATATTTCCCTCCCCAAAAGGGGCTTTCTTCATTAATACAGTAGCATTACCTTCGATTTTCTTAGACCAGCCGTCAAAAGAATATGGGAAATTGGCTCTAGAAGCATTTATCAGTTCAAAAACTTTAGGGTATAAAATTCTAACATAAGTCTCATCGTAAAGACCAGTTGAATACTGGATAGGTATTGAAGCATAATGATAAACAGTCTTATAATCTTCGCTAAAATACATCTCGTGCTTGGTTGCTAGCTTAAAAGTTCTTTGAAGAGTTTCATATATTTTAACTTTCACATAGGAATTGAAAAATTGTCCTAAAATGCCTAGAACATAAAGCTCTAACGTAATAGTGGCACTTCCGTCAGGAGCTATATTTGTAATGTCTTTAACTATTTTTTGCTTACCTTCTCCTCTAATTTCTGTGTTACTTCCATCTGGATAATTGATTTTGAAATAAGACTGAAAAGGAAGTAGGTAATCCAATTCTAAAGTCAAGTTAACTTTGATAAATCTATCGCCTGCAACAAGTTTAGGCTTGAAATTAACTGAAAGAATTACAATGGGGGACGGGGAAATACTTGCTAGGAAGCCTCTCCAATTCATTATTATCGAAGAACCATCAAAATTAACGTAGCCAGGTCCCTTTATAACACTGACTTCTCCTTGGGAAAACAGCGCGTAATCTATGTTTATATCATCGCTATAAAAAGAATCTTTAGCACCTTCATAAGGGCCTCGATAAATTAAAGGTCTTTCCACATCAAGGGCTTCAACATTATGAACGAATAAAGGGACTATAAGTAAAATAAATAAAAATAAAGAAATTTTATTCATATCTTAAAGCTACAACAGGTTGAACCTTCGAGGCCCTTCTAGCAGGTAGATAGCTGAAACTTAATGTTGCTATTAGGATAATTATATTCCAAATCGTTATTAAGAAGGGATCTAAAAACGGAGAAGCTTTAAGAGTTATCACTCCTCCAAGTTGTATTGCAGACTGCAAAAGATTTGATTGATCTATTACATAAACTGCTACTATGCCTAGAAAAGTTCCAAGAATCATGCCTAGAATAGCTATTATCAAAGCTTCTACGAAGAAAAGATTGAGGATTTCTAAAGCTTTGGCTCCTACTGCTCTATTAACACCGATTTCTTTAATCCTCTCCCTTACTGTAGTAAACATGGTATTCATAACACCTACACCTGCTATAACTACGGCGATTATTACCAGCGAGATTAGCATTGCGTTAAACAAAGTCACAACATTCTCTACTGCCCTCGCATAGGCCTGCATGGCTACAGCTCTTACATTACCTCCAAATACGGTGTTTTGTATTAGACTTTCACTTCTCAAAGCTATAGCAGGATCTTTAAATTGGACTAAGATCATAGAAAGTTTGTTTGGAAGATCAGGAGGATTACTCATTTTCATCACTTTAGTTATACTCATTAATACTGCGCTGTCAACATCTACTCCTACGAGGTTCATTCCAGATTCTTTAAGAACAGCCCTTATTTTCACTTCTCTAGTTATGAATAAGTTAGTTCCTTCCTGAACAATCTGTATTCGTATAGTATCACCCGCGTGTAAATTAAGCTTATGAGCCAAACTAGAACCTACTACAGCCCCCTCAAAGTCCCAATCAAGATCAGGTAAAGTGCCTTCTCTTGCTACATAGAGAATAGGCCAAATGTATCTTACCTCGCTCGCATTAACCCCTGCAAGTAATGTCTTTGCGTAAAGACCTGAGGAAGTATAGACGTCTGCTGCCACTATTTTTACAGGCGAAATTCTAGCTACTTGCGCAGAAGGCAGAGAACTCTTAAGCCTTTCTATGTCATCCGTAGTTAATGTATAGATTCCTAGAGGGTCCACCACTATCACTGTATCAATACTAAATTGCGCAGTAAGAGCTCTTTCTATTGCAATTCCAAAACCTTGGGCTATGGAAACAATACTAACCATTGCCATTACGCTTAGAGCTACTCCTAATATGGTGAGAAATGACCTAGATGACTTGTTTTTCAGATGAAGGAACGAATACCTAAAATAATCAGTAGACCTCATGTTCCTAGCTTCCGCTTATTGATTCATCACTAACTATGCGACCATCACGTAATCTTATTATTCTTCTAGCTCTATTAGCCACCTCAAGATTATGCGTCACCATTATAATGGTTACTTCCCTTTCCAAATTTATCTTCTCAAGCAAATCCACGATAATAGCGCCTGTTTTGGTATCTAAATTACCAGTGGGTTCATCTGCTAAAATTATAGAAGGTTCATTGGCCAAAGCCCTAGCGATAGCAACCCTCTGTTGTTCGCCCCCGCTAAGTTCAGTAGGTTTATGATAAGCCCTTCTTTCCAAACCAACTATCTTTAACAACTCAAGCGCCCTCTGTCTCCTGTAAGATAGAGGTTTTTCTGCAAAAATCATAGGTAACATGACATTTTCTAAGGCTCTAAGCCAAGGCACTAGATAAAAGTTTTGGAAAACAAATCCTATGGTCTTGAGCCTGAGATCAGCAAGTTGTTTATCATTTAACTTACTAAGAGGGACCCCATTTATGATAACCTCACCTTTAGTAGCTTTATCGAGCGCACCCAATAAATTAAGCATGGTGGTCTTTCCAGAACCAGAAGGACCTAGTATAGCTACAAATTCACCTTTTTTTATAGAAAGATTTACATCAACAAGAGCAGGAACTTCCACCTCGCCTAATCTATAAATTTTGTGAACATTTATCATTCTTATTACCTCCTCGCTTGCCATATTTTTCCTTTCAATTACATTTATTTAAATCTTATTGATATAAAATGAATAGTTGAACTGGGTTGCCGCTGATAGGAATAATAGGCAAACCTAATGCTGGGAAAAGCACTTTTTTTAGCGCTCTTACTAAACAAGTTGTTAAGATAGCACCCTATCCTTTTACAACGATAGAACCAAACAAGGGTATAGCATATCTTAGAGTTAAATGCGTTTGTAAGGAATTGGGAGTTAAAGATAATCCTAGGAATTCGTTATGTATTAACGGAATAAGACTTGTTCCAGTAGAGGTCATCGACCTAGCAGGGCTGGTTCCTGAAGCTTGGAAGGGAAGGGGTTTGGGCAATAAGTTCTTAGACGAAATAAGAAGAGCAGATGCTCTAATACATGTAGTCGATGCATCTGGATATACGGATTCTGAAGGAAGAATTATGAAAACAGGAACACATGACCCAATAGAGGATGTCAAGTTCATAGATGAAGAGATAGCCATGTGGATTTATTCTAGATTTAAAGAAGAATTTGAAAGAGAAATCAGGAAAATCGTGCATGAAGAGAAGTCTAAGATCTTGGAATTCTTCGAAAAAAAGCTAAGCGGATTTTCGATAAAGAAGAAATATATTGCCGAAGTTTTTTCTACGATTCAAAAACACTTGAAAGAATGGAATGATGCGGATCTCAAGGATTTCCTAATAACGCTTTGGAATAAGGCTAAGCCTATGCTAATCGTAGCAAACAAAATAGACATACCAGAATCATGGAATAACTACGAGAGGTTGAAGAAAGAATTTAAAGAAAGAATTGTCATCCCAACCTCTTCAGAGGCAGAACTTGCACTTAAAAAGGCCGATGAAATGGGAATTATAAAGTATTTCCCTGGCTCCTCAGATTTCGAGATAATAAAGGATGTCGATGAAAACAAGCTCAAGGCTTTGAATTATATAAAAGAGCGTGTTCTAAAGAAGTTCGGAAGTACAGGAGTACAAGAGGCTATAGAAGCATGCTATTTCAAGTTACTTGGCTACATCGCAGTCTTCCCCGTAGAAGATCAAAATAAGTTAACAGATCACGAAGGTAGAGTTTTACCTGATGTATTCCTAGTCCCAAAGGAAACTACGGCCAGAGAATTAGCATACATGATACATTCAGAGCTCGGAGAAAATTTCATGTTCGCAATAGACGTTAAAAGGAAACAAAGGATATCAGCAGATCAAGTATTGAATGATAGAGACGTGATAAAAATTGTAGCATCGAGATGATTTAAGGTAGAAACGGCGTTAAAACTTTGCTCTTTATCACTTCGACTTTCTTCAAAGGATACACTTTCTTAGCTTCTTGATTTATGTCAGCCGCAAGTTTTCCTAGATAAATATATTCAGCTGCCTCATCAAAACTCATTTTAGGTAATTTCTCTTCACATACCTTCCATATTCTCTTCCTTATTGCGCTCTCCTTTGAATGGGAAACTCTTTGTGCTGTTATCGCTAATACTTGGATTCTAAAATGGATATTATCAGTAGTATTGAAATCATAAACAGCATATACCGCTGAAGTTCCTACCCTTACTAAACTCCTAACATAATCTCTAGTAAGTTCATGACCCTTAAACTTTGCGAATAATTCTTGTTCGTCAACTCCTACTATTTGGAACTTGAGTTTGATGTATTGATAATATAAATTAGTATAATCTTCTACTAAATCTGCAAGGGTTACTTCGATGGTCCTTTTTAACACACTTCCTTCTCTTCCTAGTATTTGAGCCACGACTTTATTCTTGAATACTCCATCTACATGAACGTTATATACTTTAGGAGGAGCCTTCCTTACTTTACTCATATTCTTCCTTATTCGCCTTTAGAGTATTTAACTTTTCAAGTGAGGAAATTAAGGCTAAAATCTCGTCCAAGGAAGATCTTGCTCTTTTTATGTTATTGCTTTTAATAAAAATTTTCAACTTTTTCCCATTCCTAGTCATCTCTAGGCTAAGATCAGGAGGAATCTTTATATTATCTGGACTTAGAGCTTTTAAGACGTTTTCAGCATCATCAGCTGAGGGGAAATCCAAAGATAGAACGAGTTCTAAAATCATAACACTGAATCTAGGACTGAAAGGAAATCATTAAGTTTATCGCTAGCTATGATTAATCCAGCAGCGTCCTTGTGCCCTCCTCCATTTCCTGCTAGCTTATTAGCAATAGAAAAGGCTATATTTCCTAAATCTATGTCTTTTTTCCTAGTTCTAAGAGATATCTTCAAAAGACCTTCTTCAGTTTCTGAGGAAAAAACGATCACATCACCTTTCAAATCACTAGCAACTAGCAAGTTTGCAAAGCTTCCTATGAAATTATAATACTTCCCTTCTACATGGAAATGAAGGAATTTATTATATTGTTTGTATTTTTTTTCAGAGAAAGCAGACACTAAAATCCTATGTATTAAATTAATATACTCATCGAAATATTTAGAGAAATCGAAACTCGATAATTTATCTTCTAATATAGCCAATAACCAAGTATCAATGTTCATAGATCTTGCTAGGAAATCTATCGCTTTTGCCATTTGGCGCAAATTCTTGGATTTCCCATAAGCATTTGTTACATAATTATAACCATAGATCCTTTCAATGATCATTGGATCAAATCCTTCTTTAAGCATTTTTCTTGCCAAACTCTTGAAAATCTCAGAATGCGATTTTTCATCGAGCTCCGAGAACCTTTTATTTAAAATTTCTTTACTTACTCCGCATTCTAGTAAGAATTTAAAGCTCTTCTCGTGATCATTGAAAGTTCTCATATTAAAAGGCTCTAGCATTAGGGAAAAGACTTTTGCTAGGTTTTCTGAGAAACTAGAATAGCATACTAAACCCATACTCTTGCTTATTAGAGCTGCTTCTTCAGCTTCTTCCAAAACTAGCTTATTTATTTTCCTGAAATATCTTCTTTCATCCAAATCTTGTCTATCTTCCAAAGCACCTGCTATCGCTAAAGGAGCTAGGTATATGAAGAAATCATCGACATGGCTTACTAGGATATAGGCTAAAGTAGAACAACAACAATCATATTTTCCGTCAAGACCCATTAAGTACGGGTTTATAACTAATAATTTCTCGGTATCTCCAATTGGAGGATGATGATCTATTACCAAGATTCTTTTGTTCTCTCCAAGCCTTGATATTTCTTCCTTAACTTGAAAATCAGCTATGATTATCTTAGAAAAAGCAGTTTCTTTTATCTCTTTTGCATCAAGACTGTTCAATAATCTGAACACAAAAGGTATTTTTTTCTCATAGAGAAGTTTAGCGATTATCGAAGAGGAAATCAAACCGTCCGCGTCGCGATGACCAATTATTAGAAAGGGCAGATAATCTTCCTCTATGAAATCTAAGAAATCAACTATCTTATCCTCTAACATATCCTTGAATTCTCGAGAAGATTCCATATAACTAATTTCTTCTAATATTGTTAAGTAGTTATAAACGTGGGGAATTCTGTGCTATGAAATTAAAGCAGCGAATTAAATTTGATGTGTATTTTATGTTTGTAGTTTTATTCCAGGAACCCAATCTTGAGGCAAAATCCCTTCTCTTTTGTAATACTTTGTCAACCTGTTTATTTTGGAAATTATCTCCTCCAATCCTCTCTTAGCTCTGTAATCTTTAGGATGTTCCTTGAGATGCTCAATTACACGATTTGCTCTATTTATCAAATTTTGTAAGTCTTCAGGTATTTGAGGAGCTAGACCATATTCTTTAAGAATTTGCACAAGTTTTTTCCCGAATAGGTGTTTAACCAAAGGAACACTTTCCTCATCTCTAAGTATTATCCCTATTTTTGAAGGAGGTATTCCTTTTTTAGCTAATTCTATTATCCTGTTCTTTATGTATTCAGGGTCTATCTCAGCTAAAAGAGCTTCATCCCTAGTTAAAGGTCTAGTTGAATGGGACTTTCCTTTCTCTCTACTTCTACGCATATGGTTGAAATAAATAAGAGGTGATAAATAAATAGTTTTAAGCTATGAAACGCATAACGCTAATCACAGGGAATAAAAACAAAGAGAAAGAGATCAGAGCTATTCTTGAAAAATTCGAAATAGATGTTGAAATAATTGACATCAACTTACCTGAAATCCAGTCCGAGAGCTTAGAGGAAATAGCACTTGATTACGCGAGGAAGGCTTACGGGATAATAAAGAAGCCTTTAATATGCGAAGATGCAGGACTATTCATAGATATACTTAATGGCTTTCCTGGACCTTATTCTTCCTTTGTATTCAAGTCTATAGGAAATGAAGGAATTCTCAAGCTAATGGAAGGCAAAAAAGAAAGGAAAGCAACTTTCGTTTCAGTGATAGCTTATAAAGATCCTGAGAAAGAAATGATCTTCAAAGGGGAAGTAATAGGTTCAATAGTAAATGAAAAAAGAGGTCTAGGATGGGGTTTCGATCCTATCTTCATGCCAGTTGGTTCGACTAAGACGTTTGGAGAAATGGATATTGAAGAAAAAAACAATTTTTCCCATAGGGGAAAGGCCACCTTTAAATTCGCTGAATGGTACTTAAATTATAAAGCATAGAATTTTCTTCTCCTTTCTAATACATATCTACCCCTTCTTCTTATTTCCTTGACCTTTTCAAATACCAACTCGGGATTTTCAGCTACCTTACTATATCCTCTTTTGAAAGACTCAAAACATAAATTTTGTAGTGAGCTAAAACTACTTTCTAAAGCTCTGAGCATCAAGTGAAGATCCACTCCTCTATCTTCTATTCTATTACTGAAATCTGCTAGGCCGAAATCTAAAATGCATAAGCTACCTTCTTCTCTCAGCACTACATTTGCAGGTGTGAGATCTCCGTGAACTATCGATATTTTATGCAACATAGCCACTATTGATCCCAACTCTTCACATAAATACTCTATTTTAGGATTTTTTTCGGATAGTAAATCCTTTAAAGTCTTACCTCTTACGTATTCCATTACGATAGAGAAGTTGTTTTTGTCTACATCATATATGAAGGGAACATCTATACCATGCAAGAAAGCAGAATATATGATTCTAGCCTCCTTTAAAGTCCTGCTCTCTAATATCTTCCTATCTAATAAAGGGTGTCTCCATGGCTTACTCTTCCTTATCTTGAAGATTGCTTCGAGACCAAACCATACACCTTTCCAGATTTCTGCTTCAGCCCCCTTCATTAACAATTTCTCTAGCTTGAACGCCAAGGTATATCTACTTCATCTATTCTCCACATAGGTTTTACATAGCTTTCTTCGACAGGAATTTTGACATTGGATTTATAGGCTAATAGGCCAGTATAGGCTATCATAGCACCATGATCTCCTGCATACTCTGCTGGCACTACAGCGAAATCTGCACCATGCTCAAGCGCTGCTAATTTAAGCTTTTCCTTAAGTATAATAGATCGCGCAGTTCCTCCTGTAAGGACTAGAGATTTCTTACCTGTATAGGCTAACGCTCTTTCTACAGATTCGCAAAGTGCAGCATAAGCATGTTCAATGAAACTCAAGCAAACATCTTCAATTCTATGCCCCTCCTTTAGTAATTTAAGAACAAAAGACAACAACCCTGAATAAGAAACATCTTGACCCTTAACTGGTATGGGCATCTCTATGATTTTCTCTCCTTTAAGAGCTAGTTTTTCTACGTTTATAAGCTCAGGATAGTCTACTCCTATTGTTCTTCCCAAAAAATCTATGGCATTCCCTATAGCTATATCTTGGGTTTCACCGAATATTCTATATCTGCCTTCTACGAAAGTTGAAATTATCGTATTCCCACCTGCTATGTAAACTATCAAAGGGTCTTCTTGATTGCACAAATACCTTGCTATCTCTATATGAGCAATTGCATGATTCACAGGCACGAGAGGTTTCGAGAAACGCAGGGCTAAATATCTAGCTATGGTAGCTCCTACCCTTAGACAAGGTCCTAAGCCTGGTCCTAGCGCTACAGCTATTGCATCGACATCCTTTATGCTCAAATTAGCTTTAGAAAAAGCTTCCTTAACTACCCTTGGAGCTTCTTGAGAATGATGTATAGCTGCCTCTCGAGGATGTATACCTTTACCCTTAGGAGGTATATAAACTGAATTTACGTTAGATAAAATTCCTTCATCGCTAACCAAAGAAACACCTATTGTATGCGCTGTGCTTTCAATCCCCAATACAATCATTACTTCTTAGGAATGAATTCTGTATAGCCACATTTCCCGCAAGCCCATCTAGGAGGATTATTATGTCTACCCATGAAAACATTGCATCTAGGACATCGCTTATTTAATCTCTTAACTTTACCAGTTGAATAGTCTACTTCGTAAAGTTTGTGTATATAAGTCATTTCTTAGATACCTCTTTAGCCTTTTTAGCTTCTAGCTTTTTCTTCTTCATTTCTTCTATTCTCTTAGCTCTTTCTTCCTTATTAAGATGCTTTAGCAAGATGTGAGTAGGTTCTATTTTTAAACTTTCCTTATCTTTATAGGCAAACACCTCAGCATAACATTTAATCCCTCCAAATTCGCTTCTAATCCATTTAATCACCAACAATTCCTCTGGTATGTCCAATTGCTTCGAGAGTAAAGCTCTAAACTCCGCTCTCGAAGGAAATTTGGACTTTTCTAGATTGACTTCAATGTAATATTCGGTTCTATTGAAATAAGGATTCTCGAAACTGCTTAAAATGTTAATTTTGCTGCCTTCCATACATACTCAGTAAGATTATTTTATCTACGAAGTCTTTTTTATTTTTTGTGCAAATCACAGCTACACATCCTAGCTTAGGAATGCCATATAATACAAGTGAATTAATCTCGCTTTCCTTTATAGCAACTAAAGTTAGAAGATCTTCTTCACCTTCTACTTCCACCAAAGCCTTTCTATGCCTAAAGGCCATTTTAATTTCTTCATAGGCTGATTTTTTTATTTTTCCAGGAGGGTTTTCCACTTTCACCTTGTACTCAAAAAACTTAGAGAAATCGAGAAAATCGAAAGCCTTTCTTTCTACTTTTTTATCTATTATGGCTAAGTCTGGTTTTATACCTAGCTCAATTAGGTAGGAGTTTATTCTATCCCCTATAGCTATTATGCGGGGAGGCTTTAACAATTCAATCACTTCCTTTAAATATTCAGTAGATTGAGGATGTTCTAGAGGGATTAGCATGCCTAAGGGTTTTTTGAGCTTTTTCCTTAGATCCTTAAATCTAGAATTGATCTTAATGTAAAACAGCCTTTCTTTTCCCTTGCTCTCAAAACTAACTAGATCATCTGACTTTGACTGCATAAATTCCTTCCTTTTTTATGTTAAGCAAAGCAGCAAGCTGAGATTTATTGACATTCAATATTACTACCATTCCACTCCACTCATCTGAGAAATTTTTACTGCCACAATTAGGACATATTTTTTCCTTCTTATCAGAGAGCATTTTGCAATTAAGACAAGCCTTCAATCCATAAGTTGCCTTTCTGACCATGTTATTTCTTCTTAGCTGTTTTTTCAACCTGCTCCTTTATCCAATCAAGTTTACCTAGAAAGGGTTGTCTCATGGTAAAAGCTAGCTTTAAAGATCCTGAAGAGCCGTAACTCACAGATATAATCCTAGCCCTAACTTCAGCCTGTTTCGTGAGAATTCTTTTAGTCTTCTTTGCAACTATAGCCATTCCTCTCTTATCATAGCTCACGAAATCGTCTAATACCTGCGATATATGAACCAATCCTTCTATTGGTCCTATTTCTAAGAAACAACCGAATTCCCTTACAGCTGAAACTATTGCAGGTACGACTTCTTTTATCACAGGATACCAGACTAACATTTCGATTTCAACCTCAACGTAAAGACTTCCTGATCTTGGAAAGATCACCGCGAAACGAGGCACTTTGGCAGATAACACCGCAATTATATATCCTACCCCTTCAATGAAGTTATCTTCATATTCTTTCCTAGCTAAATTTAACACTACCTCATCAAGACTCTCTTTTGGACTTATAGTTCTAGCAGGTATACCGATCGTGATTTTAGCTGTAACTACTCTAAACAATCTAGCTCACCAACTTAAACGAGATATTATTTAAAACTTATATGTTTAAAAAATTAACTCAGTCTTTCGAAAGTAGAAAACTGTACCGAGTTTTCAATTTTAAGAAATATATACCAATTCTCTTTCGTTTCTTAAATAAAGCACAGACAACCCTTTCTTTAAAGCCTTTTTCAGCATTTCCAAATCTGAAGTAGCCAATATACCGTTGTTATTTAAGCACAATTCTATTAAGGAATCGTCAGTGCTAACATTGCTATATTCTTCGAATATTTTGAACTTCGAGGTAATCTCAAGAGCAAGTTTTGCAATCTTGCCAATTTTATCTTTCTTTTTGCTCAAAAATCCAAGTTCTTTCACTACGAAGCTTGAAGTCGCTGGTATTAGTTCTTCTTTAGCATAATCTTTCCCAACTTCTATCAAATCCCGTCCTATTTCAACCATTGAAATAAGAAAACTCGTATCCAAAAATAGATATCTCATATTATTTCTCCATAACCTACTAATCTCCACTTACCTGCAATCTTCCTGCTTATAACCACCTTTGTTTTAAGCTCTGCGCACACAGGTACCGAGAGATTAATAGTGAATACATCATTCTTCACCGAGCTAATTGTGCCTATCGTTCTAGCAGGCCCTACGTTCAAGACCAATTCTTCTTTAACTTTTAGAGGTTCGACATTTATAGGTTCTTTAGTCCCTACAACTTTATCGAACAAAACATAGCTAACCCTTAAACTGTTCCATAAAGGAGGGGACTTACCGGCTAGACTAACTACACTTCCTACTAATTGATCTCCCTTAGTTATTGAAGGATCGAGATTTGTTTCTATGCCTATTAATCCTCCAGCAACAGCTTCCTTTAAATCTAGATCATCGCTCTTCAGACTAACTACTTCAGTTTCTAAAGGTACATAAACAACCTTGCCTTCCTTTTTAATTCTATAGCCGGGCCTTATTTCTATTTCATCCCCCACTTTTAACTTACCCCTCACTATAGAACCTCCTATTACGCCTCCTTTTAACTCATCATATTTAATTCCGGGTTTATTTACATCGAAGGACCTAACCACGTATACCAGAGGAGGGCTAGATTCATCTTTTTGAGGATTTGGGAAAAAAGTTTCAATAGATTCTACTACTAAATCTAGATTTGCTTTGTGCAAAGCAGATACGGGTATAACTACAGGGTTTATTTCTGCTAAGAAAGTGCTGTTTATCATTCTCTTTATCTCTTCGTAATTTTCTAAAGCTCTTTCTTTGGAAACAACATCTAACTTGTTTTGGACTATTATGATGTTCTTCAGACCTATTATTTCCAAAGTCTTAAGATGTTCTCTAGTTTGAGGTTGAGGGCAAGGAACTGTAGCGTCTATCACCAAAATAGCAGCGTCCATTATAGCCGCACCGGATAACATCGTAGCTATGAGCATGTCGTGACCAGGACAGTCTACGAAAGATACTCTCCTTATAGGAATAAGATCTGAACCACAATGAATGCACTTACCCTTATTGGATAGGGAATAGGTTTGATAATTATCAGGGGCAAGACATCTGGGACATTTCATGATTATCGCAGTAGCATAGCCTAGTTTTATCGTCATACCTCTTCTTATTTCTTCTGAATACTTAGCAGTCCAAACACCTGTTAAGGCATTAACTAATGTAGTTTTCCCATGATCAACATGACCCAAAGTGCCTATATTTAACCTAGGTTGACCTAGTTCTTCGAACACAACAAATTAACTTAAAGGAAAAATTTAAAATTACTCGTAATTGATATTAAATGAAATTTTCTCATTTATTCTACGATAACGGTATTGATTAGTGCAGTATCTTCGGTTATCATATTACCCCTCACTGTCTTCCTTTTTCTAGTATACTCCTTTGATTTCATTCCTATCCCTCTGCTCAATATTAAGCTCTTCTTGACACCCCCTGGAATGCTAGCTAGCATAGGAAAACCACTTCTATCAGAACCGCCAGTTATCTTGAGTTTCACTCCTTTTTCTCCTATTATGAAGCCATCGAACACATCTCCTATCTTCAATCCGATCAATGCCCTGGCTTGTTGATCTTTAACCACTACGGTCTTCGATTTTCCATCTTTAGGATTCGATATAACGACCTTAAACTCGG
Organism: Thermoproteota archaeon; assembly: GCA_041640715.1. Lineage (GTDB taxonomy): Archaea > Thermoproteota > Thermoprotei > Gearchaeales > Gearchaeaceae > DSFO01. Next base: position 157,203 of record JBEPZU010000001.1, on the reverse strand, counting down.
TCATAGAAAGTATAGAGTAAAATCTTTATAAAAACTTAGCCCTCACGGAGAATTTGTTCCAAATAAGCTATCTCCTCAGAGCTCAGTTCTTCACGTAGCTTTTCTAACCATATTTTAGCTTCTTCTCTTTGAATTACTGAGAAAAGTTGATCGTTTTCGAATAAATTCCTACCTACGAAGGCATCGCCCTTTATAGATATCGCTACCTTCATTCCTTTGCTAGCTTCTTCTAAAATTTTACCTCTATCTTGGATTTGTAGCACAGATCCTAATATTCTCTTGTTTTTGTTCATCAAAAGCAGATTAGGTTTTATCTTGCCCATCAACACTTCTACTCCTACTATTGCAGGATCGCTTCTTCTAAACACATAGCCAGGCAAAATCCTTATTAAAGCAGGCGTTGGTAGTTTGCTTATTAGCTCCTTTTTCTCTTCTTCCTTCAATTTCCTAACCCAATCTAGGTATTCCTCAACTATTTTGTAAATGATGTTACCTTGGAATACTTTGATCTGCTTGCCCAATATTTCTTCTTCCGCATCAGGTAATATTTTGACGTTGAAAGCTAAGATAACACCATATTTTTTATCTAATTCCTTAGTTACGTAAGCTTCAAAGACATCATTCTTAGTAACAGGTCCTATATCTGCTAACCTTATAGGTATACCTTGAGATCTGAGATATGAGGAAAGCGCTTCGAGACTTCCCAATGTATCAGTCTTAACTACAACGCCTTCCTTATCATACTTTATCCTCAAGCTTTTAATTTCCTCCATTACAAGTTTCTTTATTTCATCCAAATTCTCCTCAGAAGCGACATACAAAGGAGACCCTGCTAGAGCTTCATCCAAATCGCTTGCTACAATTTTAACTCCTGCAGCTGCTACTACTTCATTTATATTTAAAAATCTATCCTCAGGAGCGCGCATTTCATCCAAAGGCTTAGGTAGCAACAACGCCTTAACCCTAGTTGTTATTATTCCGTTTAAACCCGCCAAGACTATAATATCATTCTTTTTAAGAATACCATTGAATATTATTGCATCCAAAGTCTTACCCAAACCCGTCTCTTCTTTTACTTCTATAACTACGCCTTGAGCTGGACCTTCTGTATAAGCCAAGCTACTCTTCAAGTAATTCTGACAAATACCGCTTATCACCAACAAAAGTTCTGCTATACCTATTCCGTATATCGCACTTAAAGGAATCACAGCTATTTGCTTAGAAAAATCCCTTACTCTATCGAATCTCTCTGCTTCAAAACCATTCCTGGCTAAAATGTTGACTATTTCATATACTCTGTTGTCTAGCTTTTCTTTGACTCTTTCATCTTGTTTCTGAAGAGAAACCAAAAAAGAGAACACATTTTCAGACCTCCATCCTTCCAGCCTGTCCAACTTATTTAGAGCTACTACGAAAGATACCTTTCTCTGCTTTAATATTTCTAGGCTTTCATAAGTCTGTTTTTCAAATCCTTTTAGAATATCCACAACTAATATAGCGATGTCTGCAACAGAACCTCCTCTTCTCCTCAAATTTGAGAATATTTCATGGCCAGGAGTATCTATGAACAATATTCCAGGTATCGAAAGCTTTATCTTATATTTCGTAAGCAATTCTGATGCTATTTTCTCAATAGTTTGAATGGGCAAATACGATGCACCTATATGCTGAGTTATCCCTCCTGCTTCTTTTAGCTGAACAGCGGTGCCTCTAATCTTATCTAACAAAGAAGTCTTACCCGAATCTACATGACCCAATACCACCACTACTGGCTGTCTAATCCTCATAAGCCTTAAAAATAATTCTATAACTTATTTTGAGGACCTAGGATAAAAAGCTGTCCACTTGAGCTTCACAGGGTTCCTTTTAAGCTTTAACATGTTCTTCCTACACTTACTTGAACAAAACCTAAGTATAGTTCCATCGTTTTTGACAAAAGTAATCCCTTTAGATTTATCGAATTTTAAACCGCAAAAACTACAAATGTATTCTGTTACCATTCATTTAAATGTAAGTTTTCTGGCTTCCCTCTCGGTTTCCCTTAACATTAATATATCACCTACTCTAACAGGCCCCTTGACATTCCTGGTCAAAACACGACCTTTATCTTTCCCTTCAAGTATCTTTGCCCTTACTTGAATTACCTCTCCTCCAATACCGGTTCTTCCTAATATTTCTATTACTTCAGCAGGCACAGCTTCGCTTTTTTCGCTCATTACTTCTTAGCTACCTTAGCTTCTTGAGGAGTTATTTTTGATTTTAACTCTGAAAACTTGGCCACAAGTTCATCGTACAAGCTTTTAGCATTACCTACATCCAAGATAGCTACGGAAGAAGCTGCTACATTAATTCCAGCAGCTTCGCCTAGTTTCTTTTTGTCATCTATATATAAATAAGGTATCCCTTTTTCTTCGCAAAGCAAAGGAAGATGTGCTACAACCTCAGGAGGATCAACATTCTCAGCTATTATTACGAATTTCGCTTGATTCCTCTCAATGGATTTTGTTGTTTCATTGACCCCTTTCTTGATTTTGCCGGTCTCTCTACTACTCCTAACTAGCTCGTATATTTTCTCATATAGATCAGGACTTACCTCAAACCTAACATATATCGGTTTTTTAGGCGACATGTTAAACTAGTAATATTCTTTCATTATATTTGGTATTTAAGCATTACTTTTTACTAAAGCTATTCATTGATGTAAATAGAACAGAATTGCTTTGGTGTCCGAGATAGAATCTAGTTTTGCAAAAAAATATCTAATGAATTGCAAGGATGTATTTGGCTCTAGTTTTGCAATTTCAAATTCGGCTTTTCCATGGATTTTTTTCGAAGGAATTATGTATGAAGGAACTTTTATTTCGCAATCAATGCTATATCCTTCATATATCCATTGTATCAATTTTAACTTCCTTCTTCTAGAGTATTCTAAGGAATTGTCTTCTAACTGGATTCCTATATAAGAGTCTCCTTCTTTGAAGATCCTGAAGTTCCCAAGTTCTATTAATCTGACTTCCAAATTTTCTTCAAGATCTGGTTCATCTAAGAATACTTCTACGTACCCATCTTTTGGGATTAACTCATATTCAAAGAATTCCTTTCTTGAAGGATGTAGCTGCCTTTTGACTTTAATGGATTCCTCCATCTTCAGCTTCACCTTCACAGGCTTTGAAACGAAGAAATACCTATTAACTATAGGATCTATCAATTTCCTGTTCAAGGCATGCAGATTTTCAAAGCTTATCCTAGCTTCGGTAGGCTTTATCCCCATACTTAGAATCAAATCTTTTATGCTTTTAGGTAAAAACCCCCTTCTTCTAAAAGCTGAGATCGTTGCAAGATCTACGTCGTCAAACCCCTCGAACTTATTCTTCTTTATTCCTTCAATTATTTTACTTTTAGAAAGAACAACATTTTCAAATTTTATCCGTCCGTAATGTATAACTATAGGTTTTTTCCATACCATTCCTTCATAGATGAAAGCTTGCTTTACTGTGTTGCCCATGTGCTCTTTAGCTCTAAATATATGTGTAACACCCATCAAATGGTCATCCAAGCTAGATGCAAAATTATAGGTCGGCCAAAGATAAGGTAAATGGCCTAAACTTGAAGAAATCGTTTCAAGCCTAGGATGAGGATATACCTTAGGATCTATAATTCTAAAGGCTATCCAATCTCTAACACTAGGATCTGGATGCTTTAGGTCTGTCTTAACTCTTAATACACCTTTCTTAAGCTTACCTTCAATCATTTCTTCAAAGTCTTTAAGACTTTCTTCAGGATCTCTATTTCTATGGATACATTCCAATCCTAGCATCCTATTCTTCCTTATTTCCTCCTCATTGCAAAAACATGAATAGAGTAAACCTCTTTTTATGAATTCCCTAGCAAAATCGTAATAAATTTTAAGTCTATCCGATTGGATGTATATTTCATCTGGATAGCAACCAAGCCAATGCAAATCCTTTATTATGTATTCGTAGTCGTTTTTTTCGTCTTCATAAATATGTAATAAAGGTTTCTTGATCCTAGGATCTGTATCTTCAAATCTGAGGATAAACTTACCTTTGTACATCCTTGCATATTCATGAGATAATATCATAGCTCTCACGTTTCCTATGTGCAAAGGTCCATCTGGATTAGGAGCAAATCTAGTTACCACCTTACCTGGTTCCGCTTCTTCCAAAGGAGGAAGTTCCTTTTTCTCCTCTATTTTTTCTTCTTTGAGCTCGTCTGGATACTTAACTAACAAATAGTTATATTGTTCTTCTAAAGAAAGAGAATTCACTTCTTCTATTACTTCATCTACTATGGCTAAAATCTCGCGTATTCTAGACTTTAGCTCAGGCTTTACAAATATTACCTTTCTTATAACTGCTTCTTTACTTGCCTTTCCTTGGTGCTTATAAGCGTTAGAAAGAGCTTTCTTGAATATAAGTTCCCTTATATTTTCCATCAATATTTTCTTTCTACCAAGTATTCTACGTATAATCTCAGGAAATCTTTTAACCTATCATTGCTCAAAGTTTCTATTCTAGAAAGAGCCTTTCGCTCATATAATCTAGCTCTCTCTAAGGCATAATCATAGGCGCCTATACTTTTAAGTTCTTCAATGAAAGACCCCATCTCAGATTCGCTTATGTTTTTGTTGCCCACGAATCTAGATAGCTTATCACCGAGTCTCTTCTTAGCATAAATGAAGATCAAAGTTTTTTTGCCTTCTCTTATATCATTACCTATAGGCTTACCAGTTACCTTAGGATCTCCAAAAACACCTAGTATATCATCTTTTATCTGAAAAGCCATCCCTGCATAACGCATGATTTCTCTTAATTTTTCTACCTCGTGCTCATAAGCGCCACCTAATATAGCACCCATCGCAGCGCTACATTCAAATAACGCAGCAGTCTTGTATTTTATCACCTCATAATAAAGCTTAAAGCTAGATGTTTCCTTAGAAGATTGAACTATGTCATGAGCCTGGCCTATGGAAAGTTTAAGCGATGCTAGCGATAACTCTCTGTATAGCTTGGATCTCGTCTGTTCATCCAACATTAATTCTCCCAAAGCATTGAAAGCTAAAGAAAAAAGCGTATCTCCTGCTAATATGGCTAATGGTATTCCATAAACTACGTGGACAGTGGGCTTTCCATGCCTTAATTCGTCATTGTCCATTATATCGTCGTGAATCAAACTGAAATTATGAAGCAATTCAACAGCTATCGCTGCATATATAGATCTTTTAAATTCAAGGCCATAACATTCAGCTACCTTTATCAATAGATAAGACCTCAATTTTTTACCACCAGAAACTATTAGATAAGATGAAGAAGATCTTAGAACCTCAGGTCTAAGACGACTCAAATATTTTATTATCTCTTGTGTTATTTTCTCTGCGTATTCTTTCAAGTCATGCATACTACATTAACATAACTTTAAGTTAATAAAGAACAGTGCCGACAAAATTTTCTCCTAATATGACTCTTTTAATTATTCCATGCGAGAGACCATTTATAAAAATGCATTTTATGCCGCTTTTAGCCGCTTCGTAAGCCACACTCAGTTTGTTGAAAATTTCCCCTGTAGCGTCTTCCCCTTTACTCATGTGCTTCAAAATTTCAGGCAATTCTTCATGTCTTATTTCTTTTAATAGCTTAGCCTCATTATGCTTCTTAGGATCTTTATCGTAAACTCCAGCCGTATCTAAGCAGAAAATTATTTTATCAGCATTGATCAATTTAGCAAGCTCTAGACTGAGCTGATCTCCTGAGAAAATTGTACACCCTAGTAACTCATCGAAGACGAAGTCACCATAAAGCAAAGGAACATAATCCCATTCTAATGCTTTTATTATAGCTTCTTTAAAAAACTCCTTTATTTTACCTTCTCTTGTTACTATCATGCTAGAAGGTGAGAAAGGTATCACCGGAACACCATGATTAATCATAGAGTTGATTATGATTTGATTGAGTTTACGCATTTCTAACTCTAATATCGATAAACCAAGTTTTATCCGGGGCATCATTATGTTTATTCCGTATTTTTTAGCGATATAATGCCCATAAGATCCCCCTCCATGAACCAAACATAGCTTAATTTCACCTAATATTTCTGAAATTTCTCTTGAGAGTCTGTTTATATCGTTAATTCTTGGTGTAAGAGGTTTATCTTTATATGTTATTACCGAACCACCAAGCTTTATGACGATTTTTTGCACATAAAAGTTCAACGATTTAACCTTTAAAAAACTATATCAATTGGTGGCAAAAGCAATAGCACCATCAAAGATAATCATAGCAGGAGAACATTTTGTAGTTGCAGGGGAATATTCTCTAGCAGCCGCCATAAATTTATTCGCCGAAGTAAGAGTTGAAGAAAGCCATGAAAATGCAATAAGAATTGAAAGCGGAAAATATGTAATAAAGAGCACACTGAACGAAAGAATAATAGATTACACCGGGAAAGAGAAAACAAAGAGAATACTTAGACCTATACTTAGGACTGTTAAAAAAACCTTTGAAATGTTGAATACGAATACAGGCTTGCATATTAATATAGAATCGAACATCCCTCCTTCAGCGGGCTTAGGATCTTCAGCAGCCGTAGCAGTAGCCACAGCTGCAGCTGTTATGAAAGAGCTAGGATATGAGGTTAATAAAGACATCGTATGGAAAGCAGCCTTCGAAGCTGAAAGATTGGTTCATAAGAATCCTTCAGGCGTGGATGTTACAATCAGCACCTTCGGAGGAATGATGTTATATAGGAAAGGAGAGAAGCCAATAATGGTTAATAAAAGCGAAAAAGCGGTATTCATAATCGCTTATACAGGCAAGAGAATGCAGACAGGAAAAATCGTAGAAGAAGTCTTAAATTTAAAAAGAGAATTACCAGAAATTATCAATCCTATTTATATGGCAGGAGGAGCATTGTCAAAGAAGATCGCTGATTATCTAAGTAAAGAGGACTTAGTTAATGCGGGCCGATTAATAAACATAAATCATGAGCTATTATCTGCATTAGGACTTTCAACTTACAAATTGGATTTATTGGTTAACATTGCAAGGAAGAAAGGAGCATATGGAGCAAAACTAACAGGTGCAGGCAAGGGAGGTGTGATGTTTGCATTAACGGATAAAGAACATTCAGATGAGATAAAAAAAGCTTTGGAGAAAAAAGCTAAAAAAGTCTTTAAGGTTTCAATAGTAAAAGAAGGCGTCAGGGCTTTTTAAGAAATTTAAAATTTAAAGGCTGCTGCTAAATAACCTACTACACTAGATTTATTGCCTTCAATATCTCCTGAAGTTGCATGTTTAAGTATCATAACTTTTTTTGCATCGATTAATTTACAGTAATAAAGTACTGTAGCTGTAGGACAAGGACCACACATCGATATTCCATTTTTTTCTATCACCTCAAAAAGCCCTTCAGGATCCAACTTAGAAATCTTATCGATCACAAGGGAATCTTTCTTATAAGTTATTTCATTATTTTCATAGTGATTAAGATCCGTAGAGGCTAAAACCACTGCGCTTTCTCCTTTTAAAATTTCATACAAAGTTTTCGCCAAATCTCTAGCAACTTCAAGTGTTTGTAGCATTATGCATATTGGGACGAACTCAAAATCTTTAAATATGTATTGAAGAAAAGGAAGTTGAACTTCAATAGAATGTTCATATAAATGAGCATAAGGCTCTGCGCTAGCTAATTTATATCTTTTCAATATTTTACTAGCTAACTCCTTGTTTATCCTCACCACCCCCAAAGGAGTTTCCCATCCACCTTCGCTGAAAATTGATACTAACCCTCCATAACCTGTGTGATTTGGACCTAATATTATCACGTTACTAGGTTTTTCGCTTTCGGCTAAGAGCTTATAAGCATAAGCCGCTACTGGTCCGCTGTACATATAGCCCGCATGAGGTACGATGAAAGCAGGGAATTTGATTTCGCTAGAAGTGGAGAATTCTGTTATAGGACCTGGTCCATATTCATGCTTAAAGCATTTTTCTATTTGGCTGATCAGAAAGTCCCTATCCTTTTCGTAGAAATACCCAGCTACAGCAGGTTTCCTTAACATCATTATATAAATCTTTAAGGCGTTAATTATGTATGTATGAATTAAAGGTTAAAGTTATAAAAAGAGATGGAAGCGAAGAAGAATTAATCCCTGAAAAAATCACCGTAAGCTTACTTAAAGCAGGTGCAAGCGTAGATGTTGCTAGAAAAATTACCTTGATAGTCCTAAGTAAAATACTAGAAAAAAACGTAGATAAGATAACTACGAAAGAATTGATGAAAGAAGCCTTGAGTTTATTGAAGAAAGAAAACGAAGAATGGTATAATAACTGGATCGTCTTTGATAGAGCTGTTAAAAGAAGGGCTAGCGAAAAAGAAATTGTTAGCTAAGCTTCAACTATTTCAGTTTCAAAGTCATCAATAGTATAGTTAAATTGATCCGAAGATCTCAATAATCCTTTTTCTCTAAGTACTTGTCTAGCCAATAACCAGTAAATGGTAGCTAATGCTCTCCTTCCTTTATTATTGCAAGGTATTACTAGATCTACGTTAGCACATGAATGCTCTGTGTCGCACAGTGCTACTACAGGTATTCCTACTATAGTTGCTTCTTCTAAAGCTTGGGAATCTTGATAGGGATCATTAAGGAATAGCAATTCAACTTCTTTATAGAAATCTAAGCTTGGATTCGTCAAAGTGCCTGGCAAAAAGCGCTCAGTCATTATGTTTGCCCCTATTAGCTTAGCGAACATCGTTGAAGGTTTAATTGCATAAGGTCTTGAAGCTATCACTAAAATTCTTTCTCCTTCGTAATAGGAAATGAATTTTGCAGCAATTCTTATTCGCTCATCTATGCTTCTAACATCTATTACGTGAATTCCCTCAGGTCTAGTCTTATAGATAAAGTTCTTCATATACTTAGACTTGAACTTAGTACCCATATTCAAAGCAGCTTCTATATATAGCTCAGCAGGAGCCAGAAGTAATTGTTCTTCCTTTGAATCAGCCATATATTAATTTTCTTCTTTAGCTTTTAATTTAAATTTATTGGATAAGTAAGACCTTTCGCCTAAATATTCTGATATTCTTATTAACTCGTTTAGCTTTGATATCCTCTCACCGCCTATGGTACCACTTTTTATTAAAGGAGCATCATAAGCTACTGCCAAATGAGATATAAAGGTTTCTTCTGTCTCTCCAGATCTATGAGACACTATGATTTCAATCCCATTCTCTAAGGCAGTCTTCACAGTTTTAAGGATCCCAGTAACAGTACCCACTTGATTTGGCTTTATTATTATTGCATCTGTAGCTTTCTTCTCAATGCCAAGCTTAAGTCTTTCTGAATTAGAAGCATAAAGGTCATCGCCAACTATTAGTACATCACTATATTTTTGATTAAGTTCGGCGAAATAATCAAATGAATCTTCATTAAATGGATCCTCTAAGTAAAATACTCCGAAATCTTCTATTAGACTTGAAACGAAATCTAGTTGCTCCCTTTCGCTCAAAGAAAAATTTTCATGTGAATAATTATATTTTTTACCGTCCCACAGAGAAGAAGCCGCAACATCTAAACCTATGGCGATTTCCTTGCCTTTTTCTTCTTTTATTTCCTTAGAAGCCTGTTTTACAAGAGAAAGAGCTTTCTTCATACCAATTCTAGTTACTAAGGCACCTTCATCATTCTTACCTCCTGCAAAACTGGGGTCGTTTATAGATAAAAGCTTAAAAAGCTTTCTATGCAAAGCTATGTTAAGCTCGATAGCCTCATATATATCAGCGGCATCTTTGCAAAATACTAGTACCTCTTGTATATCGATAGATCTTCCTCTTGCATGTTTACCACCTCCTAGTACATTTCCTAACGGTAATGGTAGAGAATAATTTGTTTTTGGGTTGATCATTTCAAATAATTTCTTTTTAGCTGATAAAGCAGCAGCTTTAAGGTTAGCTATAGATACAGAAAGGATTATAGCTGCTCCAAATCTTTCAAGCCTAGTATTATCGCTTTCCAATAATATTGAATCCACGAATCCTTGTTTAAAGGAATCTAAACCAATGAGTTTTTCCTTAACTTTATCATTGAATTCCTTTATGGCCTCTTCTAAGTTTCTGTTAGGTAAGTTAAATACTTCATAAGAGCTCTTACTTGCTCCTGCTGGAGATGAAGCTATGCCTTTTGCTGAATCAGTGATGACCTCTGCTTCTACTGTCTTATCTCCTCTGCTATCGAAAATAACTCTGAGCTTTATGTCCTTTATTACTGAACTAATACCCCTTTCGCCTCCTTCCTCTACCTGTTTTCTTCACGAAATCTTCTTCTAACCCGCTCTCTAGCTCTTTTTTATCGGACTCTTCCTGCGCTTTTGTATACATCAAGAAATCATCTATGTATTCAAAAGTAGATAGAAACATTCTTCTACAGCAATACCTTTTAATTTTTAAACTATTTAAAACTTCTTCAGGATTTTCGCCCTTATTAACCTTTTCCTTATATTCGTCCCAAAATCTAGCTATAGGATAACCACAAGTAAAACATCTCACTGGTATTAGCATAACTATCTATAAGATTTCTGCCTTTTAGCTCTTGCTTTTTTGCCCCTTGGTTTCTTTGGCTCAACTTGCCTGGGATCTCCTTTTATCATAAAGGGATTGTATTGGAGATACATTTTTTTCAATTCTTCAGATCCCGTCAAACTTAAAAGTGCTCTTGCGATAGCCATTCTAGTAGCTTGGGCTTGTCCCATAATACCTCCGCCTTTTACGTTTACTGTTACATCTATCGAAGACCTTAAATTTTCTGGTAAAAATAAAAACGGTTCTTCTATGATGTTTTTTACCAACCAAGGTTGAATGAGCTCCAAAGGGATTTTGTTTATCAATACTCTACCCTTTCCTGGATACTTAACAGTGGCTCTTGCTACAGCTGTTTTCCTCTTTCCCGTAGCTAATACTATTTGAGGCATCAGCCTTTCCAACCAAACATTTTAGCGATTTCACCTAAATAAACATAGCCATGTTTAAGCCTTGAAGCATCAGTGTCATTAAAGTTAACTAATTTAGCCCCTTGAGAAATTTCTATAGGCCCTGAATAAACCCTAAGCCTTTTATAAGCTTCCTTACCTCTAGCTTTTTTATAAGGTAGCATGCCTCTTATTGCTCTACGTAAAATCCCATGAGGCGTGCGTGGTTCTCTATGACCTAATTTCTCAGGATTTTTCAAAGTCCTCCTCGAATATCTTTGCTTAAATTTCTCTACTATCATATTCTTATCGCCCGAAATGACCGCTTTTTCCGCATTAAAAACAACTACAGAATAACCGTTCAAGAGTAGTTTTGCTATATGAGAAGCTAGTCTACCAACAATCTGCTCACTTGCGTCTATGTATAATGTTTCAGGATTCATGTTATTACTTTTATATTGGTACCTTTAGGATTGAGTTCTATCATTTCCCTATAAGACAAACATTTACCGCCTTTCTTTTCTATTTTCTCTTTGGCACTTTTTGAAAAGGCATACGCAGCTACTATTATCGGATGCTCTATATACCCAAAACCAAGTACTTTACCAGGGACCACAACCAAGTCATTAGCTGAGGTCATTTTATTCAATTTCAATATGTTTACAACACACCTAGCCCTTTTTCTAGTAGAAAGTTTCTCAGCCACATACTTCCATATGGGTGCTCCGTTAGTCTTATAGCTCTTGTATAAAAATCTTATTTCCTTTCTAAGCAATGGATTCGTAGGGCCTGTTACTTTAGTCATGCTTCAAATTTTTTCAAAGATTTTCAACATTTCATCGTAGGTTTTCAATATTACTTCTATCCCCTTCATCAATATCTTCTCTGGTTCACTTACACCAGTCGAATCGAATTTGAATATAAAGCTCTTTCCATCTTCTAGCTGCTTATAAGCACAAGCAGAGACAGGTTGAAATCTTGCATGAACATATCCTTCTTTCACTCTAGCTATAGCTTCAAAATGTACCTTTTGACCTTTAGCTAGTTTGACGATGGGAATATTATCATAAGCAGGAACGACGTTGGGATCTGAGGATATCAAGTCTTTGGAGTATACGATTCTATCGCCTTCCTCAGCCGAGACTTCACACCTAAAATAGGCTATTGTATCTTCTTTTAGAGAAAGAATATCAGTTTTTAAAGGGATTAGGCCTACTCTATGAGCTAACATTTCATCATACATTACTGACGAATTTTCTATAATTATTAAATCGTCTATAGCTAGGATAGGAACGCGTGTTATTAAGCATCTTCTAAGCAAATTCATGAACTGTGGAGAAACATCACTAACATTAAGCTCAATTGTTATATCATCTTTCTTCAAGATCTCAACTTCCATGTGAATAAGAAATAATAGTTACTCTTTAAAAACATTTAATCAATGACAGAAGAAGAATTAGAGCTTTATATAAAAGCAGGAAAGATAGCTGCAAAAGCTTTGGAATTCGCCAGGGATAAAATCCATGTAGGAATATCCCTGAAAGAGCTTTGTGAAAAAATAGAGAACTTCATATTAAACGAGGGAGGTTCTTTGGCTTTTCCTTGTAACATTTCAATAAACAATGTCGCAGCACATGATACTGCGGAAGAAAACGAAGAACGTGTTATTCCAAACAAATCAATAGCTAAATTAGACGTAGGGGTGCATATAAAAGGATACATCGCAGATGCCGCAACAACGATTTCCTTCGATGATAAATATAACGCGCTCGTTGATGCCACGAAGAAAGCCTTAAAAAACGCGATAGATAACATGAAAGCTGGGATTACAACTAATAAAGTGGGCAAAATAATAGAGAGCGTTGCAAAGCTTCATGGTTTTAACCCGGTAAAGAATTTAGCCGGTCATTTGATCAAAAGAAACCTTTTACATGCTGGAAAGAGCATACCAAATTATGATGACGGCTATGAGGTCGTGATAAAACCCTTTGAAGTTTACGCTGTTGAACCTTTCCTAACAAACGGTAAAGGATATGTCTATGATTCTGCAGACATCAGAATATTTTCTTTAAAAAAACAAGTCAAATACAAAGATAAAGAAGTAGAGAGATTTCTTGCTAGGATCTGGAAAGAGAGATTTCAACTTCCCTTTTGTCTTCGTTGGTATCAAAAAGAGATCGATACGAATAAAATCAAAAAGGCTTTGATGACGCTAATCGAAAAAGGAGAGGTTATAGGGTACAATGTCCTCATAGAAGAAACCAATGGTATGGTAGCACAGGAAGAACATACAGTAGTGATAGGGGAAAAAGAAACCATTATAACAACGTTATTATGATAAAGATAAAAAAATATTACCAATAAGATAGTGATGAAAATATACGGAAGAAAGGTTGAAGATTTCGTAGAAGATTTAGTTAACTCGATTAAAAAGACTGTTGAAAATAAGAAAATAGTCGCTGCTGTATCAGGCGGTGTGGATAGCACAGTCGCTAGCTATCTTGCATGGTTAGCAGTTGGGGATAATCTCAAAGCTTATATGATAGATACTGGTTTCATGAGAGATGGAGAAATAGAAAAAAATAAAGTTTTACTTGAAACAATAGGATTAGGAGTTCAAGTATATGATGCTTCTGAAATCTTTTACAAAGAATTAATGAATAAAAAAGATGCTGAAGAAAAAAGGAAAATATTTAGGGAAGTGTTCTATCAAGTCTTATCAAAAATCGTTAAGGAAGTCGGTGCAGAATTCTTAATTCAAGGCACCATCGCTCCGGATTGGATAGAAACAGTAGGCAATATTAAAACCCAGCATAACGTTTTAACTCAGATAGGAATAAAAACTGAAGAAAAATATGGCTTCAAATTATTAGAACCCCTAGCAAACTTATATAAAGATCAAGTAAGGGCAATAGCGGATTATTTTAGAATACCCAAAGAAATTGTAAATAGACAACCTTTTCCAGGACCCGGGTTACTGATCAGATGTGTAGGAGAAGTTGAAATGGAGAAGTTAAAAGCACTTAAAAACATAAGCGCTGCATGCGAAGGATTGCTCGAAAAAATTGATGCTTCGCAAAGCTTTTTAGCGATATTTAAGAAACCTAGAATGATAACATCTAAAGAAATAATAGAATTCATCAAAGAAGTTAAAAACATAACAGGAATAGGAGGAAGGGGGTTCAAGAATTTTGAATTTTACGAGAAGGTCACGGGTGTTAAAGGCGATGCTAGAGAATATTCTAAGATGCTAGGCATATATCATAAAGAAAAGGAAATTTTGTTGAAAAATAAGGAAGAAATAATTAAAGCATTCCCCAAATTTTTGAAGAATTATACAAGAATAGCAGTTTTAGTATCAGAACCAAGACCTGCAGGTAAATATGCTGTAGTGATAAGAGCTGTGCAAACCAAAGATTTCATGACTGCCAGCGTACCTGATCCAGACCTCTCTCTTCTCGAAGATTTGGTGAATGAAATAATGAAAGACACTAGAATAACCCAAGTCTACTATGACATAACCCCTAAGCCGCCTGCTACGATAGAATATGAATAAGAGAATACTTATACTAGGGCCTCGCGGTCAATATAATCATCTAATATTGCGAAGGGTTAAAGAATTAGGCTATGAAGCTACTCTCTTACCTCTCGAAAATGTCGATAGAGCAAATGAGTTCGATGCTGTAATCATAGGAGGAGGTCCTTCTAGGTTAAAGAAAGGAAGTAAAGAAATTAGGCTAATCGAAAATTTGATCAAGAAATTTAAAGGACCAATATTGGGCATTTGCCTTGGATTTCAAGCAATATGCTTAGCTTTAGGCGGAGAATTGACAAGCACTTCTCCTTCTTTTGGTCCTCAAAAGGTAATAGTGAAAGAAGAAGATGAGATATTCAAAGGGATCCCTAATGTTTTCACAGCATGGGAGAGTCATAATGATACGATAAGCAAAATACCTGAGGAGCTAATAGCATTGGCTTTTGCAGAAAAAGGTTACGTTGAAGCCGTCAAACATAAAGAAAAGAAAATATATGCAGTCTTATTCCATCCCGAAGTAGACCATACAGAATACGGCTCTAGTTTATTGTCAAACTTTTTGAATATAAAATGAAAGAAAAGCCTCTGGTGATTGTGGATGAAAGAGAAAGAAATTCTGAAATACCAGAGCTCTTAGTCAAGAGGGGAGTTTCGATAAAATTTAGACAACTTCCTGTTGCAGATTATCTCATCTCGGATACTATAGCTATAGAAAGGAAAACTCTAAGAGATTTCGTCAAATCCATCTATGATGGTAGATTATTCGATCAGTGTATTAGATTAAAGGAGGCTTATGAGGTTCCTCTCATAATAATAGAAGGAGATCTTACAGAACTACCTTTGATCGTAGAGAATTTAAATGTTTTCAGAGGAGCCATGATATCGGCTTCTCTTGATTACGATATAAAAATATTCTATTCTTTGAAAAAAGAAGAAACAGCAGATATCATAGCTTTGATTGCAAAAAAGAAGAAAAGAACAAACTACGAATACCCTCTGGTTAAAGGAAAACCCCCACAGTTAAAGGACTTAAGACAATGGCAATTATACATCGTGCAAAGTTTGCCCGGAATCGGTTCAAAGAGTTCAGAAAAATTATTGAATAACTTCAAAACTATAAAGAACATATTTACGGCAAGCGAAAAAGATTTAGCTAAAATTATAGGAGACGCAAAAGCGAAGAAGATTTTCGAAATAATAAATAAAAGATATAACGAAGAAGAAAATTTATCTAGTTTCTCCAGGGAACAAAAGATCTGAAGCTCTAGAAAAAGCATGCACCGATATGCGCTTAACTTTTGCATTTGTTTGAAGTTCCTTAATATTCCTTGCTCCTGCATAACCCATCGCAACTCTTAAAGCTGCTGCAAGTTCTTTTATTACACTTGAAGCCTCTCCTTTATAGGGTATCCATGCTTCAGTACCTTCTGCTATCTCTTTTGGCAACTTAGCGTAACGATCTATACTTAACCTCTTTTGTCTCGCGCTAACGCTTCCCATACCTCTATGGAGCTTATAGTATCTTCCACCCATCATCATAAGAGGAGCAGGACTTTCTTTACAGGCAGCAAACATATAACCCATCATTACGCACGAAGCACCAAAGGCTATAGATATCGCGATATCTCCAGCGTTTCTAATTCCTCCATCTGCGATTATAGGAATGTCAAGCCCTAACATTTCTAGAGCTTCTTTAGCAACCGCTACAGCATAAAGCGTTGGGGAGCCGGCATGAGTAATTTGAGTAGTAATACATACAGATCCACTACCTATACCAACTCTGAGCCCTGCTACTTTATCTAACTTAGACAAAGAATCCAAAATTCCTTCTTTTGAACCGAGATTGCCTATTACTACATCGCAAGATACGTTTTGGATGATGTTCTTTGTAGCAGAGATTACATTCTCATTATGAAAATGGGCTACATCTATTACCAAGGCATCTACGTATTTTTCTAAAGCCTTAGCTCTTTCTAAATCAAAAGGAGAAATGGCAGCCGCCACTTTTAGTCTTCCTTGTTCGTCCCTAATAGCATCCTTATAAAGACCCCGATGGCTTACGTCTTTATAAGTTATCAAGCCTACAAGCTTACCTTCTTTATCTACTACGGGTAATTTTTCTATCCTGTATTTTCTCATCATATCTATGGCTTCTTCAGGGGTCACTCTCTCATTAGCTACTATCACGTCTTTTGTCATGGCTTCTTTTACCTTTAGTCCTAAAGAAGTGAAACGTACGTCTCTGCCGGTTATTATTCCAACAAGTTTGTTATTCTCGTCCACTACAGGAAGTCCTGAGATACCATGTTCTTCCATTAGCTTAGACGCTTCTCCCACAGTTGCTTCAGGAGATATGGTAATTACGTCTTTTATTATGAAGGACTCGGCCCTTTTCACTTTCTTTACCTGCGCTAGTTGTTCCTCGATAGTACAATTCCTATGTATTACTCCTATGCCTCCATTCCTAGCTAAAGTTATAGCCATCTCTGCTTCAGTAACGGTATCCATAGGAGCTGATACAAAGGGGATGTTTAGCTTATTGTTTAAAGAGAAATTGGTGGCAAGCGAAATTTCGCTTGGCTCTATAGAAATATAAGAAGGAAGCAATATGAAATCATCAAAACCGAATACAAAATCCTCTTCTATATTTAATTCTTTTAGTCTTCCCATATCTACTATTCGTGAATCTTTTATTTATTTATACTTAAAATAAGCTAAAAGTCATTATGAAATCGCTACTGTAAAATTTTGAAAGATGATACGTAAAAACACTATGCTCCTTTATAGCCGTGTCTAAGATCGATAACTTACCTCATCGATCTCAAGTTAGTCAACATTATATTACAAAGCCATGCTAATCTTTAATGGGTAAACAAGCTGAACTCATTTTTTGAAGACACCAAAGTTAACTTTGACAATTAATCTGATTCCAGGATTTCGGTTAACAAATTATCCTTCCCTATCTTCTTCAAGACTACTACATAACAACCGTGTTCAACGAATTTAGGAACCGCATTCTGCTTCTTTAGTTCGAGCTTAGAAGAATCAAAAACGTATATAGCTGGTTCTATGTTTGTATGGGCATAATGCAAAGTTATGCTCTCAGCATAAGCTTCATAGAAATAGGCTATATCTTTGAGCTTATTCAAGGTGTAGAAAGGAGAGAAAGGCATTGTAGAAACCAAATGAAATATTAGATCATAGACATTCTCGTAATATATTTTATAAAACTCCATAGTTTTTTAAAAAACACGCATATATAAAAAAATTATGAGTATCAAAAGGAAATATGTGAAACTACTACAGAAGATAGAAAATTCTAACGATATAAAGGAAATCCTAGACATGATGCGAAAAGAAATCAAGCACTACAACTGGGTGGGTATTTATTTACTTAAAGATAAAGAATTAAGGTTATTAGCCTTCAGCGGAGATAAGGAACCAGAACACAAGATAATACCTATAGAAAAAGGAATTTGCGGAATGGCGGTAAGAGAAAACAGGATAGTTAATGTTTATGATGTAAGCTTAAACCCTAATTATCTTCCATGTTTTCCTGAAACGAAATCAGAACTCGTAGTGCCTATTTACAAAGAAGGTGTAATAATAGGCGAAATAGATATCGATAGCGATGAACTAGGGGCTTTCGATGAAAACGATGAATGGTTCGTCTCAAAAGTTGGTGAAAGAATTAGTAAGTTACTCCCAGTTTAGCTTTATATATTTTTGTATATAAAAATATATAAAATATTTTTAAGTTGATTTAAAATATTTCTCATATGCCTCACGATGAAATAGATGAAAAGAGACGGACGTTCATAAAGGGGCTAATAGGCGCTTCTATTATTACTGCAATAGCAAGCGTTTCTTCAGTAGGAAGTTATATTGCTTCTCCGCCTCCACATGCACTACCTAAATATCCTAGGGTTAAAATAGCGAACGTAAAAGATCTTAAGAACGGTAGTTTTATGAAGTTTTGCTATCCTTTAACTGGAATACCCAATCTCTTAGTAAAAGCAGGAAAACCAGTGGAAAATGGAATAGGACCTGATAAGGACATAGTAGCCTTCAATGCTATATGTCAGCATTTAGGATGCATAATCAGCGATTACTATCCCGACAAAGAACCTTATTTTAATAAGTACAGCAATGTGCTTGTCTGTATTTGTCATTTAAGCGTCTATGACGTAGCAAACAATGCAAAAGTATTAGCTGGACCTGCTCCTAGGAGAGTGCCTAGAGTTTTATTAGAATATGATGAAAAGACAGGCGATATATATGCTGTAGGTATGGAAGGACCTGTGGTACTAGGAAAAGGTCCTGCAGGAAAAGAAGGTGTTAACCTAGAGGACAATTTAAGACCTGGATTTACTGGCGGTGAAATCGTAGATGAAAAGACGGCAATAACCTGTGGTGCACGAGCATGAGCTCGATTAAAAAATTAATCGATTGGTTTGATAAAAGAATAGGAATAAGCAATACTTTTTTAAGACCTATACCTGAATATTCTTTCAAGATTTCCTACTGGCTAGGCGCTATTAATTTAACTTTCTTCGTTATACTAGTGATTTCAGGAGTTTTATTAGCGTTCTATTTCATACCTACGAGTGCACCAGATAGTAATGGTATGCCTAAAGCTTACTCTAGCGTGAAATTCGTGGATGAAAACATACCTTTTGGTTTAACTCTTAGAACCTTGCATTTATACTCCGCTTATGGTATGCTCATCTCTGCAGCCCTTCATTTCTTCAGACAAGTAATATCAGGAGCTTATAAAAGACCAAGAGAATTTATGTGGATAATAAGCTTGCTATTAGGTCTTCTAGTTCTAACCCAAGCTTTCACGGGTTATCTTTTGCCCTATACAGCTCAGGCTGTATATGCAACCCAAGTAGGTTATAACTTCGCTCTACAAATACCCTACCTAGGAGGCGTTATTGGATACTTAATGGAAGGCTTAGGGACTCAAGATTTGGTACAAAGATTTTACATGCTTCACGTATTCATAATACCAGGTAGCATTCTCATCTTACTCGCAATAAAGCTTTACATGTTCGAAATCCATGGAGCATTCGACCCTTTAAGAGATTTGAAGAAAAACAAAAGAATCAAACATTATATATGGTTCCCCAAAGGCGCCGTATACATAGGTAAATGGGCTTTAATAGTTACAGCGATAGTCATTTTAATGGCTTCTTTATTCCCAGCTGAGCTAGGAGAACCATACGATCCTACACAACCTTTAGTAGAAATACCTTTACCAGAGTGGTATTTCTTCTTCGTTTATGAAATCGTAAGATTAAGATTCCCTGAACCATATGTTAACTTCATGAGGAGTTTAGGAGTCCAAGATGTTGCCACGTTCACAACCATAGGAGTATTGTTGATAGCTGGACTTTACATACTCCTTTTACCCTTTATTGATAGGAGAAGAGAAGTTCATATAAGATATAGATTCGCCTTTGTAACTATATCAAGTATACTGTTAGCTGAGGCAGTTTTATATACTATAATCATCTTTCTATTCAAAACTTATTTAGACTTTGGATTCGGACTTAGCTTCGAGGAATCTACAGATTTCTTCTTGGTGAGCTTCTTAACGGTCATCGTAGCTTTAGCTGTTTTCGCTACAAGTTACCTAATTTACAAGAAAAAGAAATGGCTTTGAGAATATATTTCATCTTAACTTCCATTCTAATGATTTTCATAGCCGCTGTTTACCTTCTGAGCAAAGCTATTAAAATATTACTAACAGGGAATTACAACATCTACATATTAACAGGCACAGCTGCATTAGGATTCGCTGTAATATTCTTCTCGATGTTTTTCATAACGCTTATATACAAGTATTATAACGTATAGAGAAAATGGATCAGAAAACCGCTACAATAATAATAGCCCTGATCGTTGTGATACAAATAATTTTGACCGTTCTCACTTACCTTCAATATCCCTTTATAGAGTATGAAAACCAAAGAAATGCAGGAACATTCATAGCTCTTATACTAATCCTCCTAGCAATATCTTTACATATTTATGATAAGGTTTTCAAAGTAGGAGAAGATAGAACAGTAGAAATGGAGGCTAAAGGATAGTGAAAGCCTGTATTGTAATAACCAAATTTTTAGGCAACGAAACTGATCTAATATCCCTTTCATACCTTGCATTCCTTTTAGCTAAAACACAGGACTCATCATTAATACTGATCGAAGAAGGGGTAAAACTAGCCCTCAAAGAGATTTCTATACCTATAGAAGAAAACTTCAAGAAAATAATAAGTGCACAAACTGGATTGGACCTCAAAGAGGTTAAAAACCATAAGGATCTTTTAATTTTGCTCAAGAGGAAATACGAAACTGAGTTTAAAGTATGCGATACTTCTTTGGTAGCCTTGAAAATTTCCAATAAACTAGGAGACGTTTCAAAAATCGAGGATTTCTTTGAACCTGCCACGATCTTTGAAATAACTTCGATTTTATCTCAAGCAGATTTAATAATTTGTTTTTGAAATAAAGA
The DNA here is from genome assembly GCA_041640715.1 of Thermoproteota archaeon. Lineage (GTDB taxonomy): Archaea > Thermoproteota > Thermoprotei > Gearchaeales > Gearchaeaceae > DSFO01. The sequence goes on along the minus strand of JBEPZU010000001.1, from coordinate 136,170 downwards.
TCATGGTTAGATTAAACGAAGAAGAAATAAATAATAAGCTCAAGGAATTGAAGAATTGGAATAGAGAAGGAAATTATCTGGTTAGAAGGATGAAATTCAAAGATTTCGTTTCAGCAGTGGAATTCGTGAATAAGATAGTGCCCATAGCAGAGGAACTAGAACACCATCCTGATTTGGAGATAAAAGATTACAATAATCTCATAATAAGACTAACCACGCATGATGAAGGAGGAATAACAGAGTTAGATTTCGAACTCGCTAAAAGAATTGAGGATATTTTCGTTTCGCTAAGCTAAGTACCCTAAAAGTCAAGCCCCATATCACTAAATCGTTATAAACGAAAGCCATTCTTCTCTTTTTTATTTTGCTTATCATGATCCTCTTTTTCTGTAGAGAGCTTAAAGGTATCCAGAAAACCTGCTCTATCTCTTCTCCTTTTTTTATCTTTTCATTCCCTTCTAGAAAGAAAATGAAGGGCTTAACCTTCAGATCCCTACAGATGCGACTTGTTACATATGGCAGATCTCCTAGCAATTTATGTTTTCTCAAATCTATGTTTACTTCTTCTAAAGTTTCCCTTATCGCAGTATTTAGCAAATTTCCATCCTCTAATTTATGTTTGCCTCCAGGCAACCCTATATCTCCTGACCATGGATCATCCTTTCTCACCTTCCTTTTTATAAATAAAGCTTCTCTTTTACCTTCAGAGTCCCTTAATATTAAAGATATCGCTGCAAAACTTACAGCCATTACTCTTAATAAATCTATAGAAATGTTATTAAGTTGGTTAGTAGAGAATAAGAAGAAATGGGAAAAGTCAAGGATTATATAAGGCTTTATAAATTTAGAGTGTGGACATTGCTCATATTCACAGCAATTTTTTCTTATTTAATCGCTTTAAAAGCAGGTTATGAATTCTCTTTGGATAAGTTCCTCTTCATGATAATAGGAGGTACATTTGCGATAATGGGCAATGGAGCTTTGAACGAATACCTAGAAGTTGAAACTGATAGAATAATGGATAGAACAAAAAAGAGACCTTTGGTTAAAGGGACGATATCGAAGAGCTTTGCCTTATACTCAGGGATTTCGCTAGTTATAGCCGGTTTCCTTATAAGCTATTTCTTCATCAACGCTTTGACTGCTTCATTCATTGCTTTGGCCACTATAATATACATGATATATACTTTCATCAAAAAACGAACATGGCTCAACGTCATAATAGGAGGATTCGCAGGTTCTTGTACAGCTTGGGGAGGATGGAGCGCTGCAACGGGTTCTTTTAACCTTTTCGCATTCCTTTTAGGGATGTTGATTTATTTCTGGACAAATCCGCATATATGGGCTTTAGCCTTAAGATTGAAAGATGACTATCAGAATGCAGGAATAAAAATGCTCACAGCAATGGTGGATGATAAGAGAGCTGCTAGATTTATCGCTATATCATCTTTGCCTTTACCTTTCATATCCCTAATACTAGCATACATAGGAAGTATGAGCTTATTCTTCATAGTTTTCAGCATTGCTTTGAACTTAATATTCTTAACAATAGCGTTCTCAATTTTAATCAATCCTTCGAAGGAAAAGTCGTGGTTATTGTTCAAGTTCTCTACGCCTTACTTAGCATTGATTTTCTTAGGCATTTATATCGACCCTAAACCTTTGGAAATCTTACTTTAATCAACGCTGTTTATCGTGCGATAATTCCTTTTGAAGAAAATCAGTGGTTTGTTCCTCTCCCTTTATCGTTTTAACTACTTTTTGCTGGAATATTCCTGAAATTTTCGCATGATAATAAACTAAACAATGTTTTATGCTAGGACATCCATATTCATATTCTACACCATCAAATCTGCTATCCTCGATGCTCGGCTCAGCGAATCTCTTGATAAATATTTTTGTTCTTTACTTAGGACATTCACGCAAAAAACCTTGAGTTAGATACAACATCATAGCTTTACCTCCCTTCTTTATGCATATTAAAATCAAAGGAGGATTCGAGGAAAACGAAGTGAAGGAATCATTGTTAATCCATAAGGCTTAGAATATAAATCATAGAAACAAAATTAACGCCAATAGAGAAATTTGACGTTATTCCCCAAATTCTTGCTGAGTCATCACAGAGGAAACTTTAGATATACTGAGGGATCCTTAACTCCTGCTTCCTTAAAAGCGAGAGCTCTTCTCTTACAATTGCTACACCAACCACAGTGAATGGGTATTTCCTCACCGTCTATTTTCTTAAACCCTAAACCACCTCTATAGCAACTGTATGTATACTGCCAAGGTACTTCTAACTCTTCCCCTAATTTAACTACTTTGTCTTTGTCATAAGTAATAAGAGGAGCATAGATTTTATAACCCCCTAAATGTGTGGCTATCTCAGCAAGCCTGTTCATTTCTTCTATGAATTCAGGTGTATTGTCCTTCATAGCTATAGGGGTCTCCCTTCTTATTCCTATGTAAACATCGTACTTTTTACCGAATTTTATGTCTAAAGACTCAGAATGAGCTAGAGCTACGAATATCAAGAGTGCATTTCTAACAGGATCCCACCACTTAAGTATTCTAGCTTTAGCCTTCTCCAAGTCATAGAGATCCTCTAGCTTCGTCTCCGGTATTTCCAAATCCTTTCTGACCAAAAGGGAAGTACTAATCTCCCCCAACCAACTTATGTTTATTATTTTAAACTCTGTATTAAGAAATGCAGCTATCTTTTCTATGCAGTATTTCTCTTCATAATAAGTCCTTTGCCCATAATTACAAAATATTATCTTTAAATCAGAAGGAACGATCTTCTTTTTGACATAAAACAAGCAAGTTACACTATCTACTCCTCCGCTTACTAAGCAAATAGCTCCTCTATCGTTCATATAAATCTGTTATCTTCTTTTACTATATTTAAAACAAAATGCGTTCTAGTCCTTTCGATATAAGGCATAGCTAAAAGATTTTTTATGAAATCGTCCATTTCTTTTCTGCTTTTGAATTTAGCCAATATTACTGCATCATAATCCCCTGTTATATCGTAAACTCCGTATACATTGGGTATTTTAGCTATTTGGTTTTCAACTTCCAAAAGTTTGCCTTGTGAAACCCTAACCTCTATTATTGATGCAAGCTCATATCCTAGTCTTGCGTGATCTACAATGGCTGAATAACCGAGGATCAATTTTTCTTTTTCCAATCTCTCTATTCTTTTTATCACAGTACCTACGGATACCTCTAGCATCGCTGCAAGCTTTCTAGCAGAAAGTCTTCCGTTCTCTATGAGAAGCTTGAGGATCTTTAAGTCTAATTCATCGAGCGCTCTTTTCTTCACGATAATAAAGCTCTGGCCACACTAAAAGCTAATTTTGGATGGGAAAGGAGCTTAAGAGCAACCCTTTTTATATCAAAACCATTGGCTAAATCCAGTATATCCGTAGCTCCTATTATATCAGCAAGTTCATCTAGTTCTTGATCAGAAAGTCTTTCAAGAACACGCATAGCTTTAAGGCTCTTTCTAATTCTCTCACCCCAATACTCATCATATCTTCTTCTATATTCCATGAGTCTAACCTTACTGTTATCACCTTCAATAGCTGCTTTAGCCGCTACTTCACCTGCTATCATCCCTGCCGCAACAGAGCTGTGTATTCCTGCACCTGTCAAAGGCATTACAGTACCCGCTGCATCACCTATTATCAGAGCACCGTCCATTACGTCGTTGTTTATCATACCGCCTATTGGTACAGGAGCTCCTCTATAATCTATTATTTGAGCTCCTCCCAGTTCGTCCTTGAAATCTTGTATAAACTTATCCAAAAAAAACTTAGCAGGCCCCCCTCTAACACCAACACCTACTTCGGCCATTTTTTCGTTTTTAGGAAATATCCAAGCATAACCTTTAGGTGCCCATTTGTTAGCCACGTAGAAACGTACAGCGTCCACGTCTCTGAAAGTCTTACCCACCATTATATACTGAACAGTAGGTATAGGTTCTGATTTCTCATTCACACCTAAACATTTAGCTACAGTTGAAGCAAAACCATCCGCTGCTATTAAGACTTTGCACTTGTATTCTCCCTGTGAAGTCTTAACCTTCATTATTCTTTCTTCTTTATCAAAGAGAACATCTTTGACCTCTTCTCTTACTTTGACCTCTAATCCATATTCACAGGCTTGAACAACAAGTTCTTGAATAAAACGAGACTTATTTATCAAATAACCCTTTTCTTTTATGTCTATCCTCTTTAAAGAAGGTGAATAAACTTGAGCATAAGCTACATTAACTATGAATTCATCCTTTATAGGAAGACCAGCAGTTTCAAAAACCTTACTGCTTACTGCTTCTCCGCAAGGTTTATTAGCTTGAATTGTAGGGTGTTTTTCTAACAATAATGCCTTTGCACCAAATTTACTAGCTGATTTACTCGCCGCAGCTCCTGCGGGTCCTCCGCCTACTATTATCACATCATAGTAAGACATGCAAAAATTATCGCGCCTAAGAATAAAAATTTAATCTATCTCATTGATTTTATTTAACAAGTATTTATCTACTATAGCTGTAAGACCATACTTGCTAAATGCTTCAAGTTCAGCCTTAACTTTTATTTTTTCAAATTCTTCCAGTTGTTTTTTCCATATGCCTTTACTATACCTAGGATCTCGCTTCATTGTTTCAAGCCTATGAATATCTAATTGCGTTAGAGGAACAGAAGGTAGACCGTATTTCTTTATGTCGGTTGCATATATTCCTAACCATTTAGCTTTTGGTGTAGCTAACTCGGGTATATGAGCAGATGTAGCAGAACCAGAAATTATCACCCTTGCTATGTGCATGCCCCAGGGATCAGCATCGGTTAAAATATAGATAGGTAATCCTAACTCTTCATTAAGCCTTCTAATTAAAATCCTCGTGAATCGAGGCGCTTGACCTCCAGAGTCAATTAGTATAGCATTCAATCTCTTGTAAACCTGCTCTTCTACAAACCTCCTGAATATCGCTCCCTTCTCTACTACTATTACTTTCGAAGCGTTTACTTTAACAAACTTAGCTGTAGCCAAAGATAGACCTATGTTCTTACCATCAGGATCGGTTAAAAGACTTACTCTTTGCCCCCTATGCGTAGGAGGCATCGTGTATTCAACGACCAAATCCCCAAATATTGAGCTCTTTTCCTCAGGAATTATATTGAAGCGTTCTCTCGCAGATTCTAAGATTGTTTCCAGTTCTACTACCAATTTATCCGATTCCTTTTGGTCATTGAATTTTACCTTAAGATCATTGAATGAATTGTAAAACAGATCTCTTAAACTACAAGATTTGTTCTTCTTCAAAAGCTCCTCCTTACAGAAAGCGGCTATCCAAAGCAATTGAGCGAAAACTTTAGCCTGTTTTACATTACTCGCTTTCCTAGTGACCTTCTTTGATCCTAACTTTACTATACCTGTTTCTTCCTCATATATTATGTTTGATACAGACCTTAGCGGAAATGTTATAGCAGGATAATTATTTTTCCTTACGTCTTCTAAAATCTTCTCGCCTATCTCAGTTAATCTATTGATAACTGATTCCATCTTCTCTTATCAATTCTTTTAAATAAGGTGTCATATCATGAATCTTCTCATCTGCTAGGATCGATGCGAAACGAATTATTCTCTCAATATATTCCTTCAAGAATTTATGCCTGGCTTTTTGGTACTCAATCTCTTTCTTTTTGTTTATATATGCAGATAATGTTCTAGCGTTCTTCCTTAATGAAAGTTCGATCTCCTTGTAGATTTCAGGTTGATTAGCTATGTATTCCTTTCCTAAGGTCTTATAGGGTATTTTCGTAGAACAGACATGGACAAAAAAAGCGATTGGTTCTTGATAAATGTTTACCTTGTAGATGTTCCAATTTATTTCTTTTATCACCTTCATCGATACATCGTTATAGCTATCGTATATCAAAGGTATCTTGTTTGCAAATCTAAAAAGGTTTATATCATTAGGATCAGGCGGTTTGATTTCCCCACCATAGGCTATCACAGTCTCGACTATGAAAGGATGACCTTCATAACTAGAAGGTTCCCTCCTATCATAGGAAATGAAATCTGGCTTAAAAGTTTCTTTAACGCCTATGACCAAATTCTCCCCTAAATAAGACAAAGAAGATGCATGAGGTCTCTTGAAAGGATAGCTCCTGAAAACTTTATAAATATTAACGATTTCTTCCTCGGTTAGCTCAGATACGAGTTTATTTTCATCAATACCAGCAATACGAGCTATTTCGCTAGCAGTCTTAGGACCGATCCTTTGAAACTTACTGGTTAAGAAGGATCGAAGCGTAAGCTTAGGACTCATCTTGATCATCCTCGTGAGTAATTCTAAATCTACTCCCTTAGGATGGAAAAAAGTTTCCTCAGGTACAGGAGGCATCTTATCTGTTTTTCTTTTGAATACAATGAAATTCTTCTCATAATCTTTATAGACAATCTCAGCATAAGGGACTGCTATTGAGGTTTGAAATAAATATTCGAAAATCTTCTTTCTGGCTAAAGGATAATCCCCTACGAATTTACATTCCAATATTAAACCATGCCAATCTTCTTTGTTCTCGAATTTAGCTCTCTTCAATATATTAGGTTCGTTATTCATTATGTCAACTTTAAGATCAAAGAGGAAGACATACTTGCTGTTAGGGGTAGCTGATATGACTCTTACAGGACTATTCGTAGTTATTTGGGAATAAAGAATAGCCATCTTGCCACCTAAACCGAAGATGCCTCTATGTTGTCTTAATACATACTTAGAGCTGTAGAGGACTTTTCCGAATGAAAAAGGTATCTTATCAGGCGGTATGCCCATACCGTTATCGGAAATCCTGAGTTTTAGTATTCTTTCTTCTTGATTTTCACATTCTAAAATTAGTTCTATATTAGGTAAGAAGCCTCCTAGTTCGCAGGAATCCAAAGAGTTCTCTACAAATTCTCTAACAATAGTATAGCATGCTTTTGCTGGATTCTCAAAGCCGGCTATTTCTTTATTTCTGTAGAAGAAATCAGATGGTGATATTTCTTCGAATTTAATCATCGTTTAAATTCTTCGATTTGCTTTAAGTGTTTTTCTCTTCTCACCTTCTCTAAATATTTGAAAAGCCTAGTATGAGGAGAACCATCGACAATTATCTGAATTGCATGTCTGGCGTATTCTATGTCTTCATAACTGCCTAATAGGAGTATCTTTGAATCGGTTATCGTTATGTGACACTCTGTTATCTCCATTATTTTAGTTTTAATCTTACCGTTTTCTCCTATTATTCTTCCAAGAATTCGCTTTATGTCTTCTTTATCTTGAAAAATGTTTCTGAGATCTATTAGATAAACCATAAAATCTTTTCTCAAAACATCCAAGGCTACATCTTCTTCAACACAGTTATCTAGAGCTAGTACGAAATCTCTAGCTTTAAGGACATCGCTTTTTTCATCCTTTCTCTCAATTACGACCAAATTGTTTGCTTCATCTAACCTTATTTTAGCAAATTTCTCTAATTCATTGATCAAAGAAGGATTTTTCTTAATTTTTGATATAAATTTATTTGTTTTCAATACTAAACTCATAGCTATATTCTTAAGTAATGAATATTTTAGTGTTATGGAAAATAGTGAAAAGTTCGCAGTCGTAGAAGAGGTATTTGATCATGCTACTGTAATGAATGCATATGCACTGATAAGGAAAGGAGTAATAGATAGGTTTAATGGAACCATAGCCACAGGAAAAGAATCGAGAGTTTATCTAGCGTTCACAAAGGAAAACGAACTTTTAGCTGTAAAAATATACTTAACAAGTTCAGCCGAGTTCAAAAGAGGGATGAGAATCTATCTAGATGAGGAGCTTTACAGGATTTATTTAAGAAATTTCCGAAGAGCCGTTTTTGAATGGTGTAAAAGAGAATTTAACCATCTTAACATAGCCTTTAAAAGCGGTGTTAACGTACCAAAACCTATTTCCTATAGAGAAAACATCCTAGTAATGGAATTCTTAGGAGAAGAAGGCAAGCCTGCCCCTCTAATTTACACTTTGAAAGATATAGATTTCGAGGATATTTATTACAAAATAATAACTTTCATAGAGAAACTGTATGGAGCAGGTATAGTACATGCGGATCTCTCAGAATTCAATATCGTTTATCATAAAAAAGAACCATATCTTATAGACTTTGGTCAATCGGTAAGAACTACACATGCGAATTCTTTAAATTTCCTTTTAAGAGATATAAAGAACGTTAATAAGTTTTTCAGAAGCAGAAACGTCAAAGTGATAGAAGATTACGAAATTTTTCAAAGAATTGTCAACCCTTAAGCCTCTTCAGATAGCCTTCTTTTTCCAATTCTTTGATTTCTTGTCTTTTGTATATGTACAATATGTCTCCACGCGTCTTCTCTTGCATACCATACCAAGGTAAAACCAATACTATAGCACCTTCCTCAATCCATTCCTTTTTCTTAAACTTACCGGGAATTCTGCATATCCTTATCTCATTATCTTCACACCTTACCTTTACTCTATCATAACCTAAACTCTGAACTATCTCTCCTAATAATTCTCCTTCTCTAGGAAAACGGACAGATCTGGATTCTTCTTTGCTCATTCTGATTTACTATTATTTAACCTCATCTTATATTTCTACATTATTTTTGAAGTGAATACTTGCAAGGATATAAAAGCAACTACGCATAAATTAAAGATGGCTAATACTTAAGATGGTAAAAAATGCTAAGTTGCGCTATTTGCGGTAGAACAGATGTAAAAATATCTAAACAAAGAGGAATTTGTCTAGAATGCGCTAGAAAAGAAGGATTTATAAAAAGCATAAAACCGATTAAGCTGACCATCTGTCCTATTTGCTATGGAATTAGAAGGGAAAGATGGATAAGCGTAAATAACTTCTCTGAAATTGAGCATTTGGTAGAAAAAACGGTTAGAAAAAAGATAATTCTTAGAGAAAACACCAAGATAAATCGCCTACAACTATCCCTAGATCCTTCTTTGGAATCAGCTAAAATAAACCTTGAATTATATTTAGAAGAATTTGAAGAAAATTTTGATATAAATATAAAAACTCAAATAGATTTATTCAAATCCATATGCGAAAATTGTTTGATGAAGAAAACCCAAAATTACCAAGCTTTAATACAACTTCGAACTCGGGATGAGAAAATAATCAAAGAATTCGATAGATTTTTAGAAAGTCTACCAAATGAAGAATTTAAATTCTTCATAAAAAAAGAACGTTTTAGCTATGGTATAGATGCATATTTTTCTAATGTCGGTGTGACAAGAAAGCTCGCGAATTCTTTCAGAAAGAAATATTATTGTGATTATAAAGAAACGATTGAAGGCGGCATGAGATATACGTTATTGCTTGATTTTAAGAAAACAAGAAGGATCCAATAAAACTTCTACTCAACTATCGAGCTAATAGCTCCGCAAGCAAGACATTTTAAGAAGAAGTTTTTACCTTCTTTTATCACAACGGTATCTACTGAGGAACATATAGGGCATATCACGTACTTCTTTATATAGTATTTCAGAGTCATATTTACCCTTTCGAAACTGAATTTACCGAATAATATTAATTGTTTGGTGGACTCATCAATCATCCCATTTATAGACAAGTCTTTGAAAAAGAAAGAAGCTAGTTCCTGCGGACTCCTATTAAGCCTCTCAGCTATTTCCTTAAAATTAACTATAATAGTCCTATTTTTTACATTCTCGACATTTGCTATAATGGTCTCAGCTTTCTTAAACTTCTCAGGATTCACTTCTATCATGCTATACAATCTCTCTAACATCTTGTGGTAATTACTAATGCTTAGACTTTTTTTCATGTAATTATTTAGTCTAATAAGATGGATAAAAAAATAGCCATAATAGGAGGATCAGGGATAACTAAGATATTCGAAAATAAAAAAGAAATACTGCATGTAAACACACCGTTTGGAATATCACAGCCAATAGCTCTTTACGAAAGCGAAGACAAGGAAATTTTATTCACGAACAGACATGCTTTACCAGGCTCTAAAAGTTTTGAACATGTAATACCTCCGCATAGAATAAATAGCAGAGCTTTAATATACGCCCTAGCAAAATTGGGAGCTAGTAGAATTATAGCAATAAATTCCGTGGGCTCGATTAAAAAAGAACATAAAATAGGGGATTTCATTCTAATAACCCAGTTTATAGATTTCACAAAAAGAAGAGAATACACGTTTTTCGATGGAATATTTAGGGGTGTGGATGAAGTGTTAGGAGATTCTTCCAGAGTAGTTCATGTAGATATGACCAATCCATTCTGCGAAGAATTAAATAAAAAAATATTCGAAAGCGGTAAAGAATTAGGTTTTAGTATTACTTTAGGAGGATGTTATGTCTGTACAGAAGGACCTAGGTTAGAAACACCTTCAGAGATCGAATTCTTCAGAATGATAGGAGCAGATGTTGTAGGAATGACGTTAGTGCCTGAGATAATTTTAGCTAGAGAATTAGGCCTTTGTTATAGCTCCTTATCAATAGTAACTAACGCTGCGGCTGGAATGCAAGCAAGAGTATCCTTCGAAGAAGTTAAAGAAGTTTATAAGAAAAACGAAGAAAAAATAATCAAATTATTGCTAAACACAATTAAGAAAATAAAAGAAGAAAAAAATTGCAATTGCCAGTGATTTAATATAAATCTGGATTCTCAATATTATACATATCATTAGTTACTCGAAATTCTCTACTCTTAATAGATGTGTCCTTCGATAAAATTAAAGCAATAAACAATCTAATTCAGCGAATAATACCCAACATACTAAAATTCCTAAGGTTTATATCAGAGTTCATGTGTTGATCATACATAAGGAAATAAGGGGTGATGAGTTCTAAAGGTTCTAGTAACTGCTGCTTGGCCATACGCATATTCAATACCTCATATAGGTAATTTGATAGGTTCTGTTCTTTCCGCAGACGTAATAGCAAGATATCATAGGTTAAAAAATGATGAAGTAGTATTTGTGAGCGGTTCTGATGAACACGGGACACCTATAGAGGTAGAAGCAATACTTAGTGGTAAAGAACCTAAAGCGTTAACGGACAAAATTCACGAAAAAATTAAGAAGATTTTTGAAGAATTCGAAATTTCCTTTGATAATTATACTAGAACTGAGAGCGAGGTTCATAAGAAGTTCGCTAGAGATTTCTATAGGAAAATATATGAACGCGGATACATCTTCAAGAAAGAAGTAGAACAACTCTATTGCGAAAATTGTAAAATATTCTTGCCAGATAGATTCGTGATAGGAACATGCCCGATATGCAATTATGAAAGAGCAAGAGGAGATCAGTGTGAAAATTGTGGTAACCTTTTAGATCCTATACAACTGATAAAACCAAAATGCGTGATTTGCGGGAAAACTCCAGTTAAGAAAATCTCTGAACACTTCTTCATCGACTTCCCTAGAGTGAGGAATAAGGTAATCGAATACATAGAGAACAATCCCTACTTTGATAAAAGAATAAAAACTATAAGTCTAAGCTATATCAAGGAAGAATTCAGACCAAGGGCTTTGACTAGGGATAATAAATGGGGTATTCCAGCCCCTTTTGAAGGTGCAGAAAATAAGACTATTTATGTATGGTTTGAGGCAGTTCTAGGCTATATTTCAGCCACGATAGAGTATTTCAAAGGAAAAGACGATTGGAAGGAATTTTGGTTTAACAAGGAAGCATTGACTTATTATTTTATAGGCAAAGATAACATACCCTTCCATACTGTAATATTCCCAGCATTGCTCCTAATTAGCGGCGAAGAATATAATTTACCTCATATAGTTTCGGCTACAGAATTTCTAACCTTTGGTGGGAGAAAATTCTCCAAAAGTCAAAGAATAGGCATATGGTTAGATGAAACATTACCTATAATAGAAGCTGATTATTGGAGGTACGCCCTAATATATATGAGACCTGAGGAGAGAGATTCTGACTTTTCAATAGAAATCTTTGTGGATTTAGTCAATTCACATCTCAACGATACTTTAGGGAATTTTATTTACAGAGTTCTTCATTTCGTGAAGAATTACTACGATTATGTGGTTCCTAAGCCAGAGAATTTAAATGAAGAAGATCTGAATATTCTAAAAAATTTAGAGAATAAAATAAAAGCCGTTGATCAAAGCCTGAGTCAAGTTAAACTCAAAAATGCCCTAAATTACGCCATGGATATAGCAAGATTAGGGAATTGGTATTTCAACGAAAGAAAACCTTGGGAACAGATTAAAAGCGATAAAGAAAATGCTGATAGAACAATCTATGTATTAATGCGTATTCTGAACTCTCTTTCCATAGTTTTAAGCCCGTTTATGCCAAAGAAATCCAAAGAACTCAGGGAACTCCTTAACTTGCCTTTAGAAATCAAATGGGAAGATGCCTTTAAAGACCCTTATAATATTAATCATAAGATCGCCGAACCTAAGATATTGTTCAGAAAGATCAGCGTAGAATACGTCAACAAAAAACTGCAAGAAATAAGAAAGGGTATTAACTAATTAGTTATCATGCACAAGAAGTTTTTCATAGAAACTTACGGATGCACCTTCAATGAAGCTGATAGCACATTCATTTCTCAATCGCTTGAAAATCTATCTTTCATTAAAACAGATAACGCTGAAGAAGCTGATTTAATAATAATAAATACTTGTTCTGTTAGGAATGAATCTGAGCTAAAGGCGATACGGGCATTAGAGAAATACAGCAAGATCGCAGAGAAAAATAATGCTAAAATATTAGTTACGGGATGCATGGTTAAGCTCAACCCTTACAAGCTATTAAAGGTTAATGAAAAAGCCATACTAGTAACCCCTTCGTTAATTAAAGAAATTCCTAAAATAGCCTCTTTGGAGAATTTGGAAAGGAATCTCTTTATAGGAGGAAGTGACAGAAATTATGAAATAATACCTGAGTATGAGGGAAAAGGACCGTATGAATTACCTATAGCTTCAGGTTGTCTTGGCTCATGTTCTTTTTGTTCAGTTAAGTTTACTAGAGGAACTTTATACAGTTATAGACCTTCATCTATAAAAGAAGCATTCAAGAAAGCAATCGAAAAAGGAGCGAAGGAGATCTATCTTACAGCCCAAGATGTTGCTGTCTACGGTTTAGATATAAATACAAACCTTTGCGAGTTAATAGAAGGACTTCTAGAAATTGAGGGAGATTATAAAATTAGAATAGGAATGTTCACTCCTTGGTTTGGATTCAGGATATTGGAAGGGTTGAAAAAGATCTATCATGATGAGAGGGTATACAAATTCTGCCATGTACCTGTGCAAAGCGGAGATGATAGGATATTAGCTATTATGCAAAGACTTCACACAGTTAAAGATTTCATAGATTTCATAGAAAAGCTGAGAGAAGAACATAATGATTTATTCATAGCTACAGATATAATAGTAGGCCATCCAGGAGAGGATGAAGAAGCCTTTGAAAACACTATAAAGCTTGTCGAGAAAATTAGGTTCGATAAAGTACATATTGCTCAATATTCCCAAAGGCCCTTCACTAAAGCTGCTTCGTTGATCCAGTTAGCCGATTCGGTCAAGAAGAAAAGATCTAAGATCTTAACCGAGATATGTGATAAGATAACTTTAGAAAAGAATATGAAATTTATCGGCAGAACACTGAAAGTCCTAGTAACAGGAAAAGGAGAAAAAGGTTTTTTGGAAGCTAGAGCTCAAGATTACAGATGCGTAATAGTTAAAAGCGAAGAGGAAAAATTGATAGGAAAAACCATAGAAGTAGATATCGAAGAAGCTACACCCCATTATCTAATCGGTAGGATCTAGGGATAGCCTTTTATTCAACAAATCGGCATATTTTTCTTTAGCTTTTCTCCATGAAAGAGTTAAGGTTCTTGGATGAGAAGCTTTGACTTCATCCAACCTGCCTATCGGCGTTGAATGGGGTGCGCTTTTTATTATTGAAGGATTCTCATAAGCCTCTTTTATTATTTTTTTCAAGACGTTAGCATATCTCTCAACATCTTCCTTTGTTTCATCTTCAGTGAATTCTATTAGCAGTGCTTCTTCAACTATTAGAGGAAAATATATCATTGGAGGATGTAAGCCGTAATCTAAGATCCTTTTTGCCAAATCCTTAGCGTCTATGCCTGTTTTTTGTTTCAACAAAGATGCACTCAGTAAACATTCATGATAACGCATCGAATTAGGATCATGAGTTAAAGAAATTTCTTTAACATCCTCCATTAGCTTTAGAAAATAAAGCGTGTTTTCGACAGCTTTATCTCTAGCTTCCCTTAATCCTTCGTAACCTTTGCTCAATAAGTATAACAAGGCTTTAAGCAAAACCAATGTATTTCCGAAAGACTCCTTAATCCTTCCAATGCTATGTTTGAGTGAGTAATTTAGCTTATATTTATTACCTTCTTTTTCTATCACTGGGACAGGTAAGAAATCTTTGAGAAACGCTTTAACACCTAAAGATCCTGCTCCAGGTCCTCCTCCCCCATGCGGAGTGCCTAAAGTTTTATGAAAGTTCAAATGAACCAAGTCAAATCCCATATCACCAGGTCTTACATAAGTTAGGATGCCGTTCATATTAGCACCGTCATAATAAAGTAATCCTCCTACTTCGTGAATCATTTTGGATATTTCTAGAACATCCTTCTCGAAAAGTCCTAGTGTATTAGGATTTGTCAACATGAAACCAGCGGTCTTCCTAGAGATCTTACTCTTTAAATCTTCTAGATCTACAGTTCCATCTTTATTGGATTTAACTTCGACTACTTTAAACCCAACCATCGCTGCACTAGCTGGATTGCTTCCATGAGCAGAATCAGGCACCAAAATTTCATTTTTTAAATCTAATTCGTGATTGATTTCATGATATTTCTTGATAATCATTACGCCAGCTAGCTCAGCATGGGCTCCTGCTGAAGTTTGAAAGGAAAATTTATCCATTCCCGTTAACTCGCAGAGATAACTTTCTAGTAGGTATAAAAGCCCAAGCAAACCTTGTACAAATTCCTCGGGATAAGAATCATGGAGCATCGAAATCTCATTTAAACCTGCTAGTTTTTCCATACTTTTTAGGTTATATTTCATAGTGCAAGAACCTAAGGGATATGTAGTAAGATCTATCGAAGGATTCATCCTAGCCAATCTTGTGAAATGCCTAACAACCAAACTTTCTGGTAAATTTGGTATATTAATTTCTGTCTTCCTCTTCATGCTATCTGGTACTAAACTTATTGCTTCTTTTAACTCCTCTTCAGCAGACCAGTATGTATGATCGCTCTTACTATCGCTATATTGAAATATTAAGCGCTCAGTATATTTTGGTTGTTTAAACATTTTCTAGCACCTCCTCTAATGCTTCTTTAAGCTCCTCAAAAGATCTCTCATCGTGATACTCGCTGACTCCTAACAACAAGCTATCTTTGAAATCCTTACCCATTTCTCTTCCAAAAAAGAAGCCACGCTTTAGCATTTCTTCTCGAATGCGAGTTATATTGTTATGATAAACTAGGAAATTCCTGAAATGAAGAGTCTTGAAAAGAGGCGAAATGAAGCCCAATTTTTCTAACAATTTAATCAATTTTTGTGTGTTAATCAAAATTCTAGCAGCAAGTCTTTTAAGGCCTTCCTTTCCATACAGCGCTAGAAATATCGCAGCTCTTACTGCAAGCCACGATTGATTAGTAGTTATATTCGATGTAGCCTTCTCTCTTTTTATATGTTGTTCCCTTGCTTGTAAAACTAAAGCAAAACCGAGCTCTGAACTATCTAGAGTTGTAGTACAACCCACGATTCTGCCTGGCATTAGATGTATTAATTTTAAGTCTTCTCTGCAAGCTATTATGCCTAAAGAAGGGCCTCCATAAGAAGGATATAAAGCTAGGTGCTGAGCATCACCTACTACAATATCTGCACCATAAGAACCCGGCTCTCTAATTAAAGCCAAAGATATAGGATCTACGCCTACGATGAAAAGAGCACCTGCTCTCTTTGCTATAGAAGAAACTTCAATAAGGGAGTCATCCACTACTCCGAAATAACTTGGACATTCTGCATATATTGCTGCTGAATCCTTTATTTTAGATTCGATATCAATTAAATTAGCTTTACCTTCATCTTCAGTTATCGAATATTCATCTATCTCTATTCCTAGATAATTGAAGTAAGTCTTGACCACCTGTTTTCTCTCCTTTCGCATATGTCTAGGTATCAAAATTTTCTTTCTATCAGTATATTTAATAGCCATTCTGAGCGCTTCGCAAAGAGCTGTTGAATGATCATACAAAGAAGCATTAACTACTTCCATTCCTGTTAGTTCTGAAATCATGCTTTGATATTCGAATAATATTTGGAGCAATCCTTGAGAAGCTTCTGGTTGGTATGGAGTATAAGAGGTCAGAAGTTCGCTTGAAAGTGAAACATAATCAACTGCTGCAGCAATATAGGAAAAGAAAGGAGGATCGGGGTTAAACACTTTAGATGGTTCCAATATCTTGTTTTTCTTTAGTTCCTCTTTTATAAATTCTAACGCTCTGAATTCACCCATTCTTTCAGGTAGTTCGAGTCTTCTTTTGACCTTTATTTCTTCAGGTATTCTGTCTATGAAAATAGCCATAAACGTAATAAGCATTTAATATTTATTAACACTAATATGAAAGAAATGAGAGTGAAAAAAGCAGGCCCGCTTATCATACTTTCCCTATTAATCATTTATCTCACTACAAACAACGTTGTAGTGTATGCACAAGAAGGCGAAATAGTAGATGTGAATAGGCAAATCAAAGTATATCCAGGTTTTTTAGTGATCGTTGATAATATTACTATAAAAGGGTTCATCAAAGAATTAGCTATCTATTTATCGCCAGATGAATACCAAACTCTCTACACCGTAATCAACGATAAAAAAATCGCTATGCAATGGGGGACCGTTAAAAACGAATACATAGGTTTTAGTCTATACATCAACGGATTTCAAGGAAACATAAGCTTGACAAGGGTTTATAATGAAAAGCTATTTCTTGAAGAGACCACAGGAGTTAAAGTGGAAATTCCTGCATATTTGATGACAGACTATAAAATAGCTAACATCACTGCTAAGGTTGATTTCGAGTACCCAGTAAGTAATGTGAACGCAACAAGCCCTAAGGACATCAAACAAACTTTGATAGAAAATAGGATTTCATTGAATTACAAAGCAAAAAATTTGACCCCGTTTAATACCGACTTACTAAGTTTCACTTTTAGACCCTCGCCAGAAATTCCATGGATTAAAGTTGAAAGATTAACAAGAAATATCATCATTGATAATCTAGACTATGTTACTGTAGTAGATAATTTTACTTTGAAATACATAGGTAGAGGTGAGACAGTTAAGGAATGGGCACCTTATTTATTACCAAACGCAAAGGTGATTAGCGTAAAAGATAGCTTAGGCCCATTAAACTACTCCCTAGGACTGATAAAGCTTAGATACCCCTTGTTGAATGCGTTTTATCCAGGAGCGATTCTCAATCAAACCAAGGCTAACGTGATAATAACCAGCCAAATAAACATAACAGAGTTGGGTACTGTAAACAAGAATACAGGTAAAATAGAAATCTCTATAGATGCATTGAAACTCAATCAGTTATTAATCGATAACTTCGAACTCGTAATAACGATCAACTTAGCTAGAGACGTACATATGATTCCAACACCAGATACTATAGTCAAACACGGAGAAGGTTATGATTACGTATTTAAAATAAGAAATGTATACCCAGGTAGGGATTTACAAGTAACGTTATCAGGAACAATAAATCCTTATTTAAATTCGATCTATTCTGTAACTCAAGTTATCTTTATATTACTGCTCGTTGCAGTGATGTTTCTTGCCTATCTATATTTTTCAGGACAAAAACCATTAAAAATACAAAGAATTCCAGAAATGAGTAAGTTCATAAACTTGATCGAAGAATTGATGTTGGACAATGAAGAACTAGAAAGACTGGAAGAAAATCTTGAGAAAGGGTTTATAAAGAAACATGATTATAACCTTAGAGTTAAAAGCTTAAAGAGTGGAATTCAATCCAAAGAGAATTATTTGAAATCCTTATCATCTTCATTGATGAGCCAATACCCAGAGACTAAGCAAATAATATCCACGATTAACGATACTTATTTCAATTTATTGAAAGAGCAAAATAACCTTAAAGAGTTGAAGTATTCATATAAAACAAAGAAGATTCAGCCAGTTATTTATAGAAAATCTTTGGAAGTATATACGAATGCAATAAAAGCAAACAAAGCTAAGATCGATAACCTGCTTGCTCAATTAAGAGAAAAATACCTAAAATAGCGCCGCCAGGATTCGAACCTGGGTCTCAGGGTCCAAAGCCCTACATGCTTGACCGCTACACCACGGCGCTATACTATCTTATAAATTTTGATAATCGATTAATAAAGTTAAACCCCATTTATTTTCATGGAAAACCTTATACCTACGCCATTAAAAGAATTACATTTAAGCAAGAAAGCTGAGATGGGAGAATTCGCAGGATGGGAAGTACCATTGTACTATTCTAACTCTTTAGAAGAAAGTTTAGCAGTTAGGTCTTCGATAGGGGTTTTTGATGTTTCTCATATGGGCAGGATCATGGTAAGAGGTAAAGATTCTCAGGATTTACTTAATTATCTTGTAACCAAAAACGTGCTTAAGCTAAAGCCTGGAAAGATAATAATACCTGTTGCAATGCTCAACGAAAAGGCAGGATTTGTAGATGATCTTTCTCTTTTCATGTTGGAAGAAAATGGATATTTGATTGTATGCAATGCAATCAATAGGACTAAAATGCTCAAGTGGATTGAGGAAAAAGCCAAAAATTATAAGGTAAGCTTAGAAGACATAACATTTAAAACTGCGATGCTTGCTATACAAGGAAGGAATATAGAAAAACTAGACTTTTTGCGGCTAGATTTGGATAGAGAAAGCTTTAGCAAGGACTTCGAAATCTTAGGAGTAAAAACTATGTTGATAAGCAAGAGCGGATGGACTGGAGAGAACGGTTTTGAATTAATAGCAGGAATAGAGGAAACAAAAAAAATATGGATTAACCTTATCGAAAACGGAGTAAAACCTTGCGGAATAGTGAGTAGAGACATTCTCAGATTAGAAGCAGGATTCCTTTTATATGGAAATGAAATAAACGAAGATATAGATCCTATAAGAGCAAGATATTGGATATTCTCATTAAACAAAGACGAATATATAGGGAAAAAAGCCTTGGAAAAAATATTGGAAGAAGGTATTGATATAATAAGAGTTTGTTTAGTGATGAAAGAGAAAGGACCTCTGCCTAGGAAAGGTACTGAGATTTATTCAAGAAATAAGCTAATAGGATATGTTACAAGCGGAGGTTATTCACCGATCCTCGAAAGAGGAATAGCGATGGGTTACATTAAAAGTTCGCACTTCTATTTAGGAGGAACGCTACAGCTTAGAATAAGAGATAAATTTTTCGAAGCCAAAATACAAGAGCCTCCGTTTTTCAAGAAGTAATGCGTGAATTGGCTGCAATAAAAGATGAAAAAGGCATTATTTACTATGTAATCTATTATAATAAAAAATATAATGAACTATTTGTTGTCCCTAAATATTTAAACAATAAAAAAATAGAAAACATAAATAAAAT
The DNA here is from genome assembly GCA_041640715.1 of Thermoproteota archaeon. Taxonomy (GTDB): domain Archaea; phylum Thermoproteota; class Thermoprotei; order Gearchaeales; family Gearchaeaceae; genus DSFO01. Next base: position 116,461 of record JBEPZU010000001.1, on the reverse strand, counting down.
AATAAACAAACTAGATTTTCCAATAATAAAAGAATCAAAATATTTGAAAAGAAAAGCTATATTATTTCCTATCTATAAGATAAAAGTATATTATAATCCTATATCCAAATTAAAAAGAATAATGGAAGAGCCGCGCGATGAAACTGAGTTAAGAGTGAAGGAATTGGTTGAATTTTTGGTCGAAGAGAGTAAAGAGGAGCTAAGAAATTTCGGTATAGGAGGCTCGATACTAATCGGTATTCATAATAAAGATTCAGATATAGACTTAGCATATTATGGTGAAAACCATGAGAGAGTATACCAAGCATTATTAAAGCTACGAGAGAAAAACATCCTAAGGCCTCTTGATGAAGAAGATATAATAAAACTTTATAATGAAAGGAAATTAGAAAATGTGATAGAATTTGATTTATTTAAAAATATAGAAAAAAGGAAAAAAATAGAAGGAAGATTTAAAGATAAGATATATTCCATAAAGCTTATTTTAAATAAAGATTTTGAACCCCGAAAGGTTTTAGGTATAAGAGAATATGAATTTATTATAAGAGACAATTCCCTAAGCTATACCTTTCCTTCTGTTTATAAGGCTGAAAGGATAGACAACACAGAAATATACGAAATAGTATCCTACAAGTTTAGATACTCTGAAATGCTAAAAAATGGAGAAAAGGTTAGCGTGAGAGGTATGTTGGAAGAAGATAAAACAGGGAGTGTTAGATTAGTTTTGCATAGCAACGAAGATTACATCAAACCTATCGAGGTGAAGGCCTGAACTTAGTGCTATAATATATCAATCCAGATTGACCGTCTTCATACATTTTCCTGAATACTGCTTCGACTGGTATTCCTTCTTTAAGTTCGGTGTGGTCCACATCTGTAAGTTGTGCTATCACCAAAGTACCATCCTCTAATCTTATAAGACCAACAGGATAGGGTGCTAATTTCGAGAATTCCTTAGATGTTTGATATACCCATGTGAAATGAATCAAAGTACCTTTTTCTGGTAATTTGACTTCTTTAAGATTCTTTTTACCACAGTATAAACAAACGTATTTAGGGGGATAAAATTTCTTGTTACAAGATTCACAATATGTGGCTATTAACCTATATCTATATACCTTTTCCCTCCAATAGGATGGAGCGCTCATTTGAAACGCCTCAAAAGAACTAGGTAGGATTGATCTGCAACATTGCTCATAGACTGAACAAGTCCTATTTCCGCCTTGCTAAGCTGATTGCCTGCTTTACCTCTTAATTGAAGTACAGCTTCACATACTTGATAGAGAGCAGTGGCACTTATAGGGTGCCCTCTAGCTTTTAATCCTCCTCCTAAGTTCAAAGGCAAACTTCCATCTTTTTCAAACTGACCTTCCTTTAGCATTTTACATGATTCTCCTTTATCTACAAGTCCTAAGCTCTCCAGGATTAAAGGAGATGCTATGGTATATGTATCATGTATTTCTATAAAGTTTATTTCTTTCTTGCTGATTTTGGTTTGTTTTTTTAACGCTTCAAAAGCTAATCTAAGAGAATTGAAATTCAAAATGTCCTCCCTATATACCAAGCTTACGTCACTAGCAGAAGTTATAGACTCTATTTTGACCGCTAAATCTTTATTCTCCGCACTATCTGCAGAAGAAACCATTACAGCAGCTGCACCATCTGAAACAGGAAAGGATTCGAACAAACGTATGGGATCTGAAACTATTGGAGAGGCTAGGATTCTTTCAACAGGTAAAGGGAACTTATACTGAGCATGGGCAACGTTTAAAGCCATTCTATGATCATGAGAAGCAAATTCAGCCACGTCCTCCTGTTTAAGTGAATACTCCTTCAGATACCTTTTATATAATAGCGCGAATAAAGAAGAATGGGTTATTCCATTATAATAAAAATAATCTCTGTCAAACATCGAAGAAAACGCTGATACAAACTCATGGGGCAATCTATCAGAAGGTTTCTCTACCCCTACTATTAATACATTCTTATATTTTCCAGAACGAATCATTAACCAAGCTAATTCTAATGCAGCCATACCAGAAGCTTCTCCAGCTTCCGCTCTAATGCTGGGTATTTCTGTAAAACCTAAATTCTCAGTTATCAAATGTCCAATATATTCTTGATCTTGAAACAGGCTTGCTAAAGATGAAACTATGAGGAAATCCGGTTTAAGGTAATTGGAATCTTCTATAGCTTTAGTAGCAGCTTCCAAAGCTAAGGTTTTCAGAGAACTACCCCAATGTTCAGATACAGGGGTGAATCCTATTCCAGTTATAAGAACGTCATTCATTTTTATTCGGTATACTTGTCTCTATACTTAGCGTAAAGCGCATAATCCACGTATATCCTCCTCGAAACGTAATCCATTATCTTAGGAGCCAATCCCCTTACCTTCTCTATACCTTCTTGAACTACCAGCGATATTGCGTCACTCCCAGCTCCTGAACCAAAGGAAGCTACCAATATTCTTTCACCAGCCTTTGCAATATCTAGAACAGCAGCTAAACCTAAAAGTGATGAAGCAGCATATGTGTTTCCTATGAAAGGCACCAATAATCCTGTTTTGTACTGTTCTGGTTTAAAACCTAAGGATCTTGCCACTTCTTGAGGGAACTTAGAATTAGGTTGATGAAATACTACGTGATTGAAATCCGAGGGTTTTAAGCCCATCTCTTCCATTAGTCTAAGTACACTCTGTCTTATATGATGGAAATAAGCAGGTTCTCCTGTGAATCTGTAATAATGCATGGGATAAATTTGTCCTTCTCTTCTCCAAAAATCAGGCGTATCAGTAACATACGAACAACTTCCTTCTATTATAGCTATGTCATTATAGACCTTGCTTCTAGCTAATATGAAGGCAGCGGCTCCAGCTCCTGCTGTATATTCTAGCTCATCACCAGGTCTTCCTCTAGCTATATCAGAGCCTATCGCGAGTGAACATTTAACCATGCCAGAAGATACTAAACCAATAGAAGTTTGAACGGCTTCAGTACCAGCCTTACAAGCAAACTCGTAATCTGAAGCTAGCGTTAAGGGAGTTATACCTAGAGCTTCTGCTACAACTGTAGAAGTAGGTTTAACTGTATATATCTTGGATTCTGTGCCCACAAAGACCGCACCTATTTCAGAAGGATCTATTCCGGCTCTTCTTATTGCATTAATACCTGCTTCTACAGCCATCGTGGCTGTATCTTCATCGATGTAAGCTACAGATTTTTCTTCCACAGGCAGAGCTCTTTCACTTTTACCCCAAATTCGAGCAATCTCAGCAGCCTTTACCCTTCTTAAAGGAATATAGCCTCCATAACCTATTATTGACACTGAATAATTTGGCTTCATCTTTCTAATTAGTATTTATCGAAATATAATCTTTTCGTAATTACCTACACATTTTTCTAAACTTCTTTTAGAGGAAAATAAACACCACAAATAACAAAGAAAACAAGCATAAAGAAACTAATAAGTAATCATAGGATCTGAATCTTAGATCATCTAGCGTCGTAGGTTTTTCAGTAGCACCAAAACATCTAGATTCCATGGATTCAGCCACGTTTATAGCCCTCTTTATACCTATAGCCAAAATGGGAATCAAAATAGGCAAATAGCCTTTAATTCTACTAATAAAACCTTTTTGGGTTTCCAAACCCCTCGAGCGCTGTGCATCTATTATGTTGGAGACATCCCTTATTATAGTAGGTATAAAACGTACTGAAAGTGTGAAAATCAATACAAAATCATAGGGGAATTTCATCTTGTAGAGAGCCAAGGCTAAGTCATCAGGCGATGTGGTTAGTGAGAAGCTTAAAAAGGAAGATATTAAAATTAAAAATCTTATAACAAATGCCAAGGAAAGAAATAAATCAAAAGTGAAAATAAAGTTAAGTATAAAAATCAAAGCAATAAATATTAAAGAAGTTTTTAACGAAACTAAAAAATTATAAAAAATTTTAGCAAGAAAAATAGGAATTAATGAAATTAAAAATATAATAAAAAGATATAAAAAATCACCTCTTAATAAAGCTAAAGTAAACATTACTAACACATATATTAATTTAGATCTGGGATCTAAATTATGTATTATAGTATCTTTCTTCTTAAAAAAGAAAAATTCAGGTCTGAACATTTGAATAAATAGTCTCGAATTTTTCTAATAGCTCTTCCAATCTGAGCACTTTTTCCTTAAGCATTATACTTTTAGCCAATTTAACTATAGAAGGTGCCCTCAGATTCGCCTTTTCTAAAAATTCTTCTTCATAAATAACTTCTCTAGCTTCTCCTATCTTGATTATTCTCCCTTCATGCATCACAGCTACTCTATCAGAGACCTCTGCTACGAAATCTAGGTCATGAGTAACAATAACGGTTGTTTTCCCTTTCCTTTTGAGTTCTTCGATAATGCTTTTAAGATTACTTTTCTGTACAAAGTCCAGTCCTATCGTAGGTTCATCTAACACTAAAACCTTTGGATCGTAGACTAGAACCGAAGCCAAACTTACTCTTTTCTTTTCCCCTCCACTGAGTAATAAAGGAGATACATCAGAATAATTCGAGAGGTAAAAGAAATCCAGCATTTGTTTAACTTTCTCTTTTATTTTTTCTTCGTTATAACCAAAGTTTTTAAGAGAAAAAGATATTTCTTCGTATACTGAAGGAGCAAAGAGCTGATAATCTGGATTTTGGAATACTATTCCTACAATTCTCGACAATTCTGCAATTGTAGCTTTTTTCGTGTTGATTCCTTCTACGAAAACTTCTCCTATCGTAGGTTTCAAAAGGCCATTCATGTGCTTAATTAACGTAGTCTTTCCAGCACCGTTTGAACCTATTATGGACAAAACTTCTCCGTAATATACTTCTAGATTTATGTCTCTTATAGCGAAAACCTCTTGATAAGGATATTTATAGCTTACTTCTTTGAATACTATTAAAGATTTCATTTCTCAGTTTGATCGTAAATTCTTCTAAACTACTTGAAAAACCCAAATCCAAGCCATATTTCGCTCTTAAAAGCCTAGTAAGCTTAGAAAATAACGGTTCATTAACTCCTAGAGTTTCTAGGTCTATTTTACAAAGAATTTCCTTTATGTCGCCGTCCAATACCACTTCACCCTTATCTATAACGATTATTCTATTAGCGTATTTAGCTAACAAATCCAACCTATGTTCGGCTATTACGATAGTTATACCGTATTTTTTGTTAAGTTTTTCCAATTCGCTAGCCAACTCCTCAGCAGATCTAGGCTCAAGACTACTAAAAGGTTCGTCCAGCAATAATAATTTGGGCCTTAAAGCAAGAACAGAAGCGATTACAACTTTTTGTTGCTCACCTCCGCTTAAAAAGAAAGGTTGCCTATATCTAAGATGTTCAATCCTCATTAACTTAAGCATATCATCAACTATCTTTCTCATCAAAGCTCTATCATAACCTAGGTTTTCTAAACCAAAAGCTATCTCTTTCTCTACACTCATGGCGAAAATTTGGTCTTCAGGATTTTGGAAAACCATCCCCGCTATCTTAGCTAGCTCGTGTACTTTATGCTTAGATACTTCCTTACCTGCTAAGAATACTTTACCTAAGTATTCTCCTTGATAATAATGGGGTATTAATCCATTTAAGCAACGTAGTAGCGTCGATTTACCGCATCCACTTCGCCCTGTGAGCAGAACGAATTCACCTTCGTTTATAGTTAAGTTAATCTTTTTTAAAGACCACAAATTTGAACCTGCATATTTAAAGCTTAAATCGACGATCTTAACCAGCTCCATAAAAACTAAAGAAACAAAAAATTTATTAAGATTTTACAAAAAAATTTGTAGATAAAAAAATATTAGGAGATTATGTGATTGTGCCTCCGCTTTGACCTAATTGATATCTCCTTAATGCGAGCTCCAATTCTTTGGATACGCTTTCAAATTGTTTCCTTAAATTCGCTTCCTGTTTTTCCAATGCTAAGTCTTGAAGCTGAAGTGTTTCTCTTCTATCATTTGTTTCTTCATAAACAGTTTTTTTATCCTTTTTTATTAGGATATTGCCTACTTGTTTATGAATAACTGCATCATCTGGGAGTTTCTCGAGCTCTTCTTTAACGCCTTCCAGTTCAAGGAGCTCAAGCTTTATTTGCTGTCTTCTAGCTATGACTATCCTTAATTGCTCTTCTAGCTGTCTTGCTTTAATCACCATATTTTGGATCTCAGGAGGTAATTGTTGACTCAATAATTACACCCCTAATATATCATTTAACTCCTCGATGCTTATAAGCCATCTCATAAAAGTATTCGATAGAGCCCTAATTTTAGATAACCGATTTGCTTCAAATAAAACGAATATATTTTTTCCCTCTATTTTTATACTCGCTTTGTTTATTCCAGGGAAACCCTTTTTAAAATCAGGTAATAAAGTTTTGTATATCAATTCAGCCTCTTTCTCATCAGAAAAACTCAGTTTGAAGCTAATAACGTTCATTTCAATCTCTTTATGTAAAATAATGTACCTAAATTTTTAGAATCAAACATCAACTTAACTTCTTTATAATCTTTGAATTCCTCTATATTGGAAGGATGAAAAGTGAGCACAATGCTTTCTTTTTTAGCTACATCCTTGATTCCTAGAATTTCAATGAATTCCTTGGCTGTATCGTCTTCAAGAGAAAACTTAAATGTATTGACTTTTTTAATCACATCGCTTTTAAACTCCCTTAATAATTTGACCTTTCTTATTAAGAAATTGGCTAATAATCCACTTTTAGAATATATGTCAAGCTTGCTTGGATTTCCTTTCGCTGTGCTAACTATTATCAATCTACTTTCTTCATTTAGCCTTTGAAGAAGAAAAGCAATACTTGATTTGCCTCTATTAAACCTCTTGGCATTGAGGATTAAAGCAAGATCCTTTATAAAACTTCTAGTTCTTCTAGAAGGCCTTCTTGACGATGTTATGTATATTTCCATTAAACTTCTTAAATTTTTATGAAGAGGTACCGGTCTTAACTCTTATAGCTTTGCCTATTTCACTAGAAATGGTATAAGCAGCGCCGGTGAAAACAGCACCGCATTTCTTACAAGACCATAATCCTATTTTAATTCTGCGTATACCACTTTCTTTATTACACCTAGGACAAACTTTAGGTGCAGTATAGATTTCCCATACTTCTAAATACTTCTTCCTAAGCGTAGAGCCATATCTAGGACCGAAAGGAGTAGATTTCCTAGGCATACATTTTCACCTCCTTTAATGCAATTTCTTTCATTTTTGGATATATATTGATCGCATTAGTTAGTATATATTCTAATTCTTCCATGGTTAGAGTTCCAGCACCTGATTTTTGTATGCCGCTTATCAAATTTCCCTCAGACACGATTGTTGTTAATTTGCAATCTGCAAGCATTTCTTCTTCCAAAATTGGATCTAAGAGCAAACTATTGCCAATCTTGACATAAGTTATGTATAAAGGAAAATTCTTCAAGGTTAAGCTCATTTTCTCACCTGTGCTCACTAGACCTTTATCCTGTACGTATTCGTACTTCTTGAATTTAGTAACACTTAAAGCTACTAAGGTAGCTATACCAGCGGCATCTATCAAGTTACCGTTATGATTGAGAACATAGATGTCTACCCAAATTCTATAAACTTTCTGGCCTGGAATTATGCATAAACTTGAAAAGTCTATGATTTCAGGCTTCCTCAAACCTCTATCTATAACTCTAGCAAGCTCTATCGCATTTTCATCAGGAGGACCTGGTTCGAAATCAGGAGAAGCTACAGGAGGGAATTCTGCATTGACGATTAATATTCCTTTATTAGGTTCTGATGGAAAAGGAGAGGTGACGTCTACTTTCACTCCAACTAAAATTATCGTATTACCCAAGTTAACCTCAGCAGAACCATCTGCATTAGGTATATGACCGAATTTTATCTTTAGGGATCTATATTCATTGAAACCTCTATTATCTAATCGCTTATTTTTCTCCAGTGATTTTATTATAAATTTCTGTTTTATCTTGGGTATGAAGACGTTATAATTTATATTTTCCATTTCACTTGTGACCATATAATTTCAAAACTGATTCAAGCGAATCCTTAAGACATTCTTTCTCTATTTGATATATTTTCTCGCTAGCCTCTTTAGCTAATTTTATAAGCTGGATTAATTCATCATAAGTCAAAGCTCCGTCCATTTGAAGCATAACTATCTTATTGAAACTATGCATAAAGGCTATAGGTACATCTGCTTCGGAGATCTGGTCCTCCTCTTCATTCAAATCAACTACCAATTGACCTTGAACCTTGCCCACAGAAATCGCACTAACTAAATCATACATGAAAATCCCAGCATCAGCTAAGGCTAACGAGACGGCATTAATACTAGCAACTCTGGTACTACCATCAGCGTTTAAGACTTCTATGTAAACGTCTATAGTGCTTCTAGGGAACAACTCTCTCCTTATAGTTGCACTAAAAGTTTCTTTTATTATCTTAGATATTTCTATTTCTCTCCGCGTAAAAGGTTGTGATTTCCTCTCCTTAACAGAGAAAGGGACCATGTGATATCTTACCCTAACTAAACTCTCGTAGGGAGAAGTTGAATGTCTTGAATGAAATTCTCTAGGACCATAGACAGCTGCTATGACCTTGGTATTCCCCATTTCAAATAGCGCCGAACCATCTGCATTCTTTAATACTCTAATCTCAGCTCTAATAGGCCTCAATTCAGCATAATCCCTTCCATCAGGTCTTTTATATGCAGACACAGTTTATCTTAATAATCTATCTTCTAATAATTTCTTAATTCTATCAGTTAACCCAGGAACGTGAGCCTCGAGTTCTATTTTTTGAACAACCTCCTCGAGAATTTTAATCTTATCGAAATCCTCATTTAAGGCTACAATCCTACCGTTTTTACCCACTATTATTTTTATACCTAGTTTTTCTGTGATCATTTTTATCATCGATTGATTCTTACCGATAAATCTAGGTATTTTACTTGGAGTTAAGCTCAAAATATATCCAGAAGTCACCTTACCCAAACCTTTTTTCTTAAGAGAGAGTATGGGAGGACTGAATCTATTATAGCTGATTATTGTAGCGTAAACTACGTCATTGACTGTTAAAAGCTTGCTAAGATTTGCCCTAAAACCTTTGCTCTTTTTAACTGCATAAGAATAAGGTAAGATCGCTTCTGTATAGGAATTTATATCTACGGACCACGAAAATACAGACTCCTTCGTTACTATTCCTATTACTCTGTCTCCTACTTGAGGATAATATTTACCTCTAAGAGATATAACATTCAATTTCTTTTCATTTGTACTTTCAAAAAGTCCTATCACACTTGAATAGAGTTTAGAACCTATTTTGTAAGTGGCTAAGGTAGGTTTTATAGATTCATCTTCTAGTAAAAAAGAACTTGGTAAGATTATTTCTCTCATACTATTTTTACGTTTTTAACAACTAAGTTACCTTTTGTGATTTCATTTAGCTTAGCCAAGAAAGACTGCTGAAATCCTGCAGGTATCTCAACCTCTCCCTCCCAAGAACCATCGGTTTTCCAGTTAGATTTTAATATTAAAGATAATTTCGAAAGCACCTGATTATAAGCCTTACTTGCAAATTCGCGAGATATTTCCAAAGTAATGATAGCTTTAGATTCTTTTATGGGCAAAATCTTTTTTAATTGCTTTATTATCTCAACCGCTTGGATCTCTGGTTCTATAAGCGGATCTATTCTTACCTTAGCTTCTTCTAAAGCAAGTTCTATTCTCGCAGGCGGAATAGGAGCATTCGTTCTGGCATCTATGCAATTTTTTGCTATAATATCGATAATTCTCTTCTTTTTCTCTTCAATCAGTTTATTTCTTCTTTCAGCGGTTATAGGTAGCTCGCCTTTCTTAATTATTATATCAGCTATCTTCAAAGTATCAGTGGTATTGAATACTTTTTGAAGTGAACTCGCAGAAGCTCGCTCTCCTTTGTTCGCATCTCTATATATCGTTTCAAACTCAAGCACATTATCCAAACTTTGTCTTTTGCCTAATCTATATTCCCACGCCAGTTCCGAATCTACTATAATTTCAAATCTTTCTCCATGAGATACATACCTAGCTATTACCTTTGGCATTTAACAAATAAATAACTTACTTAAGTTATTTACTTTCTTTTTCGGCTTTTTCTAAGTAGCTTGCAATTTCTTGCTGTGTAAGCTTCTTGAATTTCTTTACATTGACATCTATGATTCCTACTTCTATCTCTGCTGGAGTTAAAGGCCTTTCGCTAACTTTCCTCAAAACATTCAAAGCTAGTATTATGCCTTCTTCCAAACTTAATTCTCTATCCTTGAGCTCTTTTTCAAGAAACTCCTGAGCAGCCTGTGAACCTGTACCTAAGACATATGCTTTATAACCTGCATAAGCCCCTCCGGGTTCTGTACTTAACAGTACTGGTTTATCACCATCAATACCAGCAACTAAGAAAGCTACACCGAAAGGCCGAGCCCCTCCGTACATTGTATAGGTATGCTTTATATTACAAATTCTTCGAACTAAAGTCTCGGGAGGTATCGCCTCATCGTACAATAATTTATGTAATTGAGCATCGTTTCTTGCAGCTTCCATCAATACCCTAGCATCAGGACCTAGGCCCGCATAGGCAAAAGCTATATGATCATCTATCTTAACGATTTTTTCAATTGTAGATTCGTCCAATAGAGAAGAAAACTTCTTCCTTTCAGCAACCAAGACTGCACCCTCTTTGCAGACTATTCCTAACGTTGTTAAACCTCTCTTGACAGCTTCTAAAGCATATTCTACTTGATATAGTCTACCATCTGGTGAAAATATGGTTATCGCTCTATCATATCCCATACTAGGAGGCGAAAACATAATCTTTCTTCTTAATATATTAGAAAGAAGGCGTTTATATATTTATTGAGATGAAAGAGAAAGGAGAGATAAAAGCAACTATTGAAAGCTTTTGCCATGCCACTGAAGACGAAAGCAAAGTGATTAGGGCAATGGCAAATTTAATAAACTTAGACAACATAAAACCGAAGACTAAAACTTTGTATGGACATTGGAGGAATCCTATAATCCTAATTGAATATGAAACATTTGATGAAGAAGCTAAGTTGTTCATAAAAAATTTATCTCAAAGGATGAAGGAAACAAACAAAAAAATAATCCTCAATAGCCTTAAAGAGAAAATAGACGAAAAAGGAAGAATACATCTGAGATTTGATAAACAGAAAGCATACAAAGGGGAAATAGAAGTCTCTTCTTCAGATGACATAATAAAAGTGATTATAAATTACTATAGAGGAAAAGAGGAAGCGCTTAGATTATTCGAAGAAAGCTTAAAATGAAGAGATACATGGATCTCTTTATAAGAGCTAAAGATGCCGCTAGTTTCAAAGAGATGGTAAAAACAGCTAAGAACCTAGGTTATGAGCTCATAGGTTTTGAAGAAAACGAATTAAAAGATGAATTTATCAAGATATGCAATGAATTAAATATTAAATATATAATAAGAACACAAGTATATGCAAAAAAAATCGAAGAAAAAATTTACTATTTAGATTTTATAAACAAAAAACAATGTTTATCACTTATTAAAAAATATAGAATTCATATTTTAAAAGTCGATTTAGATAAAATAAACGATATAGATAAAGAATTAATAAATTTTATTTCTCAAAGAAAAGTTCACCTAGAGTTCCTTTATACTCATTTTTTAAAAATAAACTTTGAAGAATATTCAAATATATTAAATAGGTTCAGAAATATTTTAGATTATTGTATAAGAAAAAATCTAAATCCTATAATCTCATCGGGTGCCGACGAAAAAAAATACATTAGAGCTCCTAAAGATGTAATAGGCTTTATTAAATGTTTAAAAATAAAAAACAATAATTTAGAAAATATGATTACAGTAGATCAATTAGAAGATTTATTCTATGAAATATACTAAAAAAAGATATTTTTTGATTGAATTTTTTGACGACTTGGACGAAACTATTTTAAAAGATGCTATAATAAATGTTTTTAAAAAAATGTTTGGAATAATTAACTATTCTTTTGCAAATTTAAAATTAATTCATTTTGATAAAGAAAATAGAATAGCAATATATAGATGTAATAAAGATTATATTGATGAGTTTAGAGCTTGTATATTTCTCTTAAAGCATGATTCCAATCCTATACAAGCAAGGGTAAAACTGGTAAGTGGGACGATTAAGAGTATAAAACGTAAGCTGAAAGTAGAAAGTATAAAAAGTCTGAATAATTAATATTTCCGATGAAAATAGTAGGAGGGATACTTGCAGGCGGCTATGGAAAAAGATTACAGCATCTTACTGGTAATTCCCCTAAAGCGTTGATAGAAATAAAGGAAAATTATACCATACTCGATAAACAGCTCAATGACTTTAGATACGCTGGTTTAGACGTTGTCTATTTGATGGTAGGTTATCTTCATGAAAAAATAATGGAAAGATTCCAAGATAATTGGAAAAATCTAAAAATAAAGTATCTCATCGAAGATAAACCTCAAGGTACGCATTTTGCTATAAAGAACGCGCTAGAACATGCAGAAAGCGATATGCTAATAATGAACGGAGATATAATCCATGACTTCAATCTCAAAAATATGATAGAGTTTGCTAGGAGAAGAGAAGAACCTATCATAATAGCTGTGACTAAAATGACAAGTCCTTATGGGATTATCACCGTAGAAGGATATAAGATAACCAACTTTGTAGAAAAACCTATGTTGCCTTATTTCATAAATGCAGGCATTTACTACATAAAAAAAGAAGCCTTAAAGTATTTCAGCCAAGAAGTAACACACACGGATGTTGAAAGGACCGTATTCCCTAGGTCTGCACAGGAAGGTAATATAGCATGTTATTTTGAAGAAGCATTCTGGCATTCAATAGATTCCATAAAAGATGTAGAATTCATTAGAGAATATTACAAAAACAGAGAAGATAAACCATGGGGTTATGAGAAAACCATTGTATTGAATGAGAAATTCCTCATCAAAGAATTATATATAAAAGGTCAATATAGAACATCAATACATTATCACACAGAAAGAGACGAAGTATTAAGAGTAATTAAAGGTTTTGGGTTCGTAGAGATTTTCGACGAAAATCTAAATATGATAAAAAAGGAGAAATTATCCCCGGATAAAACTGTAAGGATACTACCTAAAACGATACATTCTTTAGTAGCTGAAGAGAATATGCTTCTAGAAGAATACAGCACACCGCATCCTTATGATGTGGTTAGAGTTAAAGATTTCTATTCTAGATAGACAAACCTAGATCTATTAAAGAAAGCTAGATACCAATTCCAAACGCCGCCCATGGGATTTGAACCCATGACCCCCCGGTTAACAGCCGGGTGCTCTACCGGACTGAGCTAGGGCGGCACTTTCTATAAAATTATCTATTATCTTTATTAAATATTGATGATTGTTCCGTAATATTCTTTAATCATTCTCTCAGAAGAAACGAAATTTATGGAAGTTTTAATCGCATTGATGGCAACGTCGAGGAATTTATCCTTTTCGTCATACCAAAGCTTTATTATTTCTTTAAGCTTTCTGCTGAACTCCTCATAATCCTTCTCATTTATTTTTCCAGCTTCGTAGGAATTAGGTATAACTAGTTCTTTGAGATCTTCCCCAAAGAACCAACCATTCAAACCGTCAACTATGAATTCCAAAGAAGCACCATCTTTTGAAGATAACGTAGGTACGCCGTTTATTGCAGCTTTCATCATCGAAGTACCGCTGGCTTCCCATCCAGATAAGGGAGTAAAAACATTCAAGTCGATACCTTGAAAGATAAGTTTAGCAAGCTGAACATTATAATCCCAGAGATAAACAACATTATTCCTTCTGTCGCTTAATCCCTTCATGCTCTTCATGAATGATAACCCTTCAAAATCTGAAGGATCAGCTTTACCAGCTAGTATGAAATTCGCTTCTAGATCTTCATTCTCTTGTATAAAATTCAAAATGAAATAAGGTCTCTTATATTGAACAGTCCTTCGAGTCCAACCTATTGTAATTCTATCTTCTTTTAATTTCTTTCTAAAGAAATCAAGCAACCTCTTTTTTGCTTCGTTTTTAACTCTTGAAAAGTTCTCTTTGTTCAAAGAATTACTTTGATATAACTTCAAAAGTTCAGGATTCATCCATCTTTCTATATCTACCCCGTTTGTAACATAGGTTATTTTCTTAGAGAAATGCGGAAGCATTTTTTTCGTAATCTCATAATGTTTCTTGCTAACTGCGATTATTTCGTCGCATAATGCTGCTGCTAAATTCGTCATGTTAACTTCTTTTTCTAAAAATTCATAACCAAATTCTTCTTTGAAAAGCTCTCTATTGAAGCTAGGATGACCCCAGGGTACTGGAGTATGAAGCACCAATCTTATCTTAGGTTTGATTTTATTAAGTAATAAAGGAATGAAAGCGAAGAAGGATTCTTGAATATCTATGATTTTGATATTTTCAAGCCCAATTTTTTCTAAGAAATTCAAAGAAGCTTTGGAAAAGTAAAGGTAACGATAGAAAGTCAATCTATGGTTTCTATGATCATAAAGCCTGCCTAGCAATTCCTCAGCTTTAGAGTCATCTCTTGGTCGAATGTAAATAATTTTAGCTTTGTTTAAGCTATATTCGTAATAAACTGTTTCTATTTCTTCATTTCTAATCGTTATCTTAGCGTTATGTACCTCTTTCAATTTTTCCATTAAAGATCTAGGAAATTCGCTTTTTATTGGTATTAAATCCTCATCCTTGAATTCATATTTGATGTAGCCATTGACGTAAAGAGGAGTCAAGACTAAATATTCTATGTTTTTACTAGCTAAGGTGTAGAATTTACCGCCTTCTAATACGCCCAATCCACCTGCGAAAATTCCTTCATCATCAAGCACTATCTCATTGCATATGCTAACTATCATTGCAATTAAGAAAATTGAAAGAAATTTTAGTTTAAAAAATTAACTGACTTATAAAAAAAGGTTTAAAACTATCTATTAATGAAGAAGCTGAATTGTTAGGAAAGGATCAATCCTTTATCCTTCATCAAATTGACTAAATATTCCGCAAAGGAAAAAGAACTAGTGAATGCAGGAGAAACGGCATTAAGTATATGAAGAGAACGTTCATCATATCTAATAAGGAAATCTTCTACGAGATTGCCTCTGGAATCAACAAGTTGAGCTCTTATTCCTGAAAAAGACCTCTGAACCATTTCCTTTTTTAATGAAGGAACAATTTCTTTTAAATCTTTAAAGAAGAAACTTAAGCTAAAGCTACGCCTAAATTCAGCAAGAGCAAGCTTAATGAAATTAGGATTTTTCAACATATTAAAGAAATTCTTTGAAAAGACTATTCTTGAGAAGGTCAGAAAATCCAAATCTAAGAAACCATAATTTTCTTTGCCTATAGCTAGAGTAGCAGTAGGGCCCAAAATCACTGAACCGTCTATTCTCTTAGTGAAATGCACACCTAGGAAGGGAAAGGAAGGATCGGGTACTCGATAGATCAAAGAATTTATCAAGTTAGAATATTCCTTCTTAAGTTTCAAGTAATCTCCCCTGAAAGGCACTATGATGTAATCACAAGCCAATCCAAACATCTTTGCTACGTCATCAGCATAAAGTCCTGATGCATTTATTAGAAAATCACACTCGATATCACCTTTATTGGTTATACTGATTATTTTTTGCTTCAATTTGACAGCAAAAAGTTTGCAATTTCTTATTATTTTCACCCCATTCGCTTCTAATATCTTAGAAAGCCTTAACGTAACAGCCCTAGGATTTGTTACTGCTACATTTTTTGCATATATAGCTTCTATACATCTTGCATTTGGTTCAAATTTTTTGAACTCATCATAACCTAAGACCTCGACCTCATCTTGGTTTATCTTAGCCCACTTTTCATAAATGCGAAGAATTCTTCTTTCTTCATCATTCAGAGCCACAACGAACTTGCCAAGCTTCAAACAAGGTATCCTATTTTCTTCACAGAATTTTCTCATCAACATAGAACCTCGAGAAACAAGCTTGGCTTTCAACGAACGTGGTTTCAAATGAAAATTCGTATGAATTACTCCACTGTTCCTAGCTGAAGTAGCTAATCCTACGTCTTTTTCCTTTTCTATGACGATTATGTTTTCAGGAGTTATAATGTTAGATAATTCTTTAGCCAAAGAAAGTCCTATTATACCGGCTCCTACGATTAAAAACTTTTTCACACTATTTCTTTTCTAAGCTCTTTAACTGCTCTGACCATGTTCTCAAGTTTTGCCCTAGCTACACTCCAAGTTCTTGTTCTTAAACCACAATCAGGATTCACATATATTCTATCCTTATCAATAATTTTCAGAGCATACCTAATCCTATCCTTAATTAGTTCTACTGGTTCTATGAAATCGGTATGAACATCAATTACGCCTAAACCTATTTCTAAATCTTCAGCGTTCTCTTTAAAGAATTTCAGAAAAGAATATCCCTTTCTAGTAGTTTCATCAACTCCAGCTTCTCTACCATCTCTGTTGGCAAATTCCAAAGCTAGTTGAGAAATATTTTTAGCTTCTAGAATATGAGGGAAAAGCATTCTATAATCCCTAGAGAAACAAACGTGCACGCTGAATTTACAGTTAATTCCTCTTGTAGATTCATTCAACGCTTCAACGAAAATCGGTATTTCATTAGGTACAGTGGTAGCAGCAGGTTCATCTATCTGTATTATTTCAGCACCGTTTTCTACCAGAGCTCTTATGTTCTCCCTGATCACATTCCTAGCAAGAGTTAGCGTTAGTTCTCTTTTCGCTTCAAACTTCTCTTTAAAGTAATCTCCAAGTTTGTTTATCCATTTCCTTTGATAATAGAGATTATAAGACCAATCTGCAAGGGTATATGCGCCTGTAATGGGTACTTTAATTTTTTTCTTAGTCTTTGACTTCACAAAAAGAAACTCCTTTAAATGGTATGGTTCTATTAACTCGGGAGGTTCATAGATTTCTCCTCTAGGAAAATATTGATTATCGAAAACTCTCGATTCGCCTAAGAATCTGACCCCTTTTATGAATTGCATTGGATAATGATACATTTCCTTTCTAGGCTGCTCACCGTTGAAAATTATATCCAAACCTACTTTTTCAAAGAGTCTTATGGCGAAAAGAGAAGCAAAGCCTTCTATTTTGTTGATATCTTTTTCCTTGCTGTTTAGCAAAAGCCTAAGTTCTTCTATATCTTCAACGCCCAAATCTAAAGCTTCTTGAATTATCTCTTCCTTTTCTTTATCGCCCAGATTTTCCTTGAAAATCCTATGTCTAGAAAGACTACCTATTTCTTGGGTTAATAAAATCTCAGAACTCATAATCATGTAGCCTCTTGAGGTTTTTTATTTTTTCGAGAGCTACTTCATAAGGTAAAAGATCTAAATCTGAAGAATTGGTTACGAATATTTCTTTTAAAGCCCTAATACCAGCTTTTATCCTGGAAACTTCTTTGAAAAGGTAATTCGGATCTTCGATTAAAGAAGTTAAAGTATCTATTAACCCCAATCCTAGGCTTCTGAAATCCAATTCTTTTATTAAGGCTTCCCTATCCCCAAAGCATAGGTCTACGCTCAGCAAATCGAAATCTAACCCATGCAATTCTTTGCTGTTTAATCTCTTAACAAAGCTTAAATGAAGAATTATCCTTGAACCAATTGAAGACAATCTTTCAAAGAAATCTTTCAATAAGCTTAAGTCTACATTGTAATAAAGAACTGGAGATAATACTAGTAGATTCTTAGTGCCAACTTCTTTCGAAGCTATAGCTATATCTTCAACCATTACCTTTGCTAAGTCTTCAACCAAATCTTTTATAGATGAATAATAGAGATTTTCTGAAAGCAATGCGAAAGTTAAAGGGTCTGGAAAAGCAATTACTGAACCCTCAACGCCCTTTAAAGCATTAATACAATAGAAATCCTTCAAAACAGGCTCTTTCAGTTGTATTCTATCATTGACTATAGGCATTCTATAAAAGAAATTAGTTTCAAACCAGCGAATCAAAGTACCTTCTTTTATTCCATCATAATTACAGAGAGGTCTAAGAAGATCTTGCCACATCAATAGACCATCGCTTATAAAATAGCAACCTATATCTTTTTGAATTTCAACGTATTTCTTTGCTTCTTCCTCGTAAATTTCTTTCATTTCTTTTAAATCGATTTTCTTCTTTTGAAACGATCTTAAAGCCTCTCTTATTTTTTTGCTTCTAGGGAAAAGACCGTTTAGAAAAATTCCCGCTCTCATCTCTTTCTATATCTTCTTAAAAATTCCAATAAAAACGGTAAGTCTCTAGGACAAGAAATCACTACAGCATCGAGAATTTTCTCTAGTTCTTCTAAACATTCCATGTGCTCCTCAATGCTCTTTTGATAAAACTCAAAGCCTAGGCTTTTAAGGACATCCTTGTTGAATGGCGAAGTTAGGAGATAATAAGCCTGAAGCCTTTTATTCTTTTCTTTGACATAATTCAATAATTCCTCAGGTATTTCCTTTGGATGTTGTACTTGCAAAGTAACAAAGAAATCAGCTTTTGAAGACAATCTTAATTTCGTTTTTTCATCGAGATTTAACTTTGTTAAGGGTAAACCTAAACTTATACTAGAAAGTTTTGGGTCCGCTCTGAGCTTTTCCACTATATCTTCTAGCCTTGATTTATCAAATTTCTCGAAACCTTCATGGGACGAAACATCGCCCTTAACTATTAATACTTCTTTTATATCGAAGAGATAAGCGCCGTAAATCTCTGAATGCAACGAAAGAAGGTTTCTATCTATGCTTCTTAGGTGAAGAACGGGTTCAAATCCTAATTCCTTCGTTAAGATCGCTACAGCAAGAGAAGAAGGCTTTAATTGTCCCATTGGTTTATCAGGAACATTTATCTTTTCCACAAGCCCTTTGAGATTCAGTAATTGCTCTAATAATTTCTCTCTTTTAGTAGTAGGTTCTAATTCGTAATGTAAAGTCAATGTGAATAAGTAAATAGCTTTTGCAATATAAATGAGAATGATAAAATATTCCTATTACTAATTCTTAAAATGCCCTATTTCTTTAAGAATCAAGAAAGCTCTTTCTTCAACGCTTGCTCTAGGTATGAAGATGGGCTTATAGCCTAGAGATGAATAGGCCTTGATTATAAGCTCATGAACCTTGATCGCTTCTTCTTCACTTTCATACCTAACACCATCTTCTTCATAGAATCGAAGCATCTCTAGAACAAAGACTTTCTCATATTTTTTCTTCGATATAATTTTTAACATGTAATCCGGAGGCTCCAAATTTACGACCCAGTAATAGGCTATTCCATCGATCAAGCTACGATCCAAAAAAGCAATGGGATATGAAGAAGCTCTTTCTTCAGCTTCAAGCTGCTTCATGAAAATCTTCCTCTGAATTTCATCCCTTTTATCTTTCGACTTAAAATCCTCAGCTTTCAATATTCCATTTTCAACCAACCATCTTGCAGATTCATGAACAACAGGAAATCCTTTAGATTCCAAATATTTAATCAGGCTAGTTTTACCGCTACACGGTCCTCCTGTTATGACGTAAAATTTGACCATAATTCAAAATTTTATCATGAAATTCTTCGGAAATTCTTATATTTTTAAACCTAGGCAATTAACTTCGCTCTTTTAATCTAGGAGTAAAATCACCTAATTTTCTCTCCTGATACCCTTCCTGCTTGTTTATATATAAAGCCAGAACAAAGAAGAAAGAGGAAAGTCTATTCATATAACTGAGCAATAATTCCCTGATTTTTTCTTTTCTGTACAATTTTACAAGTGATCTTTCTGCTCTCCTACAAGCTGTTCTACAAATATGCAAATAGCAAGCAGGAATCGAACCACCAGGTACTACGAAATGCTCTAAAGGTCGAATATGCGAAGAAAACTCGTCTATCTTGCGTTCTAGTTCAAGTAAATGTTTTTCTTCCAATAAGAAGGTTTTGCCAGTGGGATCTGCTACTTCTGCGCCTACATAGTAAAGTTCTCTTTGGATTGCGGTTAAAATTTCTTTAATCTTTTCATCCTTAATATACGCAGATGCTAAACCTATGAAGGAGTTAAGCTCATCTATAGAACCTAAACATTCTACCCTTTCATCATCCTTGTAAACCCTCCTACCATACATCAAAGAGGTTTCTCCTTTATCTCCTGTCCTTGTATAAAACTTCATAACACTAAATACATCTAAATCTTAAATGTTTATGACTAGAACATCTTAGAAAGAAAGACAGCATGCTTAGCTCGAGTAAGCTTGAATTTAAGGAAAATAATAAAATAATATGAACGAAGAAAAGCTTTCAGCCATAAGAGAAGGACTTAAACTGATAGAGGATGGGCAAATAATAGGATTGGGCTCAGGTAGTACTGTAGAGATGTTCTTATTAGAACTCTACAAAAAAATCTCTAAAGAAGGACTAAAATTAGGCTTCGTTCCTGCTTCAAGTCAAATATACTTAAGATTAGCTTCACTAGGATTGAGGATTGAAAATTTAGATGAGTACCCAGAATTGGATATATCCTTCGATGGAGCAGACGAAGTAGATGAAAACAAAAATGCACTGAAAGGAAGAGGTGCAGCTTTATTAAGAGAAAAAATCCTTGCTGCTTATTCTAAAAAATATTTTATATTGGTGGATGAATCTAAACTCTCAAAAAATATAGGCGAAAAAGCAAAAGTTGCAATAGAAGTTTTACCTTTTGCTTTAAAGCCTGCGATTCTAGAATTGGAAAAAATGGGAGCAAAGGTTCAACTTAGAATTGGAGAAAGAATAAAGGACGGACCTATAATAACTGATAACGGAAACTACGTGATAGATGCAGACTTCGGTATAATAAACAATGCTAGAGAATTATCTGAAAGAATAAACTCAATAAAAGGAGTGATAGAAAACGGTATTTTCTACGAGAAAATAACGGCCATAATAATAGGAGGTAAAAAAGGAGTGAGAAAGATCTAATGACTAGATTATCAGAGCGTATAGCATTACCGTAGATAAGAATACTATGGAAATGGTGTTCAAAACCTTTATCAGCGAGTTCAATGAAGGACCTGCAGTATCCTTGAAAGGATCTCCCACAGTATCTCCTGTCACGGCTACTTTATGAGCTTCGCTACCTTTACCCCCGAAATTCCCCACTTCTATGAATTTCTTAGCATTGTCCCATGCAGCACCTCCATTGGCCATCAATAAAGCTAAAAACACTCCACTAACTACGCTACCTATCAGTAGACCACCTAATGCTAGAGGGCCTAATGCGAAACCTAATGCTAAAGGTGTTAAAACTGCTAATAAACCAGGGGTTACGAGTTCTTTGAGGGCTGACTGGGTAGTTATTCCAATACACCTGCCATAATCAGGAGTGGCTTTTCCTTCTAAAAGACCAGGAATCTCCCTAAATTGCCTTCTCACTTCTAACACTACCTTCATAGCAGTTCTTCCTACAGCTCTTATTAAGAAAGAAGAAAAGAAGAATGGAAGTAATCCTCCTACTAACAAGCCTACTATTACCTTAGGATCAGATAAGAGGAATTGTATGCTAGAAGTACCATAGATCGCGATGTATCTAGGTAATGATTGGGCTAGCATGCTTACCTCTGTTTGAAAGGCTTGGAACAAAGCCAAAGCTGAAAGTGCAGCGCTAGCTATGGCGAAACCTTTTGTGGTCGCTTTTACTGTGTTTCCTACAGCATCTAGTTTTTCGGTAACTTCTCTAACTTCTTCTCCTAGCCCGCTCATTTCTACTATCCCGTTTGCATTATCGGTTATAGGCCCATAAGAATCAATTGACATAACTACAGCTGTCAAAGAAAGCATTGCCATCGTAGCTATAGCAGTATTGTAAACCGAGAAAAGATGATTTCCAGTGAAATAATACCCGCTTAAATAACTTGCGATTATTGCTACTACAAGAACTAAAGCTGAAGGAGCAGTGCTTCTTAGACCTACAGAAAACCCTTCTAGGAAATTCGTAGCGGCGCTTATTTTCGAGGCTTCAGCTATAGATTTCGTGGGAGAGTAGTTATAAGATGTGTAGTAATCGACTATCTTTTCTATAGCTACTACTACTATTACTCCTACTATTGTGGCTATTAAAACACTTGATGCTATGTTTGGAGGCAATATAAAGAAAGCGATGAAATATGTAAGTAATATCACAGTTAAAGCAGATACTATAAACGCTAGATCTAATACTCGCATAGGAGCCATTTTACTTCCTAATTTAGAATTAACGAAGAAAGAACCTATGATCGAACCTATTATTCCGATAGCACCTATTATTAAAGGTAAGTAAGCTAAAACTTCACCTTTGAAAGGAAAATCTGGTTGATTGAGCAAAAGTACGGCTAGAATTATTGAAGCGATTCCTATGACGATATAAGATTCGTAAACATCTGAGCCCATACCTGCGCAGTCTCCTACGTTGTCGCCGACGTTATCTGCTATCACTGCAGGATTCCTAGGATCGTCTTCAGGTATTCCTACTTCTACCTTGCCTACAAGATCTGCACCTAAATCTGCTGCTTTGGTATAAATCCCTCCTCCTACTCTCATGAAAAGCGCTATTAGACTAGCACCAAAACCTAAACCGGCTATCAAGGAAGGATTTGTCAGGATTTCCAACTTGAAGAAGTAAAAGAACAAAGAAAGACCCAAGAGAGCGAAACCAGCGACGCTGAAACCCATGACGCTACCTCCTTTAAAAGCTAGACTTAAAGCAGGACCTATTCCTTTATTGGCAATCTGGGCTACCCTTGAACTAGATCTAACGGTAATGCTCATTCCTATGTATCCTGCTAACGCTGAAAATAAAGCACCTACTACAAAACCTAACGCAGGTATTGCACCTACGATTAAGTAAATAGCTATGGTTAAAGCTATCCCTATTGGCGTTATCACCAAATACTCTTTTTGTAAGAAAGCAGAAGCACCAATCTTTACCGCATTAGCTATTTCTCGCATCCTCTTGCTACCAGCATCAT
Organism: Thermoproteota archaeon; assembly: GCA_041640715.1. GTDB lineage: Archaea > Thermoproteota > Thermoprotei > Gearchaeales > Gearchaeaceae > DSFO01. The sequence goes on along the minus strand of JBEPZU010000001.1, from coordinate 93,392 downwards.
GCCTTAACAAGGTTATTATTTGGAAGAGAGCGAAAGCAAGAGCTACCACAGAAGCGATCAAAGGGAGTTCTAAAATGGTTATAACCATAGTTTTTCATTATAAATACTAACCTAAAAAAATTTCTTCTAGCAAAAAAAGGATAAATCAGGCTTCTGATAAACTTAAATCATGAGCGAAATCCCAGATGATGGATTTAAAGAGGAAGAACTAAAAGAATTGCTGGAAAAATCCAAAACAATAGCTGTGGTAGGTGCTTCCAATACAACTGGTAAGGCTGCTCATTTTGTGCCGCTTTATTTAAAAACCAAAGGCTATAAGATCATACCAGTTAATCCTTTTCACGAAGTAGTTATAGGCGAAAAATCCTACAAGTCTTTAAAGGATATTCCTAAAGAAATCAAAATAGATATTGTAGATGTTTTTAGGCCATCCCAAGAAGTAAAGAAAGTGGTCGAAGAAGCTATTGAGAGAGGAGGAATAACTTACATATGGCTTCAAGAAGGAATCTATGATAAGGACGCAGTAGATCTTGCTTCAAAACATGGGATAAAAGTGATATGGAATAGATGTATGATGAAAACGCATAGGAAATTAATCTAAAAATGCATAATGAAAGCTGCATTACTAGCAAATCTTTCTAACATAGAAGAAAAGCCACTCATAATAAAGGATATAAAGATTCCAGAAATAGCAGAAGACGAGGTATTAATTAGAGTAGAGGAATGCGGTATATGTAAAATAGACTTAGATATAATAGAAGGAAGATGGTCTACTTTCGGAATCCCTAGAAAGCTTCCTTTAATACCAGGACATGAAATTTTAGGCGTCGTAGAAGATGTAGGAGAGGCGGTAAAGGAAATAAAGAACAATGATCTAGTCGCATTAGGATTGATTTATGATTCGTGTGGGTATTGTGATAAGTGTTTTTCAAGAAATTACGAGCTTTGTGATTTTCTAGTAATCACAGGCGAAAGCGCAGATGGCGGATTTTCTCAGTATGTAAAGGCAAAGGCTAGATATCTATTAAAGGTGCCTAATTCAATTAAGGATTTTGCACCAATTTTAATATGCGATTTAGCATTTGCATATAAAAGTTTATCCTACTTGAATGATCCTTGGGAAGAAGAAATAGCAGTGGTAGGTGAAGACTTAAAAGCTAGCTTAGCTTACGAATTAATTAAACAAAGAGGGTTAGAAGCTAAATTATTTAAAAGGAAAGTAGACGAGAAAAAATCCTCACCTGACATATTAGAACTAAAAAATATAGAGCAAAACAGATTCGATTTAGCGATAGTAACTTATAGTTCTTCTGAGATCATAGAGAGTGCTTTAAGGAGTTTAAAAAAAAATGGAAAGTTAGCTTTATTAGGAGTAGCAAGCATAAAGCTCCCTCTCTTCTTGGAGAATAAAAGGATAATAAGTTGTGGTATTCCGAGCCTTAAAGAAATAAGAAAAATAATCTCAGAAGCAAGGAGAATAAACTTCGATGGTATAAATAAGAAATATTTTTCATTGAATGAAGTTAACGAAGCTCTTTACAGGCTTAAGCATTTTAATGAGGGAAAAATAATCGTAAAAGTTAAAAACTGATAAAAAGAAATAAAGAAAATGCCAAATCTATCAGGGGATATTGTGTTGAAAAAATTCACCAAAATAACGCTAGGAATGGGAATTTTCTCCTTTGCTTTATTATTCATAGCCCTACCCATACCTGGGGCCGCTATATTGGGCGAAATTCTAATGATCTTAGGACTGATTCAAATCTCAAGAGGATTCCTCTCTATAGGTAAAGAAAAAATTAGAGGAAACATACTCTATCTCGCCTCGGGTTCGTTTCTATCAATATTAATAATTTTTATAACAATTGAATTTGTTATACTATTTCTTTACGTAAGTTTGGGCTTGGATATAGTTTCTTATTTAGCAATTCCCCAATCAACATACTTAGGCTCAAACAGCGTAACTCTAGGTATTAATCTAGCCAAAATCATACTGATCCTGTCCGCAATAACCACCCTGCTATTTATAACCTCATTCGCTTCGTTAGAGAAAGAACTTCAAGAAAGTAGCCTCCGTAAAGATTCAATCCTCTTATTTTCCCTCATTTTTTTCCTTATAACACTCTATTTCAGTCTTGATGCGATAACAAATATAGACGGTTATCTTAGACCTCTCCTTTTCTTCATATTAAATCTCTACTCCGAAAGCAATCATACCTTCTTAGCAATTGGTCTCGCGACGCTCTCCCTCAGTATATATGCTATTCTAAAGATTTACATAGACATCGGTAAAGTTATTCAAAGAGAAGTCAAAAAGAAATATAATTTACCATATTGAAATAAAGCCACGAAATTTTTCAAATTTACATGCTGTTATTTAATTTAAAACATAAGTTTAATTTAGAAAACAATTAGCTTGTAACGCGAACTGCGAATTGTTTGTTTAATAAAAACATCGAGACTAACCAAAGATGGTATTGCAAACGACTAGTAAGATCAAACTCCTCTCTTGTTGCCCCAAATCATTATGTGAAGCCTAGGGGTGAATTTGAAACCATATTTTTTACATTCCTCTACAAGCCAAGAACTTCTTTCCTCCAGTACTTCCTTAGAGACTCCTTCAGGCATTAAGAAAACTTTACTTTTATCAATTTTGAAATCATCGATGATGCAAAACACCTCTTCCAAATCTTCTTTTTCTTGAATCACGAATTTAAAAACGCAATTATCTAAATTAGAGAAAACTTTTAAAACTTCAGGTCTTATTCTTTGCTCAAATTTAACTTTAGAATTAGAAAGTTTAGGAGAAACTGTAAATAGATCGACTGCCTTTATTAATTCCTTGCTAGGAGCTATTGTTCCGTTGGTTTCTATTTCTACATAATATCCTCTTTCTTTCAAAGCTTGAACCAATTTAGACAGCTTTGATTGATGAATTAAGGGTTCGCCGCCTGTTATAATTACATGTTTACAATCGTATTTCGAGATAATTTTTATTATATCTTCTAAAGAAAGAGCAATAAAATCTATTCCTTCCCTAGCGTTTTTCCAATTTTCCCATGTATATTTACTATCGCACCAAACACAATATAAATTACAGTAATATAATCTTATGAAAACTGAAGGTTGGCCTAAATTTAATCCTTCTCCTTGAATAGAGAAAAAAATCTCGGAAATAGGAAGCATAAAAAAATAAAAAAATTAAAAAATTAAGCTTTTAGACTTTCTTCATGACCTTTCATAGTTAAACCTATAAGTGCATTTCTTTTACCTATTCTTACTATTAAACCTTTTGCCTCAAGTTTTCTTAATGTATAATAGGCTGTTATTTTATTCAAATTTAATTCTTTTACAAAATCGAGGAAATATACTGGTTCTCCTTTTTCTCTTAACCATTTTAATATTTCAATAGCAGTTGCTGTTAATGGTTTACCATAAGTTTGAGATACTTCTTTCATTGTTAACCATTTACCTTTAACATATACCTTTTGTTCTTCTTTTTCTGATTTTTGCACTGTCATATTTAACAATCTTTAAATAATCTTATATATAAATTTTTAAACTAATAAAACACTGTAACGAACAAAGAGTTTATATGGTTCTATAGGAGTTTATAACCTTTTCAAGAACATTCTTAGGTAATGCTCCAACCAATCTGTCTATGTATTTTCCTTTTTTAAATATCAGTAATGTAGGAATTGCTTCTATAAAAAATTTTTGAGCAATTATAGGATTTTCATCAACGTTTAACTTCCCAAAAAATACATCTGGATATTTAACTGCAAGCTCTTCTATTATGGGAGCAATGAAGCGACAGGGCATACACCACTCAGCCCAACAATCTATTATAGCAAGATCTGCTTTAGATATCTCCTCGTAAAAGTTATAAGAATCTAGCTTGAATACCTTACCGTATTTAGGCCTTTCCACTCTTTGCGGCCTTTTTAAAAAATCCCTCATTTTCTTTTCTAATATCCTTTCCAATTCTGGATCCCGTTCCTCTTCCATAATCTCTTATTTTTAAAAACCCGAATTTAAGGCTTTTAAAGTCCTATCTACTCACATATTTTTATTATTAATAAAGCGCTTGTAAATTGAAATTGAAGATGCTACTGTTTTAAAAGCTAAAAATGGAACATACATTAATCAAAGATTAAGAAATCATAACCTTAGAAAAAAAGCTAAGAAGTCAGACACTGAATAACCGTTTAAAATAAAGCTTGGCTATTTTAAGAGTTAGGTCTATGACCTCTTCAGGGTTTCTACCAAACACATAGCATATAGGTTCTAGACCTTTACCTCCTTTATCTATCAATACCTGAGGAAGCTCTCTTTCTCTTAAGAATCTTTTAAATGCGTCTAAGACAGGATCTTCGCTTTTCTTCTTAGGAAAATTAAAATCATAGATTAAGCCTAAGCTTTTGATTATTTTCAAAATTTCAGAATTGTATTTTATGCATATACAACACCTAATTTCGTTCTTCTTTTTATTAGCCTCCAAAAGCATGCTTGCTAGGTGAGTAGAAACACCAAATTCGGGTTCTGAGATAACCTTTGCTGAATTCTTGTATTTTATTATTCTTCCTGGAAATGAAAGCACATCCTTTAAGTTTTGTGGATTTGGAAGAGAATAGACTATATTTGAGAAAACCTCAGGTATAAGCAAATAAAATTCAGGTGACGATAATAACTTCTCTGTTTCTTTCTTCAATTCTTGTATCATCTTATATCTCTCATTCTCTATTCCAGCGAATGCAAACTTGATGCATATATCACAGTTTGGGTCCAATCCGGCTCTTTTTATGTGATAATTACATATAGCCCCTGAAGAAAATTGATTTAAGAAGAAGTTCCTTATTGTCCTCATGATAAAGATTTCATCTATAAAGCTTTCTTCAACGATACCAAATACTAAATATTTTAAACCATCCATGTCTATCCCTATTTCTCTTAACTTAGAATATGCTACTTCGAGATCTTCTTTTAAATAAAAACTAACCATCGCTTGGGTGACGCCTAACAATTTAGCTATTCTCAATTGACTATAACCCTTTTCACTGAGCTTTTTAGATAATATTACTCTAACGTAAGGCAATATTTCTTTGACGAAGAGCTCCTCAGGAAAAGACATTAATAAATAATTTATAAAGTGACTTATATTGATGTGGCTATGTCACAACCTTGGTATCTTAGAAAGGAGTATGTTGAGAGCTATGAGAGCTATTACGAAGGAAAATATAAAAAAGCTGCGGAGCTAGAAAAAGAGCTACTCGCCGATTCATTAAAGAAATTAGGCAAAGTAGAAAGCATTCTAGAAGTAGGATGCGGAACTTCTTATTTTACTAGATGGTTCGAAAAAGAGCTCAATCTTTACTCAGTAGGTTTGGACATCTCAGAGCTCATGTTAAAGGAAGCCAAGAAGAGGTGGAGAGGTGATTTAGTTTTAGGAGAATCCCACTTCTTACCTTTCAAAGATAAATCCTTCGATGCAATAGCTTTTATTACATGTATGGAATACATGCCAAAGCTTGAAGATGTCATAAGAGAAGCTGCTAGAGTTTCTAGAAAAGGATTAGTTTTGGGGTTGATGAATAAATGGAGCTTACCTACCATCAGAAGAATAATACAGATAGCCTTAGGAAAGAACCCTTTTTATACGAATACCACTTTTTATTCAATACTAGGCATAAAGAAGAAGATCAAAAACGCCCTTGGAGGAAATTTCAAGATCTTAGATTGGAACACCACGGTTTTCCCCAGAATATTTGGAAAACTTAAATCCAGGAAATTCCCCTTCGGTGCTTTCTTATGCTTAGCGGTTAAGATTGAGAAATGAGCGAAATAGGCAAGGCTAAGCAAGCTTTTTTAAAGGAAGTAGTATTCAAGAAACTAGGCAAAGCAGATCAAAGAGTCATAATAGGTCCTAGAGTAGGCGCAGACTTCGCCGCTATTAAAATAAATGGGAATAAAGTGTTATTGGTGACTTCTGATCCGCTATCGATAATACCCCAACTAGGTCTTAAAGAATCTGCGTGGATAACCGTTCATTTGTTAGCCTCAGACCTAGCAACATCAGGAGTAGCACCTCAATTCGCAGTACTAGATTATAATCTGCCTCCTCACATGGACTATGCAGACTTCGAGATCTATTGGGACGAGATTCACAAAGAAATGGATAAATTGGGCATCGCTATAATAGGAGGACATACTGGAAAGTACGTAGGTTGCGATTTCACTGTAGTTGGAGGAGGAGTTATGTTCAGCATAGCTGATGAAAATTCTTATGTTGCTAGCACAATGGCTGAAGTCGGTAATTCACTTATATTGACAAAAGGGGTTGCGATTTCTGCTTCATCAATCCTTGCAAGAGTCTTCAAAGAGAAGGTAGAGAAGGAGCTAGGAACAAGAGTGCAAAGAAAACTTGAAGATTTATTATACAGTTTCTCCACTGTCAAAGATAGTCTAACTGCAGCAAGAGCAGGGCTAAGAAAAGCTGTTACTGCCATGCATGATTGCACAGAAGGAGGATTGCTCGGAGCAGTATATGAGCTTTGTGAGGCTTCTGATAAGGGAGTTTTAGTCTACAAAGATAAAATAGAGATCGATGAAGATATAAAGGCAGTCTGCGATCTGTTTAAAATCGATCCTTTAAAGGCTTTAAACGAAGGAGGATTGCTCTGTTGCGTAAAAAAAGATAAGAAGGAAGAATTACTAAAGGAATTCGAGAAAGAGGGGATAAAAGCCTTTGAAATAGGTGAGATAATAGATAAAAAAGAAGGAAGATGGTTAGTCGATGGAGATCAGAGAATAAGAATAGAAGCAATAGATGTAGATCCTTATTGGGATGCATTTTGGAGAGAGTTCAGAAATTTAACTAAGATGGGCTAAAAGAACATGATGAAAGGGCTATATCTGGTAGTAGATGCAAGCATGGATAAGGAAGAACTTCTGAAAAAAGTGGAGAAAGGCTTGAAAGGAGGGGTTAAAATATTGCAATTATGGTCTAATTGGAAGAACAGAGAAGAAGCGCTTGAATTGGGTAAAAGGCTTCTAGAATTAGCTAGAAAATATGGTGCTTTGTTGATAATAAACAACGACTACAAATTGGCTATTGAAATAGGAGCAGATGGAGTCCATTTCGATGGTTATGAAATACTCCCCCAGCAAGTGAAAAACGAGAGGAAGGACATGATAGTAGGATATACAATAGGCAATGATTTAGAAAGAGCGATTTGGGCTGAAAAAGTAAATGCTGACTACATTTCTTTCTGCGCTTGCTTCCCATCTTCTAGTGTTACAGAATGCGAGATCGTGCCCTTGAGTACAGTAGAAAAGGCTAAGAAGATGTTAAAGATACCTGTATTTGCTTCTGGCGGTATCACGTTGAAAAACGTAGATAAAGTATTGGAAAAAGGAGTCGATGGTGTGGCTGTGATTTCAGCAATATTAAAGGCTGAAGATCCTGAAGCTGCAGCAAGAGCTTTTAGCGAGAAAATAGAAAAATATCAACAAAGATCTCTAGGATATAATCCAATATAAAAATCATTGAAAATGTAACCTATATAGAAGGAAATTACGAAAAACAAAGCGATCATCAAGAAGAATAAATAATCTTTATAGTTGAAGCTCAAATTCGATCTAAATAAACGTCTTTCATAAGCTCCGAAACCTCTGCTCTCTGCAGATACAGCGATCGAAAACAATTTCCTCATGATGGAGAAAAATATTAAAGAAATCAAAGAAGGGATTCTTCTAGGATTTAGCGGATTAAGAGCTCTTGCTTTATAAGCTTGATTAAATTCATCCATTAACACTCTAGATTCTCTTAACAATCGTAAAGTTATGAAAGCGGCAAAGGCTATGCTATAATTCATCCTGAAGTATTTGACGAGTGCATACACCAAATCTCTTGGATTCGTAGTTGTTACAAAAATATAAGAAAAAACAACTATTATCGCTATCCTAAGCATTACGTTGGTTCCTATTAATAAACCAGGATAAGTGAGCTTCCAGGTATATAGGTTCAATATTACTTCGCCGCAAAAAGTGAAAGCCGCATTTACTAACCATACTATGGCTAAAAACGGTAATGCTAAGATCAAGAATCTAAAATATTGTTTAGGATAACCTGACAAAAGAGCCAAAGAAGAGGCCAAAATAAAAAAGATAGATAAAGGTAATATTCCTTCTACGAAAATGACTATTATCGCACCAATCAGCGCAACCGAGAACTTAGATAAGGGATTTAATTCTTCTAATTTCATGCAAACAAACCCCTGGTACTGATTACGTATTTTTCAAGCTCTTCTGAACTCAAGTTATCTAGAAATGAAGGCAAAGGTATGTTTAGGTTTTTGATTTCCTTTATAAATCTCCATATATCTCCTTTAAACTCTATCATTCCTTTATTGATCGTTATTACCTCATCTGCATACTCTAAAACTTGCTTTATATCATGCGTAGTATATATCACAGTCTTACCTTTTTCTGTCAGTTGTTTGAGGATTTCCATTATTTTCCTTGAATTCGCTCTATCCAGAGCAAAAGTAGGTTCGTCACATATTAAGACATCAGAATCATAGACCAGCGCAGAAGCGATAGATAATATTCTCTTTTGTCCTTCGCTTAACATATGCGGATTCTTATCATAATATTCTTCTAAATTGAAAGTCCTCAGTATGTTAAGGGCCAGAGTCGGATCTTTACCTATAGCTTTAAGAGAGATCCCAATTTCTTCTTTAACCGTGTTACCAATTAGTTGAACATCTGGATTTTGAAAGCAGAATTTCACCTTCCTTGAATCTAAAAATCTAACCTTTCCGCTATAACCCTTCAAAAGACCAGCGATTATTTTACAAAGTGTAGTTTTACCTGCACCATTATGACCTAAGATTGCATAGAGTTTACCTTCTTCAAAATCTATGTTTATATTCCTCAACACAGGCTGCTTGTATTTAAAGGATAAGTTTTCTACCTTGAGGATTATCCTTGCTTTTTTTGCATTAGGCACCTTAGAAACGTTTTTTGCTAAAAGTTGAAGTTCTAGATCATAAGGTAACCATATCCCTAATTCAACTAAAGTATTTTTATCTAGTTCATATAAAACATTAGGAAAACTTCCATATGCCATGACTTCTCCCCTTTTATTGAGGATCAAAACCTTGTCGATTAACTTAGCTATTTCATCTATATTATGCTCTATTATCAGCATTGAAGTCTTCCTAGCCTTTAAATCGTAAAGTATCTTGAAAAATTCCTTCCTAGATAAGGGATCTAGATTAGAAGTAGGTTCATCAAGGACTAAAAGTTCATTATCCAAGGCTAAGATGCTTGCTAGCATTAACTTTTGCTTTTCACCATATGACAAAGCATAGGTTTCTTCCTTCCTCTTCTCCTCAAGCCTAACCAGCTTTAAAGCACGAGATATTCTTTCCTCTATGTCATCATACAACAAATTCTCGAGGGCAAATGCTACTTCATCTTCTACTATCAGAGTAACTATCTGAGCCTCAGGATCTTGTTGAATTATGCTTAGAGTTTTAGCCAATTCTGCCCTTTTATATTCTAGTATATCTCTTCCCTTGTAGTTTATTGTGCCCTTATATTCAGAAGGATACCTTTGAGCTATTCCCATTATTGAAAGAGCTAGAGTAGTCTTACCGCTTCCGTTAGGACCTAGTAATAGAAGGACTTCGCCCTTATTAAGTTCGAAATTTATATCCTTTAAAATCCAATCGTTTGAAGTAGCATATTTAAAAAAATAAGATTCAACTTTTAACATTAAGATTTCTTTTGCTTCCTTACTTCGCTTCCCACCTCGAATAGGTCCAAAACGCCTGTCAAAGCTATTTTATCTATGAAATACTTAGTTAAGATACCCGCTATGATTAAACCGCTTATCGCATGAAGTAATATATAAGCAGCTACACCCGCAACACCGGCGTAGTCAAAAGCCGCTACGTATAATTGCGGAAAGAAAATCCAGCCAGGTATAGCTATAGGTAAACCAGGTAGGAAACCAGCCAGCGCCATCGTTGTGTAATCCCACTTCTTATACTTTCTTGCAAGGAATACCAACTCACTGCTCGCTCCCTGTATTGCACCCCAGAGTAACACGAAAACACCGAAGATGGGCGCAAACGCTAACTCAACTAGGGCTCCTAAGAATTCGCCTACGAAAGCAGAACCAGGTTTCCTTATAATATAAGCCGCAGCAGTGCCTCCAATAAACCAAACACCATACATTATTGGCCATATCACAGCCATCGCTGGGAAAACAGGAGTAAGACCTACTAGGGGTACATAAATAAAGTTAGAAGCTATCAAGAAAATAGCGCCTGAAATCACTGCAATTCCCGCTAAAGCGGCTACATCTAAACTAGCATAACGAAATTCCATAACCACCCTTTATTTCAATAAGTCTTTTATAAATTTTATTAAAAATCGGTTATAATTTTAAGCATACCATAGATAAATTGTTGAACGAACATGGATAAGAAAATACGCTTTTGCTAACTGATTACAAACTTTTGAGAATGTTTTGAACCAACCTACTTATGCTTTTACTTCCTAAACTCTTGCCTGAGATCACCAAAAATGCAAAAATTGCACGATATCTTAGCAAGTTAAAGATGGATTTCTATCGTTCATTTTTTGAAGGTTGAACTGTCATCTCTATCTCGTTTTCGTAGCCAATAACAGATATTTCGCTATAATTGCTTAAAGGTAAAAAGTTGAGCTTATTTTATGAAGCCTCGGGCGGGATTTGAACCCGCGACCTCCGCATTACCAGTGCGGCGCTATAACCAGCTAAGCTACCGAGGCACATTTAGTAATAAGAATGTTTTAACTAAAAATCTTTCGTTAAAAAGAATTTAAGACTTCCGAAGCGAAAATCTTCAAACCGCTAAGATCGGGTATCTCATTGAAAGTTAAGATGAACTTTTTTACTCCCACGTCTATGAATTCTTGAATTTTATTTATGCACTGATCAGAATCCCCTTTTATAGCTGATTGAACAATCCAATGGTGTTTACTCACACCTCTAATAGCCAAATATTTAGAGAACCTTTTTTCAAACTCCCTCCTATCTTTACCTATTATCACATCTACTTCTAAAGAAATTTCAACATTCCTTCTTGAAATCAGAGTTCTATGTTCCTCAATGAGCTTAGCTAAGTGTTCAGGAGGAATGAAGGAAACTTCCCAAACATCGGCATACCTCAAAGCTATCTTTATGGTCTTCTTACCCATCGCTGCTATCCAAACTGGTATTGAAAACAAAGGTTTAGGGGTAAATTCGCTTATATTCAACCTGTGATATTTTCCTTCAAAGTTAATCCCACCTTTGGTGAATATTTGCTTGGATATGAACAGCCCTTCTTCGACTCTATCTATCCTTTCTTTTAAGCTTGGAAGGACAATGCCGAATTCTTTCCAATAAGGCCTAGCATCTTCTTTTATGAAACCAAATCTCGCATCCAGTCTTCCTTTGCTTAGATTAGATATCGTAACTAAAGCCTTAATAGTAGCGACCAGACTTCTATAAGAACCATCTAGATAGGTTACAACGGGCCCAATCCTCATTGTATTGGTGACTAAAGAAGAAGCTGCTAATATGGAAAAGCAGTCTGAGAGCCACTTGAAAGGTCCATCACCATAATAAGCCCCGTCATAGCCTAAGCGCTCTATCTCACTAAATAAAGACAAAATATTCTCATTCCCCCATAACTGGATGGCGAAAAAGATCTTCCTACCCACAATAATTTTATCTATTATAATGGAGATTTGTTTCTTTACAGAAAATTAAAATGGAAGAAGTGATCGAATTTTCACTCATAAGCGAATATGATGTATATCTCTTCATGGAAGGAAGACATTGTAATCTTTATGAAAAGCTCGGTTCTAAGCTAATAGAAGTAAATAATGAGAAAGGTTGCTATTTCGCTGTATGGGCTCCCAATGCCGAAAAGGTCTCGGTAATAGGAGATTTCAACGACTGGGATCCAAATGCCCATGTTTTGTTCAAAAGGAAAGATTTATCAGGAATATGGGAAGGTTTCATCCCTAAACTGAAGAAAGGAACTCTTTACAAATACAGAATAGAGAAAGGGAATTACAAAATAGATAAAGCAGATCCTTTTGCGTTTTATCATGAAACCCCTCCTAAGACTGCATCTATAGTTTGGGATCTAGAGTTCAAATGGGAAGATCAAGAATGGATGAGAAAGAGAAGATTGCATAATTCGCTCCAATCACCCATCGCTATATATGAAGTACATCTAGGTTCATGGAAGAGAAATGAAAAGAATGAATGGTTGAATTACAGAGAAATAGGCAAAAAGTTGGCTGAGTATGTTAAAGAAATGGGCTTCACGCATGTTGAATTCTTACCTGTAATGGAACATCCTTTCTACGGTAGTTGGGGGTATCAGATAACAGGTTATTTCGCTCCTACTAGTAGATATGGAACCCCCCAAGATTTCATGGAATTGATAAACCATTTACATAAGAACGATATAGGTGTAATCTTAGATTGGGTTCCTTCACATTTCCCCACCGATGCCCATGGCTTATCTTTTTTCGATGGAACATACCTTTATGAATATGAAGACTGGAGGAAACGTTACCATCCTGATTGGAATAGCTACGTATTTGACTATGGTAAAAAAGAAGTAAGATCGTTCTTGATAAGTAGCGCTTTATTTTGGCTAGATAAATATCATGCAGATGGTCTCAGAATAGATGCTGTAGCTTCGATGCTTTATCTAGATTATTCTAGGAAACCAGGAGAATGGGTTCCTAATATATATGGTGGTAAGGAGAATTTGGAAGCGATATCTTTCATAAGAGATCTAAACGAGATTATTTACAAACATTATCCAGATGTACAAACCATCGCTGAAGAATCTACAGCATGGCCTATGGTTTCTAGACCTGTTTACCTAGGCGGGTTGGGATTTGGAATGAAGTGGAACATGGGATGGATGCACGATACGTTACAATACTTCTCTAAGGACCCCATATACAGGAAATACCATCATAACCGATTGACTTTTAGCATTTGGTATGCTTTTTCTGAGAACTTCGTATTACCTTTATCCCATGACGAAGTGGTTCATGGTAAGGCATCGCTATTGAATAAAATGCCAGGTGACGAATGGCAAAAGTTCGCTAATTTAAGACTTTTATTTGCATACATGTATGCCCATCCTGGCAAAAAATTATTGTTCATGGGTAATGAGATAGCACAAAGAAGCGAGTGGAATCACGATTCTAGCATTGAATGGCATTTACTAGAAAACCCATACCATAGAGGTCTACAAAGACTTGTTAGAGACTTGAACATGATCTATAGAAAAGAGAAAGCTATGCATAAATATGACTTCGATAGCAAAGGTTTTGAATGGATAGATTTCAGCGATTGGGAAAAGAGCATAATAAGCTTTCTCAGAAAAGATCCTGATTCTGAAGAAATAATCCTAGTAGTCTGTAATTGTACTCCAGTACCTAGGACTAACTATAGGATTGGAGTGCCTAAGCATGGATTTTGGAAAGAAATATTGAACACAGATGCTAAGGAATATGAAGGTAGTGGATGGGGCAATTTCGGAGGAGTCTATTCTGATGATATACCTTTTCATGGAAGAAATTTTTCGATTAATATCTCATTGCCGCCTCTAGCTTGCTTGTATTTTAAGTTTATTTATTGATCGATAAATTCCAAACAATGGAAAAATACATTTGTATACATGCCCATTTCTACCAACCTCAAAGAGAAAATCCCTATTTAGATGAAGTAGAGATACAAGAAAGTGCCCATCCTTACCACGATTGGAATCAAAGAATAACCGATGAATGTTACGCTCCAAACGCCTTCCTTAAGCTCGTATACAAAGACGGGACTCTCAGGATGATGAACAATTATTCCTTAATAAGCTTCGATTTCGGTCCTACTTTATTGAGATGGTTAGAAAGAAAAGCGACAGAGGTATACGAAGCTATATTAAAAGCGGATTCTAAGAGCAAAATTAAATTCAACGGGCATGGTTCAGCAATAGCACATCCTTATTGTCATATGATAATGCCCTTAGCTAGCAGAGAAGACAAAATAACAAATATCAAATGGGGAATAAGGGACTTTGAAGAGAGGTTTGGAAGATATCCCGAAGGATTCTGGCTTCCTGAGACAGCCGTAGATATTGAGACATTAACTGTGCTGGCAGATGAAGGAATAAAATTCACAATACTGGCGCCTCATCAGGCCAGAAGGATTAAAAAGATCGAAGGAGGAGAATGGATAGATGTATTAGGAGAGAAGATAGAAACCACACAAGCTTATTTATGTAGACTTCCTGGTAACAGAACCATTAATATATTCTTTTACAACAGGGAAATATCCCATGAAGTAGCTTTCAGCGATTTATTATCTAGCGGTGAGAATTTTGCTAAAAGATTGTTTAGCGCGTTCAAGAACGTAGATAAAAAGCAACTTGTGAACATAGCAACCGATGGTGAAACGTATGGACATCACAAAAAATTCGCTGAACAAGCATTAGCTTATGCCTTAATTTCCATAGAGAAAAGCAAAGAATACAAACTAGCTAATTACGGTATGTTCCTAGAATTATCTCCACCTGAGTATGAAGTAGAAATAATAGAAAATACATCTTGGAGTTGCATTCATGGTGTTGAAAGATGGAGAAAAGATTGTGGATGCGGCAAAAAAGATGATTGGAGCTTAGAATGGAGAATTCATTTAAGGCAAGCCATGGATTGGTTAAGAGAAGAAACATGGGAAATTTATCTAAATGAATCAGCCAAATATCTAGAGAATCCCATTGAAGCGAGGAACAATTACATAGAGGTATTGTTGAAACGATGGTCTGATGCATCAATAGAAAGTTTCTTTAATAAACATTCAAAGATCGAATTGAATCTCGAAGATAAAAGGAAATTGCTTAAGTTGTTAGAAGCTCAGAAGAATGTAATACTAACTTTCGAAAGCGGAGCATGGTTTTTTGAAGATATTTCTAGAATTGAAGCTTTGCAAGTGATTAGCAATGCAGCTAGGGCGATAGAATTGATTAGAGAAGTAGCAAGTGAAGATTTGGAAAAGGGTTTTATTCAAATTCTGTCCAAAGCTAAATCCAACCTTCCTGAATTCACTGATGGTGGTAGAATTTACGAACTATTCGTTAAACCTCTTTCCACCGATCTTAATAAGGTAGCCGCAAACTACGCAGCGTTGCTTTTGCTAGAAAGCAGAAATTTACCTGATGAATTATATTCATACAAAATCAAAGGCAGTTATGAAAAACTCGAGATGAAAAATTCTAAACTGACTTTAGGTGAACTTGAGATAAGATCCATCATGACTTTGAATGAAACTAAAGTTCAATTCGCCTCTTCATGGCTTGGCGATCATGAACTAATAATAGGCGTAAAAAAACCTTCAGAAAAAGATATATTAGAAAAAATAAAGGAATACTTTAGAAAAGAAAATTTTCAAGAATTAAAGAGAATTATAAACGAAAATTTCAAGATTTATAGTGTCAACTTTTTATTTAAAGATATAAGGAAATTGATCTCGGATGAATTATTAAGAGTTGACTAAAAAGAAAAACATAACGATAAATTCAAACAGCTTGACGTTCTGATTAAGATTTTATCGGATGAAAATTTGAAATAAATCCTTGGAACTTCGAATACTGATAAGTCAAGAAGAAACAAAGCTATTGTATGGTCTTTTCACCAAGTTCTTTAAATCTTAAGCCCAGGCTATAGTAAACAGTCTTGCCATTAACCATGAGCATTTACGCTTATCACTAGGAATATAGCAAAAATCACGATAGCAACCGATAATTAGTGCGGGGGGTGGGATTTGAACCCACGAAGCTCTCCGCACAGGATCTTAAGTGTGGCACCCTATTATAGGGTCCTGCCCCTTTGTCCTGGCTCGGGAACCCCCGCACCATTATATATTATGCAATCCTCACATTTTATTTTTTCAAGTTAAGCTTCTATTCATTTAATATTTTCCGCGCGATAATAAACTTATGACCATACAAACCATAGAAAGCGCTGAATTTGAAATCGTAGAAGACCCCAAGCTCTTATTAAGAAAAATGATCGAGATAAGAAAATTCGAAGAGAAGATCGAGGAACTTTTCTTAATAAAAGGCATATTGATAGGACCAGCCCATCTTTATCTAGGTCAAGAAGCAGTAGCTGTAGGTGTTTGTAGTAATTTAAGGAAGGAAGATCTGATCGTCACTACTTATAGATGCCATGGCCACGCTTTAGCTAAAGGAGTTCCAATGAAGAAGTTGATGAAGGAAATGTTTGGTAAAAAAGGAGGAACATGCAAAGGTCTTGGAGGATCGATGCATGCTGCTATAGATGTAGAGAATGGAGTGATGCTAGCTACAGCAATAGTAGGTAGCGGCATTCCTATTGCTGCAGGAATAGCTTTTGCAAATAAATATCAAAACAAAGACTTGATCACGGTATGTTTTTTCGGAGATGGAGCAACAAACACAGGAGCATTCCACGAGGGAATGAACATAGCAGCACTATGGAAATTACCTATCATTTTTGTTTGTGAAAATAACCTCTATGCAATGTCTACGCACATTTCTAGAGCTATATCTTCAAGCAACATAGCTGAAAGGGCTGCATCGTACAACCAAGAAGTTTTAGTCGTAGATGGAAACGACGTGATTTCAGTCTATAGAGCAACGAAAATGGCTGTAGAAATGATAAGAAAAGGAGAAGGACCAGTATTCATAGAAGCTAGGACATATAAGATGAAAGGACACGGTGTTTACGATGAAGGGAAATACAGAGATCCTAGAGAAGTTAACTATTGGTTATCAAGAGATCCTATAAGGATTTATAAAGAAAAACTGATTGAAAGGAAGATCATAAACGAGGAGGAGGTCAAAAGCATTGAAAAAGAGATAAGTTCTTCTATAGAAGAGGCTGTAAACGAAGCTATAAAAGATGAGGTTTTGGATTTCAAAGAACTCTATAACCTAGTATGGGCATGAGAGAAATAACCTACGTAGAGGCTTTAAGAGAAGCCCTAAGGGAAGAGATGAGAAGAGATGAGAGGGTGATAATTTTAGGTGAAGAGGTAGGGGTATTCGGAGGAGTATACAAGGTAACTCAAGGATTGCTTCAAGAATTTGGTCCTAAGAGGGTCATAGACACGCCCATTTCTGAGATAGCCATAATTGGGTTAGCTACAGGCGCAGCCCTAGCAGGATTGAAACCAGTTGCAGAGATAATGTATATGGATTTCTTGACGATAGCGATGGACCAGATAGTAACTCATCTCTCAAAGCTTCGCTTCATGAGTGGAGGACAATTAAAGGCTCCTGTTGTAATAAGGACTCAATATAGTTTAGGAAGAGTTCACGGATCTCAGCATTCCCAATTCTTCCCTTCATGGTTTTTACAATCTCCGGGCATAAAAGTCGTGATGCCTTCCACTCCTTATGATGCTAAAGGTTTACTTAAAAGCTCTATAAGAGATGAAAATCCTGTCCTTTTCATAGAAAGTGGGGTTTTGTATAGAACTAAAGGGAAAGTCCCTGAAGAAGAGTACTTAATACCTCTAGGAAAAGCAGACATCAAAAGAAAAGGTAAAGATTTAACGATAATAGCATTTTCTAGATGCGTAATTGAATCTCTCAACGCCGCTAAGGAACTTGAGGAAAAGGGAATAGATGCAGAAGTGATAGATCCTAGGACTTTAGTTCCTTTGGACTTAGATACTATTATAAGCTCTGTTAAGAAGAGCGGTAGAGTCGTGATCGTAGCTGACGATGTTAAGAGCGGCAGCATAACCTCAGAGATAGCTATGCTAATAATGGAAAATGCCTTTGATTATTTAGATGCACCTATAGTTAGGGTAACTCCACCAGACCTCCCCGTTCCCTTCAGCGCACAATTAGAAAAACAATACATGGTAAATAAAGATACCATAATTAAAGCCATCTCTGATAAAATCGGATTAATTTAAGCTAGGATTATTCCTACTTTCATATCTTTACCAGTAGCCATATCTTCAAGAGCTTTTTCTATTTCCTCCAATTTCCTCTCACTCGTTATGATTAATTCAGTGTTGATTAGTTTCTTTTCTATCATTTCAAAAGCTTTTTTAACAGAATTCGGATCATGATGAAAAGAGCCTAGAATTTTAACCTCACCATAATGTATCTTATAAGCATCGAAACAAACATTTGAACCGGCTTTAAGGCCTCCGAAAAATAAAACACTACCTCCCTTTCCCACAAGATCAAAAGCCATATTCCATGCCTCAAGGCTTCCTACAGCTTCTATGACTATGTCATACCCATTTTTCTTTATTTGCATTTGCTCCAAATCTAAGACCTCAATGCCTAATTTTCTGGCAATCTTCAGCCTAGATTCATGCTTACCTATCAACGTAACCATCTTAGAATGTTTCAGCGCCACTTGAGCATGTAAAATAGCTATAGGGCCGCTCCCTATTATCAAAACAGTATCATCTTCTTTAACATTTATCAAATTCCAAGCGTGAACAACACAAGCCAAAGGTTCTAAACAAGCATATTTTTTGAAATTCTTTTCGCTTATTTTAAAAGTATTAACCTTTAAAATTCTCTCAGGTACAACCATGTATTCTGCAAAAGAACCGTTAACTGTAAAACCTATTAAATTTTCTTTTAACCTCTCACAGAGATTATAAAGTCTTTTCTTGCAATAAAAACATTCATAGCATGGGGCTGAGTTTGCGCTTGTTATTAAATCCCCTTTTTCAAAACTTTCAACTTTTTTCCCAATTTCAACCACTTCTCCAACGTATTCATGACCTAGTATTATAGGATATTTTATGTAAGGATGCCCTCTTTCGTATGCCTTTAAATCTGTGCCACAAGTTAGGGCATATTTGATTTTTACTAAAACCTCTCCTTCCCCAATCTTAGGGATTTCTCTGTCTTCTATTCTTAAATCCCTAATCCCATATAGCACAGCTGCTTTCATTTCAAGAATATCCAAGATAAATTGGTATATTTCTCCTCAACTAACTTAGAAGCTAATTCCTTTTCTTCTTCGTTTAACTCATCTTCATAATACTCCTTGAATTTCCTTCTTACACCTTCCTTTAATGCATTTCGAGCATCTTCAATAGTGAAATTGGGGCTTAGCTCTATTATATTCATGGTCGGAGGATATTCAAGGTGTCGCTTACAAACAGTAGCCAATCTAGCTTGATTGGTGAAGACTAGAAATGTTCCATGGATCAGTATTGCATTCTTTTTTATATATCCTGCCATCCCAGAAATTTTATTACCTTTAATGCCTATCCAATTGGGTTCGTGAAATTGAGCTTTTATCGCCGCTGTTCTATAAAGACCCTCTATTATTATATTGGCTATTGTTCTATAAAGCTCCACGATCGATAACTTCTCGAAGGATTTTCTTTTAAGATAAAAACTCCAATTCAAGTTACCTTCATCAGAATAAATAGCGCCTCCTCCTGTTATCCTTCTGTTTAATTCTATGCCAAAATCTAAGCAATATTTTACATCTATTAAATCGAATATGCTTTGATTGAAAGAAATAATAGCACACGGCCTAGTGCTCCAAATCCTAAAAGAACTTGGAGACATGCATTTGTTTACCAATTCAAGAAGAGCTTCTTCTAGAGCTAAATTCATCGCAACATCTTTGTTCCTGCTTTCTATTATTCTAATCCTATCCGAAATCTCCATTTTCTATTATTTTTTTAATTTCATTAAGGAACCTAGCTGCATAAACTCCATCTACAATTCTGTGGTCAAAGCTAAGGCTCATTATTATCGCTGGAGTTATTATGAAGGAGTCCTCAAGGAATTCTACGATATGATGAACAGTCCCTATTCCTAGAATTGCTGAATTGGAAGGATATATTAGAGGATTAAAGCTTAGAATACCAAAAGGCCCAAGATTGGTTATTGCAAAAGTAGAGTCCTGAAGATCTTCTAAAGATAAAGAACCTTTTTTAGCTTTCTCTACAAGCAGTGCATGTTCTTTATCTATTTCCATCAAGCTCTTTGCATCAGCGTTCTTTATAACCGGCATATAAAGATCATCGTTTATGTTCAAGGCAAAGGCTATGTTTATTTGCTTTCTTATTATTATCCTATTTTCTTTAAAATATGAATTAAGCAGATTAAAATTTTTTAATGCTCGAGAAGAAGCGTAAATGAAATAGGAATCAAAACTGAATTTATTCTCATTTCTATGCTTTAATAATTTACCTACCTTTACTACCATATTAACGGCTAATTGAGGTATTGTTCTATGGCTTTCTTCGACTCTTAGAGCTATTATCTTCCTAATAGGCGAAAGGGGGATCGTTTCTTCAGTGATTTCTTTTCTTTTACTTAGGTAAAGCAAGACATCTTCTTGAGTTATCCTGCCTTGGGGTCCTGTTCCTTTTATTTCGCGTAAATCTATTCCATGCTCCCTTGCCAATCTTCTGGCAGCAGGGGTTGCCAATATTTCTTCTCCTCTAATATCCTCCTTGACTTCTTCTTCAGATATTTCTAATATTGGCTCTCCTACAACCAATTCCTCTCCTTCTTCATGAAATATATTGCTAACAAAACCTGTGTAGGGAGAATGAACCTCAAACGTAGCTTTCTCGGTCATTACTTTCAAGATAAGTTCATCTTTAGAAACCCTCTCGCCTTTTTTCTTCATTATTTTTACTATCACTCCTTTTTCCATAGCAGGATCAACTCTAGGCATCGAAATTATCCATTTCATTTTTCCAAAAGACCTCGAAGTATATTTTTGACTTTTTCTAGTATAACCATTGCAGATTCTTGAGAGTATGATTCTGCAAATATCCTTATCAAAGGCTCTGTTCCACTAGGTCTAGCTAAGAACCATTCGTTCTCATTTAACCATACTCTAACACCATCGATCTTATCTTGTTTATAACCAGAGAATATTTCGGCGAGTTTTTCAATGACTAGGTTTCTATCAACACCTTTAGCTTCAATTTTAGTCTTCAACATCCATAATTTGGGCAGTTCATCGTTAAGTACGCTTAATTTTTTTCCAGTTTTTGCTAGGCATTCTAACATTAAAGCTAAGCTCATGCAACCATCTCTTGTAGGCTGATGAGGAGTATAGAAGAAACCACCATTTTCCTCAAGACCAAAGGCAAAAACTCCTTTTTTCAATAACTCATTTATCTTTTCTGTTATAATCACACTACCGACTTTAGTCCAAACCACTTCCCCTCCCTCTTCTTTTACTACTTTTTCAACTAGAGAAGAAGCACTAACACCTACAACAAGATACCCCTTTCCGTGTTTTCTTATCACGTATCTAGATAGAATTGCACCGCTTCTATCACCCCAGATTATTCTACCTTTTTCGTCTAAGAATATTGCTCTATCTGCATCTCCATCAAAAGCTATGGCGAGGTCGGGATTTAAGGATCTAGAAAATTCTGACAATTCCTTCAAATTTTCCATCAAAGGCTCAGGTTCTCTTGAGGGAAAATAACCGTCTGGCTGAGAATTTATTAGAAAAGCCTTTACTCCAAGAGCTTTGGCTAATTTAGCTACACAAAGAGAAGCAGCACCGCATGCAGGATCCACGATTATCTTAAATCTATTCTTAGAAATCAATTCGAAATCCACCTTCTCTTTTATGGCAGTAACATAAGGATTAATGCTATCTAGTTCGCCCAGACATTTCGTAGGATTCCCAGCATTGGATGATTTCTCTTCAAAAAATATTTCTTCTATTTTATCCTCTTCCTTATGAGGTAACTCATCACCGTTCTCACCAAGTACTTTTATCCCATTGTATTCTGGCGGATTATGACTCGCTGTTACCACTATGCCACCATCTAAACCATAATGTTTAACGGCATATTGATGAGCAGGCGTAGGAGCTATTCCTGAGTAGTAAAATTTACTTCCTGCTGCGCTCAGACCTGCGAAAACAGCTCTAAGAAGCACTTCCTTGGTGTATCTAGTGTCACAGCCCACTAGTATTTCTTTCCCTGAGAAATATTTCCCTATGGATTCTGCAAGATGATAAACAAAAGGGGGAGAAATGAGCTCACCGAAAACACCTCTAACACCGTTTGTTCCAAAAAGTCTTCCCATTGTTGAAATAAGACAATTCAAATATTTAATTCTGTGTTCGACGATATAATTCCAATCTTTTTTACGCCTTAGAAGCGTATAATATTAGTTTATCTTGAAAATTTTCAAATGCATAATAAAGAATTATTTCTTCTATACTATTGCTTATAAGCTTAAGCTTTAACAAACGAAGAACGTTAGGGCCTAAGATTATTGACAATTTAATTTCTTCTACTGATTTATCACTTATGATCTCAAGTTTTTCTAATGTTATATTTAGACTGCTACGGTTTCTTATTAAAACTATTAAAGAATTATTTTTTAATATTTGAATATGTTCAATTACTAAAATTTTTTTTGAGAATTCCTTAAATTTATTTACCTTATTATTGAAATCAAAATATTGCTTAGAAAAATTTTCATAAACAATAAAGTAAGAGAAAAGAATTAAGGATAACACTAAAGCCGTGCTGATCATTGAAGATAGGAGCTCACTTATAGCCCTTTTTTTCACAAAAATTTATTTTTATGAAATTATTTAATTTACTGCAGTTCCTCTAAAGCATACATCAATAATAAAGGTAAGACTATACTGGCTTCGCAAAACAAATTGACTTGTTTAGATTCAGGCTTGATTTTTTTCCAAGAAATTGCCTCCTTCGTCCTAGCTCCTGAGAGGCTGCCGTCGTATTCAATGGCTGTAGTTATGTAAATACAATAATCTAGGCCTTCTTTGAATTGATTCCACCATAATACATGATGTTTACTTATTCCTCCTCCTATTATCAAAGCACCGGTTTTGTCGTACGAATATACTATATCTAGCAATTCTTTCATGTCTTTAAAAAGATCCAATTGAAATTTGTTAGTTTGGGATAAAAAAAACAGAATGGTGCCTACAGCGGAATCTACAATTCCTGGACAATAGACAGGAACGTTGTTAAGATAAGCTTGTCTCAGTATAGAGTGTTCATCGCTTATTATCTTCCCTATTTCCTTAGCTAATTCTCTAGGAGAAATTGAATCCTTACCGCTTAATATGGCAGTTAAGTTTTTCCGTATTACTTTCTCTAGTAAGGGCCCATAACTATCTAAAGGTATCAAGACGTTACCTAATCTATGTATGTCTCTTTCATGCAATTCTTTATCATCCATATCGAAATCGCCTATGTAATATTTGCCTCCAAATGATCTAGCAATATCATGATCTAGAGCGCCGCCTGTAGTTATTACCGCATCGATGAAACCCTGTCTTATCATCTCAGCTATAACCCCCCTAATCCCTGTAGCAACCAAATTACCAGTTAAAGAAAGAAATGTAAAGCAGTCATCACACAATATCATCTCTTTAAAAACTTCGCATGCATCACTGAGATATTTAGACATGAAAGCACCTGATTTACCATACTCTTTTATCAACTCTGAAATCTTCATGGAAGGCTTTAATACGATGTCCTTAATCTCTTCCATAATTGAAGAAAAAGTTTGGTGTATTAATTGCTTACTCTAATGAGCTGACTGCCTTTTTCAGTAATTATTTTAATTAAAGGATTCGAAATAAAAGTTTTGATTTTAAGACTATATAATGTAAGAGGAAACAAATTTACTCGCATATCAAAGATCTCAACATCCGTCGAATTAAATACTAGTACAAAATTCAGCAAGATATTCTCTGTACTTAAGTTATAAAGATAGAGGATTAAGAAATGTGGTTTTTCGTTTAGAATCTTAATGTATAAACTTACTAAATCGAATTTGATAAAATTGGTCTTGTTTGAAGATATAGTTAAAAGGATATCTATTTCATTTGAATCTCTCAAATATTCGGTTATTTTATCTAAAGAAATTGATAGAGTAGAAAAACTTGAAGATTTGACTTCTAATTCAACCAATTTGATTTTCTTTTCTTTCACCACAGCGCTTATGTTGATGCTATTTGTTTCCTCATCACTAAACAAACGATAATCCATTTCAAGTTTGTATTTGCCTTCATGGTAAGAAACATTCTTAAAAGAAAATAAAAGAGTAATTATGCCTTTATCGGAACAAAAAGTGATATGATCTTTTCTTAAAATTAAATCAGGTATCCTACCATATGAACATGAATAATTCAAAGGCTTGACAAAATTAACGTAATACTTGTCAAACGAGGCTAAAGAAAAAAGAACGCTTCCATCATCGTTTTTTTCGTATGAGCTTATGGTTTCTAAATATAAAGAAAGAACTTTCAAAGTCTGTTCGTTTAAATATAAATAAAAAGCCGTAGAAGTCACGATCAAAGAAGCTAAAAAGAAAGAGCCTAAGGCTGTGGAGATGGCTCTCACAGTTGTAATTTTAAACTTATATATAAAGCATCCTTACTAGTAACGGTTAATCAATGACTGTTCATTAAGAGTTAAGTATAAAAAAAGATAAAATTAAAGTAGTTGCCCTGGTAGCTCAGCTAGGATAGAGCGACGGCCTCCTAAGCCGCAGGTCGAGGGTTCGAATCCCTCCCAGGGCGTTATGCTAACTGATCTACTCAAGATAAGTAAAAGAAATTTACTGATAACCGGTGAAAGGAAAAGCGGTAAAACACTACTCGCTTTTTATTTTGCCTCTAAGCTAAATAGAACTAAAATAATTTATTTTTTCTCAAACATATATAATCTAATTAATTATATAGACAATGTTGATCAAAAAATTAATATATCATTTAAAGAATTTTATAAACTCAATGATTTAATAGAAATAATATTTAAAAAAAATAATATAGATCATGACAATTCGGTGTTCATTTTTGATGATCTATCAATTTTAAATTTAGAAATAACAAATATAATTGAATATTATATCAATTTTAATAGTCTTTTATGCTATCTTTCATTACTTACACAAAAAAAGGAACATACAAATATCTTTATAACAAATAAAGATGACGAAATACTCAACAAGGTCTTCATTTATTGGTGCGATTACATTCTAGAAACAAATAAAGAGGATGAGAATCTCAAAATTAGTTTTAAAGATGAGAAAAAAATAAAAACAACTATCCTAAATATAAAGAGTCTGAAGCCGTGGAATTAGACTTCATACTCATATATCTTTGGCCTTTATTCTATATATCTCCTGCATATGCAGCAAATTCAGCCCCTCTTTTCTTAGGCAGCATACTTAAAAATAAAAAACCTCTAGATTTTGGATTCACTCTAAAAGATGGGAGAAGAATTTTCGGAGATGGAAAGACTATAGAAGGCACAACATTCGGTTTCTTTGTAGGACTGACGTATTTCTTAGCTTTCTTCTATATAGATAAGAGGTTGAATATTTTAAATCTGTATATAAACGAATTCGAAGGATTGACCATTATAATTGGAGCAATAACAGGCGATTTAGTAGGTTCTTTTTTGAAGAGAAGATTGGGAATCGAAAGAGGTGATACACTTCCTATATTTGATCAAACGGGATTTTTGGTATTTGCAATTTTAATGCGATCTATATTTTTCGGCGCAGTACCCTATGATCTGGTAGTTTATCTTTTCATAATGACTTTCTTAATACATATTATGACCAATCTCGCAGCTTATAGAATGGGAATTAAGAAAAAACCACTTTAGCTAAACTTTTGCACCAACATAATCAATAGTATGAAGAACAGGATTATCAATAAAAATAAAGAAAAGGCCAATAGAAGCGTGGGCGGTCTAGAATGGTATTTTTTATTTCCTATTATATGCAAAGCTAGAAGACTAATGAACAGGAAGAAAAGAGTAATATAAACAAGTGTCGTTTCAAGTACAGTTTGTTGCGATGAAGAAGGATATATTATAATTATACCTTGTTGCCCAGATAAATAAGGTAGAGCGTTTTGAGTGGCTATGAACACAAAACCGGACAAATATGCGATTATAATTAAAGGCAAAAGATAAGGTAGTACACTATAGGACAATAAATTCATGAACTTCTTAATGCTTTCTAATTTAGCCATGCTACACTTTCACTAATTCTTAATTATAACCTTTACTAATTTATTTTTTCGATGAATGACAAACTGAAATGGTTTCCTCAGCTAAGAAGGCTTTTTTTGCTTTCCTTGATCTATGATATAGCATTCATAGATCTCTTCACTTTGACAAATAAACCTAATCCCATTATAGGCATTATAGGGTTATCGATAGGAGGAATTGTTTATATTATTTCGCAACTCCTAAATTTTAAGTTGCTAGAAAACTTATCTTTTCTTACCCTAATAGTCAGCACTATCTGGATCATTTTTTCAAGTTTCAGGAGGAAAACGCTTTATGCTTTCGATATAAAAAAAGCTGAGGAGATTGTAAACAAAAAAAGTTTAAATATTGAAAATTTTGATGACCTAGAACACGCTAAGGCTATAATAGAATATAGCCTTTATATGAGCCAACAAGCTAAGACACCTGCTGAAATGAAAAAATATCTAGATATAGCATACGATACTTGGTATAAAGTTATGAAAAACAAAGGATATACTCTGCCTTATATTTTTATGAAAAAAAGATCAAGAAACTAGTTTCTCATATTCTTCAGCAGTAAGTAATTCATCAAGTTCATTAATGTTGCTAGGTCTAATCGTAGCTATCCATCCCTCACCATAAGGATCCTTATTTATTAATTCAGGATTTCTTTCCAATTTCTCATTGACCCCAACAATTTCACCGCTAATAGGCGAATAAACATCAGATGCTGTCTTAACAGATTCAACAACCGCTAAAACCTCTCCTTTATTTGTCTTTTTGCCCATTTTAGGCAATTCTATATAGACTATATCTTTAAGCTTAGATTGAGCATACCATGTTATACCTACATAAACAAGCCCTTTTTCTTCTTTTGCCCATTCATGATCCTTTGTATACTTCCTGTCCCTAGGATATCTTTCACTCATAATACTTAAATAGTAGAACTTTATTTAAATCATCCGTCAATGACTGTAAAAAAGGCATTAAAAAATTTGTTTAAACCATTAAGAAAATACTTTGAAAAGATACCTAAGCCTCCTGTTGAAACTTCTCTAATAGTTTTGATCCTAAGCTTCAACTTTATTATAGCATTAGCTATAAGGTTGATGCCTTTAAAATATGGAATCTTCCTCAACGAATTCGATCCATGGTTCCAATACTATCAAACCAATTGGATAGTGGAAAGAGGATGGTACGGCTTCATAGAGTGGTTTAGCCAAAGTAAAGATTACAGTATGTGGTACCCATCAGGCAGAAATATACCCGCTACGGCCTATCCAGGGGTACCTTTTCTCGGGGCTCTTATTTATTTAATACTCCAGCTGATAGGCTTAAACTTACCTTTGATGTATGTAGTAGGTTTAATACCAAGTTTTTCAGCAGCTATAACTTCGGTGATATTATATTTCATAGGTAAAGAAATCTATAACAAATTAACTGGATTATTAGCCTCATTCTTCTTTGCAATTTCCGCCGCTACGATAACAAGGACAAGCTATGGCTTCTACGATGACGATGGCATATCGCAAATCTATATCGCTTTATTCATTCTTTCATACATAAAGTCTATCAATGGAAAAACTAAAATTTGGCCTTTCGTAAATGGAATTTCCCTTGCGCTTCTAGTGATGACATGGGGTGCTTATATTTATTTGTTAAATCTCCTAGCTCTTACTACGATAACTTTGATATTGATTAGAAGGAGTAACTTGAATATACTTAAGACTTACCTGATAAGCATGACTATTGCGCTGATCATGGTAGGACTCATACCTAGAGCTACGCCTACTCTAGTTAGCGTTTCAATGATATTACCCTATGCCGGTTATATTTTTACTTTCTCAGAATTATACTTATTCAAATACATTAAAAATATAAACACTGCTAGGTTACCCCTATATTTTGCAGGAGCATTGGGTATTATACTTGCAGGGATCTTTGTTCTAGTAAGATTTGGTTATTTAGCCTCATTACCAGGTAAACTCTCTATAGTCATAAACCCCTTCGGTAAGTCAAATAATCCGTGGTTCGAGTCAGTAGGCGAGCATTTCGCTGCAACTTGGGCACAGTACTTCTTAAACCTCAATTTGATGATTATACTACTACCTTTAGGAGCTTATTTATTAGTAAAAAGAGCTAGCAATACAGATATATTTATGAGTTTAGCAGTTTTAACATCACTACATGCAACATCTAGTGTAAATAGACTTTTTATGCTTTCAGCCCAACCAATCATACTAGTTGGTTGCTTTGCCCTTGCATCATTGATAACTACCTACGCGAATACGTTCAGAACAAAAAAGGAATATCTTGAGAGAAGAAGAGTGAAGTTATTTAAAGGTATACCTACGAGCTATAGCGCAATATTCCTGCTAATTTTGGTCCTCTTAACTCTATTCACAGCCACCTCCGCACAAACGAATCCAATTAGAGTTGGTTCTTTACCCCAAAGTATATTATCTACCGAAACAGGTAGTCTTACGTACGACTGGATAGCTACTTTTGAATGGATAAAAAATAATTTACCTGAAGATGCAGTGATAGCTTCCTGGTGGGACTACGGCTATTGGATAACGGTTAATACAGGAAGACCTTCGGTAGCTGATAATGCCAACTTCAATTATACTCAAATAAATCTCATAGCCAAAGCCCTGGTAAGCGATGAAAATACTTCATTGCAAATATTCAAGAAACTAGGAGCGTCTTACTTGCTAGTATACGAGCAAATGCTTGATGTTGGTGGAACTCTATTACCAGTCGGAGGCGATTTGGAGAAAAGTTATTGGATGATAAGGATTGCTTTCAATTACACCGACGAAGAGGTAAGGAAGTATTATTTAAACCAAACTACCTTAAATATAGGACTACAAACTATCAGCCTAACACTACCAATCGGCGAGAAGGCTAAAGACGCATTGATATATAAGTTACTTTTCTTCAACATGAAAGGGGTGAGAGAGATAAATCCCAATATTATGAATAAAATACAGATAGGCATGCCTCTATACTTCACGCTTGTATACCAATCACCCAACAAGTCTGTATTGATTTGGAAGATAGGAATAGAAGAAAGAAGATGAACTCTATAAGAAAATGCGAAAAGTGTAATAGGTACACAATAAAAGAAGCTTGCCCTATTTGCAATTCTAAAGACTTGAAAAATATTCATCCTCCTAAATTTTCTCCTTTGGACAAATACTGGGAAATAAAATTCTATACTATAAGGAAGAGAAGAGGCGAATTAGTTAAAGTCTCTTGAAAAAGAAACTAACATTTAACCGCTTAGAATTTTCTTTAGCTGAACTCTCAAACTTTTCTAATGCAAGTTCAGCTATTTTGAAACTATTTGCTTGAATACTCACTAAAAATCGGCTAGCACCTATATAAGTTATTTCTACTTTTCTTAAACCCTTAATTTCAGCTATATTTTTATACGACTCTGCTAGGATTTCCTTTATAATATTAATACCGTTTCTCGCTAAAGTAAATAAAGCGATCTCTGCTTTTAATTCTGGTATAGGAATTTTTATATGTTCTTTTGCTACTTCAATTATTGCTAATTTTATATTATTATCTAAGTTTAATTTATCAAGAACTTCATAACCTTCCCTTATAGGCATTTCAAATATAGATAAATAATCAATAAATTCATTTCCTATATATTGAGATAAAACTTTAAATAATTGATCTTTATTCATCTTCGCTCTTTCAGCCGTGAGTTCTATGAGTTTGATGGCTCTTTGATTCCTTTTCCATTCTATCATCTTAGATTTCCTTTCTTGTTCTGTCACTTTTTTAAGAGAAATATCGACATGAGCCCTAGAAGGGTCTACGCGAATAACCTTACAAACATACTTTTTACCTTCTTTAATAACGTCTTCTATATTTACTACTCTGCTTGCTGATACTTCGCCTATAGGCATATAAGCTTCTATGCCACCGTACTCGTCTAAATAGAAATAAGCACCATGTTCTAAGACTTTTTTAGCAGTGGCTATAACTAGAGAGTTAAGCTTAGGGAAATCAACCATATTTGGCTACTATCTTACCTCTAATCAAAGCCTTTCCTCCTGTAGGTTGAGCAAGCACTTCATTACAGATTCTACATTTTATCAGGGTGGTGGTATAATCGAAGATTATCCTTTCAGCACCACAGTTAGGACATTTAATTTTAATAAAACAACTTTTAGGTCTGGGTATTATTTCCTTTCTTTTTTTGACCATCATTTCTTAATGATCTCCAGCTTCTTTAATCTTATTCCTTTCCTATGCGATATATACTTACACTTGACACAAATTAGCTTAAGCGTCTGTTTCTTAGTAGTCTTAGCAAAACGTTTCTGTTCAGCAGTTCTCTTACTGCCATAACCTAAATTCTTCCTCAAGTATCTTCTTTGTCCTTGAGCAAGAGTCCTCCTTTTACCTGTCTTATAAAGTTCAACCTTATGCTCAGTATGAGAATTGCATCTTGGACAATACGTCCTTATCTTATCAGGTACTTTCATCGACCAGCACCCTCGCTAGTTTTTTCTTTATTAATAAAGAAGAGAAATCTTCAGATATATAAACTATATCTCTTTTCTTTAAAGGACCATAGCTTATACCGTCTTCTCCTATTACTATAGGAATATTTTCTTCTATGCTTACCAGACGCAAATTCTCGTAGAGCCTTCTACTCAGCTTTGCCTCTACAGACGATAAAATCTTCAGATGATAAGAATTTAAAAGACTAGAAGAGAAGACCTTAGAGATTTTTTTCAGTTTATGTTTTAAAATAGCGTTTGCTAATACTTTAGTTAATTTTATCTCCAAATTCTTTATTCGTTCTTCTAAATTTCTTTCTTCATAAATAGGCTTGGAAATTGTTTCTATACTTTCATAAAAATCCTTATTCGAAGAGAAGGAAGTTTGATTTAACTTCTCCTCCAAAAGCTTATTATAAAGCCTCTTAATAATATGAGAGCTCATACATTACAGCGTAGCCATTCAAATGAAGATACAAAGCTAAATAAAGCGGTATTTCCTTGTTCTCCAACTCATTTAGATCATATTCAACTCCATTCATAACCAACTTAGGGAACCATCTTTTTTCTTTGTAATAAACCTTACCATAACCTTTCTTAAACACTATGCTATCCTTAAAAGGTTCGAAGGAATCCAAAGATTCATAACTCAAAGGGAAAACCCTTAGAGCGGTCTTTCCATGCAAAGAGTTAGGCATCCTGATCAATCTGTGAAGATCTACTGTGACCCTTTCATCTATTTCTACAGAAGAAGCAGCAATGCTCTTATATACCAACTCTTTTGATTTTTTGCCTAATAATCTTAAGAAACTATAGCTTAAGTCATGCTGTTGAAGTTCTTGGAGTATTTTTTCCTTTTTTTCCATTACTTCTCTAACTTTTTCTCTACTCATGCCTTCTTTGTATAGATCCTCCTCTTTTAGGATCATGATTTCTTCGAATAATTTTTCAGCAAATCTTGAAAAGAAACCCATAGAATTGATTCCCAGTAATCTACCCTTCTTTTTTAGGAATTCGAAGAAATAGAGCCTGAAGGAAGTACCTTTTATATAATCTACTAGCATACTTCTAGCTCTTGAATCAAGAGAAGATAATTCTTCATTTTTCACATGTACATGATATCCCCTATTCCCCGAGAAGAATATTTTCACCTCATCTTTATTGATGCCTAAATCTGTGAATAAGAAATCTTCGATAAGCTTTAAAATTTCTTCTTTAGCAAAATCCAAACATTCATTGCAAACAAAGCTAAATTTAGCTATGGAGCTACTATTACATGAATTACACCTTTCAGAAAACCCTTTTCCTGAACTACCACAAGATTTACAAACCCAATAATCATGATTAGATTTACAAGGCGTTGGTATATGATCTATATCAATGTCAAAAACCAAATCTGTTCGAATTATATTCTTTAATTCCATACTAGTCGAAGAAGGATATTCATAGGTGCTAATCGAGTAAAAAGCATGCCTAGGAGGAACTTTTATTAAAAATTCTTTCAAGCTCTTTCCATCTAAAAAAGATATATGCCGTCTCATAGTGGATTCGTCGAAATTCCAGAATGCAAACTCTCTTTTGTCTAGATCATCTATTATTATGTCTTCTTCTTTGAGGTTTGCGTAATAATGCCTAAAAAGATTAATGAGTTTATTTTCCAACATTCTTCATTTTTTTAATGAATTGCAAAGGATGCTTTATTCCATCACAACCAGGCGATTCTGGGAAACATAGATTAGCTGCTCTAAGCGTTATACAACTAGGGACAGAATAGACTTTTCTTCCTCCTCGAAGTCCGTATATATGTTCTATTTGATATCTAGCTATTTCTTCTTTGAAATCTGGAAGGTTTTTAAACAGTTCTAAAGCTCTTTCTACAGAATAACCTATTGCCCTTAGATAAGAAGCAAGAGTGAAATTCCCCATATGTGAAAGTTTCTTACCACTTTTGAGATCAGCAATCAATCTGCGCATACAAGGAGGATCCACTCCTGAATATTCAATCTTTTCTTCTACGAATCTCTTAGGAGGAGGTATTTTTTCATAAATTTCTTCGATTATCCCTTCTATTCCAGCTATGTAAAAGCTCTGTAGCTCGTTGCACTTCATTATTATCCATTGTCTATATGCTTCTTCGACTAATCGTATAATTTCCTTTTTTGTGAGTAGAACCTCGCCTTTGCTTATTTCATGAAAAGATAATGCCCAATTGTAATCTCCTAAATAAGCTGCATATTTCAAATAACTTTTAATATCTACAGCTATATAGGAGAAAGATTTTTTACTTTTTACCTCTTTAAATTTTACTTTATCAGAAACTAATACCCTAGCTATTTCTAAAATTTTTTGAATATTTTCTTTCTGTAACTCAGAACTCAGTCTTTTTGATTCCCTCTCAGCCAATTTCTCTACATAAATGCTACCTAGCTGAGAAGCTAAGTAGAGCGATACTAAAAAACTCTTTAGATTAATTTCAGGATCAGGGAATGTTAAATAGTTGTTCGTATTCAAAGACTTAATTTTCTCTATGGAAAATCTTAAGAAGATGTTTTCTTTGTTCAAAAGAATTTCTTTTAGGTCAAAATCAGATAATCTTAAAAATTCTTTGAGGGTTCCTAAAAAAGGATATTTAGAGAGCTCTTGTATGTCTACATTCATTCAACTTCAGTTCTAGGTGCTAGGTAATAGGAGATTTCGCCCTCTCCTGCGAGTTGATAAGTAACTGCAAGCGGCATTCTGTTTCCAAATCTAAGAATAGTGATTTCGGATAATTCACTTTTGCCTAGTATATTCAACAAATATTCAGTAGAATAACCTGAAATGCTTTCTCTAGTGACCTCTAACATAATTAATTCATCCTTGAGGAATTCAGATGTAGCCTTTCCTTTCTCACTCCTTCCAGATAGTACTAGCTTATCTTTAGTAGCTTTGAAAACTACATAGTCGCTGAATTTTTCCAGATTTTTAACGGCATTTCCAATGATATCGGTCTCTATCTTTACTAAGACTTCAAAATTAAGCTTCAAAGCAGGAATTGATTCTGGAGAGATGTCCAAAAGAGGGAAATCAAATACATGCCTTCCTTTTCCTAATAAGTTCAATCTTAGAGTATTCTCTTCACTTAACTCCATTGTTAGTTTATAACCTTTTTTAATCCCTCTGAAAGCCTTTATCATGTCCGCAATAGATATAGCAAAACTTACTTTTTCTCCCTCAACTTTGAAATCTGGGAAGTAAATTACGGGAAGTTTAAGATCTATCATCGCTACTCTAGCGCTATCCATTGCCCTCAAAGATAAACCGTCTTGAGTAGCAACGAAAACTGCTTCTTCTATTATATCCCTTACCGCATCTAGAAGGTCAATCCAGTTTTTTGCATCTTCAAATTCTATTCTTAACATAAGCTTCAAATTATTAAATAATAAAAGTCATAAAAACTTACCTATAATCTCTCCAAGTATAGTTGCATTTAGTACAGCGATAGAAAGTTGTGGGGGGTTCATCTGCCCTTCTAGTTTGCATAAACCACCAATACGCTAATTCATTACCGCATTTAGGACATATTACTTCAGCTGTAGGCAAAACATGATCTTTGAGTCCTTCATCTACTATTATTTCTTTAGGAGACTTATTTTGTTTAGATAATTTAACTTCTAAACTCATTTCTTCATTCATGAGTTCCGAGTAACCACAAAATCTACATATCAACCTATTCTTTTCTCCCCTACCAGGTCTCAATAAATTACCGCATTTAGGACAGAACTTTATCATCCTAACACCTTGATTAGTTTAGAGATCGTCTTGGTTATATATAAACCATCATCTATGAAACCTCTTTCTTTAAGAATTTTGAAATCTTCTTCTGGTATATTATGGAGCTTCAATCCACTATTAATAAGGATTAAAGGTTTAGGGAAGTTCTTTAAATTTTCCTCTTCTAAAGATACTGCTTCAGAATATATCACCACATATCTTATCTGAGACCAATGCTTAGATTTCCTAATCAATTCTAATATTTCACCTGGGTTGGCAAGCTTACTAAATTCCAAATCTTCGATGTAACCAGCTCTATATACGAACATGGTAGAGACGATATTTTCTCTATATTTATTTAACGAAATAAAAACTATCCTAGCTTCTATCTTTATGAATTTCACCGAGCTTTTCTTCAAACTTCTTTTTGAACGTCAAAAAACTCTCTTTTATAGCACCTATCTTTTCTATTAGCAATTCTTTTATGTCTGTACCATCTCTAACTAGGACATAAAATTCGATATCTTCAAGCAAAAGGTGCGGTTTTCTTGCGTAAGAGTTGAGAACACGTGGATCTTGGAGAAGCTCATAACTCAGTAAATTCAAAAAACCTATATCAACCCCTCTGAACACTAGTGTTATTGAATTTTTTGATCTTTCTTTTATGAAGAATTCCACCATAACTATTCTACTGAGCTATAATTAATAATTTTGTCTGAATTTTCAAATAAATCTAGGATTTTATTAAATAATGCGAGCTGACTTTCGTCTTAACTACATGACCGCAATTATTGCATTTAAGAAAACTCTTATCGCTCTCGTTATAGACCATTGCGTTAGCACAATTGGGGCATTCTGCATAAATAATGCCGAAATCCTTTCCTTTGATGCTTAATAGTACATGTCCTTCAATATTCAATACCTTTGCTCTTATGAAATCAGAAGGTTTTATGAATTCATAAGCTACTTCATCTTCCCTTTTCGTCAAAATCAAGTAACCCTTAAGATTTACTTCTACCTGTTGAGTCTCGTTATACCGTATAAGAAGCTCTACCAAATTCCTTCCTATATCTATAACTTCTGCAATGACGACATCTCCTTTCTTCAAAAAGGATTTAGGTTTCTTGAGAAATACAAGATCAAGTTTTCTCTCTTTAAGATCACTTTTTAATATTCCTGCAGCGCTTGCATACAGCTTTCCTTTTTCTTCAAAAATGCCTTCTCCTGGAAAGAATTCTTCTATTACGGTTATGAAATCCCCAGGAAGATAAATATCCTTACTCATTTTTCTCGAAATAATATTGAATTGCTTCCACATAATGCTTAAGTTTCCTGTGAAAAGGCATCGTTGGTTTTAGAATTAATTTGTAACGATC
The DNA here is from genome assembly GCA_041640715.1 of Thermoproteota archaeon. Classification (GTDB taxonomy): domain Archaea; phylum Thermoproteota; class Thermoprotei; order Gearchaeales; family Gearchaeaceae; genus DSFO01. Next base: position 57,627 of record JBEPZU010000001.1, on the reverse strand, counting down.
CAAAATCTTCATTTTAAAACCAAAATTCAAGGCTAATTTCCTGAAGAAATCATCGTTCCCCTTCTTATGAAGGGAGAAAACCTTATTGCTTAGCTCGAAGGCCTTTATTAAGAAATCTCTATCAGCATGTCTCTTTTTTGTACCGAAGGGAGGATTCATCATAATGGCACCAATTTTTCTGCTAAAAGAAAAATTCTTGAAATCAGCGACAATGCTATCGATCTTCCAGCTACAGCCTATCTTAGCTGAATTTACTTTTAATTTCCTAATCGCTTCTCTATCTATATCCAAGGCTACTACACGCTCAATTCCCGCTAAACAAGCGGTCAAAGTCAAAATACCTGAACCGCAACCGGCATCTAAGATTTCATTGCCAGAATAATTTAATATTAAATTATGAACAAATTGAGAAGCAATTTCTGAATTTAACTCGTACTGCTCTAGATCAGCCCTAGGATTTTCCTTTCTCTCTACATCCCTCAATAAAATAGCTATTTGCTTTTTTAAATTGACCATGTTTCCACTACTTTATTCATCCTTGAGAAAACTCCTATCAAAGTTTTGGCCTCACGTTTAGACAAATATGATCTATCTAATAGTCTCTTGAAAACCAGCAAACTTTGTTCAAGTTTAATACCTCTTAGACCGCTTTTCTTAAGAAAGCTCTCTACGAATTTCATTATCATTTCTTTATCGTTTTTGTCTGCGATCTCGTATTTTATAGTCCTCAATTTCTCATATCTTCTCATCTCATACAAAAATATCGCAACCGCGTGAGAAAGATTAAGTGAAGGATAGTCATCAGAAGTAGGGATATAAACTAAGATATCGCATCGATCTATTTGATCGTTCTTTAAACCAACCCTCTCATTACCGAAAAGCACTGCCACCTTACCCTTAACTATAGGTTTGATCTCGTATACAGGCAAAGCTATTCTCCTGAGATTCTTATCGCTTCCTATGTTCGATGTGGTACCTATTACTAAGTCAACATCCTTGATGGCAGTTTCTAGATCATCACAAATTACTGCAGACCTGAGAATATCTTCTGCATGGGCTGAGAATTTAATAGAAGTATCTCCAAAACTCTCTGGTTTTACGATATATAGTTCTTTAAAGCCAAAATTTTTCATCGCCCTAGCTACAAAGCCTATGTTGATTTCATAAGAAGGTTCGACTAAAACAATCCTCATGAATATCCCAATGAATTTATATGTCACAATATCTAATAAAAAGGTATGCCTTTGAGACCGGGTAGATGCTACAGTAAGCTAGATACGATGCCTTATACCAGAAAAGAGTATATAGCAGGATTTCCACCTCCAAAAATAACCAAATTCGATTATGGAAATGTTAAAAAAGAATTCCCTTTAAGACTTGAGCTTTATGCTTTAGAAGACGGACTAATAAGACATAATGCTCTAGATGCCTCAAGAATAATAGCCACGAAAACCATAGAAGAGAAAGTAGGCGCAGATAATTATCATTTAAAAGTATTGAAATATCCCTTCCACGTAATCAGAGAAAACAAAATGTTGGCTATGGCAGGGGCCGATAGACTACAAGAAGGAATGAGATTATCTTTCGGAAAACCTATCGGTACTGCGGCGATTGTAAAGAAAGGAGATAGGATAATGTATTTAGAATGTGGGGAGGAAGCCTTAGAAATAGCTAAAATAGCACTTAAAAGGGCAGCTTCTAAATTATCTGTCAAGACTAGAGCGAGAATTATTAAGAAGAAGTAAGAAGAGACTTGACTCTTTTAAAGACTTCATAAAAGGTTTCTGAAAATATTACTTCATCAGCTATTTCCAAGAGTTTAATGTTTTGAGGATTGAAAACCATTTTATACCCACATACTTTTAGCATAGGTATATCTAAATCGCTATCGCCTATCCCCAGACATTCCTCCTTCTTAATCCCCAACTCCTTTAGGATTTTTATTAATACAATACCTTTATTTCGAGGTGTTATTCTTATCTTTACATCTCCTACGACTTTCCCTTCGTTAAAAATTATCTCATTAGCTACGAAACGGTCGAAATGAAGCTTCTTTAATAAAATCTCTAGTAATGGCAACAAGCCTCCGCTAATAGCTATTATTTTTACTCCAATATCTTTCAAGTAAGAAAAGAACTCAACACATCCCTCTCTTATTTCTACTTCATTAAAGATATTATAGAAGGTATCCTTGCTTATTCCCTTCCATAGAGCCACATCTAATTCTGCCCACTTCTTATAAGAGATATATCCCTTGTAGTAAAGTTCAGCATGATATCTCGCTTTATCTAATAAATTTAGTTTTTCATGAACGTATCTCCATGCGCTAGGTATTTTAGTTATTGTACCATCTATATCTGTTGCCAATGCCCTTATTTTCATCAAACGAACTCTTCTTTTAAGATGTTTTTCAAAGTAACATAAAGTTCTCTATTTCTATATTTGTCGCCGACAATTTCTAGATACTTTATTATCTCATCACCATTAGCAAAGCTAGATTCATTATATATTTTTATTATTTTTTCGTCCTTGAACTCCTCTACAACGATGGAGCTGACCTTTCCTGGAAGGCTTGTTATATCTTTAAGTTCTCCTTCTTTAAGATCAGCCATTATCAGAAAAGAATAGGTCTTTTTCAACTCTGAATTAAAGTAAAGCCATATTATGGCTAAGCATCTGCCCGTCTCTATAAAGGATTTCTTAAGAAGATCTCTATACCTAACTTCCCCTACAGGCTCTGGAAATCTGTTCATGTAGGTCAATTTCTCATTCTCCAAATCGCTCAATAACTCTAAAAACGATTCCCAAGCACTTTTTTCTACTTTAACTATTTTCATTGATAATTATCATCTAACAATAATTAAAAATTTAATGGGCCAGGTGGGATTTGAACCCACGACCTTAGGCTCCGCAGGCCTACGTCATAATCCGCTAGACGACTGGCCCATTAATATACAAATAAAATAAATAAAAACAGCTGTTATTATTTTTATATGAATGGTAAAATAGAGATAAGAGAATACAAAAAAATAAATTTAAAGGAAGGAATTTTGTTTATAGGAATACCCTCAGGAGGCTTCATGAACTTGATTCTGGCGAACTATTATATAAGTAAATTCAATTTAGATTCGATGGCTTATATCTATTCAGAGTTGTTCCCTCCAGTGACTTTCATTTACAAAGGTAAACCCAAATTTCCTGCTAGAATTCATGCGGATGAAAAACTTAAGTTTGCAGTGGTAACAGCAGAATTTGCACCTCATCCCCTACTCTCTCGAATCATCGGCAAAGTCTTATGTGAATGGGCTGAAAAAAACGATATACATAGCATAGTGATGGTAGATGAAGTATTTGTAGAGGCTAGCAAAGAAAATCTCGAAATATATGGTATCGGAAGTACAGATGAAGCAAGAGCTCTTTTGAAGGAGAAAGGAATACAACAATTCGAGTACGGTATGTTGATAGGATTGCCTGCTGTGATATTGGATGAATGCAGATGGCTCAATATAGATACCTATTGTTTGCTAATTGAGATCGATCCTCAACAACCAAGCTTCAAAATAATAAGCAATGTCTTGAATACAATAAATAGATTGTTCCCAAACATAGCTACTGAAGTAGAACCTTTGGTTAGAGAACTAGAAAATTTAGAAACTCAGATAAAAGAAATCAGAAAAAAAGCTAAGCCTATTGAAATGCAACCTAGCATGCTTTTCTACAGCTAACCTTGAATTTTCATCGTTTTTTCTAGTAAGTATTTACCATTAGGCAACATCCCATGATCGTTATTTAAATAAATACGACAAACTTTAGGAGATAGTTCAACTATTCTAGAAAGAATCTCATCGAGTTCTTCTTTTTTGTATTCATAACTATACCATTCTTCCCTTCCATGGAGTCTAAGATAAACAATCTCATTGCTCTTTATTATATCTCTAGGAAGATCAGGAGAGTCTATTGAACAAAATACGAGACCTATTTCTTGAAGCATTTCAAAAACTTCTTCGCGCCACCAACTCGGCTCTCTGAATTCTATAACTGCTTTTGTTTCTAATGAAGAAAAGAAATTCCTTATCTTAGATAAACTAGTATTATTGAATTCAAAGGAAGGGGACATTTGGAAAAGCCAAAAAGCTATTTTATGCTCGATAGGCTTGAAATACGACTTAAATCTTTTAAAAATTTCAATTGATTTCTCGCTAAGTTTAGCATAGTGAGTTATTATCCTATTGACTTTTATTGAAAAATCAAAGTAATCTGGAGCCTCAGACCAACTCTTAATCCAGCTCTTATAAGGAAATGAATAAAAAGTTGCATTTATCTCTACTGTATTGAAATTTTGTTTCAAATACCATTTAAACTGACTAGGTTTACCTTCATTCCAAAAATAATTATAACCGCTAGTTCCTATCTTGAATAGGGTCACTGAAAAAATTTCTTAAGAACCAAAGCCATCTCCTTAATTTTATCTTCAGGATTCTTTGCCTTGACAATGCTTGAAGAAACGAGAATGCCTTCGGCGCCTAGCTTAAGAGCTTCGATAACATCTTCTCCGTTAGTTATTCCTGCGCCACATAAAACACGTATTGAACTATTAAGGGATTTGACCAATTTTACCGTTTGAGAAACGCTTTCTGGTTTGTACTTAGAAACAGATCTCCCTGTTCCTATAAGTTCAGGAGGTTCTATAGCTATAGCATCAGGGTTAAACTTAGCTAACTCATAACACTCTCTTGCACTTACGCCGCAAACCAAAGAAAACAAAGAGAGCTTTCTGCATTTCTCCACGAGAAACTTGATACCCTCTAAATTAAGCCTTTTTTCAGAATGATTTATTATCACACCTACAGCTCCTGCAAGTTTTATAGCTTCAAGAGGAATATGACCCGTATAGCTACCCGGATTTATAGGGTCAGCTGATTGAGCGAAAGTCTTGATGAATTTCGAAGTTTCTCTAATTTCTGTGGGTAAGGGAGCAACCGCTATTTCAATATCTTCATCTTCGGCTATTTTCTTTGCAATAGCAGCTAATCTTATTGAAGAATCCCCTAATACTTCTTCATAACTTTTGAAATTGATTAGAAAAAGAGGAAATCTTATAACATTAGAACTCACGCGTGCGGTTCGACGAAGAGTTTCTCAAGTTTCTTCAATATTTGAGGTAAAGTAGTATATTCCATCTCCTCAGGACCCAATCTATGAGGCATGAAAGGCCCGTGTCTCCTTATGTATTCTGCTATTTCTGAAGCTTTTTGCCTTACCGCATCAAAGGCAACATCCTCGAATAAATCAGCGGGACCTAGAAGATTCCCCTCATACAATTGAAAGCCCAATGCTACTACTCTAGGAGGACCATCAAACCTACTAACCCTTGAATCCTTTAATGATACAGGCATTAGAGGACCTACATGGCTACCCCTCATCCATCCGGCCACAAGATATGGATAAGAGAAAGCTTCAAGATATTCTCCTACAGCAGGAAGACCTCTCTGAGCCCTTACAATACAGACAGGATCATCCTTCCCTACATATCTTCCTGCTATCAAGGAAAGTCTACTAGTACTAGCCACTGCTGCTAATAGACCATCTTTCCTCTTGACTCTATATATAACAAACCTTCCTGGAGTACCTATTAGGCCTAACAAATCATAAGATTGTTCAGGAGTATTCAATGATATTACTTTACCATGCAACAGATCCATTACCTCGAAGATGAAACCTTCATGCATAGAAGGATCGATTACCAATCCAGGAGTGCAGAAAGGATCAGCAAACACTCTATATAAAGGCAAGTTCCATGCACCCGGCTCTGTTTTATCTGCTGCAAAAACTATTATAGGTTCGCTAGGTCTTTCCTCTATTTCCATCTCAGCAACTCCTGGTCCTAGTCCTCTCACATTTCCAGAAAACGCCTCGGTAAGTAAATCCTGACCAGCAGCATAAAGCTTATATTTATTGGAAACTTGTTCAGTAACTTCTTTGAAGACATTCCAAGCTAAACCGTGTATTTCTTGGTTATCAACCCCCTTTCTGTGCGTCATCAACAATTCCAAATCATCGCCCGCATTGAATACGTAGAAATCTATTAAAAGACCGTCTTCCTTAGCTTTCGATAACATTTTTTTGGCGTACTCTATTTGTTCAGAGATAACTTTATGGTGGCCTGCTATAGAACCTACATCTGCCTTAATTAAGCTTATAGTTACTTTAGCCATGTTAAATAAAGTACCGCTAGCAATTTAAATGTATTAAAAAGCTATTCTATGAAATAATATTCGCCTATTTCCTTTTGATACCTATCAAGACTAGAATTAGGCTTGTTTATTCTAGGCCTGTTTGTTCTCTTATCCCTCCTAAAAGTTATTCCTAAATCCTTAAGAAAAACATTAAAGCCCTCTTTCAAAGATAGAGGACTAGTAGCATATCCCCTTGAAGCAGGTATCCCTTTAAAAACCATTATGGAATCTACAGCGAAATCTTGTATTATTAGATCATGTTCTACGACCATGACCAATTTCCTGAAAGTCTGAGCGTATTTCTTAAGCAACTTAGCCAACGTCAATCTTTGTTCAACATCTAGAAAAGCACTAGGCTCATCTAAAACGTACATATCTGCTTCTTTGAGAAGCGTTGAAGCAACCATCAACGCCTGTTTTTCTCCTCCACTGAGATCCTCAATCTTTCTTTCAAATATTTGATCTATTCTTAAAGGCTTGATTATCTCATCGATAATCCATTCATTCTTAGCATATTCTTTATTGATCGAAATTAAATGATCTTTGACCATCTTCCCCTCATCCTCAAAGCTGAATACCTGGGGTTTATAACTCAATTTGGGTGATTCTTCGGTTGTGTATATTTCTCCTTCGAAATCCTTTATCTCACCTACAATGGCTTTAATAAAGGTCGTTTTACCTATTCCATTGGGGCCTAATATTCCCAGTACTTCTCCTTTATTAGCAAAGCCTTCCTCTACATTTAACGAGAAATCTCCTATTTTTATCTTCAAGTTAGACCAAACCAAATATTTGTAAGATTCTTGGGAAACTCTTTCCAACTTTCTAAGTTGAAATCTTATAGGAGTCTTCCTTATTCTAACGTTTTCATGGGGCAGAAAACCCTCAAAATAGGCGTTTATGCCTGCGTTTGTAGAATAAGGTAAGGATATCATGCCATAAGCCTTAGGCTTACCATATACTATGCATACTGTATCACACAAATAATCAAGGATTGAGAAATCATGCTCCACTAAAAGCATAGTCTTACCTTTTTCCAACAACTGATCTAGAAGTGTTGTCAGTTTAAGCCTTTGATGGACATCTAGGTAACTACAGGGTTCGTCTAAGAAATAGATATCCGCCTCTTTAGAAAGGGAGAAAGTTATAGCGAAAAGTTGTAACTCTCCACCGCTTAATAAAGAAATCTTTCTATCCAGGAATTTGGTTATCCCAAGAGTTTCTTTAATAATTTCTAAGATTTCTTTGTTTTCCGCGAATTTGAGTAATTCTCTTACAGTTCCTTTAAGGAGTAGAGGAATTTCATGTATATCCTGTGGCTTAAGCGCAACCCTAATCTTATTATCATAAAGATCTTTCAAGTATCTATGAATCTCACTCCCTTTGAATTTAGCTATGATCTCTTCAAATTCAGGCCTTTTATCTAAATAACCCAGATTTGGATAAAGTTTTTTAGCTAAGATATTTATAGCGGTGGACTTGCCTGCACCGTTCATACCTATCATTCCCGTAGCTTTACCATACCTTATTACAGGCAGGCCGTAAAGTCTAAAAGCATTGGGACCATATTGGTGAACGCAAGGCACGTTGGGTTCTGTAGCAAGATTTATTATATCTATTGCGTGAAAAGGACACTTTTCAGCACAAATTCCGCAACCTATGCAACCTATTTCATCTATTACAGCCTTGCCTTGATCATCTAGTACTACGATATTTTTACCTGCTCTTACTATAGGGCAAAATCTATTACACTCAAAGTTGCATTTATCAGACTTGCAATAATCTCTATCTACTATCGCTATCCTTATTGCGCTAATCTGTTTCAAAGTACTCTAAAGCATCTTTATATAACTCTTCTAATAATAGTTTTTCTTCTTCACGCGCTTTTATCTCTTCAGGTGTAGATAAGGCAATTTCCTTGCTTTTTCTCGTAGAAGTTTTTATGACGAGCTTCATATCAATTTTTTTGACTTTTTTTGAATAACCGCACTTTATACATACCAACTTTATCCCTTTTTCAGTCTTCTTAGGAATCATTAAGTTATTGCATTTTGGACAGAATTGCATGTATCCAATTTAATAAATAAACTTACTTAAAAACTCACCTAAAAAATTTTTTAAAACTCTTCTATTTCCTCGAATTCCTCGAATTCTTCAAACTCTTCTAGTTCTTCAAATTCCTCGAAACCTTCTTCCTCAGCCATGGATATTTATAAACTAACTTCTTTAAAAACATGATGATATGATACTGCTTTGGATGGAAGAAATAAACGAATCAAGTTTGAATGAATTTTTCTCCTTGATAGAAAGATGGGAAGGATTGGAAATGGTTTTAGAACATCAAGGAAAATTTTTTTTATGTAGCACTAATCCATCGATTTTGAAAGGCAAATACACAGAGATTTCTAAGACTAAAACTACAAAAACTGAACTCTTAAATAATTTGGTCATAAAGGTATTGCTTAACCTCTATAAAGGCCCTTTGTATTGCTCTAAAACTAGATTCAAAAACAAAAGAAATTTAATTAACAAATTTAAAAATAGTCGGGCGATCCTCATAATAAATCATGGCTAAAGGTATACTATTGACCACCTACAAGGGTAGGGAGGATGATTGCGCTCAAGAAGCATGGTATATTTTATCTAGACTAGGATATAATGAATTCGAAGTATTAAAGTTCAATATGCCTGGTCTCGTCTTATTAAAGACCAACTTTGAACCTGTCAAAGCTGTTGAGGAATTGATAAAATTCGCTTCTGAAAAAGTTTGGAGTATTCGTTATATTTTGAAAGCTATACCGATAGAAACCATCGTTAAGCTAGATCGAGAAGAAATAATAGCCGCTGCTATTAGTCTAGCAAGCAAAATCGAAGAAGGATACAAATATAGAATCAGCATTACAAGACGAAATGCACAAATATCTACTAAAGAACTTATTGAGAGGATAGCCTCTCGTATTAACAGAAAGGTGGACCTTGAAAACTTCGATTATATTATTCTAATAGAAATATTAAGTGAATACGCAGGTATTTCTGTAATTAAAAGGGAACAAATTTTCTTTTTACATAAAATTAGACAAAAAGCTATTAAAGAATTAGTTTCATAATTATATTTGAAATTCTATTAAAGAAATTTTCATTAATATTTCTTTAATAATAAAAGGACTTCTTAATTCATAAGTCTTTCTTAAAATTTCTTCTTTTTCTTTACTATAAATTTCTATAAAATTTTCATTTTCTTCGCGCGAAAATTTATCTAAAATATATGTTATAATATTTTTTATTTCTTCCAAATTTTTACCAGCACATATTACTACGCCATTTTTTGTATCCTCTTTTATGCCTAGCATTTTTATCGCATCGACGATCTGCCTTTTACCGCTTAACCTTATCAAAAACTCTATAGAAAAATCCTTAGCTATGTTTTGGGAAGAAGAAAAAGCCCTATAAGTCCTATGTACGCTACTTAGTATTTGAATGATAGAACAGACTTTATCTGCATCTATGATTTGGAATAACTCAAATTTTTTCTTTAAATTATCCACATAAGCCAGTATTTCTTTTTGATCGACTTCTTTGAATGCAAAAGAAGAAATACCTATCCAAGAGCCATAATTCTCTAAGTAGAAGAACTTCAACTTTTCCTAGCTTTCACTAACAATATAGCTGCGGCTATATCTCCTTCAGTTTCCTTAAGAGCAGTTATTGCTTCTTCTCTACTCGCATTGGTCTGCTGCATTACTAACTGAATGTCTTCCTCATTAGGTTCATAGCTTGGTAGATGTTTCTCCTCTATTTCTTCAGAAGACGAAATTTGATATAATTTTTGACCACCAACCTTAGTTATCATGACCTCAGGATTCTTGAGTATTATTGTCTTATCCTTAAATTTAAGATGAACCTCTTCAACACCTTCGATGTTTTCGAAAGTAACACCCATTCTCTGTAACATCCTAATAGTTTCCCTATTGAGAGATTTTCTAAACATTTCTAACCACTTTACGCAATTTAATACCTATACCTCTTTTAATTTCTAACATTTCATCACCGTTTAACATGGCTCTACCTACACCTATTAGTCTTCTATCTTCGTCTATCACAACCACTTCGCAACCACTTTTTAATTTAGGATCTGCGCTCTTGATGTGTTTAGTCAAGACTTCCTTTTTGCTATAAATATAATTAACGAATTGATTGTATACAGTTACGAAAAATTCGGAAGAATTTAAAGATTCAAGTAATACCTTAGCTGCTGGAATAGAAAGTGTTAGAAAACCGTCTGAAGTCCTAACTGAAAGATAGGGCTTATCCATTAAGAATACATAGCGAATTCGTCCTGTATTCCTAGAATACTTGATTTTCATACTATTGATCAGATCATGCCTGAATAAGGCATCTCCTGCTTCTATGCCAAATTGATATCTAGCCAAATTCCTCAAGGCAATATATGGATTTAAACTCACACATTATAAAAAGATAAATATCATATTAATGATTTTTGGAAGTGTATTGCGAAATCTGTGGTAAACCCGTAACAAATACTTTTGTAATCGAAATTGGAAGGAGATATATGAAGGTATGTGAAGATTGTAAGGTACTAGGTAAAGTAATTCAAGTAAAAACTCCAACTAAGCCGACCCTAAGAAAAATTGTACCCCAAGTTAAAAAGGAATCGAATAAACCTTCGATTGCTAAAGAAATCGAACTTGAAATTAGAGAAGATTTTGCTCAAGTGATAAAAAAGGCTAGAGAGAATATGGGATTGACTCAGGATATGCTCGCTTCAATCATAGGTGAAAAACTTTCGCTTGTGAAAAAGATAGAAGGAGGAAAGATGAAACCTACTATAGAGGTGGCAAAGAAGCTGGAGAAAACTTTAAAGATTAACCTTCTCGAACAAGTTAATTTAGAAGAAAAAAAGCTGAATAAAACGGCCAAATCAGAATTGACACTAGGAGATATCGTAGATATCGATATAGAATAATTATAGGTTGATTTAAAAAAACAATATGGTAACAAAAGAAGAAAAGGAATACATACTTAAGGCGATTTCTATGCTTTTAAGACGTGAGGCTGCTATCGTAGTTTCTTACATGCTAGAAAAGGAGGCTGTAAGCGAAGAATGGTTAGCAAAGCAATCTGATCTTAAAATCACAGTTGTAAGAAAAATTCTTTATGATCTTTTCAATCTAGGATTGGTAGATTTCATTAAGGAAAGGGATGAGAAATCAGGTTGGTATATTTATAATGCTACCTTCAAGTTGAATAAACTCAATGAAGTAATCCTTGATAGACTTAAAAATACACTTAAAAAGCTTAAACAGAGATTAAAATACGAAGAAGAAAATACTTTTTACGAATGCCCTGTACATAAGATAAGAATGCTCGAAAGCGAAGCTATTACAAACAATTATATATGCAATATAGAAGGTTGTAACTCTGTTTTAGAAATTAAGGATAATACCCATATTATAAATAAATTAAAAAAGAAAATTCAAGAAATAGAAAATATAATAAGAGAAGCAGAGAAAGGGCCGGTAGTCTAGACTGGTAGGATGTCGCCCTTACGAGGCGAAGGTCCCCGGTTCAAATCCGGGCCGGCCCATTAAGAAATTATTGATTAACCAAACCCTTATTCAAGATACCTTTCAATTCCTTGAAATTCATCTTCATTTCTTTGATCCGCTGCTCTTCTATTCTTTCCAATATAGTCTTTTTATTCGCTAAAGAGGAAAAGCCTAATCCTTCTACTGCAAACGATGATGCTGAAGAAGCGAATAGACCTGCAAACCTCAATTCTTTAGTATCTATAAAACTTATCGAGAAAGAAGAAAGAAAGACATCACCTGCACCAGTAGGATCAACTACTTTATTGGGTTTGTAAGGAGGAAAATAGAACAAACCTTCTTTGGAAAACACGAAACTGCCCTTCTCTCCCAAGGTAGTTACAAGAATCTTACATCCTTTTTCTAGGATTTTAAGAGAAGCTTCTTCGACGTCCTTACATTTTGATATTAAGAAAAGCTCCTCGAGGTTGCATTTAAGTATATCTATGCTGCTTAAAAAATGAGTATCTTCTACGTTCTTTGGTTTAACATCTTCGTTTACCACAGTTCTGCATAAACCTTGTGCATCTAACACTATTAAATCGCTGTTTAATTCGACCTCTTCTAAAGAATGCAAGTCAAGCTCGTCTAATATTGGACCTAGATGTAAGCATCCTGTTTCGAAATAACTTAAAGATTTAAGATCGATCTTTAGAGGCTTGAAGTTCCTCACTTTTTGTCTTCTCTTATTTGCTTCATAATATTCATTGATGAAAGAAAGCGTAGGACCTTCATACACTTTGAGGTCTATTGCTGAAAGACCATAATGTTTTAGTAATTCCTTGAAGCTGATCAGCTCATTTGAACCTATAGCAGATATGATGGCAGCTTTTTTGGAAAGCAAAGAAGCTTGTATTGAAGCATATAAAACAGAACCACCGAAAATTTTTGAGCTTTTTCCTTCGTTAATTATTTCATCATAAGATAAAAGCCCTACAGTTACGTAGTTATATATTTCCATAGTCTATATTTTCTATTGTAAGAAATAAAGCCGGGATAGCCTAGCCAGGTAAGGCGCAGGCTTGCTAAGCCTGTGGGGGTTTCCCCTCGTGGGTTCAAATCCCACTCCCGGCGTCATATAATAGGTCCAAATCCCTTACTTTTGATTCCTGAAGAGATATAAACATCACCCTGAAACAAGATTGGGTTCAAGAGAGCTACTTCGCGGAATTGCAAAACGCAACATATTCATAGAATACATAATCAAGCTTGGACTGAAAAGCTACAAAGCCACCTTAAGCATTCCTAATCAAGTTTGGACGAGATTTAAGTTAAAGGACCACCCATGGTTACAAGGCTAGAGCGTTTCCTTCTCAACGATCTGTAAAATTAAAATAACAAAAAGGAGATTAAGATAATGGCGGCGGTGGTAGGGCTAAGGGGCTCGGCCTCCCTTGCTAACTGCAAACGGTCGATATGGCAGGGCCAGTAACACATGTAAATGTACAACAATGGGTTACGAGGACTCACACGGAAGTGATGAAAGCCTGCCCTACGGGGTAGTCACAGCCCCGCACTCCTCTCGGAGGAGAGGAGAATGGGGCTAATCTTCAGAACCGAGTTAGGCCCGGAAGGGAGCGGCTCTAATGAAGAGTGGCTACGTTCGTAGGTAACAGGCTTGAATGGAAGTGTGGGGCTTCATAACCCATTGTTGTATGTTTACATGTGAGCACCGCCGCCTTTCAATCACTCAATACCTAGTTCTTCTAATAAAGAGCAAGCCCTACAAATTTCTCCTGAAGTAGGTTCTCCACAGCTTCTACAATAATTAAGCTTTACGGGTTTGTTGATCTCAGTTAAGTATTCAACCATTTTCTCTGCACTTTTCAGCATCATGTATTTAGACCCAGGATTTTCAGCTTCAAGATCGTTGAGAAGCTTCCTTATAGAATCACGCATTGAGAATTTCACGAATCTACATTCGGTCTCGAAAAGAGGGAAATCATTTAAAATAGAATAAATCATTATCTCTTCTTCATAAGTATATCTCAAAGGTTTAACCCTAGGTACAAAGCCTTCTTTAATCTCCAAAGGTCCAAAAAACCTTATCAACCTATCCACATCTCCTCTCATAAGATTCATCATGAAAGTTTGTACCTCATCGTCCAAGTTATGGCCAGTAACTACTTTTGTCGCCTTTAATTTTTTTGCTGCTACATTCAGTAGCTTTCTTCTTAAAACGCCGCAGTAAGAGCAAGGTTCTAGCTTGATACCTTTCTCTTTCGATGTCTTTACAATCTCCTCTAATCTATATCCATAGAAGTCCTTATAGGTGAAAACGTAGTAATCTATGCCTAGCTTTTTGCAAAGAATATCTGTATGCTTAACTCTCAACTCCGTATAATTACTTATTCCTTCATCTATAGTCACCGCAAAAAGCTTGACATTAGGGAAATCTTTTTCGATTATGCTTAAAACATGTAAAGCAGTTAGGCTATCCTTTCCGCCAGAAACTGCGACCATTATCGAATCGTTCCATGAAAGTAACTTCTTTTCAGAAATGGTTTTGGCTACTCTCGAGATGAAAGTCTCTATGAAATGCTTCTTGCAGAGTTTCTCCCCTGAATATCTCCTGTGATAAAATACTTCTCCATCACAATAGCTACATTTCATCCAACAAAACCAAATCTAAGCAAACTGAAATATATGTTTAAAACCAAGAGCGAAAAAGCCAATATTCTTAAGGAATTATGGATGAGGATTCTAATTTTGGCCTTTTTTATGAAACCTAAAATTTCTCCTAAGAATTTATCGCCATCGAATAAAGGAATAGGTAACATGTTAAAAATGGCTAAACTAAAGCATACCGTGAAACCCCATAACAAAAAGATGAAAAAGAAGTATTGAAATATTGCGGGGAATATACTAGAAATAGGTCTTCTATAATCCATCGTAGATACTCCTACAAACCCTCTGTTCTTAACATAGGGACTTTCAGCTAACTTAATCGTAACGTTGAATTGTTTAAGGTTCCTCTCAATAGTAAGCGTCAAAGTTTGATTGGGCTTCGTATTTTCTAAATATTTGACGAAATTTTGGTAATTCTTAATAGGAGTCCCGTTCATGGCTATTATAGCATCTCCTACTTCCAAACCAGCAAGAGAAGCAGGAGAGTTATCAGAGAGAGAATATATTAAAACTCCACTGGTCTCTAAAGAATAACCCCAAGCAATAGAGAAAGGAAAAGATAATATCAATAAGAAAAATATCATAGCTTGGACCAAATTTATAAAAGAACCTGCGCTTATCATCCTAGTTCTTTTCTTAAAAGAAGAATTCTTCAAGGATTCATCATCTATTTCAACGAAAGCCATTGGGATCAAAAACAATAAGCCAGCTCCGGTTGATTTCACCTTCATCCCGCCAGAAGCAGCAAGAAAACCATGAAATAGTTCATGGAAGATCACGGCTATACCTATGACTAGCAAGATGATGATCAACTGTTCTATAGGAGGCATAAACGTTATTCCAAATAGAATGGGAACTACCGGAGAAGCTACCCCAAATAGCCCATCGCCGCTAGGGATTAAAAGCACAATGAGATTCTTCGTTAAGAAGAAGAAGGCATAAGCCATTAGCGCAACACCATAAACAACCGAAAGCTCCCCTATTATATTAAAAACTTTCACTCTCTTTCTGCCTGTTTTAATAATATAATTATTGAATCTTTTAGTCTTTAAGAGTAATAACAAGGGTTGTATTTCTATATTCTCAGATAATTTTTTATTTAATGAAGTCCTTTGTAATAGTTTAAAAATAAAATACAATAAAAACCAAAATAAAAAAATAATTAATAATAAATCTATTACCGACATTTAACATAAATTAAAGCGTAAAATAGCTAACACGTTACCAAGCTTTTCCATTGTTTTACCAAAATCGCTTTCTTCATCGATGATCTTTATCGATCCTCCATATCTTTTAACCTTTTCAGATATTTTTTTCAATTCTTGTAACTCTTCCTGAGCAGAACTCTTCAATAATTTGGTGGATATTAAAAGCTTATCTATTGCTCTAAGTTCAACAACCTTCTTCACTTCTTCCATGCCAATAGCTATTTTCTCAGGCTTACTTAATAAATGTTCTAGAGATGCAGTTTCATCATGACCGTGAAGACTCAATATCTTAAGGGAATCTTCATTTCTCAACGATTCATATATTCCCTCTAGGCCTCCTATCGAACCTCTTACTCTGAATATTTTCTCGAAATCCTCCTTTAGATTTTCATAAAGGATGTCTTTAAGATTGGAAGGGCTATAAAGTATTACCAACTCGGGGGAAATTTCGGAGATGAATTTTTTAGATATATTTGTGCATTTTTGGATGAAACGGTTAAATGTTTCATCTCTCATGCTGCTATCTCTTTTACCTCCGATATTTTCTTCTTCGGAAAACAAAATACTCATCCCATTTTGGTCAAGCTTCGCTATAGCTATACTCCCATAATCAAGAGAAATTATTAAGGATTTAGGATATTCTTCTTTGATGTTCTTGAGTATTGTTTGAACGATCGCTGAAGACCAATCTTTTTTGATAACTTTAACTGTATCGCCTAAGCCAATCGTGAAAGAATGATGACCACTAGCTTCAAAGTATTCAGGTCTGAATATTATGCTCCCTATAACTTTCACATCCTTCTTTGAATTGAAATAAACCTTTTCAACCCTTATTCCTAGATAGACGCGTTCTCTTTCCCCTTTTTCAGATTTTCCTTCACTATCATAAATCTTTCTTTGTCTATAGGACCAACCGTAAAGTTCGTCCCCTTCTTCTAAAATTAAATAAAAATGAAATATATCATTAAGGCTTTGAATAGTGAAAGTAGCCTCATTGTGCTTTTCATTGAAACTTACCTTCATATTTCTTTATAACCGCATGCTCATCGAATAAATATATCGATAGGTCAGGGGGGACGTTGCTGATATTACCTACCTTATAACCGTAAATAGCTGAGGCCTTCTTTTCTTTGCACAAATCTACTAAGCGTTGAGTTATTATTCCATCTATTATAAGGACGTTAAAAGAATCAATTTGTGATAACTTCTCTATTATATCCTTTAAAGCTACCCTTTCTATAACTCTATAATCGTTATCTAATATCAATGCTTCCATCGTACCTATTACAGATTTGACTGCTTCAATTATTTGGGAAGACTTAGGAATTTTTTGCTCCTCCTTAAGGCTTGAAAAATAATGAGATATGGGAACTTTATCATCCAAAGCTGCTGCTATTTCCTTACCAGTTAACTCTTCTACTTCTTTACCAAAGGGAGCTCTAGCTACGTAATCTATTTTAGCTACGTTTACCAGCTCCTTAAGTATCAAATCACCAGCTCTATCCCCATCTAAAAAGGCGATCGTTCTCTTTTCCTTGCTAATATTAACGATAGTCGGAGGTATTTTAGAACCGTTTAGAGCTATTACATTCCTATAGCCATGTCTAAGAAGATTCACCACGTCTGCTCTTCCTTCTACAATTATTATCTCTGGAGAAGATTCTACATCTGGACCCGCAGGAAGTCTATCTGGACCATAATATGTCAGTTGGGATACTTTAACAGCCTCTGTTAGGCTTTTAATAAGATCCACAGAACTAACTTCTTTACTCTCTTTCCATTTTAGAAGAATCTCCTTTGCCCTTTCAATTATTTTTGCTCTTTTCTCTTCTCTAGCATCTTTTATCTCTTTTATCTCTATTCTAGCGCTATTAGGTCCTACTTTATCTATAGTTTCTAGGCTTGCGGCTATCAAAGCTACTTCTGGTTTATCTAGATTCGTAGGAACAATTATATTACCCACGGTTTTACCACCTCTTACTTCAAATTCAACATCTATCCTTCCTACCTTTCCTATCTTCTGTAACTCTCTCAATTCCAGCTCGTCACCTAGCAAGCCTTCTGTTTGCCCAAATAAGGCTCCTATAATATCTGGTTTTTCTACCACTCCATCAACCTCAATTTTTGCGATTAATATGTACTTAGCATTAACAGGAGGACCTCCCATATTTTGTCACCTTAAATAAATGTCCAAAGAAGAATATTAAAATATTCTCTATGGGGGCGCCCCTTGATCCTTTATGACAACACTATAACTCATCAAGGGTATAACCCACTCGTTATAGCTCTCTCCAAAAGGATGCGCCCCCACATTAAATTTTCATTTTGAAAACTTAAACTTTATAATAGGCTCTAAGTTTAACTCGCTTGCTACTATGGGTTGGTACAAAGAAAATCTAGCTGAAATTTCAGGATTTAATTCTCCTATCCATCCTATTGCTTCTCCGTTAAATAGTATATTAGCTCTTCTTCCTTTGATCAAAAAGTTAAGATTATTTTCTTTAAGTTTTAGTTCCAAGCCAAAAGCCTTAAAGAAAGAATAAATTGCTGCATGAATATCTTCAAAACTTGCTTCATTGTAAACTATTATCGAAGAAAGCCTAAATTCTCTCTTAAAATGCGAACCTTTTAGAAACATCACTTCTCCTAATTCATAGACTTTCTGAGGATAGCTATACCCCCTGTTTTTAGATAGGAAATCCAGTATGCACGGAAATATATTCGCCCTTACACAATCGAATTCTTTGCTTATAGGATTTTCAAGATATATCAATCCTATATCTTCCTTGTTTAAACCCACGAGGACTGTTTGCAGTTCACTGTTACAAATTATATAATTGGCTATTTCTTGGAATCCCATACCGTTGAATATCTCTTTTACGATTTTACTCAAGATGCTTTTTTCGTTCAATTTACCCCTAGTGTTTAGCTGTGCCGGTTTAGGCACTATCTTGCTATAGCCTTTAGCTATAGCAAGATCTTCGATTATATCTATGGCCCCTAGCACATCGATCCTATAGAAAGGAACTTCTATAATGTATTTATTTCCGCTAACGCTAAAACCATATCTTGAACGTAACAATAAATCTTCCAACTCTTCTTTTTTCAGGTCAATACTTAAGATTTCTTCTGCTTCTACAGGGTCCAATTCATAAAATCTGTTCTCAAATTTTGCATAGAAGGTAGAATCTGGATATATATGTTTTATGAAACCTATCTTGCCTCCATAGAAGCTTAAAATATACGCTACTAATGAAACTATGGATCTTAAAAAATTCCTATCAAAACCAGTAGAATCTATTAATATATCTCTAGTATTCACCGTGACTTTAGCTTCTTGAGAATTTATTATTGGAACCATGCTTAGATATTTACCATCCGAGTCGATTAATACGGGAGCTCTATCTTCAGGTACAAGCTTTCTATAAAGCTTCCCTTTTTCGGTCTCTGCCAATATTGTATAACCGTCCAATTCCTCCTCTTTATCTAAAGGTGTAAATTTTATAGATGAAAGAGGAAGACATTTGTAGAATATTTTATTGCTTATCTTTGATAAATCATATAGGCCTATAGATGCCTTCCTTCTATTTCTTCCTAAACTTTCGTGTAAAATCTCTTGAAACATTATTATGCTTTCTAGAGCCCTAGGATCTAGCTTAACACCCCTCACAGTAGCCATGACCACATAAGGCCTTATACTTGAAACGCTCTTATCTACTTGAACTTCTACGCTATCATAGAAAAATTCAAGATTCACCAACCCTTTCTCTATACCCAACAAACCTTTAAAAGCCCTTATTATACCTTCAGTAGAAAAACAATCAACCCTGTCTGTTGTTATTTCGCAAATTAAATTCTCATCTCTCTCCCCTTTTATCTCACATTTGCAAGAGGCTAGCAAGTCCTCGAGCTCATCTGTGCTTAAATCCCTTCCAAGTTCTTTCAATATTCTTTTTTTATCTAAAATTATGGTGGGCATTAAAGAAAAGCCGCGTTTCTAAGAAAATCTAGGTCTTTAGAAAAAAGCTCTCTTATGTCTTCTATGCCAAGGACTGCCATAGCCAATCTATCTATGCCTATACCCCAAGCTAATACTCTTGCATTAACCTTCAAAGCCTTCAATATCTCAGGTCTTAACATCCCCCCAGGTAAAGCTTCTATCCAACCAAGCTTAGGGTGAAAAACAGAACCTTCAACGCTAGGTTCTGTGAAAGGAAAGTAGCTAGGTTTAAATCGTATTTGTTCCAAGCCTAGTCTAGAGGCAAAATCCTTTAGAAAATTCAAGAGATTTGAGAAACTCAGTTTCTTACCGATCATTATACCTTCACATTGATAGAATTCTATGAAATGAGTTTTATCTGGAATGTCTCTTCTAAAGTTTCTTGAAATACAAAATACCTTGGCTTCCCTATCTTTGTTTAAGTAAATGTACTTAATAGAAACAGGCGTAGTATGGGTTCTAAGCACATATCTTCTAGCTATATTTACATCCCATTTATAATCCCACCCTAGACTCGTTCTGAAAGTATTTTCGTGCATCTCTTTTACGCTAGTAACTAGATTTTCGTCCAAATCGGCCGCTGGAAGATTAAGTCTAAAAGTATCTTGAACTTCTCTTGAAGGATGGTCTTGAGGTACAAATAAGATGTCAAAATTCCAAAGTTCAGGTATGATAAACTCGTCTTCATATTCCTCAAACCCCATCTCTAGAAGAACTTGCTTAACTTCGTCTAAGAATCTCATATAGATATGAGATCTGCCGAAATATCTTAAAGGAGGAAGGGCTTCTAAATTATAAGGTTTTAAATAAAACTCTTTCCATTTTCCAGAAGCGATCATTTCGCCAGTTATCTTTGAAACCTCAGACAAGACTTTGTAATTTTTAGTTTCAAACGCATTAATTATCTGAGAGCTCGCTTTCACAGATATTACCTTAAAAGGTGATATTTCTACTAATCCCCTTTTCTTTAATTGTTTCACTGTATCATCAAGATTCGTAACTAAAAGTTCTTCCTTCTCTCTTATTTCTTTAAGTAATTCTTCTTCCTTTAATTTCTTCAGAGAAAGGAATCTAAACTTGTTTTGATGATATTCTATCATTCCTTTTTTAATCCCGTGCATTATAGCTATATCTAATTCCCTAGGATCAAAATGGGATTTCAATTCTTCTAACGTTTTTGGACTTTCTTTCATCAGAAATAAAGCAAGTCTTTTCTCAGGTAAACCTATTTCTGAGTAAAGTCTACCTTCATCAGTTAAAGTTATCTTGTTATAAAATTCTTCTAAGATTTCAACATATCCTTTACTTTTCATCTCCTCTATCCAACTATTCAAAGTAGCGGTGGGAATATTCAGTAATCTAGATATTTCTCGTAGATCGACGAAATTTTTTAAAATCTCCTTTAAAAGTTTATACTCTCTCTCGCTAAAAATGAACTCATTCCTCATATGTTATCTCCACTTCTTTAACTAATAATTTTCCTTCCCTATCTATTTCACCAGCCCTTATTCTAGAGCTCCTTATAGGCCTACCGTCTTCTGCTTTGGATAACTCTATGAAATGAACTTTCAAGGGTTTAAGCCCACGTTCAACTCTTATTTTATTTATTTCTAAGGCTCTAGGTAGTGTTTCTACGGTACAGACTATATCAGTCAATTCGCTTTGACTGATTGAAGGTCCATAAGGATCAACTATAGGAAATATCTCTACATCAGCCTTTTTATCGATTTTAAATACAGACCTTAATAGATTAGATCTTCTAGTCTCGAAATCCTCGATCAAATCCTCGAAGAGTTTATTGCTAATATTTAAAAGCAAACCTATTCTGATTTTCTTAGAAATTCTAAGAGATTTTTTAAGTAAATAAAGATGACCTTTATGGATTTGACTAAAAGAACCTCCTAATATAACTATTCTCTTAGACTCTTCTTCCTCTTCTGCCTCCTGGTTTTCTCGTGGTATCATGAGGTAATGGAGTAACATCTTCAATTCTTCCTATCATCAAGCCTGCTCTAGCAAGAGCCCTTATAGCAGCATTGGCACCAGCTCCAGGAGTTTTTTGATCATGACCGCCCGGTGCTCTTACTTTTATATGGACTCCTATAATCCCTTTCTCCTTACACTCCTCTGCCGCCTTGAAAGCAGCCATCATTGCCGCATAAGGAGTTTTCTTTTCCCTATCTGCTTTGACCACAACTCCAGCAGACTTCCAAGTTAGTAAATGAGCACCTGATAGATCTGTTATGTAAATCAAAGTATTGTTCTTAGACGAATATATATGAGCTATACCCCACAAGCCTTTCTTTTCGCTCATATTACAGTTATCTTATCTTCTTCATCTTTTTTAACTAAATAGCTGGGGCTACTAATTATCCTGCCATTTACTAGCACTTTCCTATGAACTATTAATTGCCTAGCATGATAAATACTATTTGCAAGTTTAAGGTTATAGAGCACCGTTTGCAATCTCCTCTTTAATATATCCTCTATAGTCAAGGATAATATTGTACTAATATCTGCATTTTCATCTATCAAACCATACCTTATCAAGAGATTCTTCAATTTCTCTTCCTCTATAGCTCTTTCTCTGGAAGGCAAAGCTAATAGAGCCCTCGCTCTTTTTCTTATGATTCTCAGAAAAGATTCCATTTTCCACAATTCCCTTTTGTTCTTCAAACCATACCTACCCAACAATTCGATCTCTGCTAATAAAGTTTCCTTTCTCCAAGGATGCCTAGGAGATTCCCAAGTTTTTTTAAACCTCCTCATTTCATTCAGCTTTCTTTGTAACTCCTACAGTTAAACCTGTCCTTCCTGTAGTCCTAGTTGATTGACCTCTAACTTTCAAACCCGCAGCGTGTCTAATCCCTTTCCAGCTCTTCAGAGATTTCTGGAATTCTATGTCTTCCCTAACCTTTAAAATCAAATCCGATTCTATCAGGTGTTTGTTTTCTCCTGTAAATCTATCTTTCTTTACGTTCAAAAACCAAGCGGGAGCTATTTCATGTAAATTCTTGACCATGTATTCAAGTTTTTTTATCGTTTCTTCATCAAGAGAACCTATCTTAGTATAAGGATCTAGACCCATAATCCTACAAATGGCCAGCGCAGTATTGATGCCTATTCCTTTTATTTTTTGGAGAGCGTAGAATAACTGCTCCTTTCCTTCCAAATCTGTAGCAGATATCCTTACTACATACTTGAAATCTTTTGACATCGATGGTAAATTTATTAAATTGCTCCATTTAAAAATTTTAGCAAAAGCCGGGATAGCCTAGCCAGGTAAGGCGCAGGCCTGGAGAGCCTGTGGGGGTTTCCCCTCGTGGGTTCAAATCCCACTCCCGGCGTTTTTTTCAAAAATTTTGAGGACCTTGTCTATTTTAACCGCAAGACCTTTTTCTTTCTTTAATACTTCATCAGCGCTAATCACAGATTTACCTATAGCTATTAGTTCATTATTTAAAGAATAAATGCCTACAACCTGATTTGGTTTTAGATTAGAAGTCACAGCAACCACCGCAGGCATAGCTACAAAAGAACCATGAGTAACTGAAAATAAGGCACTATCTTTTATGAAAACTTTAGGTAAGAAAAAAAGTAGTTCCTCTACGGGTCTTAAGAATAAACGAAGATAATAATCATCTCCTTTATATTTCCATATTCTATACGCCCCGAATAGTTCATGTAACGTCGCTAGGTATTTATAGTTTTCTTCAAAAAAACCTATTCCAATTCTTCTGAGCTCAGTCATATGAGCACCACATCCAAGCAATTCTCCTATATCGAAACAAAGCTTTCTAATATAAGTCCCTGCTTCACATCTGATCTTCATTAGCACATTTCTTCCTAAAATGTCCAGAATTTCTATCGAATATATTTTCCTTATCCGCGGAACTTTTTTAACAGCAGCTCTTAAAGGCGGTTTTTGATATATTTTACCCTCAAAAAGTTTGATAGTCTCTCTTAGTTTTTCTTCTTCTACATCCCCATGTAATTGCATTTCGCATATGTAGGTTTTATCGAACCTAGCTAATAAGCTGCTTAATTTCCTAGCTTTTCCAAAAAGTATCAAAAGTAGCCCAGAAACAGCGGGATTTCTCCGAATATCTCTAGAGTCCCGCTGTGTGTGACTGGTACTCCATATTCTTTTTTTATCCAAGCAGCTACTTCATGACTGGTAGGCCCTCTAGGTTTATCTAATAGAGCAAAAGAGAAATTCAAATGCTCTTCTATCGTCCTTTTTACAAAAGGATAGGGACTTAGTTTTATCCTTAAACCACTCTCTTTATAAATTAGATGCTGATCCATAAACCCCCTCTCTCATAAAATCGATTAAATTAGCTTCTTGAAGCGCCTTAAGTACTTCTTCATCAGAAGCATTCTTAGATATCTTTATCTGCTGCGGCAAGAACAATAGATGATCTATGTTTACCTTTCTCCTCCTAACACCTGTCAAATGCTTAGGTCCTGTTACTACGACAAAGTTTTTGTCTATAGTATTAACTAGGACGCACTTTCTTCCCGCATCTCTTCCTCTCAGCTTAACAGCCAATCTACCTATTGTTACTAGAGGCATCTCTATAAGAAAGATAAGCCTCGATTATGAATATAAGTGTTTCGAAGAGAGCTTCTTTACTTATTTTAGAAGAATTTAAGACGACATCCATGAAAGATATATCAGATATATCTATTCCGTATATTTCTTTGTAGCGCTTTTTATTGCTCTCCTCTCTTATCTTAATTTCCTCTAAAGCTTTTTCTATACTGATAGAATCGCGCTCAGCTATCCTTCTAGCCCTCACTTGGAGTGGTGCATGCAAAAAAATCTTTAGATCTGCGATGTCTTTAAGAATCCAACAAGAAAGATGACCTTCTATGACTACGTTTCCTTTCTTAGCTTCTTCTATAGCTTTTTGATCAACCATTCTGTCAAATTTGTGATCTTTCTCTGCTAAATTATGAAAGCTCTTCAGATCCATGTTCATCTCTTTTGCCAGTTCTCTAAAAAGGGAACCCACAGAAACCAATCTAAGACCGAACCTTTCTGCCAATGCTTTAGCTAAAACGCTCTTCCCAGAGCCGATTAGACCGCTTATAGCTATTATTACCAAGTCTTTATGACTTCGTTTATTATCATCTTTTCAAGACAACGATGGCAAAGATAGCCGCCATAGATTCTTTTAACCCTCCTGAACGATTTAGAGAAAGAGCCTCTTCCATGATATGTTCCGCGAAGTTCTTCTTTACAGATGGCGCATTTATCTTTACCCCGTTTCGGCTTTTCATAATGAAACTTTAATGAGCCGCCTGGTGTCTTCCTTATATGAACCTTTTTGTTTCTAAGTCCTGGCCTAGGCATAGTATATCCCTAATATTCTATTTATTAATAAACCTACCATGAAGAGTGTTACTATATACCAATAATAGATTGGTATCTTGAAATCGGGAGAAAAAAAAGGAAAGGATACTTCAAATGTAACTACGAAAATTTGGGTGAAGAGGAATATAAAGAATATGTAATAGAAAGTAAGCATTACAAAAGTGTTTATCATGCTGATCCTAAAAGTCTGAGCGCGCATCTTATCGATGTATGGCTTCTTATTTTTAAGCTTACTAAGTTTAGATTCATCCTTAGCTCTAACTGCTCGCAACATTTGCCTATCGAAATCCCTTATTTCCCTCATGATATGCCTGTATCTGCTAATACCTAATGATCTAGATATTAGAAAACGCATTAAAAATCCTGATAATAACGAAGGAATTAGCGCAAAAAGGAAAATCATTCCAAATTCATATAGTACAAATATAACGTCAGACATGCTATGTGATTTCTAAGAATCTAGCTATTGACGGGAACTCTTCTTCTATTCTTTCTTTCGCTAGAATTCTATAATATTGATTTATTATACCAATAGCCAATAACAACCCTATTCCTGTACCTATCACTCCTACCACATCCGAAATTGAAGCCAAGAAACCTATCAATAAACCACTAAACCATGTTAGAGTCTTGGTGTATCTCTTCAAGATATTACTCAAAACCATTTCGCTATGTCTGAATCCAGGGACTTGAATACCAGACTTTACCATTCTTTTAGCTTGCTCTTCAGCTCCCATACCAGAAGTCTCAACCCAAGCTATAGCGAAGAGCACACATATCAGTGAAAAGAGGACGATGTAAACCACTGCATGGATAGGGTCGTTGAAAACTGAATTAAGCCCTCTAGGAGGAGATAGATAATAGAGAAGGCCTCCAGTAGGTATTGCTTGGGGAGGATTCCCTACAACATTGAATTGGGCAAATGCATTCAATAAAGGATCTCGATTATCTCTATTGTAATTATTCCAAGCCATTTGACCAAAGAATAGCAAATTAGCCGTCAATGCGCCTGCGAGTATTACAGGGACGTTGGAAACGTAGAGCAATTGTAAGGGTATTTTTGCCTTTATTCCGCCATACTTAGGGTAAGCTACAGGTATCTCTATCTTGACTTGTTGTAAATAAACCAACAAAACTAGTAGAACTACCATTGCTATCAAACCTACTAAGGAAGAAGATCTGGCAATATTGGGATGTCCGAAAAGGAAATAATTGATATTCGCTTGTCCTCCGATTACCGATATGGCAGAAGGTATTAAGCCTGCATATATCCCGTCAGAAATAAAAGCGGGACTAAAAAGCTCTACCGAAATTTGAAGGGCTACTCCTAGAAGGATGAAAAGACTGACCGCACTTCCGAAGCCCCATCCTTTCTGCAATATTTCATCGAAAAGAATTATCAATATGCCCACTGCTAGGAGTTGAATTACTACTAAAGTTGCATTGCCTAAATTGCCAGCTGGAAGCAGTCCGCTGGATACAAACACGATAGCCTCTACAATTGTAAATATAATAGCCAAGAATTTTTGAACCCCCGTAAATAAAGCACGCTGTGCCTTATCGGTTAAATCTAAGTTTATTATCTTTGAACCTACTAGCAATTGCATTATGAGACCTGCAGTCACTATAGGTCCTACTCCCAACTGGGCCAACGTACCAGTTCTTGTGGCAAATATTATAGAGAATATGGGAGGTACTGCCGTGGCCTGTTGGGAAACAGATAAGGGATATAATGGGATTTGAGTGAAAATTATATAAACAGTTGCGACGATTATAGTCCAGCTAGCTTTCTCTCTAAAACTAACAGGTCTCCTAGCCTTGGGTACCTCAGGCAAATATCTCAGAATACCCTTTAAAGAATTAAGCGCCGACATTTATAGCCTTACTGCCACTATTAACTATTTTCTCCAAAGCTGCCTTACTAAACGATTCAGACTTCAAGATGAATTTCCCGATGAGAGAACCACCTGCAACTACTTTGTTATATCCTAGCTTGGACAGATCTATTTCTACATATCCTTCATCATTGATTCTAGCCATTCCACTAGAAAGCCATTTCTCGCTGAATTGAGATATTTCAAGTAGGCTTATCTCTCTGTATTCTTTCTTATTAGGTCTATTAAAGCCATGCTTTCCGAAATAATCAGGATCGTATTTCAATACCCAAGAATACTTATGTTTACCAGATTTTCTACCCGCTTTGCCCACCCCTCCTTTTCTTCCACTTCTCCTGTGCTGTCCAGTTCTGCCATAACCGTGAACTCTATAACCCCTCCTTTTTCTTGAAGCTTTCTCCTTTCTAACTACCATCTAAGATATACTTTTATTCTTAACACATAAATAAAATCTTAACTTTAGAGCATTCTTAACAATAATTCATTAATTGCTTTGCCTCTATAACCAAGTTCTCCCTTATTCTCCAAATATTTCTTAGTTGATTTCTTGAAACCCCCTCTAGGAGGATTGAGTCTAAAATAGGGTTTGATGAACTTAGGTATTTCCTTTTTTTCAAAAATTTCGTCAGCAAGTACTTCAAAACTAGGATAACCAAACTTCTTTAAGATCTCTTCATTCAATTTTTTATCGCCCCACGTTCTTCCTCTTTTCTTCAATAATTCTATTAAAGTAGACTTATCAATCTCACCGTAAGTTACTACTTGGGAAGATAATTTGAGCATTCCTTTTAATGCTTCAGTTTCGGGATATATTACACAGACATTCGTCCTCCTCAATCTTAGCAAATAGAGCGCCTTCCTTACATCTGGATTTCTATCTATTAGGCTCCTTATTCTTATAATAGCAAGAAGGTTGTCCATTAGAACAAGTTAAGCTTATAAATGTTTTTAAATGCATTATAAACCGCAAAAGCGAAGTTAATCCTATTACTTGTATTCCCTCTCGTGAACGACCAAATATCAGAAATTCCTGCTAAAGTGAAGATGGGTTTAACGAAATCTCCTGCTACCAATCCTAAGCCATAGGGCGCAGGTTTTATCTTTATTTCTACAGAGCCTGACTTCCCATAGGTTACATAAGGCACACTGTGCGGTCTTCCGCAAGAACATTCCCAACTTCCACATCCTCTCATTACAGGTATTATATTAAGCTTGGCATTCGCTGTGGCCTTTTCCATAGCTATTCTAGTTTGTCTTGCCTTACCCATCCCCAATCCTATATGACCGTTTCCGTCCCCTACTGCTACAAGGCTTTTAAATCTAGTAAGTTCACCAGCAGCGGTTTGTTTTTGAACGACAGTTGAAAAAAGAACGACAGTTTTTAAATTAGGCAATAAAATATCTACGATATAGGGTTCTTGTATCTTGTAATTATTCTGAAATATCTCATCTATACTCCTTATTTTGCCTTCCTTAACCATTCTTCCAACCTTAGTTTTAGGTTCCCAGCTTTCAATTAGAGACATGATTAACACCAAAATTTTTTGTAATTAAAGATTTAACTTTTTCAAAAACCTCTGGGAGATTTTCAACGGATACCTTAAACCTTTTCTCATGCTCACCTTTTTCTTTGAGAAGATTATAATAATTTAGAATATGTTTGCCTAAGATCCTATCTTCACTAGGTAATATCTCATCAGAAACAAAAACCTTAAGTCCCGCATCTAAAGCGCCTTTAACAGCTGCAAATATCCTATTACCCTTCGTAGCACTTCTTAATCCCATATCTAGCACAGCTTCATGTATTCCTTTTTTTAAAGCCTTCAGACCTGCTAGATAACCAGTCAAATAACATGCAGGAAGATTCTTACAGGAAAATTGCCAGCCGTATTTTTTCAACCTAGAAGAATGGACTGCTAGAAGTGTTACGTCCCCCTTAGGTTCATGTTTTATGAATTGAACCAGAACGTATTTATTGCTCCTTCTCACGCAAAACCTTATCTTCTCAGAAATAACGAATATTTTTCTCTTTTTATAATTCGTCTTACCCTCTCTTCTTCTACGAAATTTGATCCGATATGGCATAATTACTTCTTTTTCAAAGATTCAAGATAAGCTTTAATCCTACTCTTTGAATTTATAGCACCAGCTTTGATCATAAGCCTCAACCGCCTATAAACAGAGGAATCCATGGCTCCCTTTTCATAAAGCTGTTTTAGAAAGCGCCTAAGACCTCGAACTCTCTTCACGTATTCCTTTTTCTTAACTTTAACTCTCTTTCCTTTTTTGCTTCCTGGACCTTTTCTTTTCCTTTTTTTCCTTATCTTCTCTTCCCTCCAAACTTGACCTTTTTTCTGCTTTACTCTGATTATTCCATCCTCGATCAGTTTTTTTACCTCTTCCCTAGAAATTACAGTGGATAGTCTGTCATAATAATTCGGATCTATGTAAATCCTAGATTTACCTGCTCCAGTTATCTTAGAAGCAAGCTCTTTGATGTAGTTTAAGCTCATATTATACTATTCGCAATTCTAAGACCCAATTCTTTAGCTTTCTCTATTATCTCTATCCTTTTCTTCTTCCCTACACTTGATGCTATTCTCACAATATGTATATTAGGATCTAATTCGCTCAATTCTTTTGAATTATGAACTAAAACCTCTCTAAGCCCTGAAGGATGAAGATATCTAGCTTCCTTTATTTTCCTATACCCTATTTTAACTCTAGGAGGCCATCCTTTCCTTTCAATTCTCATTTTATTATCTAAACCTTTAGGTTTCCTCCATCCAGAATCCTCTAACCTCTTAACTTTCCATGAATCACTTCTAACAAAATCTGGCAACTTGCTTTTCTGAAATTCCCTTATCTTAAGAGAGCGACTTAACTTTTTAAATTCTTTGGATTTATGCTTCATTTTACTTACCCCTATGATATATGTATATCCCATCTAAATATTTCCGCGGATCTCTTTTCTTTATTTTGGTCGCTTGTTGTATATTAGCAGCAGTTTGACTTACTTCCTCTTTGTCTGTTCCTCTTACAATTACATCTTCTCCTTCGACATCTATCTTTGTGTTTTCGCCTATTATCTTCGCTATCCTAGGGGATTTTTCTCCGATGAAATTCTCGATATAAACAAATTTGTCTTTTACTTTAACGGTAATAGGGAAATGCGAATAAACAATCTTGAGTTTATAGACATAACCTTCTCTAACTCCTTTAATTGCAGATCTAATTCGAGAAGCAAGTGTATAAAGTAACGATAAACCCCTTTTGCCTTTCATATAAGTTTCTACAATTATCTTATTATTTTCCTTATAAATTTTATAAAAATTTTTCGATAATTTTAGCGTATAAGGACTAAAATCTTTTATATTTTTACCTAACTTACCCGAAATCTCTACAATGAAGTTATCGCTTATGCTCACCTTTACATCGCTAGGGATTTCTATTTCTTCTCTATTCAACACCTGAGAAGATTGGCTAATAGACATAGCACAATAGAATGCCTCCTATCCTATTCTCTCTAGCTTCTCTACTAGTCATTATCCCCTTAGACGTAGATAATATTAATATTCCAATCTCTTTGCTTGGGAGAAACTTGCTTTCATACTTTACTAGCTCTTTATAACTTACTCCTATCCTAGGCTTTATTATACCACAATTGTTTATCCTACCTAACAATTGAATTCTAAACTTCCCTCCTCTTCCATCATCTATGAGTTCAAACTCACCTATGTATGCGTTCTTCTGAATCACCTTGAGTACTGTGGCTACGAATTTAGAAGTAGGATATACTATGCACTCCTTTTTATTCCTCATCTCTGCATTCTTAATTGCACTTAGAGTATTTGCGAGCAGATTCATACCAAATATGATTTAGTATGGTTAAAGAATAAATTATTATTCATACTTCGTGAAACCCATCAAAGGAGCTATTTCTCTAAAGCATCTCCTACAATAACCTAGATTATATTTCCTTATTACACCTTGTGTTGTACCACATCTCTTGCATTTATTTACTATTTTGCCGAATTTCCTTTCTCTAGGTTTGGGTTGCTTCATAGGATTTCTACATTGAATCTTTTCTTCATGAATTCTATTGCTTCTTCTTTGCTAACTCTATGATGCTTTCCTATCTTAGATTTTTTAATTCTTCTTTTTTCAACTCTTAATCCAGCCCTAGCTAAATTAACACAAACATCCATCCCTAGAATACCTATTGAAGGATCATAAGGTAAACCTTCAATATCAATGTATTCTTTTATACCAAAGTTAAAGTTACCATGCTCTGTGAAAGAAGAAGAATTAAGCTTTTTGTTAACGGCTCTTAATAAGCGTTCGAGTAAATCTTCAGCCTTTCTCCCTCTAACTGTAACCATACATGCTATAGGTTCTCCCTTTTTTATATTGAATTCCTTTATCGTTTTTTTAGCTTTCCTAAGACTAGGCTTTTGTCCAGTCAATTTCTCAAGTATCTTTACGGCACCTTCCAACTTTGTTTCAGAAGAACCTACGGACATATTCAATGTTACTGAATACACTCTTATGTTTCTCATAGGATTAACCTTCTCTTGAAGAATTTCAGCGGACGACATAACCTCTCATATGTATTTTCTTATATATAGCTGGCTGTACGTAGTCTTCCTCTTTCTCTATGATCTTTATCAAAGGTTTATCGAAACCTATTGGAAAGGCATATTGAATGTTAGTCCTTATCAAATTACCGTTTACATCTTCTATTTGTATAATGCTCTTTTTTCTAGGCAGAATTTCTTCTACTTTTTTTAATATTCCATAAGCACCAGCATTGACCCCTCTATATATCAAACAAAGATTCCCAACTTCAAATTTTATTATCTCCTTTATGTTCTGTGAAGGCAATTCTATTAAAACCCCATCATTTATCTTTATTTTGTCCTTATCAACAGATTCTAATAGAATATTCCTTCCATCATGAAGATTTATCTGTATTTTGCCTCCATTAACTGTTCTTTTGCCTATTACTTTACAGATCTTCAATGAGGATTCCTCTAAAGGTATTTTGGCACAAACCAGAGGAATCCCTTTATATGGGAGTAATCTATAAGCCACGACGTCCTTAGAAAGTTCGATTGTGTCCATCATACCTACGGGGAATTTATAGTCTCTTATTATGACTTTATCCCTCCTTACAAAGCCTTTACTAAGCATATATTTTACTTCTTTAGTATTATTTGCATATCCTAGAATCTCTCTCAATATATATGCAATCGGAATGCAGTATTCTATTGGATGAGGACCTGGAGAGGGATGTATTGCCCATTTTTTGGTTTTCTTTAAGATAGGCCAAAAATACGGTGTTGTTAAACGCTTTATATGCCGACTCATGCTCTTATCTTCTCCTCCAACTTCTCTACTCTATATTTGTCATTTAGGTCTAACTGAACTATCATCACTTTAGAAGCATGAATAGGTATCATAACAGGCTTACCCCGCATACTCTTTCTCGTAAGACCTTCGATATAAACATACCCCCTCTTAGAATCTACTTTGATCACTTTGCCTTCATAGCCTTTATAAGAACCACGCATAATTCTAACGATATCATTCCTTCTAACTCTAAAGGATCTTCTCTTGTATTTCTCTCTAAGTTCACTACTTAGATGTGCACGCAAAAGTTTGTTTGCTTCTTTATTTGTTAGTAATTTATAAAGATTTCTTCTTTGAGTTTTAGGTTTTTTGGATTTCATGCTATTAAAGAAGTTATCGCCGCTATCTTAGGCCATCTTTCAGCAGCCTCTTTAGCTACAGGTCCATATATTTCTGTACCTTTGACGTCCCCTTCAGGTGTTAAAATTACAATCGCATTGTCTTCGAAAGAAATCCAAGAACCGTCTGCTCTTCGATAGGGTTTCCTTTGCCTTATCAAAACACCGTTCATTACTTGACCGCGCAACTCAGCTTTGCCCTTATACACAGTAACCTTGACCATGTCTCCTACTGTTGCAGCTGGAATCCTCCTCTTTCTAGTCTTCATTCCTATAACTCCGATCACTTTAGCCTTAAGAACTCCGCTATTATCAGCGCAATTAACAATAGCATAAATAGGAATGCCTCTACTCAAGCGAGGCTTGAACGCTGATATTGTAGCCTTACCTCCTCTTTTAACCATAATTAATGATTATATGAAAGTTATTTCCAAAAATATAAGCTTTTCATAATACTTTTAGTACGACTGAAGATACTGTCTTAGCTATTGGTCTTGTCTCTCCAAAGATGACAGTGCAATTTTCTTTGACCTTCATACAAGGCGGTACATGGACATGATACTTCGATCTCCTTCTTTCGTACCTTTGATACTTTTTTATGAAAACTAAATATTCTTTTTCTACAACAGCAGTCTTGGGCGTTTTAAATTTGATGACCTTGCCCTTATCTATCCTCCCTCTGACCGATATATTTCCGTGAAAAGGACAGCATTTATCATCACAACTTTCTGAAGGAGGTTCTATACCAAAAATTACCCTTCTTTTCATATTTTCTTAATTCTTTCTTCTGGTCTTCCTAATAATCTCGCACCTTTTACGGCTACGTTTAAACCGTTCAATTTAAAAAGGAAGATATGTGAATTCTTTAAAAAAATCTTCTTTTCGGATCCTATTTTCAAGGTAAGGGTTTCTTTCGTTTCGTCATAAACCGTTCCTCTCGCTATTTCCTTGAATTTCTTATCTAGAACTATTGTTTCAATCCCTAATAATTCGTGCGAATGAATGTTATCTTTTCTGAGTTTCATTTTTCTTAAGTTCCTCTTCTCTATTAATAGTAAGAATTCGCGCAATTTCCTTCCTGATGTTTCTTAAAAGCTTAACATTCTTGGGAGGCTTTCCTGCGTCAAATTGACTTTTCATCTTAATCAACTCTGCTCTCAATTCGCTTAATCTTTTATCTCTTTCTTCTCTCTTCATTCTCCTCAAATCTTTAAGCTTCATTGCTGCTCTCTTTTATGGTAGATTTCTCCTTATAAATTTTCAACAAAGTTTTCAGTTTTTCATCAGGCAATTCTACAGGAGGTAATATTTTTACTTTTACCCCGAATATTCCAGGCTTCAATAGCACATGTGCAGTAGCTTTTCTAACAAATTCATGCGCAGGTTGTCCTGATTTAGGTATTACACCGAATCTGAACTTTTCAAATCTAGACCTCTCACTTACTAATTTACCGCTTATAGTTATCTCTGCACCCAATGCTCCTGCTTCCATTATTTGTTTTAAAGCCAAGTTTGCTGCTCTCCTAAAATGAATACCTCTTTCAAGAGCCGAGGCTATCATGTTGGCTACTATTGAAGGATTCAAGGCTGGGTTCTGTACCTCGTTAATGAAAATTTCTAGACTTTTCAAGTTAAACTTAGCCTTTATTTTCTCTTCTAATTCTTTAATTTTTATTCCATGTTCCCCTAAGGCCAATCTAGGTCTTAAAACTTCTACAATTATTCTTAGCCCTATAGCTGTTTGCTGTATATCTATATTGCCTACATAAGCCTCCTTCAACTCTTTCTGTATGAACTCTTTTATACTAGCCTGGAGAACCGCGAATTCGAGGAATTGTTTATAGATGGTGCCCATTATACCTCTAGACCTACTACTTCAACATGAACTAATTCCCTGAAATAAGGAGAAGACCGTCCAAAGGCTCGAGGTATATATTTCTTTATTTTATAGCCTTTCTGAGCAGCTACATGAACGAGTTTTATTCTATTAATATCCAATCCTTTGAATTCCGCATTTGCCTCTAAGCTCTCTAGGAGTTTAAGCATAGCCTCGGCTACTTTTTTAGGGTATCTAGCGGGACCGCTAGTATTTCCGAATCTATGATGAGGTACTTTTTTATTAAAGGTTCTATAGGGAACAGCTTTCTTAAGTTCGATGATTTCTTCCAAGATTTTCTTAGCCTCTTCAAGTTTCCTATTCTTTAAATATCTACAAAGCTCAACCGCTTCTTTAAATGATATATTAATATCCCGTAAACTAGCTTTTACTGTTCTTTCAGGCTCCAATATTTTATAAGAATAACCAAATTCAGGCATTTTATTTCAAAGGAACATACATCGATCCTCTTGTGGCTTTAAGACCAGGCTCTCCATGTATAACTTTCTTGACCGTTATTGCGAAATCTCCAAGCCTAAATCCTATCATTTCAGGTTTTATATTTACAGGTACGAATTCTTTGCCATTATATACATGAATCGTTAAACCTACCATCTCAGGAAGAATTATCATATCTCTAGCGTGCGTTCTTATAGGCTTATTATATTGACCCGCCTTAGCTTTTCTTATCTTAATCATTAATTTTTTGTATTTCTTTAGTATACCTCTTCTCAAACTCCTCCTTTCTCTACTGTTAAGTAAATTTATAAACTCATCCATAGGCATCTTCTTTAAACTTTCGAAAGTATAACCCCTGAACTTGAATTCTTTAGACATACATCTAACTTAAAATAATTAATATAAATCCTTTAACCTTTCCTTCTGCCTGTCCTCTTAGCTCCATACAGACCAACTTTTTTACCAGGCGGAGAAGTCTTTTTGACTACTCTTCCTCCTTTAGGATGAGATCCTCCTCCGTGCGGATGAGCTGCTGCATACATAGCCTTTCCTCTTACAGTAGGCCATTTCCTACCTCTAGCTTTAAATCTATGATAACTGTTGCCTGCTTTAAGCAAAGGCTTTTCCACTTTGCCTCCTGCTGCTACTACCCCCACGGTAGCTAAGCATTCTTTGCTTATTTCTAAAGATTTACCTGAAGGAAGCATAATTACTGTTCCTCTAGGAGTCTGGGACATTATAACAGAATATGTCCCCGCAGCTCTGCAAAACTTTCCTCCGTCTTGAGGTCTTCTTTCTATATTACAGACTATTGTGCCTTCAGAAAAATAACCTACCTTACCTATGTTACCTATTCTCGGGCTAACAGATTCGCCTATCTCTATTACGTCTCCTTCAAATACTCCTTCAGGGGCTACCGAGTAAAAGCTCATCCCATTTCCTACTGCTACAAGACAAAGCGGAGCGTCTCTACCACTTTCAGGTATCAACTTAGTTATTTTAGCTGCTACTACTTTTTTATTCTTTATCATTTCATGGATCCAGCTTGGATATCTTGCTGGCGCTATCTTATTCCATGAAGGAGATTTAAATACCGATCCTCCTTTTCCTGCCCGCTGCTGTCTTAGTTTCTTTCCCATTATAACAAACCTATTTTCGCGTAGAAATCTATAGCTGAAACGTCTTTGGCTAGCTTAATTATCGCCTTTTTCTCTCCTCTAGGAGTTATGGAAGTATTTACCTTTTCTACTTTAATCCCATATAGTCGCTCCATTGTCTTAGATATTTCTTTTTTATTCGAATTTATTTCTACTATAGCCACTATTTTATTTTCCTTTTCAGCCATCTTAAGAGCCTTTTCATTCATGATGAATTTAATGATTGTCATTTTTTAATCCCAATATAACCATATTTTTCAGCCAAATATTCATAAGCGTTCAAAGTCCAAAACGTTAGGCGTCCGGGCAAAGACCCAGGAGCTAATAGATGAACAGCCAAAGCTCTGACATCTGCTACATCTGCTCCAGGCAAATTCCTAAAAGCTTTAGATATTGGTTCGTCTCCAAGTTTAACCAACAATGGTCCCTTTCTTTCTTTATACCTCCTTCCTCTTCTTTTCCCCTTTCCAGCTCTTATCTTTAAACTCTCTCTTACTCTCCTTATATCTTCATATAAACCCAGCTTCTCGAATAAACTCAAGAGCTCCTTAGTTTTTTCTATTTTAGAAACCTCTTGATTCAAGACTATAGGTAAAATTAGGTCGGGGTTCATTACTACATGCCCTCGTTTTATAACGAAATCCAACTTCGCAGTACAACTTATTGCGCTGAAAAGAGCTAACAGTTTTTCTTTTTTGTTCATCTTAACTTTTACTGATTTAATTGATTTAGGAGCTGTAGGATGATACCCTCCTCTAGCACTAGGTATGAAAGCTGCTTGTCCCGACCTAGGATTTCCCGAACCTTTAACTCTAGGAACCCTAGCTATTCCGTATCCCACACCCCAGCTTTTGGCTGATGTCTTTTTGCCTGCAAGAGGATTTACCCCTTTAGGTTGTTTCTTGTTTTGGAGTTCTGTCAAAACTGCTCTTTTGATTAGATCGTAACGATACTCAGCAGTGAAAGGTATAGGTAAGTAGGTTAGTTTATCAACTTCTTTCCCTTCTTTATTAAGTAGAGGAATTGCAATAACGCTCGTCATGTTATCTTCAACAATTGATATTTTTTAGGCAAAGCTGGAGGTCTGATTGGATATCTTAAAAAAATTACTCTCTTAGAGGGCCCCATCACACTACCTAGCAACACTACATAATTTGTTTTAACTATACCATAATGTTTAAAGCCTTCCTTAACATTTATTTCCGAAGGTTCATTTCCTACTTTGATTATCAGTTTATTATACTCAGTCCTTCTATGGAAACCCATTTGACCAGGACGGGGTACAAATCTCATCATAGAAGGCTCTATAGGACCTATAGATCCTACCTTCCTGCTACCTTTTC
This sequence comes from Thermoproteota archaeon, assembly GCA_041640715.1. GTDB lineage: Archaea > Thermoproteota > Thermoprotei > Gearchaeales > Gearchaeaceae > DSFO01. The sequence goes on along the minus strand of JBEPZU010000001.1, from coordinate 20,089 downwards.
TATGTTTATGCCACTTTGGAAGTTCTTTTACTCCAAATCTTTTTATCACTCCTTGGAAACCTTTGCCTTTCGTAACACCTATTGCATCTACAAAACTCAACTCATTTAAAACTTCATTGACTCTTATTTCCTTTCCTAATATTTTTTTGGCATATTCAAGAGCAGAATTAACATCCCCACCGATTTTAATCTCGAAGAGATCTGGTTTTTTCTTACCTATACCAGTTAGAAAAGGCTCGGTGGCTACTATTGCTCTAACTTCAGCTATGTTTTTAATCGAAAAGAGTTTTTCGATATCGCCTCCTTTAGGATGAAAACCTAAATATTTCGATATTTTATCTGGTATTTTTTCTGCGAAGACAGTAGCTGCAGACTTCAATTCACCCATTTCATTTTTATAAATCTTAATGCCCAGGACAAATACAGGAGGCGTCTCTAAGATCGTACAAGCCTTTACGACCTCCTTTCCAAATAAAGGAGATTTTTCATACATATCCAACAATATTGCGCTTGCCATACCCACCTTAAACGCAGGAAAACCTAATAGCCTGGTTTCCCCATAATTTGGCCAAGACCTAACTCTGATTCTAATACTTTTAGCACGTACTCTAGGATAAAATCCCATCGAACCTCTTCTTGGAGCGCTCATGAGCTTAAATTAAGTGAGATAATTACAAATACTCCTTATATACTTTTAAGCGATTAAAAGATTTAGAATGGATAAAACTCCGAAAACAGCTTCGTCACTTCTTATTGTTTTAACACCTTGGTTCGGGAAAAAATTATATATATAATCGGCGTAATCCTTCAAATCCTTTCCCCATTTCTCAAAAATCTCAAACAAACCTTCTTTAGGTGAACCAAAAAGCAAAATAAGATTTTCTGTTAGTTTATATTTGATTTCTGAAAGCTCCTTTAAGGTTAAAACTTTTCCATGTCTAGAGGTTGCTATTACTACGAAGCCTTTTTTTCTAGCTTCGATGATAAAATCGATTAAATTTTTTATCACTTTTACACCAAAACCTATAGGGAAATCGTTGTTTTTTGAAATCCTCCATTCTTTTGATTCTTTAATTAATTTCACGATTTGGCCTTCTCTTAGACCTTCGTAGTTAATTATCACGCTATCTTTTAACCCTGCATTAATGAAGACTTTTTCGTTAATTTTATTAAAAACTACACCAATTCGATATTTATCACTATCTTCTAAAATCGACCTAATAGGAGGAGCTACACCTACATATCTCAAAGACTTATTTTTTTTAAAAACAAATTTTCTAAGATAAGAAGGGAGCTGAAAAAATTTTATTAGTTTATATAATTCTTCATCTTCTTTTTCGTAACTAAAAAGCACGAGTTCATTTACTCTGAATAAATACAATGCTCTAACTAAATTGGCAACCCTGACAGTTTTTTCCCTTAAATTGTTTATATCAGAAAAAATGTTGGTTGGCAATACGACTTTTAAAATCATTTAGTTTGCTTCTTCACGCTCTGCTTTTTCTCACCCTTGGTTTCCTTTTGTTTTTCTTCTTTTTTACTTTTATCTAGGAAAATTGATGTTCTTTGTCTACCTCCCATAAAATAATATCATAGAGACTAATTCTTTAATCTTAGAACACGTTTAATTTCTTTTACATCCGCTTCTTTTACACCCAACTTTTCTGTTAGGTAATTATAGACAGCCCAAGGATCTGCTTCTTCTCCACAAGTGAAAATGTCGATAGCCACGAAAGAGTATTCAGGCCATGTATGTATAGAGAGATGAGATTCTGCAATAAAAAGTATTAGAGAAATACCTCCTGTATCTTTGAAAACCTCATGAGCTTCGCTTAAGACATTTAGATTGCCTTTCTTTGCAGCTTCGTATAATGTCTTTATAAGAAAGTCTAAGTCAGACAATTTAGCAGGATTCTCTATAATAAGGTCTGCTATTATATGCCTTCCCAATTCCAAAGTGTAAGATTGTTCTAATTGTTCTCTAGCCTCCATTTATTTATCCTTTTTATTCTCAAGTGAATTTAAAAATTTTTTTTGAATTTTTTTCCAAAGAAAATTAAAAACATTTTCATAAAAAAAGAGAAAAAGTAAATAACTTTTCTTTAATAAGAGAAAATTCAAAAAGAATGTTGAAAACGCCGGGAGTGGGATTCGAACCCACGCGGGGAAACCCCCACAGGCTCTCAAGGCCTGCGCCTTGTCCGCTAGGCTTTCGGGTAAAAATATCCCGGCTTATCCCGGCTCTATATAAGTTTAGTTAAAGGAAATAATTAAACTTTCTATTTTATAGTTATGGAAATCTTCACAGAAGAAGGCACTTTTATCCTAGCTAACTGTCTCATCATGGCTTCTGTAGCAAGAACATCTATCAATCTTTTATGAATTCTTATCTCCCATCTATCAAAAGTATGGGTACCATCGCCGCAAGGAGTCTTCCTCGTTACTACTCTTAATTTTTTAGTAGGTAAAGGTATAGGACCGGCTATTCTAGCGTTTTGATTATCAGCGATGGTCCTAATTTCTTTAACTACACCTTCAAGCTCTGCAGTGTTAGTAGAGGAAAGATAAATCCTTGCTATTCTTGGCATTACTTATATACGTCTAATATCACTCCAGCTGCTATAGTCCTACCCATATCTCTTATAGCGAACCTACCTAGACCTGGGAATTCTGAGTATTTTTCTACGATTAAAGGTTTTATAGGTCTTAGTTTAACTATGGCAGCATCGCCTTGTTTTATAAATTTAGGATTCTCTTCGATCGGAGCACCTGTTCTCGGATCTAGCTTCTTTTGTATCTCTTCGAACCTAACAGCCGCTGTGGCTGTATGGACGTGCATGACTGGAGTATAACCAACGGCTATGGACGTTGGATGATATATTACAAAAAGTCTGGCTAGGAAAGAACTAGCTACTGTCGGAGGATTGTCTAAGCTTCCTACAACATCCCCTCTTTTTACATCTGCCTTCTCGAGACCCTTAATGTTAAAACCTATGTTGTCTCCAGGTAAGGCTTCTTGTATAGGAGTATGATGAGTTTCAATGGATCTTACTTCTCCTTTCTTCCCACTCGGCATCACAATTACTGTATCTCCTACCCTCATCCTACCTGTCTCAACCTTACCCACAGGTACTGTACCTACACCTGTAATTGAATAAACAGCCTCTACAGGAATTCTTAGAGGTTTATCTACAGGTCTTGGCGGTACTATTAACTCATTAAAAGCTTCTTCCAACGTTGGACCGTTATACCAAGGTGTGTTTTTGCTTCTCTCTACTAAGTTATCACCATACCATGCTGAAATCGGTACTGTTCTAATTTTATCAACAGGATAACCTACTTGTCTCAATAAATCTAAAACTCCCTTTCTAACTTCTTCAAATCTTTCTCTACTCCAATTAACCGAAGGATCGTCGAGTTTATTTATTGCGACAATTATTTGATTAACGCCCATTGTCCTAAGCAAGAAAGCATGTTCTCTTGTTTGACCTGTAGCACCTATTCCTGCTTCGTATTCTCCTTTTTTAGCTGAAATTATCAACAAAGCTGCATCTGCTTGCGATGCCCCTGTCACCATATTCTTTACGAAGTCTCTATGGCCTGGTGCATCAATTATCGTGAAGAAATATTTCTTAGTTTCAAACTTCAGGAACGTAAGATCTATAGTCATATCTCTTTCCCTTTCTTCCTTATATGTATCTAGAATCCAAGCGTACTTAGCGAACTCTTTGCCTCTTTTCTTAGCTTCCTCTTCAAGCTCAGTAAGTCTTTTTTTATCTACCACACCTAGCAACGTTAGAATATGCCCCACAGTAGTAGATTTACCATGATCTACATGACCTGCTACTATCAAATTCAAATGTGGTTTTTTCTCTGCCATGATAGAGATGTATGGATAATTGTTTTTTTCTATTTATAAATTTTATCGAGATGCTAACGCTATTCTCTCAACTTCTTCTTTCTTTTTTATAGCGTAAGATTTTGGATCGTTGTTAGAAGCAAAAATCAATTCTTCAGCCAAAGCTTCTTCTATTGGTTTGGGGTTATTAAAAGAAGAAAGTCTGGCTCCCTCAGCTATCCATCTTAAAGCTAGATCTACTCTTCTTTGAGGAGCACAATCTACTGCTACATGGTAGGCTATCCCTCCTAGCAATATTCTGGTCGTTTCTTCTCTAGGAGATGCATTTTCAATAGCGTTTATCAAAACTTGTAAAGGATTTTGTTTAGTTCTCAATTCTACGATCGTTAATGCCTTTTTTACAATGTTTAACGCTTTAAGCTTCTTACCTTGATTTCTTCCTTTTTTCATCAGATGATTGGCAAGCCTCTCATAAACAGGAATATGACTTTTCCCAAATCTCTTTTTAGCATATCTTCCTCCCAAATGAGGAGCGTGTAGTGCTTTAAGATTAATATACTTAACAAGAGCTAAATCGTGAACTACAAGACCATCAGTGCTCCACTTTCCGAAAACTAAAATGTTTGGTATTGTTATTTGATTCATCTTTGCGGTTTTTGTTTTTTACCCTTTAATATTTCACTCAAAGCAACACCATTAACCTTAACAACCTTCCATCTAACTCCAGGCAGATCACCATAAGCTCCGCCTTGTGGACCCCCTATTCCTTCCACGATCACTTCATCATGTTCACTTATTATGTTTAGAGCACCATCTTTGGGCACAAAGGCCGTGATTTGCTTACCGTTTTTAACAAGTTGAACACGAACACATTTCCTAACAGCAGAGTTAGGTTGTCTAGATTCTACGCCTACTTTCTCTATCACTATTCCTCTTGCTTGAGGAGCTCCTTCTAAAGGATCAAATTTTTCTTTAAGCCTCAAAATTCTCCTCTTATAGGTTATTTTACTCCACCTGAACTTCTGTCTTTTTTTAATTAGCTTACGAGCAGCGAATAAACCTAAAGGAGATTTTTTACCCATATTTCAAACCATATTAGGAAAAGACTTATATAGATATCGCTAAACAACGATAACATTTTTAATTCCAAAATATCTTCTAAGTATTAACTTGGTTTTGAAGACATTCTTTCCCGATTCGCCTATGACTTTAGCCTTATTTGCAAAGTCTACGTAAACGAGCAGAGTCTTTTCCCCTTTATTATTTTCCATCACTTTCAATCCTTTAATTTCAAAAGGCATAAAACAACTTCTTGTCATTTTCTCAAGCTCTTCATAGTAAGGTATAACTTCAGCATCAATTAAAGAAATTTTTTTGAAAATGTTTATCTTCTCACCGCCCTTACCTATAGCAAGACCCACCTGGGAAGGTTCCACTAAGAAGAGCACTCTGTTAAACTTATCATCGATTATACAATCCTTGACCTTTACCGAAGATATCGTTTCAAATAAATTAATAAATCCTAACTCTCTGTTACTAAGCTTTATTCCTTCATTCATGTTTGAAAATTTCTAGAATATTTGATTCGCCTTGATTAATTATAGCTATTGAAGTTATCACAAAAGGTTTGTTGCACAATTTTCCTAGTTCTTTGCTGGTTCCCTCAAACACATAATATGGCACATTGGCAAGTTTACAATTATAAACTATTCTTTTGAAGATTTCCAAAGGTATTTTCGAGGCTACTATCACTCCTAAGATTCTAGAGTGATAAATTGAATTAAGTACTTCTCTATAACCATAAATTACTTTACCTGTTTTAAACACTAGAGGTAATTCCTTACTCAGATCGATCATTTTGCTGCCCACCTATAAGTTTGTAAAGGTCTAAATAAACTTTAATATGGCCAGTACCGCTCCTTATAGGTTGACCAACTATTATGTTTTCAATATTACCTAGGAGAGGATCTGTAACAGCTCTGGCTGCTCCTTCATATAAATGTTTAGTAGTTAATTCAAAGGCAGCTTTGGCTAAAATACTGGTTTTATCGCCTACTATTCCATGTCTTCCTATTTGTCTTATCTTTCCAGTCCTAGTCATAGCATCAGCTATAAGCATCACGTGTCTAATATCAACATCTAAACCTTGGTCTTCGAGCACATGCATTGCTTCTCTTATTATAACATTCCTAGCGGCCTCAATTCCAAAGACTTCATATACCTCAAAAATATCATTGGTATAAACTCTTCTTTTATCAACACCATCTATTTTAAGTACCTCCTTTAAATTCGAACCTTCAGTAGCTATTACATATTCGTAATCTCCTTCTTTATTTTCTACCTTTCTTATCACAGTCCTTCTTATTTTAGGTACACCTTTAAGTCTAATTTTGAGTATTCTATCTCTAAGCTTACTTAACTGTTGAATATTAAGATCCTTTTTAGGTATTATATGTAATGTTATATTTCCAGATTTACTCTTAGGACTTGAAATCTTAACAGCTACAGCTTTTATTCCGGAGGAAATAGCTTCTTTCACTTCTTCTAGCTTAACATTCCTACTCTCCAAGAGCGAGGAATTCAATTCAAATATTATTTCATTATTTACCACGTCTAAACTAGCGGTCTCTACCACATCGTCTAATAATAACTCTTCAAGCTTTATAGCGAGCTCATAGGCTTTATCCTTATCTTTAGCGTATTTCTTCTCTAAAGGTATTATCATAGCAGGCGTTGTAGGTTTGCTTCTAGCATCAAATATCTCTATTAATCTAGGAAGACCAAGCGTTACATTGAGTTCTTTAACCCCAACGAAATGGAAAGTCCTTAAAGTCATCTGAGTTCCTGGTTCTCCTACTGATTGAGCAGCTACAACTCCTACATTTTCTCCTGGTTCTACTAAGGCTTTTTTATAATTCTCGATAACACTATTTACGAGCTTCTCAATCGGTACTTTATCATATTTTTCTAGCTTTTCTCGTAACTTCTCTATGACATATTCAGATACACCTTCCCTTCTTAGTTTTTCGACAAATTCCTCAGGTAACTTCATGATTCAAGCACCTCTTTGATTATCCCGTCTAGGTCTATAGGTTCATGACCATAACTTTTGCTCGGGTCGATACCGTCTTCACCATATATGAATTGTACTATGTTTCCTTCAAGATCTCTAACAGTACCATCATACTCTACGTGCAGATCTATGAGAGCATTTATCAATCTTCTTTGCATATAACCGCTCTGCGATGTTCGAACAGCTGTATCTACCAAACCTTCTCTTCCAGATATACAATGGAAGAAAAATTCTATAGGAGATAAGCCCTTAATATAATTGCTCTTTATGAAACCCCTTGCAGAAGGTGATATATCTCCTCTTTTGAAATGAGCTAGAGTTCTACCTTCATACCCTCTATTGATTCTTTTACCTCTTAGAGCCTGTTGACCTATACATATAGTCATGTGAACCAAATTTAACATCTTCCCCCTAGCGCCGGTCTTAGCTGTTATTAGTATGGAATTGTCTTTTGAGAAAAATCTCTCAGCGAACTTACCTGCTTCATCTCTTGCTGCATTAAGCTCATCCATTATCTTTTGTTCAAGAGTCTCTTCTAATGTAGCTCCGGGTTCCCTTTCAAGTTCTCCTTTCAAATACTTATTAATATATTCATTAACTTTTTCAAAGTGTTTAGATATTATCTTATCTACTTCTCTATAAACACTCTCGTCTAGATATAGATCATCTAAGCCTATAGTAAAACCATAATAATCTAAAAACCCTAATAACATCTTACCTAAACGATCTAGGAAATCTGCAGCTTCTTTAGGACCGTACTTGAAATAGATTTTAGATATAAGAGTTTTAGCCTTCTGATCGCCGATGGCATTATGATCTATAACTCCCCTCAATATTTTGCCGTTCTTTATAGTTAATATCTTATCTTCTTCATCGAAGATTGCCATTGGTTTGTTCTCATAATCTATTTGGGGAAGAAACAATTCAAAAATTTCTCTTCCGTTGGTCTTAATTTCTCCTTTATATTCTCCCATGCCTAATATAAAAGCTGCTAAGAATCTATTCAACTCAGTACCTTTTCTAGTCAGCAAGAAAGACGCAGTTATATAATCGTGTAAGGCTCCTATTATTGAACCTCCATATCTAGGTGTTTGTATCTGCTTCTCTACACTCATCAATTCTTCTAATTCTGCTCTTGATTCTGGAGTTTGGGGTATGAAAAGATTCATTTCATCGCCATCAAAATCAGCGTTGTAAGGTGGGCAAACCAGTGGATTTATCCTCAAGGTTTTACCAGGAAGAACCTTTACTTTATGGGCCATTACGGAAAGTCTGTGTAAAGATGGCTGTCTATTTAAAATAACAAGTTCACCGTCTAGAAGATGTCTCTCTACTATCCAACCGGGTCCGAGCTGCTGTGCCAATTGAGTTCTATCTTTAACAAACCTTAAGTCTATTTGTCTTCTGTCAGGCCTTATTACATAATTAGCCCCAGGGTGCAATTCAGTCCCGTTTATGACAGCCTGTCTAAGCCTTTCAATATTCCAGCTGGTTACCGCTTCGGGTATGGTAAGTTTTAGAGCAACTTCGTAGGGTATTCCCACTTCAGTTATACTCAAGAAGGGATCTGGAGAAATTACAGTCCTCGTAGAAAAATTAACCCTCTTTCCTGAAAGGTTATTCCTGAATCTACCTTCTTTGCCTTTTAATCTTTGTGCCAATGTCTTAAGTGGTCTTCCAGATCTATGTACAGACTGAGCCAGACCTGCGATTTCATTATCAAAATAAGTAGCTACGTGGAATTGAAGAAGATTCCAATGTTCGTCTATTATCAATTGAGGAGAACCAGAGTCTATACTTTGTTTAAGCTTTTCATTAGTCCTAACTATATCTCCTAACTTATGAGTCAAATCATCCTCAGATCTCTCTCCAGTTTCTAAGGTAATAGAGGGTCTGATACTTACAGGAGGAACTGGAAGGACAAAGAGTATTGTATACTCAGGCCTGCTAGGAGGTATGAAACCTACTAGCATGGCATCATCATTAGGAATACGCTTCAAAATTTCATATAGATCATATGGAGTTAAAAGTCTGGTACCTTTCTCACTTTCCTCGTAAAAATAGAAAGGTCTTTCAAACCTTATCTTAGGATGCTCTGTTTTACAATGAGGACAAACAGCAGTTCTCGAAGCCTTTTTAATAGCCAAGTTAATTAACAAATTGACGAAGAAGTTCAATCCCTTTTCACTATACTTACTTATATATTTTTGAAGTTTTTCTATAGCCTCCTCTTTAAGTAATATTCTTTTACATTCTAGGCATATAGATTGCAATGTTTGTTGAATGTTCTTGATAAAACCTACATGGATTACGGGTCTTACCAACTCTATTCTTCCAAAATGTCCTGGACAAGATTCCATCCTTTCTCCGCATGTAGCACAGCTTTGAAAAGGTTCTATTACGCCCAATCTACTATCCATCAAGCCAAAGGAAATAGGGGACCATTCCTCATCATATGTATCAGGGACTGTTATCGTAACTACTGACATTTTCCTTATTTCTTCTGGCGAGAGTATGCTAAACTTTATTCCTTTTACAACATATTCGCTCTCTTCCATCATAGCCATCTCGATATTTTTTCTTCAAGAAGTATCCTTGGATGGATACACATACTGATGAGTTCCTTTAATAATACAGTAAAAGCATAATTCGTCTTGACCTTAACTATATCTCTATGCGGACCGCAGAAGTAGCACGTAGTTGTATTTTTCTTACCATCATAATATGCCATAGCGTTGCATTTCTTACAAACATATATATAAGTAGCATCAGACATATCCAATAGCACATCTTGAAGAACAAAAGAAGCGCCATGAGCAATCAAACAGTCCCTCTCCATTTCTCCAAATCTCAGCCCTCCTTCTCTGGCCCTTCCTTCAGTAGGTTGTCTAGTTAATATCTGAACAGGACCTCTTGCCCTCACATGCATTTTATCGCTTACCATATGATGTAGTTTTTGATAATAAGTTATACCTATAAATACCTCAGCTACCATCTTCTCGCCCGTAATTCCATTATACATAATTTCCTTACCACTAGACTTGAAACCATATCTCTCAAGTTCTCTTTTTATGACTTCAATATCGTCTCCTTCAAAAGGAGTAGCATCTACAAAAACACCTTTTAGAGCTGCATATTTACCAGCAACCGATTCCAATAACTGTCCTACGGTCATCCTCGAAGGAATTGCATGTGGGTTTATTATGAGGTCTGGAACAATGCCTTCTTCCGTAAAAGGCATGTCCTCTTGAGGTAAAAGAATTCCTATGACTCCTTTCTGCCCATGTCTAGATGCAAACTTATCACCAATCTCGGCAATTCTATAATCTCTTACTTTCACTCTAACTAAAACATTGTCATCGATTGTGTTTGTCATGAAAATCGTATCTACAATTCCTTTTTCTTCATGTCTTAACATCACAGAAGTATCCCTTCTATTCTCAGTTACTTCTGTTATTTTGAATTCGCCAGCAAACCTAGGAGGACTGGTTTTACCTATTAATATATCTCCTCCCTTAACTTCAACCTCAGGTATTATTACGCCGTCTTCATCAAGTTTTGCATAAAATTCTGGAGCATAATACCCTTTAATACCTTGTTGAGGTATTTCTATTCTATCTTGAGCCCCTCCTGGATATCTTCTCTCTTCAGCTTCATAAAGCCTTATGAAAGTAGATCTAGCTAACCCCCTATCTACGGAATTTTTATTTATAATAACTGCATCTTGAATGTTATAGCCTGTGTAAGAAAGAACGGCTACAACCATATTTTGACCAAAAGGTCTGTCGAAAGCTTTGCTTATTTTCATAGGTTTAGTTACAACTAAAGGACGTTGTGGATAATGAAGCAAATGAGCTCGTGAATCAGCCCTCTCAAAGAAATTGGTGAAAGGCACCCCTAAAGCTTGTTTGCCCATAGCTGCTTCGAAAGTATTTCTTGGAGAATGATTGTATTCAGCATAAGGTATTATAGAAGCAACAACACCTAGCATCGTAGCAAGCGGGAATTCAAGATGGGTATGTTCCTCGCTCAATTCATTGAGATTTACAGCAATATAGGCGTTTTCCTCCTCTTCTGCGTCGAGATATTCTATGTATTCACCTACAAGATCGCTCCAACTTAACTTGCCTTCTTTGACATCCTCTATTATTTCCTTAGTTATTTTAAGCCTTCCTTTTTCTACTATTAATAAAGGCCTAAGCACTCTTCCTGAATCTGTATTTATTTTGATCTCCTTGCCTGTAGGTTTATTGTAAATTGCAACGCTCATTTCATAAGGTAAAATTTTCTTTCTCCTAAGTTTCCTTAATATTTCAACCAATTTTTCGGGTTCTTCATGATAACCTATCACCTCGCCATCCAAATAAATAACTGCAAAGTTCTTTCCTTCAGGGGTCTTGGTTAAAACCTTAAGACTTGTTAAAAGATAATTTCTTACCTCTTCGCTATAACCTCCGACCGAAATCGTAGCTAGTAAAGCTAAATTCTTAACAAGGCCGCAATTAGGACCTTCAGGAGTCTCTACAGGACATATCCTACCCCACTGTGTAGGATGGAGATCTCTAGCTTCAAAATTAGGTTGTGTTCTACTTAGCGGGGAAATTAGCCTCCTTAGGTGACTTAAAGTGGATAGATAATTAGTCCTGTCTAAAAGTTGACTAACGCCTGTCTTGCCTCCTGGCCAATTACCTGTAGCAAGCGCATAAATTATTTTCTCAGTGATTATGTCCGATCTTATTAAAGATGAAATTTCCACCTCCCTTTTCTTTGTTATCGCCTTATCAAGTTGATAAGCCACGTCCGTAACAAATGCCTTAAAGATACTTCTAAATAAAGTAGCCATCATATCACCAGCCAACTTGAGCCTCTTGTTCTTATAATGATCCTTATCGTCTAAGGGACGGAGTCCTAGGTAAGCCTCTATGACTGCATTTGCCATTTGAGCTAGATAATAAGCCTTTCTTATCCTCGCATGAGGAGTGGTTCCTAGGTGAGTCAATAGATTTTTATCTAATACAGTTTGAGCCCTCTCCTTTCTTTTATCCAAAGGACTTCCTGGAGCAACTCTATTCCCAATGTATTCAAGTGCTTCATCTACTGTATGAACCTTTTCAGATTGCAAGGAGGAAACGAACAACTCTTGCCATATACGCTCATCTCTTGATACAACAGTGAATATTTCCTGATCCGAAGTAACACCTAACGCCCTCATGAGAACAAAAAGCGGTAATTTGCCGGGTATGGCTGAAAAAGATACCCAAAGAGAACCATCCTTATGTCTTTCAACCGTCACAGAAGATCTTTGACCAGGAATCGCAGAAATAACTTTAGCTACATGCGTTGTAGAAGAACCTTTATGTGCTAAGTCTATGAGAATTCTGTTCTCAGCCAAATCCTCTTGAGCCACAATCACCCTTTCAGAACCGTTTATAATGAAATAACCTCCAGGATCTTCTGGATCTTCTCTCGCTTTTATTAGCTCCTCTCTGTTCATCTTAGAAAGATAGCATATATCTGATCTGACCATCACTGGTATGTCGCCAATTTCTACGACCTCGCTCTTTCTTTGTTCATTACCAACATATAATGTCATTTCCAAATAAAGAGGAGCTGAATAAGTTAGACCTCTTAATCTACACTCATTCGGAGTTACCTTAGTCTCAAAACCTCTGGCTTCTTTTATCCTAGGTGCCCCTACTTTAATCGACCCTAGTTGAATATAGTAACCAGCAACGCTAGAAGGGGCCTCAATTACTTTAACTTCATCTACTATTTGTTGAAGACCCCTTTTTATGAATTCATTGTAAGAATCAAGGTGCAATCTAGCTAAACCTTTCTCTTTTACAAAGTTCTCAACTAAAATCCAAAAATCCTCAGTAGCTATGTTTTTTTCCATTATTTCACCCACTTAGGAACAACATAACGATAAGCTACAGTTTTTTTCGCAGTAAAGCTATCCCTTATTATCATTATTATATCGCCTGGTTTAGCTTTTATTCTCTTACAAACAGGATCGGATTCTCTTATCCAAGGTAATTGATGGGGCTTTATATTAAAGGTTTTTAGAAGTTTTTTGGCCTCTTCTTTACTCAAGATTATATGTTTTGGAACTAATTCATACTCCAAAATATCAAAATTATTTTCCTCTTCCATCCTAAAATAGTGTAACTAAAAAATATTCTAACTTACTTATAAAAATTATCCCTGAAAATTAAGCAGGAAAAATTCATAAGTATCCTCGTCATAAAGCATAATGAAGGGCGCTTAGCTCAGCCAGGAAGAGTATTGGGCTTTTAACCCAAGGGTCGCGGGTTCGAATCCCGCAGCGCCCGTTTTATGGATGAAAAAATATTCGAGAAAAAACTCACGATAGGGGTCGGGAAAGAAAAAGCTGAATTATTAAAATCCATCTTAAAAGAATTAGATCTTTTGGATAAGTATCACCGGAGTTTAAGAGAAGAAAATACGATTTTCTTACCCCTGAGCAGAAAACCTAAAGATGAAGAAATCAAAAAAATTACAGAAAAACTGGGAGAAGCCATATTAGAAGAAAAGGAAGTCATAGCAAAAGAAAAATTGCTAGAAAAAAACAAGCTTATAGAGGAAATAAAGTCAGCTATGAATTTTTACAAGATACCTTTCAGATATTTAGCATATAACGACGTAGTCATTTTAGAATCAAAGTTCGACGATTTCCTAGAAAAATATATTGAACTAATAAGACTAGAAAGAAAGAACGTAAAAAGCATTTATAAGATAAGAAATCTTTCATTGCTCTATAAAGGAGTTATACCTGAACTTGTATTCGGAGAAAATAAAGAAATAATTACTTATGAAGATGAAGATTTAAAACTTTATTCCAAAATAAATAAAAATTTCATAGACGTCAGGTTAAGGTTTGAAAGAAACAAACTAACAAATGAAATAAAAAAAGGCGAAAGAATAATCGAACTTTGTGCCGGAGCGGGTCTTCTTTCTATAGATATAGCTAAGAAAAGAGAAATCCCTATGATAGCCGCAGAAAACGATTTTGAATTGTATGAGCTATTGCTTAGGAATATCGAAGAAAACCAAGTAAAAAATTTGGTTAAACCGATATTCTTTGAAAAGGCTTCAAAGTTGGAGGAGTTTTTTTTAGATAGAATGGATAGAGTGATAATATGGGAACAAAGAAGAAGCGGTGAGATGCTAGATACGGCTTATAAAATAACTAAAAAAAGCGGCGGGGTAATAACGGCTATGATGATATCTAAAGAAGATGAAACTTATGAAGATATTCTTTCTAATTTGAAATTTAATAACGCAAAAGTTGAAGTTAGAAAACTATTAAGACTTACTGCTCTAGAAAATTTAGTGAGGGTGGATATAAAATTACTTTAGAGGTTTAAAGATCTCTTCTGTTCCCTTTTCATTTATAACCAAAATATCTACACCGTCTCCAGATAACACATCCCTTCCACAGGCGATTTTTATAGCCTTATAAGCAAGATCAATTGCTTTTTCTTTATTTAAATCTTCTGAATATTCAGCTTCTAGTATGCTCATAGATAACTCAGAACCGCTACCTAATGAAACGTATTTGTCCTCGATTAGAGAACCTATTGGATCAAGACTAAATATATGATTGCCCAAATAATCCCTTCCTCCTATTACCACAGAAGCTAAGAATGGAAAATACTTTCTGCTATATAAAATATTAGAAAGTAACTTTGCAGCGCTCTTAATCATTGGAGCACGTTTGTTTTCCAGCTCATACATCTTTAACTCATATGCCAAAATTTTGGAAATTGCCTGCATATCGGCTAAAATACCTGCACTTGCTATTCCTAAGTTATCAGTTATCTTGAAAACCTTCTTACCCACTTTACTTAGAAGATAACTGCCTAATGCGACCCTTTTTTCTCCTGCCAAAATAACCCCACTAGAATAAACCATTCCTACTATTGTGGCTCCTGCAACTTCGAGAATTTCAGACATGATAATTATTTGTAATTATTATATATTAAAGCTTAGCGCCTTCAATCCTTATTTTTGCAAAAGATTCTAGGCTCCCTTCAATATTGAAATTTATTCCTAGCATTTCTTTTAAAAGGTGCAATGTAGTATAAGCATGTAAAGTATACTTATGAGTTGTTATCGAAGAAGAACCCTTAGCAAGAGCCAACCAGATCAATAATTGGTCTCCTGCAAAAAAATCTAAAGCTGCATTTGTTTTAAAAATGTTCTCAAGTAGATTTTCGGTAGGAGTCTGGGCTACCTTTTCTGCAGACAACCCTTTTATGCCGATACTGTCATAACCTAATACAGTAAACTCAGAACCCAAGGCTGAGATGAAAAAGAAGTTACCTATATTTGAAGAATTTGGGGAAGAACATATTTTCTCGATTTTTACCAATTCCTCGTTAATATTGTAATTTTCTAAAAGCTGAAGACTTCTTTTAACCTCTCTCTCTACTACATGACAAGGTAATCCTTCTGAATATGCTTGAATGAATATTTCTTTAACGGAACCAAATTTCTCAAGATTCAAGAATCTTAATTCAGAAGGTTCTGTTTCAACTTCTACTATACCTCCCCCTTTAGGATAAAAACCATGCTTTAATACCTTAATTTTAACATTAAACCCAATTTTATTCAAGAAAAACAAGAAAACCTTTTCAAAATAAGGGATGGTAGGAGATTTAGGCACAGCAGTTCCTCCCTTTAGAATTATTCTAATCGGTTTATCTGCAAAGGCAGCTACAGGCAAAAGAGCTTGTAAAACCAAAGTTACAGAACCTGCAGTACCCACATCAAAATTATAGCTTCCCCCCTTGACCTTAGAAGGATAGAAAATTAATTCCCTCGAGCCTATTCTTGCACCTTCTACTTTCCCGTTACAAATTTCAGCTAAAGCTTTTGTTACTAATAAATGCTGGGGCCTTAATCCCGGATTTTCCCTTTTGGCTCTTATATTCGTTATTTTCACATCTTCGTTTTTTATGACCGCCAATGCCAAAGCTGTTCTTAGTATTTGCCCTCCACCTTCACCAAAGCTACCGTCTATTACCCTCATCCTACTCTAATATAACCTTATCCCCTACTTTCAAATTGAAATATTTGCTAGCGTTGCCTTTATTGACTGCTATTTCTAATAAATCAAAACTGTCAATAAGTAATAGCGGCTGATTTTCTTGGACATCTGCATAGGTTTTCTTTAAAGAAAGATCGTATTTAGAATCTTTTAAAATCAATCTTAGCCTTTCTCTATTAAGAAAGGAAGCATTCTCTAGATCGCGTTCTTTTATATTAGTTATCACATTGCCAAAATCATCGATATATACTACTTCACCCTCTATACTTGATCCTAACCTCTTGGGTTCAGGAAATTCTATCTGTTTAATTTGCGTTATAGGTTTCGAGATGCTATCTACTTTGAAACCCAGACTTAATATCGCAGCAGCCACCGCGAATACATCTCTACCATGAAAAGTACTTGAAATCTTCTTAGTAGGTAACTTTTCCAAATCTATTTCGTAAATGCCTAGTATTCCTTCTTGCTTAGAAACTAAAGAAAGTAAACCGTTATCCGGTCCTATGAAGATATGTTTATTCGTAACTATAATCAGAGGAACCCTTTCAGTTCCTACACCGGGATCTACAATGGCAAGAAAAATGGTTCCTGCAGGATATTCTTTGGCCACGTAGCTAAGAGTAAAAGCGCCTTCGAAAACATTTTGCCTGCTGATTGAATTGATCAAAGGCAATACTTCTTCGTTTGGATTCAAAGATTTTATGACGCCAATCAATTCAGCTAAGTATATGCTCTCGGTGCCATAATCTGAAAGAAGACAAATCATAAACTTTAAGATTATAATCTAAAACTTATTTTATATTTTATGGATTATCAGAAAAAACTTATGATGTTACCAGGACCCACGAATGTTGCCTCTGACGTTATCGAAGCAATGAACGAATCGATTATGAACCATAGAGGGGAAGATTTCCATGCTTTATATGAAGAATTAGAAGATTTACTTAAGTATGTTTTTCAAACTGAAAACTATATAGCTATCCTTTCTTCTTCTGGCACAGGAGGCGTGGAATTCGCAGTTCATAACTTCATAAATTCCAAGGATAAAGTCTTATCGTTTAGCGCAGGAGAATTCGGAGAAAGATTATGCGAAAGGATCAGGATGACCGGAGCTGAATTAATAAAGATAAACAAACCTTATGGAGATTCGCCTAGGGCAGAAGATGTAGCTAAAATCCTTGAAGAAAATCGAGATATAACCTGCCTGGCTCTTGTTTTCAATGAAACCTCTACAGGGGCTTCAATTTGGGAAATAGATAAGATAATGAAAATGGCTATGGAAAGGGATATTCTTACAATCGTAGATTCAATCTCAGCTCTTGGCGGTGTTGATTTGCCTACAGATAAATTAGGTATAGACGTACATATAACCGCAAATCAAAAATGCCTAGCTTCCCCTCCTGTATTGGCCTTCGTATCAGTATCTAAGAAAGCTATAGAAAAAAACAAGAAAGTAAACAGTTATGGTTATTTCGATCTAAAAACTTACTTAAAGTTCCATGAGAAGAAAGAAACACCTTTTACGCCTGCTTTGCCTCTATTTTTAGCAACCAAGTTTTCTTTGCTCAAAATAAAGGAAGAAGGTTTGTACAATGTTTTCGCAAGACATAAAAGATGTGCCGAAATGTTTTATGCATATGCTGAGAAGAAAGGCATTGAAATATTCCCTAAAGATTATGCTAGATCACGCACAGTCATAGCTTTTAAAGTACCTCAGAATAAAAAGGCTAGTGAAATAGTGAAGAGAATGAGAATAGAACACAATATTGAGATCGCAAAAGGTTTTGGTGAATTAAATGAAAAAATAATAAGAATAGGTTCTATGGGGATAATAAACGAAGAGATCGTTAAAAGGACTACCAATGCGTTAGACCAGGTATTATTCAGCTGAATTGCGTATTTTTATAACAATAGAGAAAACTTCTTAAACTAAATTCTTAATATGAGGTTATTAACGAAATGCAGAAACTGAAGGTCCTCGTTACAGGAGGATGTGGATTCATTGGGAGTCATCTTGTAGATGCTTTAGTTAGTTTAGGTCATAATGTAGTAGTCATTGATAATCTAAGCTCAGGTAGTTTAGAAAATATCCAGCAACATCTCAACAAACCTTACTTTAATTTTATCGAAGCAGATTTGAAAGTTAACGATGAAAAGTGGATGAGAACATTCAAGGAAGTCGATATCGTTTTCCATTTTGCAGCGAACCCTGAAGTAAGAACAAGCAGTATTGAGCCTAGGGTTCATTACGAAAATAACTTAACCGTAACCTTCAATGTTTTAGAAGCTTCGCGGGAATATGATGTTCGTTATTTCATTTTTGCTAGCTCTAGTACTGTATATGGGGATGCTAAAGCCATACCTACTCCTGAGACTCATCCTATAGAACCTATTTCGGTTTATGGTGCCTGTAAAGCTGCTGCAGAAAATTTGATCTTTACATATTCTAACCTTTATGGAATTCGCAGTATAATCTTAAGATACGCTAACATAGTTGGATCTAGGAGTAGGCATGGTGTAATCGTAGATTTTATCAAAAAACTAAGAAGAAATCCGCATGAATTAGAAATATTGGGAGACGGAAAACAAAGCAAGAGCTATCTTCATATCAAAGATGCAGTTAATACGACCATTCATTTATTCGAGAGAATGCTGAAGAACAATGATGTTTACGATGTCTATAATGTAGGTAACGAAGATTGGATAACCACTAAAGAGATAGCAGATATAGTGATTGAAGAAATGGGATTAAGAAACGTCAAGTACATATTCAAACCAGTGACTAAGGATGGCAGAGGATGGCCGGGCGATGTGAAATTCATGCTTCTAGATATAACTAAACTTAAATCCTCTGGATTAATGAATGAATTCATTAATAGCAAACAAGCTATAAAGAAAGCAACTCAAGAACTGATAAATCAAATATAGAAGTTAGGTTTATTCTTGAAATACCCTAAACAACTTAAATTGCCATACTCTTTGTGATTAAAGTACCATTTAGTGAGCTATTTTTATCGGTATTACCAAAATTGCTAAACTGCAGGGAAAGCTGCTTTTGGAAATGTTACTAGCATAACAGGTTATGGAGGTGTCATTTTTAATTTGTGATAGTAGAACAAGTAGTTTAAGTTACAACGAGACTGAACTGAATGTTAGCAAATAGTATTTCATTAACGCCTTTTATGTCAAAAAGCGACCATCAATTTTTAGTTAAACTTTAAAGCTTTTAGGGGTATGATTGATTAGCAAATGGAAAAATCTCCTTAAAATTCATCTCTATCAGCCTAGCATAGATGTTTGGAATCTTCCTGAGATAGATTATGAGGTTCTTTAATAACTTTGGTGGAAAACGAAAGATGATCGAATTGATTAAGAAAAACTTAGTTATGAGAAAAAGCCAGATTGTTGATTTATATTATGGTTTATGAAAAAACCGGCGAAAAATATCCAAATATTTTATTCTTAAACTTCTTGAATAATGTTATAAAAAATTTCTTTGAATTTTATAGTTTATTTTTACTTAACAGGTTGCAGTTTTGCATCGCCTTCAAGTTTCACCGTGCCCATTTTTGTTTCTCCTAAATAAAGCGATATGGCTAAGTTAAGGTTTGCAGACCATCCTGTTCCAAGTGCCATTTTGGCTACTTCCAATAGAAAGGCGAATAGCGGATTCAAGGTTATTTCTGCCAAGGAAGTACTTTCTTCTTTCATGAACAGTTAATATTCTATTTATTTAAAAGTTTTATTTACTTCTTTAGAGGTACGTACTCTATTCTCCCATCAAGTATGACTGAAATTAGCTTTATTTGGTCGTATCTGAAATCTATTTTGACGTTTTTCAGATTTAATTCGAAATGTCTATTCATAATTAAAGCGAGAAATTGTCTTATTACTTCTGCATTAAACAGTATTTTTTCCATAAGAAAAAAGAAGAAGCGCACTATTTATAGCTAATTCAAAATTCAGCCATTAAAGCTTCTCGTTGCTCTTAAGATTAATCGTTAATAATAATTATTCGGTAATAAAACATTATATAAGAATGATTGAAAAGGAGTTAAAATTTAAAATATCAGATCCGATCGAA